>NZ_JANGCE010000001.1 GCF_024462775.1 Butyricicoccus faecihominis
ATGAGCAGGAATCCCTTCCGCATTTTTACAGCGCAATTGTGGACGAGGCTGCCAAGCTGAATACGGCTTACGCGTTGGATGCCGAGATTATATTTATTGATGATGGTTCATGTGATAGCACGCTTGAATTGCTGCGCAGTTTTGCGTTGCAAGATGACCGTGTTCGCTTTATTTCTTTTTCTCGCAATTTTGGAAAAGAAGCCGCGATGTTTGCTGGTTTGGAAGCCAGCACTGGAGACTATGTCGCCGTGATGGATGCGGATATGCAAGATCCGCCGTCATTGCTTCCAGAAATGTATGAATTGCTACTGTCTGGAGAATATGACAGCGTGGCGACCCGGCGTGTCACTCGTGAGGGAGAACCACCAATACGCAGTTTTTTTGCACGCTGCTTTTACAAGCTCATCAACAAAATATCGGATGCTGATATTATAGATGGTGCACGGGATTTTCGCCTTATGCGACGTACAATGGTGGATGCAATCCTATCCATGCGTGAGTATAATCGCTTCTCAAAAGGAATCTTTGGATGGGTTGGATTTAAAACCAAGTGGCTGCCGTATGTCAATGTTGAACGCGTTGCCGGTGAAACCAAATGGTCGTTTTGGAAACTGTTTTTGTATTCACTCGAAGGGATTGTTGCTTTTTCAACAGCACCATTAGCGATTGCTTCTATTCTAGGCTTTCTGCTTTGTTTTATCACTTTTATCTATATATGCATAATTGTGTTCAAAACATTAGCGTTCGGCGAAACGGTAGGTGGATATCCTTCTATAATGTGTGTCATTCTGTTTATCGGAGGTATTCAACTATTTTGTACAGGTATTTTGGGACAGTATTTATCTAAAACATATTTAGAAACAAAGAAACGCCCCATTTACATAGTCCGTGAAACGGAGGAGGGCGTTAAATGATTCGCTTTCTCGACCGTAAGCTTCTGAAATTCTTGCTTGTCGGCGTTGAGAATACATTGATCGGCACCGCTATTATGTTCGGCCTTTATAATTTTGCGCATTCCTCTTACTGGTTAAGCTCTGCGGCAAACTATATATTGACTAGCATCTTAAGCTTTTTTTTAAACAAGTATTTTACTTTTCAAAATAAGGATAGGGACTGGAAACAAATAGCACGTTTTGCAATCAATATCATGGTGTGCTATATGTTAGCCTACGGTATTGCAAAACCGCTTTGTTTATACATGCTTGCGGGAGCAACAGTAGCTGTGCGGGACAATGTTTCCATGCTTGTCGGCATGTGTTTATTTACAGGTCTTAATTATTTAGGCCAGCGTTTTTTTGCTTTTAGGGAAAAAATGTAATCACTTCTTAATATTAAGATTACATAGATTGGGAAACATATTCCGACCAATATCAACGTGTCTTAGAAATCGACATAAATTGATCATTAAACAAAATAGGGGGGGGGACCCTCATGGGAAAAAGAATAAAATCGGCTATTATAGTTTTATGCATGCTAATTGGACTGATGCCGACTGCGATCGCTTCAGAAGAAAATGTTACACCATAGGAAATTGATATTGAGCAAATTGTATCAGGAGAATCTTAATCGAATGGTTCTGGCGAATCCGAATGGATTTGCGGAAAGGGATAATTGGGCAATTACACAAGCTAACTCCCTTAAGATTGTCAATCGGGCGATTCCGATTCTCCGGAAAAAACACTGGGGAATGTTTTATGGACAGCCTGATAATTTAAACATTACCGGCATCTATTCCGATGGCTGGCTGGCAAAAGAGAGCGCTTTCCAGATCCGTTCCGGTGAGGATGGACTGCCTCATGTGGAACTGTATCAGCCGAAAGAGGAGTATCAAACCATGTCCGGCGTGATCACAGTGAACGGGGACGCGCAGGAATTTGCCCTGATCGGGGAAACAACCGTGCTGGACATCCCTGTGGAGCCGGACGCGCTTTTGGACGTGTCCATCGTTATGGAGCGGGACTTCCCCGCCGACGGCGACGATATCCGGCAGCTCAGCGTATTTTTGTCGGATCTGTCGTGCTCATAAAAAGGCGGCAGCGGGGATTCCTGAAAATGCGGGGATATATGAAACCATATTCACAAAACGAAAAGTAGGAGAAGATTTGATGCATTATAAAAATTCCGCACCCGCGATCGGGAAAAACGCCGTGTTCCGCCACAAAATAAGATCCGTTTGTATCACGCTGCTAATCGTGCTTCTGTTTCTCACTGTTAGCTGCATCCCTTTTGTAAATAATCGGTATGTTGCTGGTTTGGGCGGCGACGTCGCGGGATATCATTTTTCGCCCTTTGCTTTCGCCGCTCAATCGCTGAGGGGAAGTGGGGAGTTGCCCCTTTGGAATCCATATTATTGGGGTGGCATCTCCGGTTTCCATAATTTGACTGCACCGTTTTATCCGATCATCTATCTATTGCTTCCGTTTTTTCCTGCGGAGTACGGTGGGGTCTCTTTTGCCATCAGAGAAGCGGCGATCATCCTGCATGTTTGGCTTCTGCAAATCGGGCTCTACGCCCTGTGCAGAGGGTGTGGCTGCCGCCGGATATCCGCGATTGCCGGCGCCTGCGCCTGCGGAATCGGCGGTGGAATCCTTTCCCTTACCGCGTGGTCCTCTCTACTTTTTGCGCTGTCCTATGCTTCGCCGTTGCTTGCAAGCGCCGTCTATCTGGCTAAGGATCGCGTGCCGGTCTTTAGCTGGAGATCAATCCTGACAGGCGTGATCTTAGCTTTCATGCTGCTCTCCGGACTGGCGCAGGGTCCGGTGCTGGTCGTTTTACTGTGGGCCGTCCTCTATTTTACATATCTCTGGGTGAACCGGCGCCAGCGTGCCACAATGGTTCGGATCACGCTTAAATTTTTGCTTGCGGGATGCGTGGGCGTCGGCTTGGCCGCTCTTTCCCTTTTTCCCACCTTGGTGCAGACGGGGATCAACAGCCGCTTTGTAAATGATATTGGAATTTTACGGCCCGGTGAGCCCCTGCCGTTTTGGGCTTTTATAAAAGACTTGGCTCAAAGTGGAGAACTGCGAAACGTAAACGTCAGCTATTTTGGAACTCTGGCTGTGGGGCTGTGCGGTGTTTTTTTTTCCATCCTTGGCTTTTTTGCAAAGTATGCCGAGCCCGCCCCGCCTACCGCGCAAGGGGCGGAACGGAATGATCCAACCTTGTCCGGTCTACCGCCGTGTCCGTTGACGAGAGTCGAATGCTATGAGAAACGGGTCGGTTTGATTTTTGGAAAGGTAACGGTTGCCATCGCCCTGCTGGGGTCTTTTGCAGTGGGATTTCATGATATTTTCTACTATATTCCGTTCGTCAATCAAATTCGGGAACCGTTTCTGTTTGGTTTTACATTATTTATTGGAATCGGCGTTTTGGGGGGCTTGGGACTTGACGCTCTGTTAGATGCGGCGAACAAACCTAAGATGCCGCTCAAAGAAACCTTTTACAACGTGCCGCTTCTGGTTGCCGTGGAGGGTGTGGTTCTTATATCCGTGCTTTTGCCGAATCGAATTGAAAAGTACAACGCGGTGGGAGTTCTTTTGATTTTGCTGATGTTAGCCACCCTGAAATGGCTGTCCGCCTATCGACGGACAGCCGCCGTAACAGTCACGGTGGCATTGGTTCTGACATTAACAGCGCAGAACGCTCTGGCTTTTCGCGCCGGCTTTTCTTCTGAGACGTTTCTAACGTCGGAGGAAGCGACGGAGAGGATGCAGCGGATTCTGGCGCAGGATAACCGCCTGTTTGAGGCGGTCGGAAATTCAAATGCAAAGGCTCCGGTTCGGATTACGACTTGGGGCGCGACTCAGGTCCTGCCGACAGACAGTTCTGCTTATCTAAGTTTCAGTAATATTGTAGATTACTGGAATCCCATCTATATGAAAACGACAGACGTGCATTCGTCATTGCAGATGGATAAACGAATCGCCCTGCAAAATATTGAGTATTGGTTTCTTCCCGCAGACGAATCTTCTGAATATGTGGAAAATCTGGGATGTAAATATTTAACGACGGTGGATGGGATCTATCCCGATTTTGATTCCGACGAGACGCTCTCTGTGAAAATATATGAAACGCCCTCCCTTGGTCCCGCTTGGCTGGTCTACGATTTCTTAGAATATCCGGATGGATTCGGCCCGCAGGAGACTCTTACTCTGTTGAGCGACCCCGCCTTTGACGTTGCGGCCACCGCTTTAATTGACGAGAGCACAGGAAAGCAAATCGAGGCCGACACAGGGTCGGCGCTGGAAGAGATTCGCGCGCCCGAGAATCCGAGCTATGTCGAGGTGCTGGAATATAAGCATAACACCATCTGCTACCGCACGCAGAGCGACCAGACAGGCCTTGTCGTGATTACGGAATCGGACGCGCCCGGATGGAAGGCGACAGTGGATGGCGTTGAGACAGATATTTTAACCGTCGACTTTGACCGCAAGGGCGTGTTAGTCGGGCCGGGTGAGCATGAGATTGAACTGATCTACCGGCCGGATTCCTTTGTCGCTGGACTTGCCGTCACCGGACTTACTGTCGCCATACTGGTGGGATATGCCGGTTGGCGCGTTGTTCTACTCCTTCGCGTAAAAAAGACTGTGAAAGAAGTTCTCGAGAAATCCTCAGAAGCAAACTAACGGGATTATAACGTTTAAAGAAAAGGGGTCGTAACATGAAAGCTGTTATTCTTGCCGGTGGGTTTGGCACCCGCATTTCCGAAGAATCCCAGCTCAAGCCTAAACCGATGCTGGAGATTGGCGGAATGCCTCTGCTTTGGCATATTATGAAGGAATATTCCCACTATGGATTTAACGAATTTATTATCTGCGCTGGATACAAGCAGCATATCATCAAGGAGTGGTTCGCCGACTATTTTTTACATACCAGCGATATTACATTTGATTTTACGCAGGGAGATAACATTATCGTCCACGACCAGCATTCGGAGCCTTGGAAGGTGACGGTAGTGGATACAGGGCTAAACACCATGACTGGTGGGCGAGTGAAGCGAATTCAGCGTTATGTGGGCGACGAACCTTTTATGCTCACATATGGTGACGGTGTTTCCAACGTAGACATCTGCGCATTAGCTGCGTTCCACAAGGCTCATGGAAAGTTGGCTACTCTTACCTCAGTTAACGTGGATCAGCGTTTCGGCGTATTAGATATTGAAGAGGATAATACCATTCGGTCTTTTCGGGAAAAGTCCACATTAGATGGCGCTAGAATCAATGCGGGCTATATGGTTTTGGAGCCGCAGATATTCGACTATATTGAAGGCGACGCCACTGTGTTTGAAAAACAACCGCTGGAGCGACTGGCAGCTGCGGGACAATTAAAGGCCTATTTTCATCCCGGATTCTGGCAGTGTATGGATACCAAGCGGGAAATGGACAAGCTGGAGGAACTGTGGGACTCCGGGAACGCTCCATGGAAGGTATGGGAAGATAAATGAATTGGGATTTTTATCGTGGCAAGAAGGTGTTCGTCACAGGACACACCGGCTTTAAGGGCACCTGGCTGTGTAAAATTTTGCTGGATGCCGGAGCGAATGTAACGGGATATTCCTTGAAACCTCCTACGCAGCCCAACCTCTTTTCCCTTGCTAGTGTGGAAAAACAGATGCAGTCCGTTATTGGCGACATCCGGGATATGGACAAGCTACAGCAGGTGTTTGAGGAGACAAATCCAGAAATAATTTTGCATTTGGCGGCGCAGCCGATTGTGCGGGATAGCTATCGGGAGCCGGTCTATACCTATGAAACTAATGTAATGGGCACGGTACATATGTTGGAGTGCGTCAGGAAGCATCCGAACGTTCGCTCTTTTCTTAATGTGACGACGGACAAGGTATATCAAAACAAAGAATGGGTCTGGGGGTACCGGGAGAACGAGCCACTCGATGGATTTGACCCGTATTCCAACTCGAAATCTTGTTCGGAGCTGGTCACGCACAGCTACAAGAACAGCTTCTTTGTAGAAAGTTGCACGGCGATTTCGACTGCCCGCGCAGGCAATGTAATCGGCGGCGGAGACTTTGCGAACGACCGCATCATACCGGACTGCGTGCGCGCAGCTGTCAAGGGAGAACGCATTATTGTGCGGAATCCGCATTCCACGCGGCCGTATCAGCATGTATTGGAGCCGTTATTTGCTTATTTGATGATCGCGCAGAAGCAGTATGAGGATGCGTCCTTTGCAGGCTATTACAACGTCGGACCGGATGAATGTGATTGCGTTACGACGGGCACGTTGGTCAATTTGTTTTGTAGCACATGGGGCAACGGGCAGGCGTGGGAGAACCGCTATGTAGGCGGGCCGCATGAGGCAAATTTTCTTAAGCTGGACTGCTCGAAGTTGAAAGCGGTGTTTGATTGGAAGCCGCGCTGGCACATTGCTCAAGCGATTGACAAGACGGTGGAGTGGACTCGCGTATGGCAGGACGGCGGCGATATTGCGGCGTGTATGAGCCGGCAAATCCAAGAGTATATCGGAGGAAATCTTGATGTTTGAAAATATGACGGAGCAGCAGGCGCGGGAACAGATACTGCAGACGGTTGCGGACTACTGCAAGCGGTATCACAATGTCAAAGCACCGTTTGAAGCAGGGCAGCGGATCCCTTATGCTTCCCGTGTGTATGACGAAAAAGAAATGGTGAACTTGGTTGATTCAGCGTTGGAGTTCTGGCTGACTGCAGGGCGGTATACCGATAAGTTTGAACACGATCTGGCTGCATATTTGGGCGTGAAATACTGTTCTTTGGTCAATTCCGGCTCATCGGCGAACTTGCTGGCATTTATGACGTTGACCTCACCGCTGCTTGGCGAAAAAGCGGTAAAGCCAGGCGATGAAATCATTACGGTAGCTTGTGGCTTTCCAACTACGGTTACTCCTGCCATCCAGTTTGGCGCGGTGCCGGTATTTGTAGATGTGACGATCCCGCAGTACAACATTGATGTCACGATGCTGGAACAGGCCCTGTCGGATAAAACCAAGGCGGTGATGATCGCGCATACCTTGGGCAATCCGTTCAATCTGGCCGTGGTTAAGACATTTTGCGATCAGCATGGACTTTGGCTGGTGGAGGACAACTGTGACGCCTTGGGATCGCGCTATACGCTTGACGGAAAAATACAGTTTACCGGCACTTTTGGCGATATTGGTACGTCGAGTTTTTATCCGCCGCATCATATGACGATGGGCGAAGGGGGGGCTGTCTATACCAATAATGCGCTTCTCAATAAAATTATTCGTTCCTTCCGTGATTGGGGCCGTGACTGTATCTGCCCATCTGGCTGCGATAATAAGTGTGGGCACCGATTCGACAGACAATATGGAGAGCTTCCTTTGGGATATGACCACAAATACGTCTATTCGCACTTTGGATACAATTTAAAAGCAACCGATTTGCAGGCAGCTGTCGGTTGCGCTCAAATAGAAAAGTTTCCGCAGTTTGTAGAGCGCCGAAAGCACAATTTTACCCGACTGAAGGATGCCTTGCAGGGACTTGATGATAAGCTAATTCTGCCGAAAGCTTGTCCAAACAGCGATCCAAGCTGGTTTGGCTTTTTGCTGACGTGCCGGGAAGGCGTAGACAGAAACGCAGTGGTAGAATATGTCGAAGCGCACGGCGTACAAACACGTATGCTGTTTGCCGGCAATCTCACGAAACACCCATGTTTTGATGAGATGCGCAAAACTGGGAAGGGCTATCGCGCGGTTGGAAACTTGGAAAATACAGACCGAATTATGACAAACACGTTTTGGGTTGGCGTTTATCCGGGGATGACGGATGAAGTGATTGATTATATGGCAAGCATTATTCGGAAAGCCGCTGAAAAGGACGTATTGACATGAAACTCAGTGACTATATTGTTGAATTCTTAATTGCGCAGGGTGTTACTGATATTTTTGGATACCCTGGCGGAATGGTGACGCATTTTATGGATTCGCTGGATCGATATCGCGATAAAATTTCTGCTCATGTAAACTATCATGAACAAGCTTCTGCATTTTGCGCTTGTGGTTATGCACAAGCAGGCGGGCCTTTCGGTGTAGCCTATGCAACGAGCGGACCTGGTGCAACAAATTTAATTACAGGTATTGCGAATGCATATTTTGATTCAATACCTACTTTGTTTATAACCGGTCAGGTCAATACGTATGAGGCCAGAGGTAAAATGCCACTACGGCAAAAAGGATTTCAAGAAACAGATATTGTTGCCATTGTGACTCCGGTAACAAAATATGCAGTTCGGATTGATGATCCGAATCAAATTCGATATGTACTTGAAAAAGCGGTATATCTTTGTTCTAGTGGACGTCCTGGTCCAGTGTTACTTGATGTGCCTATGGATATTTTTCGCGCAGATATTGATATACCAGTGATTAAGAAATTCTGTCAGCCTGAAAGCGAAAAGCCGGACTATACTTTTATCGCTGAAGAAATGCTAGGGCTACTTAAAAATGCAAAGCGTCCTGTTATTTTAGCAGGAGGTGGAATTGTTACATCAGGATGCGCATCTGAATTTCGGCAAATAGCACATTTGTTGAATGTTCCTGTCGTAACCAGTATGATTGGGTGTGGAATACTTGCGACAGATGATTTGCTAAACTATGGTTTTATTGGAGCATATGGAAATCGCAGTGCAAATTTTATAATATGCAATAGTGATTTAATTATTTCTTTGGGTAGCCGTTTGGATTGTCGACAGACGGGAAATGATTTAACTAAATTTGCACCCGACACTGTAATTTATAGAATCGATATCGACGCAAATGAATTCAGTAACCGAATCAGTAATAAAGAAATACAAGTTACGGCTGATTTACGAGATCTATTACCGGCTATTCTTAAGCGAACGCAATTAGGTGTTTATCCCACTTGGATTACAAAATGTAATCGAATAAAAAAGCTCCTCGGTAATTTGGATCAATCAAAGCCGACTGAAATGATTGCTCAATTAGGATCGTGTCTTCCAAATGATGCAGTTATAACAACTGATGTCGGGCAAAACCAGGTATGGACCGCACAATGCTTGATGCATAGCGAACAACAAATGGTTCTTTTTTCGGGTGGGCATGGTGCTATGGGATATGCATTGCCTGCTGCAATTGGTGCATATTTTTCGCAACGGAGAGCGACAATTTGCATTGTAGGTGATGGCGGCCTACAAATGAACATACAAGAACTGGAGTTTGTAGCTCGAGAAAGTATTCCTCTAAAAATTATCTTAATTAATAATAACAGTCTTGGAATGATTCGGCATTTTCAGGAAATGTATTTTGATTCTAATTTTATGCAAACCAAGGCAGAGAAGGGGTATCTTACTCCAAACTTTGAGGCCATTGCCAAAGCCTACGGTTTGCGATATGGGCACTGTGAAACAGCTTTGGGTATTGAACAATATAAACCGATGCTTATGGATCAGCAAACACTTTTTTTGGAAGTACAACTTGATGATACTACATATGTCCTCCCTAAACTATCGATGGGAAAGCCTATCTACGATCAAGATCCGTTAATGTCTCGGAATTTGTTGCAAACCCTTATAGATATTTGCTATGATTAAAATGTTTTATAATCATATGTTTCATTGGGGAAGCAAATAAGATGAAAAAATTAAAGGATTCCTTACCAATTATGTTATCAGCAAGACTGGGTAAAACAGCTTGGCAATTTGTAAAATTTGGTATTGTAGGTTTATCAAACACAATTATTTCTTTGGGTGTGTACTGGCTTTGTTTCTATGGTTTACACTGGCATTATCAAATTTCAAATTTAATTGGATTTATAATAAGTGTTACCAATGCTTATTACTGGAATAGTAAATATGTTTTTATGAATACGCGACAAGTTGGATTATCAGCGCAAATAGTGGCGTATTTTAAAGTGTTTTTATCTTATGGCGGAACGTATTTGTTTGGGGTCGCATTGCTTTATGTTTGGGTTGAAAAATTGGGTATATCCGAAGGTATTGCACCTATAATTAATTTGATTATTACTATACCATTAAACTTTCTGTTAAACAAACTTTGGGCATTTAGAAAGTAATAAAACAGGCCTTAAGACTCTACTATCCGAAAGGCATATTGCTAAAATATCATCTATATGAAGGAATACTTGATCGATGAAACGAATTGCAATTACTGGAGCTACTGGATTAATAGGTACATCGCTGATAAGAAGCTGTATTAAAAATCAAATTGAAGTATTGGCCCTTTTAAGACCACAATCTCCTAGGGTTAAAGATTTGCCGCGGGATAACTTGCTCACTATTGTACCATGTGCTTTAGCTGAATTGCCTACATTGGATATCAGCGCAATATCTTGCTGTGATGCATTTTTCCACTTTGGGTGGGAAGGTATTTATGGAAACGCAAGAAACGATAGCAGTTTACAAAATGCAAACATTCAGCATACATTAGACGCTGTGGAATTGGCCCATCGCCTGCATTGCAAAGTGTTTATCGGTGCGGGATCACAGGCGGAATATGGACGCACCAATGAAATGCTTCGCGCTGATACTCCGACTTTTCCTGAAAGCGGGTATGGAATTGCAAAATTGGCTGCGGGTGGGCTTAGTAGACTGCACGCGCACCAGCTTGGGATGAAGCACATATGGTGCAGGATATTAAGCGTTTACGGGATAGGGGATAATCCGTTTACGCTGATTCAATCGGCAATTGCAGCGTTCTTAAAGGGCGATGCAGGCCACTTTACTGCAGGAGAGCAGTTGTGGGATTATCTATACTGTGACGACGCGGCGACAGCGCTGTTAAAACTGGCGGAGAGCGGTCAAGACGGACATGTTTACCCGCTCGGCAGCGGACAGGCCCATCCATTGAAAGAGTATATAATCAAGATCGCAGAAGCCTGTGACAATAAAGTATCGCCCAATCTGGGAGCGCGGCCTTATGGGGAGAATCAACTGATGTATTTGTGCGCCGATACTTCAGATTTAATAAGAGATATCGGGTTCCATCCCCAAGTTGATTTCGATGAAGGAATACGCAGGACCGTGGAATGGTATAAGACGGCGAGGTTGCAAAAATGATAAAAATAAGCGTTATGATTCCCTGCTATAATGAAGAAGAAAATGTGGTGCCGATCAGCGAAGCGGTCGTTAAAATACTGACAGAACAGTTGTCTCAATATGATTATGAAATTTTGTTTATTGATAATGGTTCCACTGACAAGACCAGGATTCTTCTGGAGGGAATTTGCGCGGGAAATAAAAAAATTAGAGCGATTTTAAATACAAAAAACTTTGGTCAATTTAACTCGCCCTATTATGCAATGTGTCAGACGACAGGGGACTGCGTGATTTGTCTTTGCTGCGACTTTCAGGATCCGGTTGATATGCTCCCGAAGTTTGTTGCTGAGTGGGAAAACGGCTATAAAATCGTTTGCGGTATCAAAACGACCAGCAAAGAAAATAAACTGATGTATTTTCTTCGTTCCTGTTACTATAAGCTGATTAAAAAAATGAGCAATGTTGAGCAGATAGAGCACTTCACAGGGTTTGGACTATATGACCGCTCCTTCATTGATGTACTGAGAGATCTTGATGATCCAACGCCTTTTTTACGAGGTATTGTAGCTGAGTTGGGTTTTGCAAGAAAAGATATACCTTATGAGCAAGCGAAACGACGTGCCGGCAAAACACATAACAACTGGTACAGCCTATATGACGCGGCTATGCTTTCATTTACATCCTACACCAAAATTGGCCTGCGAATTGCCACTTTTGGTGGATTCGTTTTGTCCGCATTAAGCATTTTAGCCGCTGTAATTTATCTGGTTCTAAAACTGCTATATTGGGATAGGTTCCCGGCAGGCACCATGCCAATTCTGTTAGCTGTTTTGGTATTAGGCTCAATTCAACTGTTTTTCATCGGGTTGCTCGGAGAATACATTATGAGCATTAATAACCGCGTGATGAAAAGGCCACTAGTTGTGGAAGAGCGTAGATTAAATTTTAAAGATAATTAAGCTCAAAATAAATAATTTGAATATTTTTACGTTTTGAAGAGCAATGAATAGAGGTTATATGAATGAAAATTCCGGATTCAATGATTGAGAAAATTATGCTGGCTGTGTTTAAGAGAGAGTTTGATTAGATTCTGCGTGTTGACCTCGGTCCAACTCCGGCGAAGGAGATTAAGCGTCCTAAAAAGTTGGCGGCTGCATGCAATTCGGGTGGATCCACAAAAAAATTCACCAGAAAGAATGGCTTTGCACATTGGGAGGGCATCGCTAGGACGGCGATTGCGTCAGTTGAGTATCGTTATGGGATTTTGATATTAGATCGTTTTGACAGACGGACAATGTTTACGATCCAGTTTCATCTGATTGACCAGTTGACATAATTATCGAAATGTAAAATTCAAGCGGAGGATATGCGGCAGTTGCTTGATATGGCAGATAAAATAAGTAAGGACTGGCGTTTAAAAACGGATTGGGATATTCCGATGCCAGATTCGGAATATTAAGAAGATCCATTTGAATTCGATTTCCCTCAAAGGAGATATTGCATATGGTGCAAAAAAGGCTGCCACATTTGGTAATAGATTCGCTCCGGAATATGATGAGCAGAAGTTAGTGGATTGGTTTCCACGTTCTCCGGAGCTATCGGTAGTGTTCATCGTAGCACTCGACGCTCAGGTTTGAGTCCGGTTACATAGCTACGCAACCCCAATCATACTGTATAATTTTGTAGCGAACAGTTCTGATTCGGCGGAATGGATAGTGGAAATACTTCGTGCAGTTTCTCTAGCGGACGCTACATTAAGTTCTAACACAAATATGTTTAGGTGTCTATGCAAAGACAGGAAGATACCGATACATGGCTCAACTGTGAACAATTATCGTTGGTATCTGTAGCAAACGATACGGAATTTGAGAAGCTGGGTAGTGTCAAGAATTATGCGCAAAAAGGTATGCAGATTCTGAAGGAAGAAGTCAGCCGGCAATAGAAACGTCCTCGTCGGAAGTCTCCGTGTGCTTCATATTCATATACTTCTTATTGCTCCACCGGGAGCCAGCGACATGGCGAAGCCGAGCACAGACCAGCATGAGGGCGGAATTGCCGTCCGGGAAGCAACCTACCACTCTGGTGCGGCGGTGAATTTCCCGGTTGAGACGCTCAATGACATTGTTGGTACGGATGCGTGTCCGGTGCTCGCTGGGAAAATGGAGTAAGACAGGGTCTCATCAATCCCATCCTCAACCTTTTGGGCGGCTTCCTTGCTTCCTTGGGGCATAGATCGCCTTGAGCATTTGGGCTACCAGCTTTACCTTAGAGCGCGGCGTCACAGAGAACATATTATGATAGAAATGTACCGTACAGCGCAGGTATTTGGTATTCGGAAACACCTCATGGGCAGCTTCAAGCATACCTTGACATTTGTCGACAACAATAAGCTTTACACCATTCAAGTCACGCTCACGGAGCCACTGGAAGAAACTTGCTCAACTGGTCTTGTTCTCCTTCATGCCCTCTGCGATACTCAGAACCTCACGATATCCATCCTCATTGACGGCGATCGCAACCAGAATGGCGACATTCTAAAACTCTCCGCCCTCAGAATTTAACTGTACGATTTTTTCAGGTATGGTTTGCTCGCTCCTTTCGAATGGTGTGTCACTACTTCATTCTACCGGAGTTTTGCAAAGCATACTCTTTTTTTTCTTTTTGCGCAATTTATTGTACCTTACGGTGCAGCGCAGACAAACCGTCGATGCGGCCTTCAAATGGATGCGTGCGCGTGATATCAGAACGGATGATCTCCTAGCCAAATTTGCAAAACTCGGTTTGAATCCAATTCCACTGCGCAAAGGCTACGCCGCAAAGCGGATGCCCAGTCTGCCTGAAATTCTTCGAACGGTCGAAGACCATGCGGTCGAAGTGGAACTAAAATATTGGAAATGGAAATAGCGATAGGGGCGTATCTCTAAGCTTGCAATGTGATGGGAGCGTCTCTATTTAAAATGAATTGAGCAACATAGAAATAAAGTGTGGTGAAATGCAGCATGTTACGCCTTTCCATTTCGTCAAACGCCAATTCATTTTAAAACGAGGTAATATATCATGAAGTACATCGATTACAACAACATGAAAGATTTCTATACGGTGGAGGAGGTCTGCCGTCTGTTCGAGATGGACAAGGCAGAGCTGAAATGCCATTCCGATCAGTACCAGATTCAGCCGCAAGAGGACCAATACGGCAATTGGGGCTTCCGAAAGGTTCTCGTGCGGAAGCTGCATAATTTTATCTATAAGGAACAGAAAAACAATGGCTCACAGCACAATTCCACCGCTTATGGCCGGAGGAATGCCCCATGGGCATGAACGAAATCCTGACCGTCAAGGAGGTCGCTCTTCTGCTTAAGACCACCCGTCAGCAGGTACGGAAAATGATACAAAACGGAGAACTCCCGGCCGTGAAAGTCGGCCGGGAGTGGAGGGTTCCATATAATTTAATAGAAACATTTTTTTCTGAGAATCTTGCGTAAGGAACGGATACGTAGTGTATCGCATTTAGTCTATGGGAGACAACTTCCGAATGCATGCATCGGCTGGGTAGAAAAGATAGAAATAGTCTGTCCCAGCTGCCATGATATTGCAGAGCTGATACATTGCATTGCCGCGTAAAGGCAGGCCGTCTAGAATTTGCACATGCTCAGCATCAACCATTAAATTAGAGGTCTGTGTACTGGGATCAATACAAAGCAATCCAAATTCTTTATTGCCGAGAGTGTAAAATTTTCCGTTGTAATCTGATGGGATAGGATAGTATTCGTACCAAGAGTTTTCTTCTGTTGTGGAGACAGCTATATGTTTAATCGTACTTTGATTCATATCAAACATTGCTAATTCCTTCCCGAGCCCCATGAGATCACCGTTTGAATATCCTAAATGCATGCCATAGGTATCCGGTGTACTAGCGTTTCCAACAAAAAAGATTTGCGGTTCTGATTTGAAATTCCAACGCCTGTTACCGGTCCAAAAAATTAACGCTCCGGATGGATCAATGACAGCGCTGTTCATCGTACAACTGTTGTCATGGGAATTTCTTCTAAAATCGTAATTCGGCGACAGGGAAGTTCCGAGCACTTTTCCAGTCTTTAAATCGATTGCCATCAGGCAACCAACGCCACTATCTCTGATCCAAGAGAATAGTAATGCATAGACGCGTTCATGTTTGGCATCAGTTGCGAGTTCTTGAAAGTACCAGTTCTCATAGTTAATCGTATTTGTTTGATATTGAAGAGTAATTGGCATATATCCATCAAATACAACTTCGCCGTCAGCATAAATTTTGTCATTTGTTGCATAATACAGTGTATCCTCGCAATCGACAAGCATTTCTCGCACATCGGCAATATTGTATGCTGTGTCAATTTGATATGTATATCCACTCGAATTTTCGACCTCTACACGTTTCGAAGGATCGACCAATCTCACCAAAATGGTTGCGACCTCTGCGCGCGTAATGCTGGAATGCGGATTAAATGTACCGGAGACATCGCTTCCTGTTAAAATACCTGCTCGATAGAGCATATAAATTCTATTGACAATCTCTGCGCCGAACTCATCTGCAGAGAGGTCAGGAATATATCCCATAGGGATTGTGTTAATCTCGCCATACTCGGTGCTAGGAAGCGCTTGGCTGATCCAATACGCAAAGTTAATCCGATTGTCTGCTGCTTGCTCATAAAGGCCATTGCCTAAATAAGAAGCATCAATGTTGTTTTTTACGTAATCAAAGTATTTGTTTGCCCAATAGACGCTGGAGAATTGTTCTCCAATTTGATTGTCATGGTAAATAGCGTGAATACGTGCCAATAGAACAGTGGTTTCCTCTGCTGTAAGGGTTTGATTAGGTGAAAATGTTGTCGAACTAGTTCCGTTGACTAAGCCCAACTCATATGCTCTTTTAACGGAATCATGAAACCATGCATTGGGGGGAACATCGGTAAAATACTCTGCATAAGCACTTTTTATTGTAAAGTTCTCCATAGATGCTCCAGCCATTGTAATCGGAGCAACACAAATCGTAAAGGCCAAGAGCATGCATAATAATACTTTTTTCATGTTTTTTCACTCCTTTTTTAATTTTGCTGTTCTATCATTTGATATAGCAACCAACTTCCATCAGATTGTATTCGCATATAGTAAGCATAACTCTGTGGCACTTCCTCATAATTACCATCTGCATATGTTACGCCAATAAGTTCTTTGGAAACAACAACTGCTGTACCATCGTCATTAAGCCAACTGTTTATTACAGATAACGAGACTACTTTTTCCTTGATTCCCTGCTCTACTAAATTGTATACCAGATTTTTTTGATCGTGATAAATTATACTATCATTCTCAAAAGTAGGCTCGACAATAGAGAAATCACACGTATTAATTGCATCATTTAATCCATATACGTAGCTATTAAGCACTTCAGTAGTTTTTTGCTCCCAATCTGAGTCAGCAGCATCGTTTAAGATCGCGCCTTTACTTTGACTTACCTGAGACTCCGTTATATCGGTTTGTGTAAGAGACTGCTGTTGGTTAGATTCAACAAGTGTTAAGTCGTCGGCATCGATATCTGTATATTCATGTAAATGATCCCTGATCGATGCAGTTGTTTCATCAACATTGATTGTTAGCCAACCGGACGCATTAGTTTCATTCGGATATCTGGAATCTCCTTTGATAATAAACGAAGCCCGAGTTTCATCTCCGTATTCGACATTGTAGATATCAACAACCAAATCTTCTGATAACATATCTTCAGAGATCAACGATTTCCAAGTAATCGTATAGGTAACTTCTACAGGCTCGCCGTCTACAATAATTATCGTTAAAACTATGTCGCTGCCTTTGTTGGTCGTTTTACCGGCATATGTTCGGGTGGTTGAGACTGGCGAACTGATCGTACCATTCTCGCTGCTCACGGTATTATAGAGATACCAGCCAACTTGGCCATTTGCATAATAATCGTCGCCTAAATATACATCGGATGAATAGCCAAGAATGTACAAAGGATTTAAAATTTGTGTATATAATCCATACTTGTTACCACATTTTCCTGAATAACTCCACGTTGCGACCGGTTGTTCATAGGGAAAGCGCCCTTCGCTTACGTTTTCCTGATAAGTGTAGCCAAGAACATTGGATTCTGTGGACGCTTCAGCTGCAGATGCATAATAATCGCCTTGTGCAAAGCTCGACTTATCAAAAGTTTCTGGCATATTAAGAGCACTACAGTAATTTAGGACGTTCATAAGTTCTTCAAAGCGGGGCGCTGCAATCGGATGGGACTCGTACGATTCGAAATACCAGTCATCAAGAATCCATCCACCTTCGGAATACAATTTATAATTTGCATATGCAGAACCTGAATATTCGTGGATAGAATTTGTGGCGGTAAAATTGAACCATACTGTATCCAGACCTTCATTTGATCGGGTATCTCGCTTGGAAATGCTTAAACTGGAAATTTCGTAGGACAAAAATTGCGTTGGATCGTCTATATCAGCACGGCTACTGATCCACATCTCTGATAAACCCTGAGCCAAAACATCTGCCTTAATCTGTTTCTCTTTAGGCGGTGCATGCCCACAAGCCGATAACATAGACAATATCCCTAACACCAGAATCGCTAAAAACGTACTTCTTGCTTTCATATTAATCACCTTCTAAATACCTGTTTTCATCATTTAATGATGTTCAAAGCAATTTTTGATTTTCGTACATAGAGCCGCACCTCTTTTTTTGGAGTTTGCTGGTGTATATTTTCTTACATATCTCCCTTACAAGTTGTTGGTTGTAAAATAAGTTTCTCGTGTATTGTCGAAAGAAACTTTTTTTATATTACTATTATAATTGGTATAACCAAAATTATCAACCCCAAAATTCGATATACTGGTAAAAATACCGGTAGGTGATGGAGTTGAACAAGAGGAAGCTGGCGCTGGGAGATCGGAATATCGTCGGCGCGCGGGTCACGCAGGCGCGAACAGAGCAGGGGATTTTGCAGAAAGACCTGCTCGCGCGCATGCAGGTGGCCGGCGTGGACATTAGCCTGCCTGCGCTTTCGCTGCTCGAAGGACAGAAGCGGCCGGTGTCAGATATTGAGCTGAAAGCACTGTCAGAGATTCTGAACGTCGATGTGCGATGGCTGCTTGGGCAGATATAAGCTGTACAAGTCCTGATTTCATCTATATATTATAAAAGTGAACCCGGAGAATCGCCTTCTCTGGGTTCACTTTATTTTATTGGAGGAATCGATATGGAAAACACATTTATCTGTGACCGCTGTGGGCAGCGTTACGCGGCATCGGAGCGTTTTCGGGTGGGAGCGGACGAGCTTTGCAAGAGTTGTGCGGAAGCGATGACGCTCCTGTGCGACGAGTGCCGGACCCGCATCTATCGAGACGACGATCAGGGCGATGCGCGGCACGTGCTCTGTCAGGTATGCTATGACCGGTATTTCACGCGCTGTGATCACTGTGGGCGGGTGATCAGGAATGAATGCGTCCGCTATCGGGATTGGAACGAGGATGCGCTCTGTGAGGAATGCTATGATGAGCTGGAAAACTCCGGCGTGATCCATGAATACGATTACGTGCCTGACCTTGTCTTTCACGGCAAAGGTCTGCGCCACTTTGGCGTCGAGCTGGAGATCGACGGTGGGGGACGAAGCAACAGCAAGGCGGAAGAACTGCTCAAGGTCGCAAATGGCGAAGCGGAAAATCTGTATATCAAATCGGACGGCAGTCTGGACGACGGTCTGGATCTTGTGACGCATCCGATGACGCTCGATTACCATTTAAGCGAAATGCCTTGGCCCGAAATACTGGACAGGGCCCGCTCGTTGGGATATTTAAGCCATCGGGCAACGACCTGCGGCCTGCACATCCATATTTCACGGCTGGCGTTCGGCTGTACTTACGACCAGCAGGAACAAGCGATTGCCCGGCTGCTCTACTTCGTCGAAAAATTTTGGCCCGAGTTGCTGCGGTTCAGCCGCAGAACGCAGGGTCAGCTCAACCGCTGGGCGGCGCGTTATGGCATGAAGCTCTGCCCACAGGAACAAATCGTCCACGCGAAAAACTCCGACGCGGGCCGGTATACGGCGGTCAATCTGACGAACAGCGAGACGATAGAGATCCGCATCTTTCGGGGCACGCTCAAACTGAATACACTTCTGGCCACATTGCAACTGGTAAATCACCTTTGCGATGTGGCCGTTTTGCTGTCCGATGAGAGCTTGCAGGACATGAGCTGGTACGACTTCCTGAACCGAGTGAAGGAGCCGGAGCTGATCGCCTATTTGAAAGAGCGCTGTCTCTACGTCAACGAACCGGTACATACAGAGGAGGATGATTAAATGTGCAGTCTATTCGGCCTGATCGACCATCAGAACGTGCGCTCCGCCAAACAGAGGAATCGCATTCTGAACACGCTCGCCCGCGAATGCGAAAGCCGGGGAACAGATGCGACCGGCATTGCTTACAACTTTGGCGGTAGAATGCGGATATACAAGCGTCCGCTGCCGGCGCATAAACTGAAACTGCGTCTGCCAAACGGCGTCAATGTCGTCATGGGACACACCCGGATGACCACGCAGGGTAGCGAAAAATGCAATTACAACAACCACCCGTTTATAGGAAATGCGAATGGAAAAACTTTCGCGCTGGCGCACAACGGCGTTCTCTGGAACGACCGGGAGCTGCAGGCCAACCTGCCGAAAACCAACATCCAGACGGACAGCTACGTTGCCGTGCAGCTGCTAGAAAAGCAAAACGCCCTCGACTTCGCCAGCCTGAAAAGCATGGCGGAAACAGTCGAGGGTTCTTTTGTGTTCACGGTGTTGGACGCGGAGAATACGGTCTGGGTGGTGAAGGGTGATAATCCGTTCGCGCTGTATCGTTACAAAGGCTTTCTGCTGTACGCTTCCACGGAAGAGATCCTGCGGAAAACTGCAAAGCGGCTTCGTCTTGGCCCACCGTGCGAGGTCGTAGAGCCGAAGGAGGGAGATATCTTGCGGATCGACAGCACGGGCCGTATTGCGACAGGCAGCTTCACGCCGCGTCAGAGCTACGAGCATTGGTGGAGATACCGCCCGTATTACGAATCGTATCGGTTGGGAAAAACGCAAACGGCTGAAATCGACGGCTTGTTCGATGTCGCCAAGTCACTGGGCATCAGTCCAGACGAGGTGCAAGCACTTTTCGATTACGGCTGTTCACCTACAGAGATCGAGGAATTGCTATACGATCCGGCCTTGCTGCATGAGCTGACGGGCGAACTGCTGTATGCGTACTGATGGAAGGGGGTGAGAAAATGAACTGGGGAGCCATCCTGATGGCCGTCGGCATGCTCGTGAGCGAGTTGCTGGACGACGAGGAAGAATAGAAGAAAATCTTAAGCGAAAAGTAGTATCCCAAAAGGTACACCTTTCCGGAAGGTAGAAAAACATGCAAAAACATGCTTAAAACTATCCGAAAAGGTCCCAATCAGGTTTGCGGAAATGTCCGGAAAGGAAACCACCTTTCCGGACACTTTTCCGCTGCTGAAGAGCGGTAAGATTGTTTACATCCACCACATTTTGTGATAAACTAGGCATAGAAAGAGGTGATCATTATGATGTACCCGTTCATGACTTTGGATGATAGTACCGAGATCGTTCATTCGGAAATGCAAGCTGATGGAAGTGTCAAAGTATATATGGAGCGACCCGATGAAAAACTCTGTTTCTGCCATGCGTCCTGCTATTTGCCGTCTTATCGTTGGGAAGATATCGTGGGATTCACACCAGAAGAGGTCGCCCATTTAAAGAAAACTATAGAATTTTCCGCCCATTTGATTTTACAGGAATCAATCGGTTGATACTGTGCAATTTTATTATATGTGCACCCCAATTCGGGGTGCTGCTTTTATATCCGAACATATTTCTAAATAAACTGGGGTTGATTTTACGCATAAGACCTTTTATTACGCCCGCGTCTCAACACGCGAGCAGAATCTGGATAGGCAGATCGAAGTGTTTAGACAGCTCGGCGCGGAGGAACGCGAGATCATTACGGACAAAGAATCCGGGAAGAGTCTGGATCGTCCGGGCTATCAGGCACTCAAAACAGCAATGCTGCGTCCGGGTGATACGCTGGTCGTCAAATCGCTTGACCGGCTTAGCCGCAGCAAGACGGATATCCGCAGCGAGCTACAGTGGTTCAAGGAGAACGGCATCCGACTCAAGGTGCTCGACCTTCCGACGACGATGATGGAGCTGCCCCAAGGGCAGGAGTGGGTGTTTGATATGGTAAACAATATCCTGATCGAAGTGCTGGGAACGATTGCGGAACAAGAGCGCCTGACTACCCGACAACGGCAGCGCGAAGGGATCATAGCGGCCAAGGCCAAGGGAAAGCACCTTGGAAGATCTAGGGCAAAAAAACCGGAAAACTGGGAGGAGTTGATAGGTGATTGGAGGGCAGGTAAGTGCACCGGAAGGGAAACGATCCGCCAAGCGGGAATGTCGAAAAGCACCTTTTATACTCTGTTGCAAGCAGAAAAATAGACTGTGATTTTCCTATGGGTATGATATAATAGCCGCGAAACGGCTATTATATCGCTTATTTAATTAATTATATCATCAGCGGCGCTTAGCGGCGTGTTATGACTTTGAAATGGCTTGCCGCTGTGATATAATGGATAAGAAAACGGAAATGGAAAGATGGGTGATTCCCAAATGAATAAGATGCAGTGGCCGGAGCTGGAGGTCAAGCCCGGTGTGCCGATGATCTTATCCAGCACCAGCAAGGGCGACGCCATGAAGTGGTATTTGCCGGAGAACAATACCTTCGTAAAAGCAAACCGTATGGACCATGGACGGGAGTATCAAGATTCGATTGCCGAGGTGATCGCGTCACGGCTGGCGGCGGAGATGCACATCCCGGCGGTACCCTATCGGCTGTGCCGCATTCGGTTGGAGGAGGGCCGGTCGATCCTCGGCACCGCTTCCCCCAACTTTTGCGCGCCGGAAGAAACCTATATTTCCTTTGAAACGATGGTGGAAAGCGCGGCAGAACCGGTCAAATGGGGCGTGGCCGCGCGAGATAACTACCAGCTCGTGCTCGATTGGTTCCAAAAGCAGACGGAGCTGGACGCCCGCGCCTATCTGGATACCATGCTGCTGCTTGATTTTCTGATTTGCAACGAGGACAGGCATCTGAATAATTTTGGCGTGCTCAAGGATTCTAGAAAGCATACCTATCGATTCCCGCCGCTGTTTGACAACGGGTACGCGCTTGGCTTTATGCAGGCGGAACAGAAGCCGGTCGAGCAGTATTTGTATTCGTGCAAAGCCAAGCCGTTTTCCACGAGCTTTTCCAAACAACTGCATTTGATAGAGCGGCTGCCGGAGGGGCTTGTGATACCGGAGTCGGTCAGTGACACGCTATTTGTAGGACTGCCGGTTTCGGAGCAGACGATCGCGTATTGCCGTGAAATCTTGCTGACACGGCTGACACAGCTAAAGGAGTATTTTCAATGAAGCAAGTCGGTTTTGATATTTACTGGGAGGACAGCCCTGCCGTGCGCGTCCGCTTCGATGCGGCGGGGGAGCCTTGTTTTCAGGTGCTGGACGCCGCACAGCTGCCCGTACTGCTTTATGGGATGGACGGAAAAGCAAAGCCGGATGCGGAGCGCCTGGGCCGCTTTCTGGCGGATCGGTGCTTTCCATCCACGCGGCAAAATGCAAAGGAACTGCTGGGGATCCTTGGTCTGTCGCTATACCAGCCCAAGCTGATCTGCCGCAAAACGCACGGCGTGGTGGCGCATGACCATTTTTGGCTGCGTTACGAGGACGACCCGGCGGAGATTAGCTATGAAGGGCTGCTGCGGGAAATGCAGCAGGGCACGAAATACCATGCAATTTGATTGCGCGCGGGAGACGGACCAATGAAGATGAGACCTCATAGCGAATATGTGCTCCTAAACAAAGATGCCCCGATGCTGCACTTCCTTTGTACCCGCAATGCGTTTGACGAGCCGGAGTTTCTGGAAGGGGAATGGTCGGTACCATACAGACCGATCGGATATTCGGACTTGACCGCGTTTCTGGAGCAGCGAAAAGCGCCCAAGCATCGCAAGCATATTGCGGAATTGCTGGAGCGATACGGCTGCGACGATTTAGAAGGGTTTCTCAAAATAACGCACGCGCTTTCCTTGAACGACACCTTTTGGGTGAAGGAAGCGGGCGCGACGCTCACTTGGGCCGAGGTATCGCTGTATCAGAATGAGTTTGACAGGCTGATCAGTGAAGCCGCGTTTGACGGCAAGATCAGCGAATCCGACCTGCTCTCAACATCGCCGGAATTTGGTACGGACGGCTATTATGCGAAATGCTGGATTCGAGAAGGTAAGGATATTTACCTTTACAAAAGCGGCAGCGCGCTGTATGAGCTGGAGCCGCTGTCGGAATTTCTTGCGTCGCAATTATCGGCTGCGCTCTGCCCAAATGCGGTTCGATATGAATTGGGTGTTTACCATGATAAATTGGTGAGTACATGCAGGCTGTTTACATCGGAAAAGCAGGGCCTTGCAAAGGCGAGCGCCGTTTTCGGAGGAGAACGGACGATCCCAGCACTGCTCGACTATTTCACTTCGATCGGAAGTGAAGACGAATTCCGGCGTCTGTGCGTATTAGATGCGCTGATTTTGAATCCCGACCGGCACTATGGCAATTTTGGCGTACTGTTTGATACGGATACAATGCAGGTACAAAAAATGGCGCCGGTTTTTGACAACAACCGCGCCTTGTTTCCGGAATTGAACGAAGAAGAACTGGAAAACCCGGCGTGGTACCTGCAAAAATGCCGTCCGCGACTGGGTAAGGACTTCATCGTTACCGCGCGCGGCTTATTGACGCCGGAGATCAGGCAGGATTTAAAAAATCTGATCGACTTCCGCTTTCAGCCGCATGACCGGATCGAAATACCGCGGGCAAGGATCGAAGCATTAAACAGCATTGTGCAAACACAGCTTCGCGCGATAATGGAAACGACAGAATAACTAATCGTAATCTTCTAGGAATAAAATACTTTCGAAAACTGTAATAGAGCCGCTGCGTGCAGAATTTTGCATACAGCGGCTCTTTTGAGTGCGTTCACATGAGCACTAGACGATGAAAGTCTGTTATGCGCTCGGTAGCAGAAAACGTTACCGAAGGAAAGGACATCCGTTGTGAGATGGAAGCTGAGGAAAGCCGAATGTCACGGGAAAACGTGGCAGGTACCCCCTTGAAGTGACAAACGGAAATTACGGTGAAAGCCCATACACGGGCGGATAACCTGATCAACCAACGAATAGTGTTTGCAATCTGGGGTATCTGGGTAAATCACCCAGATACCCCGAAGGGTTCTACTTACAAAATGAATGTAATACGATCTATGGCTCCGGCGGCAAAGTTATTCCGCTTTATCAGACTCGTTTCTATCAGCTTTGCAATGGATTAGTAGCGCGACTCCATAATGTCCAACAATGTTAAAACAGAGATGCAAAAGCCTTTGATAGAGCCAAACATAATGTCCGTCATTCAATGAAACGGGATATTTGGGAATTTGGTGCTCTGCGAAATATTTGTTGATGATGGTTTTGATGCCGTCTGAATGATTGGATTTATTGGGTAGATCCTTAAAATGGTTCTCTAATGTATTTATGGCATCCTGCACAGTAAGCGATTGCTCTATGGAAGGCAATACGTTTGATTTGAAAGCAGGTTCGGATTGCGGGTTTAAATTCTTTAGTGAATTCTTCAAATGGCTATTGAGTGCGTAAAAATTTATATAATTTTCCTCGACATATTCATTAAACGCGTCAAGCAATTGGTCACAGAAATTGGGGTAAACTCGATTTGCTGTTGCAGCAACTGCCGGCACTAAGTATGTCACAAGGAAAAATAAGGAATACTACATACGAGGAGGGACGCATGATGGATAACTCGCTGCAACGGGCGCAGGTGTATCAGATTTTGGCGCTCAACGATGAAATGCTCAAAAACGGGCATATATCCCGGGATGAGCATGATTTTGTACGGCGTTTGCAGGTCAAAAAGTTGACGGGCTTACATGGACGCGGTACAATGGAAGTACAAAGCAAAAACCTTACCTGAGGAGGGTCCCATGGACGTCCGAATGATGGACGACATGCAGGCTGCGGGCCGCGGCATCTTCGATATGAAGATTGCCGTGGCCTACTACGCCCGTGTGTCGACCGAAAAAGATGAACAGCTGAACAGTCTGGACAATCAGCGACGCTATTATGAGGAGTACATCCGCAGCATCCCCAACTGGACGTTTGCGGGCGGGTATGTGGACGAGGGCATATCCGGCACCTCGGTAGCCAAGCGCGAGCGGTTCTTGAAGATGATTGAGGATGCCAAGGCCGGCGAATTCGACTTGATCATAACCAAGGAGATCAGCCGCTTCGCGCGCAACACGCTGGATAGTATCGGCTACACGCGTGAGCTGCTGCGGCACGGCGTCGGCGTGTATTTTCAGAACGATAACATCAATACCTTTGATAAGGATGCCGAGCTGCGGCTGACCATCATGTCCTCGATCGCGCAGGACGAGGTGCGCAAGCTTTCCGAGCGTACGCGTTTCGGTTTCAAGCGGGCGCAGGAGAACAGCGTGCTGCTCGGACAGAACAATCTTTACGGCTATAATAAGGCAGACGGACGACTTGAGATCGTCGAGTCCGAGGCCTCGGTGGTGCGCGAGGTGTTTGAACGGTATGTGGCCGGCGATCTGGGGCTGCGGGCGATCGCAAACGACTTGGACAGCCGCGGCATTTTGGGCAAGCAGGGCAGGCCAATCACGTATTCCACGCTGTACGGCATGATCCGGAACCCCAAATACAAGGGCTTTTACGCCGGGCGGCGCTATGCGACCCGCGATTACCGGGACGGTCGCACCTATCGGCTGGGTGAGGACAAGTGGATCGTGCACGAGGACGAGCGGGTGCCCGCCATTGTACCGGAGCCGCTCTGGGAGCAAGCCAACCGCCTGCTGGCCAGCCGGGGAAAGACGATGAAGCGGCACGCGCAAGCGTCACAGAACCGGTACGCCTATAGCGGAAAGCTGATTTGCGCCAAGCACGGCACGACCTTTCACCGGCACGTGTATAAAAGCAAGCGCAGGGGAGAAACAGAGTGCTGGAACTGCAAGCTGTACCGGCTCAAGGGCAAAGCGGGCGGCTGTGATTCCCCGACGGTTTACAGCAGCGAGCTGGACCGTATTTTGGAAAAGGTGTTTGAAAAGGTCGCGACGGAAAAAAACGCCGCCATGCAGGAATATATCGACGACTTGCGGCTGTACGCCTCCCGGCAGGATCATGGCGAAGAGCTGGAGAAGCTGGAGCAGGAGATAACGGCTCTGTCCAACAAAAAAGAAAAGCTGCTCGAGCTGACGTTGGCAGGCGCGCTGACCAACGAGGAATTTGGGCGCCGCAACGAGCAGTACAATGAAATGCTGAGCGAGCTGGAGACGAAGAAAAGCCGACTGTCGAACGCGGGGAAAACGATTGAGGAGCGCATTCATCGTATCGAGCAGTTGGCCAAGACGATCGAAGAGCAGTGGAAGAAGAACTGCGGCTTTTCCCGCGAGATGTCTAAGGCGCTGGTCGACCATATCGTGGTGGACGCGGACGAGACCAATACAAAGATATATCTTGAGATCCACTTGTCCATGGACAAAACGTACGAGGTGGAATATGAAAAGCCGAAAAAGAAAAATAACGTCATTTCGTTTGAGGAGTTCCACATCTCGCAGGCGCAGGTAAGCCGTCTGGAAAAGGGTGCGATCGATCGCATCCGCAAGCAGATATAAAAGTAGTGCCTTGCAAACCGGCTGGTTTGCAAGGCACTTGTTGTCACCGGATATCCGAGATCAAATTAATTGGCGAGGTGTTCAGCGTCACACGCGAGGAGGGGATGCCCTGCCGCAGCATGTAAGCGGAAAGGGACTGCACCGCACTGGCTGTGGAAGCGCTGTGACGAAGGCGCAGCACAACGGTCGCGTTTGTCGCGGCGAAGCGCTGGGCCGTTACGGCGTAGGTCATCGGTGCGGACTGGGTGGAATCGCCGGAGTCCATCGTCGAATCCCACAGGCGGTAGCCGGCGGCGATGATCGCGTCGCGCTGGGCCGCGGTCAGTTTGTTGCAGCCGTCCGCGTTGGAAAAGATGCGAGTGTTGACGCCGGTCAGAAAGGCCAGCTGTTTGTTGGCTGCCGTTAGACGTTCCACCAGTTCGTCGGGCGCTACGGAAGGCTCGGCGTACAGCAGCAGCGCGGCGGTGTGTCCCTCGCCTACGATGCGGCGCACCGTGTCGCTCGACCAAGCGGCCGTGTCGGTGGAGAGGAAGAAGGTCGCAAGCCGGCCCGCGCCGTGCAGCGCATCCAATGTTTGCGGGGTGTACTGTGTCGTCGGCCCGAAAAAGGTGAGATAAACTCGCCCGGGCTTTTGCGTGGGCTTTTCCTCCACCGGGGGAATGGGCGGCTCGACCGGTTTGTCGGACGGCTTTTGGGTGTTGCCGCCGTTATTCGGCGTGTCGGGCGAGGTGGGAACGCCCTTGTAGGCGTTGATCGCGCGTTCGATATCGCCCGAGGCCGAGCTTGCAAATTCACTGTCGCTCTGCGAAGCGCCGTCCGTCACGCGCAGCACCGTTTCGCCATAGGCGGAAAAGGTGGAGTATGTCAGTCCAAACTTGCCGCAGCAAAGTTTGACAGGCACGTAAACCGTACCGTTCATCGAATAGGCGGGGGAATCGTAGCTGTTCATATATTGATCGTATACATAGCCCTCATCCGGCGAAAAGGAGAGGGTCTCGCCACCGGAGGAGAGATTCAGCACCCCTTCTTCCGAGGAACTGGAAACACCCAGCTGCGTGAATACGTCGTATGGCACGTACAGTTCGCCGCCAAGGCGGGCGGGCATGGTGCCCTCGCTGACGGGAAGCAGGGTGTCGTTCACGGCGGTCAGCGTCAGCGCGCCGGCGGAGGGAGGCAATAAAGGAAGAACCAGCGCCGCGCAGAGGAGGACGCCAAGTATCCGGGTCAGCAACCGTTTCATAGCGGCGCTCCTTTCCAAAGAAAATAACCGATAACAGTATACCAAAAAATTCGCTCTTTGTCACGCGCCGTATGAAAAACGCCTTGCTTTATCCTGCAAAAGTGGTATAATAGCCGCAAGCGACTATTATACAGGCATTCAAATAATTATACCACCAGCGGCACCTACGGAGCAATAAACCCTTGCGTATATCAACCGCTGTGGTATAATAAAAACGAACAAAATAAAACGGAAAGAGTGAACCGCTATGCTGTCCATCAAGACCCAGCTGACCACCAGCAAGAAACAAAAGCCGGATGAATCGAACCTTGGATTCGGTATTTACTATACCGATCATATGCTCATCGTCGATCACGATGAGGACAAGGGCTGGCACGATGCACGCATCGTCCCCTATGCGCCGCTGCAACTCGACCCCGCCGCCATGACGCTGCACTACGCCATGGAATCGTTTGAGGGTATGAAGGCCTACCGCACGCCGTCGGGCGAGATTCAGCTTTTCCGTCCCGATAAAAACGCGGAACGCATGATGAATACGAACCACCGTATGTGCCTGCCCAGCCTGCCGGTCGATGATTTCGTTCAGGCCGTCAAGGCGATTGTTGAAACAGAAAAGGATTGGGTGCCGCACGCGGAAGGCACCAGCCTGTACATCCGCCCCTTTGTCATTGCGACCGAGCCGCATCTGGGCGTGCGTCCGTCCAAAACGCACCAGTTTATTATCATCTGCTCGCCCGTCGGCGCTTATTACTCCACCGGCATCAACCCGGTCAAGATCTTTGTGGAGGACGAATACACCCGTGCCTGTCCCGGCGGCACCGGCTTTACCAAGTGCGGCGGCAACTATGCGGCCAGCTTGATTTCGCAGGTCAAGGCGCACGACCTTGGCTATGAGCAGACCCTGTGGCTAGACGGTGTGGAGCATAAGTATGTGGAGGAAGTCGGTTCGATGAACTGCTTCTTCAAAATCGACGGCACGGTCTACACCGCGCCCTGTGTCGGCACCGTGCTGCCCGGCGTTACCCGCATGAGTTGTATCGAGCTGCTGAAGCACTGGGGCATCCCGGTCTCCGAGGAGCGCCTGCCCATCGCCATGGTGATGGAGGCTTCGCAAAACGGCAAGCTGGAAGAGGTATTCGGCACCGGCACGGCGGCGGTTATCTCGCCGGTCGGCGAACTGCGCTACGAAGATCAGGTCGCCTACATCAACGGCGGCAAGATCGGCCCTGTTACCCAGAAGCTGTACGATACCCTGACCGGCGTGCAATGGGGCAACCTCCCCGACGAGCTTGGCTGGACGGTCAAGGTGGACTGATTTTGTAATAATAGTGCTTATTCAAAGAGGGCTGAACAAATTTTTTTGTTCGGTCCTTTTTGCTTCTGGTATTATTTTCTTTATTATTTACAATTTCGCAAAATAACGTGACAACTGTCTAAAAAAAGCGTATAATTTTCTAAGAAAAATGTACAGATTAATTGGAATGAACAAGTTATTTTTATTGGTTTAGTACAGTGTATTAAAAAATGCTTAGAGAATAAATGCACTGATGTGTAAATGCCGCCGGGAGGAATCGCTTATGAAAAAACGATTAAAAGAAGTTCTCGCATGGATTCTTTCTATCACGATGCTGTGTGCCATATGCCCGCCGATGTATGCGGCGGCTGCAAACGGCGATGAAATAGTAGCGTATGATACGGAGATCATGGTGGAAGGGAACGCGGTAAGTAAGACGGGAATCCAATTAGCGATCAATAAACAACTGGAGGATTATAGCGCTACAAATCCGGCAGGCGCTGTACGACTGGTTCTGAATCCAACTGATAATATAGTCGTCATTAACAATTCATTGAGTGATATTACCTACATAAATGTACCGACGGATAAAGGAATCACATCCTTTACCATTACCACGACCAAAGAGGGAGCTACATCAGAAGATCCTGTAAAATTATTTGTTGAGATGGGCAGTGGAGCAAATGTTTTTGCAAACGGCATTCCGCTGGTCGTTACGGGCCCAATTATTGTAAACGGCGACATTTACGGCGGCAGCGATGGGAAGGATATTCAAAAAAACACTTCCATTGTATATAACGGCGCCACATCATCTATGAATAACCGCAGGATTGGCAGGACTTCTATTTATGGCGGTGGTCTCAACAGCACGATAGATGGATCGACCTACATTGAAATTCGATCGTCGCAAGCAGCAGCGCAGTCCGGATCAGGTTTTTCAGTGCATGGCGGCGGTAATGTGACAGAAAAGGAAAAAACGGCAAATGTAACGGGAGACACAAACATTGATCTATATGCCCCTGTGTTTGTTGTAAATGGCGGCGGCTATGTGAGCGACGGCGGAACGGCTAATGTTTTCGGCGACACACATATTAACATTTTAAGCGGGGCTGACGTATACAAATTTGCATGGGTGGGGGGTATGCAAGCAATGGTGGTACGGAAAGCGTAACCTCTACGGCAAATGTAGTTGGTACCTGCTATATGACGATCGATACTGATATTAAACAAAAAGCCTATGATGGCGATTACATTATTGGCGGCGGATGGGTGAACGGCTTTTACGCAGGTGATGACGAGACTAGCGCGGCATTCGCGGACGTCGGCGGCGTGGATCTGCGGGTCAGCGGGAATATATCAACCAATACAGAGTCCAATACAGACCGATGTATTATTGGCGGCGGTCGTGTGGAGGGCCGTAACGAAGCAAAACCAAACGAAGATGGCAGCAAGGATGTTTGGCGGGCCAATGTAAACGGAGACGTTACGATTCATATCGCAAATGGAAAGACGGTTAATAATGCACTGTTTTGCGGTGGGAATGCGGCAAACGGAACTAGCAATGTACTGGGCACGGTTAAAGCTACGATAGGGAATAACGTATCCCTTGGCGGTATTATTGGCGGCGGTGTGGTGGACTACCTAACAAAGTACATAGCTAGCGCTGATGTTGGACAAGTTGATATTACGTTGGGAGATAACGTTGTTTGCAAAAAAACAACAGGTACTTCTTCTCTTGGCCGGTTTGTTGGCGGCGGATGGATTATGCCGCTGAGGTACACGCCCGAGAACGCGCATGCAAATGTAAAAAACGGTATCTCCACACAAATAGGTGACAGCTTTTCATGTGCGGGGAACTTTATTGGAGGCGGTCAGGCGGCGCAAAAGAACACAACGGCAACGGTAGGCAGCGGGACGCAGTCTGCAACAGTATCAACTAAATTCAGTGGCTCTGGAAATTCGTTAGGCCTAAATGGCTATTATTATGGCGCTGGATATGCGAGCGCTGAAAATTCCAATGCTTCGGTTTATGGCAACGTAAGTACGGAATTCAGTCAGGTACAAAATTCAAACTGGATTTGGGGCGGAGGCCACGCAACGGCTTCTAATGCGACTGCTGCCATAAACGGTAACGTTTGCATAACGATAAAGCAAAGCAAAATGTTGGCGGTGACTATCACAGGCGGATGGGGCGTTGGTGCTGCTGTTACTGGAAAATCACAGTTAAATATTATGGATTCGACTGTTGATACCGCATATGGCGGTGGATATGGCGGTGCAAGTGCGCAGGATACAGAGATTAATATTGATAAATCAACTATTAAAGTTGCACTGCGTGGCGGTGGTTGGGCATCGAATGTAAATGATGTAGCAATTAACGCACATGATTCAAAGATACCCCGATTATGCGGCGGAGGCTATGGCGCGTCGGTCACACAATCTGCGGTCTTAACTATAACAGGGGACACTTCGCTTCTGACGTGGGCAGAGGATAATGCGAAACTGACAAATGGTCTTACGGTGAATGTTGGTGATGGCGCGACAGAAACAAACGCGGCGATCGCTTACTTATATGATTCGGATATTCCTACTGTTCATGTTGCAGATAAGGCGAAATTAGTTTGTGATGATACAGGAAATGTACTGTTTTGGAACACCGGTAACCTACAACTTGATAAGAACGGCTCTGTGGCTTTAAGCTCCGATAATGAGAAGATTTATGGGAGCTTCGCGGGAGGTGGAACTCTCCTGATGAATGCCGGAAAACAACTTACAATCGGCGGCAAGGTTACCGGAGAAACAACAGTAAGAATAGACGGCACAATCACCCTTGGTCAAACCTATATCACCGCCGCGGCAGACAGCGTTGGTGATTTTGTGCTGGATTCCGACACCTTTTTTCTAAAAAGGCTGCAGGAAAGCGGCAAGACTATTTGGAAAACTGCAGAAGGCGTAAAGCTGACCGCCACAGCGGGCGAACACGGTGCGGTTTCGCCCTCCGGCACCTTTACGGTGGAAAAAGGCGCGGAGCAAACCTTTACCATTACCCCGGACAGCGGTTATAAAATCGCCAAGGTCACGCTGGATGGCGTGGACGTGACAGATCAGGTTTCGGGCGGCAGGTATGTCCTAACCGCCGATCAGGCGAAAGCCTTAAACGTTACCTTTGCTGAAAATACGCAGTATGTCACCATTGCCGCAACCGCCGGATCGAACGGCAGCATTGCGCCTTCGGGTATGATTCAGGTGGAACAGGATACGGAAAAAACCTTTACCTTCCTGCCGGACAGCGGCTTTAAGGTAGCCAGTGTGACGCTTGACGGTAAAGACGTGACAGCAAGCGTTACGAACAATACCTATACCATTAACGCCGATACTGATCATACGATAGCTGTTTCGTTCGAGCCGGTCGTACACAGCATTACAGTCACCGCGCAAGCGGGCGAGCACGGTACTGTGGAGCCGGCGGGCGATATCGAGGTAGAGCAGGGAACGCCTCAGTCGTTTACTTTCAAGCCAGATCCCGGCTATAAAGTAGAGACTGCGTGGATAGAAAATGACGATGTGACAAAATACCTGCAAAATAATATATACACCTTCTCACCAGACACGGATTGTCATCTTATGGTTACTTTTGAGAAAATGAAAGCGCCGGATTTGGAGGATAAAATAGAAAACCTGCCTCTATTACCGGAGGATGCGGTGCCGGACGAAGTGCAGCAGGAAAGTATTCTGGACACCAAGCTGGACTACGAAGCAATGGAAGAGGGCGATAAAGCCGGAATAGAGGACGAAACGGTTGAAAAGCTGAATGACGCACTGGCTAAACTGCCCGAAATCAATGTGAAGCAGAATATACAGGCGGCGGCGAATTTGCCGGATGCCAATATGGTGCTTCAAAACATGGTGTTTGAGGAAGCGCAGGCAATTAAGCAGGGCGACATCTCCGAATATAATATTATTTTGGAGGTAAAGCCGGCAGATACGCTGACCGAGTCCCAGCAAACGGAAATTCTTAAAAAAGCGGAGTCTGCCGGTGTCACAGTCGGACGGGTACATGACGTAACAGTGAAAAAGGAAATTATCCGTAAGAATACAGGTGATAAAACCGTTCAACCGCTTACTTCGCTAAGACGTCAGATCACACTCGTTTTCAACGTGTCCGATTTACCGGCGCCAACAGGGGTAGAGCGTCGCTGGTCAGTCTTGGCGGTGCACGGAGCCACTGGCGCGCTTACGACCGAGCTGTTGTATGACCTAGACAGTGACCCCAACACAGTGACGGTGCAAAGCGATAAGTTTTCGCTTTATTCGCTGGTCTATCAGGATATTGAACCCAGCCATTCGAGCGGTACAACCTACTATACCATTACCGCTTCCGCAGGTACCGGCGGCTCTATTAGCCCTAAAGGCTCGCTACGAGTGGCGCGGGGCGGTAGCCGTACCTTTACCATTACGCCGGATACGGGCTATGAAGTTGCCGATGTGAAGGTGGATGGAGCCAGCGTTGGAGAAGTGAACACCTATACCTTTGATCGGGTGACAAAGGGACATACCATTGTAGCAGCGTTCAGGCAGGCCGAACACGATAAGCTGCCTTTCACTGACGTCGGCGCCTCCGACTGGTTCCACGACAGCGTGCAATATATGTACGGAAGCGGTCTGATGGGCGGCACTTCGGATACAGAATTTTCGCCGCAGGCAGATACGACGCGCGGCATGATCGCAACCATCTTGTGGCGGCTTACCGGTAAGCCGTCCGTAAAGGACACGTCCTTTACGGACATTCCTTTTTTTGCTTACTATGCGGACGCCGTTGCGTGGGCGGCGAAATATGGCGTAGTAAAGGGATATGACGAAAATACCTTTGCACCGGACGATTTCATCACCCGTGAACAGCTTGCCGCCATGCTGTATCGATACGCGGGCAGCCCAACAGTGGAACAGCGCGATATGCTGCTGGCACAGTACCATGATAGCGGCAATATATCACGATACGCTGTTAGCGCAGTCGCGTGGACGATTGAGCAAGGCATTATCACCGGAAAAGGGGACGGCATCCTCGACCCAAAGGGTCACGCGACCCGGGCGGAAACGGCCGCGATACTTACTCGGTATATACAAAAACGGGAGAAAATAGTTTAAAGCACACATAAAAGCCCGCTCCGATTGGAGCGGGCTTTTGTTTCTGGTCACGCCTCCGCAGGAGGATATTTAAACGAATGGGGGGAAACACGGTACAGTACCGCGACAAGAGCGGCGGTGGCAAGCGTATCGTAGAACTTGATCACGAACACGCCGAATAGGCAGGAGAGCGCCTGCGGCAAGCCCCACGCGGCGGCGATGTCCATATAGTGGACCTCCCACGTGCTGGTGGAAACACCGCCGCTGAGCAGCAGCGTCAACACCGTCGACAGCAGGGTGGATACAATCAGCACGAGCGCGATCGCGGGCAAAACCCTGTTCCGTCGGATTTTGCCGCCGTTTGGCTCGCGGATCATCAGGCCGACAATCAGCGCGACCGCCGCCGAGATGCAGTAGTAAAACAGCGAAGAGGTGCCGGTAAGAAAAATGGCGAGGAAGAAGTTGTTTGCCAGACCGACGATCAGGCCGGCGGTCGGCTCCAACAGCAAGGCGGCGAGCGCCGTGCCGGTCACATCCAGCCACACCGGCAGGTGCAGGTTGCCCGAAACCTCGCTGAGCACCATGTTCAGCACGACGCACAGCACCATGACGACCGCGTAGCGCGTTTTATTATTCCACTTCGTCATCCTGTTTCGCCTCCCTCTGCTTGTTTTCGCTTTCCAGCTGCGACATAAAGCCGGCCGTTACAACGCCGGCGGGCAGCGCGATGATCGCCACGCCGAACAGGGAGGAGATCATGCTGATGAGCTGGCCGACATGCGTAACCGGATAAATATCGCCATAGCCCACCGTGGTGAGCGCGGTGGTAGCCCAGTAAAGCGCATGAAAGAAGTTTTCAAACGTATCCGGCTCGTAGCAGAACATGGCGAGCGCGGAAATAAAGATATACGCCAGCGCAATGATGAGCACGCTGCCGAGCGTCTTTTTTTCGCGCTTAAAAACGTTGGCGATATAGATAAAGTTTTTAGAATATTGCAGCGCACGGTAAAGGCGCAGCATGCGCAGGATGCGGAACTGCGGCCCGAGTACCGCGAGCGAGGGAAGAATGGCGGCCAGCTCAATGATGGCAAGGGGCGTGACCGGATAAAGGACGAACGACCACGGCGAAGCCTTGCCGCGTCGAAAATCGTGCGTTACCCAGCGGAAGATGTAATCCGCGAACAGGATATAAACGGTAACCAGATCGATCCGGTCGAGGAACGGATTCGTGCCCTTGAATAAAAGCGGAACGATACTGATAAGCGCAACGACCGTGATGAAGATATCGTATGCGTGACTGAGCCGGTCGCCCTGATCCGCGTGCTCGACGATTTCATAAATGCGTTTACGCATGATGGCGTTGGCGCCTCCCTTAAATCATATAGGCGCAAATCGGCAGCAGCAGATGGCCGACCAGCGTGAAGAACAGGATCGTCGTAAAGATGATGCGGCCGAAGTACTGGGCAAATTCCCGATCCTCGAATTTATTGCGGATGCGGTTGATGTTTATGACCGCGAGCGCGACGATGATGATGGTATACACGCCCCACATGTTGATGAATTCCAACAAGCCCATTTCAAGTGCGTCCGGCAGCAGGTTGGCGCCGACCATGATGTTGGATACCGTGCCGAACAGAGCGGCCGGGATCATACCCAGCGGATCGACATAGTGGAAGGTGCAGATGAACAGCGTGATGAGCACCCAAAGCGTTGTGCCGAACAGCGCGATGATGCACTTAATATACAGGCCGATGCTGGAACGGTTCAGTTCCAACGCGGTGACATGCTCGGCTGTGATGATCGGATCGGCCAGCTCGGGATCGCCATGGGTCGAATCGTACTCGTTATAGAAAACGCCCGTGTCGTACCGGCGGATATCGAAGCCCGCGATAGACATATTGCCGTTCAGGCCGCTGTTTTCTTTATCCGCGACAAAAATCACATCCTGCGCGGGATAGTTGCTTTCCAAATAGCAGCGCAGCTGGTGGGATTCCAATGGGAAACGGCAGGTCCAGTAGTTTTTTGTGACCGTTACATCCATGCGGACAAGCTGGTAATGCTCGTTTCCCTCGTGATATTCTTTGAGCATTTCGGTCTTGTTGATCGTGCCCTTATACACATGGAAATTGCTTGCCATGTCGAGCGCCTGATCGCCCTGCCACTTAAACCATACCTGCATGACGAGCCGGTAGGAGGAGTTTTTGATCGATACCTCTTTCAGGTTTTCGATATAGGTGCCGACGGATACCTGCACCGCGTCCGCGCCGCGTGATTCCACCTTGTCCAGCACGGCTTCGTTCGTGGTTAGCGCGTCTGTCCAATACTTGTCCTCGCCCGCGCGGTCGCGGTACAGCCGAACCGAGCAAATAGATAGGTAAACCACCGAAACGACAACAACGAAAATAAAGCAGAACAACAGACGGCTTTTCTGCCATTTTTTCATGTCCTTAAAACGATAGCCCATGTTTAGATTTCCCCTTTTTTCTCTTTCGTAATATCTTCTATTTTACTAAATTGTGAACACAATGTAAATAACACCTACGTGATGCAAATAGCCAGTTGTGTGAAAAAAGGAGAAAATAGGAACTTTTTGCGAAAAATTAATGAGAAATCAGCGAAAGCTGCTCCTCCGCCAAATTGTCGATCAGCAGCCCTGCTTTTTGCGCCATACGGACGGTTTGGGCCGTGCCGCCGGGCAGACCGTCATAGTAGCAGATCAGCCGGGCGGAGGCTTCCACCATGAAGCGGTTGCGCGCGGCGTAGCAGCCCGCATGGTACGCGCGGGAAAGCGTGTACACTTCATCGGCGTAGACGAGCGCTTGGTTATAGGCTTTTTTCCAAAAGGGCGCAAAAGCGCGGGCCTGATCGTCGAACGGGATAGCGCAGCAAAGGCGAAGCGGCAAGGCTTTTTTCGCTTCCAAAACGGCCATTGCCGCCCATAGGTCAAAGCCGGTGCTCATGCCGGTAAAAAAGCGCGTGCATCCGCGCTGGTGCGCCCGCGCGACCGCGTCCGCCAGCTTTTTTTTCAGCGCCTCCGCTTCGGGGGCATCCGCGCCGAAAGGCATTTTTTCGATTCGATAGCCGGAAAAGCAACAGGTGATCGGCCGAAGGTCTTGCATAGCGCACCTCACGAAAACGAACATTCGTTCTATTTTGTTATAGTATACGCCAAATGGTGGGAAAACGCAAGTTGTAAATCACGCGAAAAACTGGTACAATAACGGTAACACACGCAGGGGGAAAGGAGGCGCGGCTGGTTGAACGGACAAAATCGTTTGGTATATCTGATCAAGCGCATGGTTTACCGCTATTTTGGGGACGGCATTCCGCAGGCTGCGGCTGAGCTTTCTTATTTTTTGCTCTTTTCTCTGGCCCCGCTCCTCATGTTCATCAACTCGCTGCTCGCCCAGCTCCACCTGTCGATGGACGGCATTCAGCCGATCTTGCAGATGCTGCCGCAAAGCCTGAACAGCCTAATCGAATCCTATTTGGAACAGCTCCGGCAGCAGCCCGCGGTCAGCCCGATGATCATCGGTATCGTGCTCACGCTGTATTTTCTCTCGCGCGCCGTGCGTTCGATGATGCGCACGGTGAACGATATTTACCATATCGAAGTCAAGCGCGGCATGGTCATGGATGTTCTTATTTCCTTTGGGATCACGGCGGGCTTTTTGATTTCGGTGGTCGTCAGCTTTGTTTTGGTCGTTGCGGGGCGCACGCTGCTGCGTCTGCTGCCTGTTTACCTGCCCATTCCCGAAGCCGTGCTCGGCCTGACGCATGACGCGAGCTTCTGGGTGATGATCGCTTTCATTTTCGGCTTTTTACTGCTGTTTAACCGCGTGGTGCCAAACCTGTATTTAAAATTCCGCGAGGTCTGGCCCGGCGCGCTGTTTTCGCTGCTGGCTTGGCTGTTGGTTTCCTGGGCGTTTTCATTCTACGTGGATAATATGGCGCGCTACTCGGTGCTGTACGGCTCGCTTGGCGCGATCATCGTGCTGATGCTTTGGCTCTATCTGGTCAGCATGATCCTGCTGATGGGCCCGCAGCTCAACCACACGCTGGTCGTCATGCGGCTATATCGCATTGAAACCGGAAGACAGAAGCAATAAAAAGAGATAAATTTTGAGGAGGAAAAAGATATGAAGGTAGTAGCAATCAATGGGTCCCCGCGTAAGGGCGGCAACTGCGCGCAGTGTTTGGAGGTCATGGCTCAGGTTTTCGAGCGCGAGGGGATCGAGTTCGAGGTCGTGCAGCCCGGCGCAAAAGTACATCCCTGTCTCGCGTGCTATCACTGTCTGGATAACGGAACGCTGCGCTGTATCCAGAACGACGACAGTGTGAACGAAGTGATTGAAAAGTGCATCGCGGCGGACGGCATCGTGCTCGCGTCGCCCGTGTATCACGGCGGCATCGCGGGCAATATGAAGTGCATCCTCGACCGGCTGATGCTGGCCGCGGGCTGCGGCGAAAACCAACTGCATCATAAGGTGGGCGCGGCGCTTGTCACGCTGCGGCGCTCGGGCGGTATGGAGACCTACCAGCAGCTGCTCGGCACGATGGACGCGATGGAAATGGTGCTGGTCACCTCCGATTACTGGAACGCCGTGCATGGCGCCGATCCCGGCGAGGTACTGGAAGATACCGAGGGCATGGACGTGGTCGAACATCTGGCAGAAAACATCGCGTGGCTTTTAAAGGTCATGGATAAGGCGGGCATCGCGCCGCCGGCGGCGCATCACCGCACGATGACCAACTTCATCCGGTAAGCATGCAAAAAGAGGCGCATAGGCGCCTCTTTTTTTGTGGAAAACGCGCGCTTCGCAGAAGGGCCGGCACGTGCTATAATGATGCTTGCAACGTTTTTGAAAAGAGGATGAGACCCCGCTTATGACCAAGTCGATGACACAGGGCAGCCCCGCCAAGCTGGTGCTGCTCTTTACTTTGCCCCTGCTTGCGGGCAACCTGTTCCAGCAGTTCTATAATATGATGGACACGCTGATCGTGGGCCGCGCGATCGATGTGAGCGCGCTGGCCGCGGTCGGCTGCACGGGCAGCATCATGTTCCTGATCATTGGCTTTGTGCAGGGCCTTACGACCGGGCTTTCCATCGTTACGGCCCAGCGCTTCGGCGCGGGCGACGCGGACGGCGTGCGGCGCAGCTTTGCGGCGTGCATCGTGATCTGTGTGCTGGTCACCGCCGTGCTGACCGGGATCAGCGTGCCCTTTGCGCGCCCCATTCTGGAATTCATGCGCACACCGGCGGATATCATCGATCAGGCCTATGCCTATATCGTCGTTATTTACATCGGCACGGGCGCGGCCATGCTCTTTAACCTGTTGTCCAATATCATCCGCGCGCTGGGGGATAGCCGTACGCCGCTTTACTTCCTAATCATCGCGAGCATTTTGAATGTTGCGCTCGATCTGGCGTTTATCCTATGGCTGCATATGGGCGTTGCGGGCGCGGCTTGGGCAACCGTGATCGCGCAGCTTGTCTCCGGCCTTTTGTGTGTAATCTATATCGTGAAAAAGTTCCCTGCGCTGCATCTGCGGCGCGAGGACTTCCGTTTAACGGGCGAGGAGCTGGCGCGGCACGCGGGCATTGGCCTGCCGATGGGCTTTCAGGCTTCGATCATCGGCATAGGCGTTATCATTTTACAGTTTGTGCTCAACGGCTTCGGCTCTGTTTCGGTCGCGGCGTTTACCGCCGCGCAAAAGATCGAGCAAATCTTTGGCGCGCCGCTATCGTCCTTCGGCATGACCATGGCGACCTATGCCGCGCAAAACTACGGCGCGGGCCGCGTAGACCGTATCAAGCGGGGCGTGCGGTCGTGCGCTTACATGTCGGTGGGGTATTCGCTTGCTGTGCTTGCGGTCAATCTGTTGTTTGGCGGGCCGCTCGCGGGCGTATTCGTCGGTAAGGAGGCGACCGAGGTCATCTCCATGGCCGCGCTCTACCTGCGCATAACGGGGCTGTTCTACCCGACGCTGTCGCTGCTGTATATCTATCGGTACACGCTGCAAGGGCTGGGGCAGGGCGTGGTGCCAACCATCGCCGGCATCATGGAGCTGGTGATGCGTGCGCTCGGCGTGATGCTGCTTGCCGGGCCGTTCGGCTTCGGCGGCATCTGCGTGGCCTATGCGCTGGCATGGCCGGGCTCCATGACTCCTTTGCTCATCGCGTATCTGATCACCATGCACCGACTCGGCTTCGCCGGGCCGCGCGGCGGAACCCCGCACGAATAAGGACCAAAGGCTCTCACTTTCTGAGAGCCTTTTTTATCAAACAAAATGCAATATATACTTGACATAATGAAAGATAAAGATTATACTGTAATCAACAAAGAGGTGATGGCATGAAAAATAAAAAGCTGAAGCTGGCGCGGGTGGAAAAGGATATGTCGCAGGCGGATCTGGCGGAAGCGGTCGGCGTCACGCGGCAAACCATCGGCTTGATCGAAGCGGGCGGCTATAATCCGACGCTTCACCTTTGCATTGCGATCTGTAAAGTACTCGATCGAACACTGGATGAATTATTTTGGGAGGAAGCTTAAAATGAAAAAGTTACACGCATTGATGAAGGACGAACAACTGGCGGATTTCATGGCGATCGTAGCATTGGTCGTCGCGCTGCTGAATGTTTTGTAAGGGGGAGAAACACAATGAAGCTGATCCATAAACCGACCGATGAGCGCGTCGCGCAAGAGGTCAACCGAATCTACAAAATCGGGTACTATGTATTTACCTTTGGCATTCTGCTCGATATGCTATTGCAGGCGATCAAATATACAGAGGGCTCCGGACAGTTCAGCTGGGTGGAGTTTGGCGTATTCATGCTGGCGCAGATTGTTTGCGTCGTAATGCAGTGGCGGAATGGCCTGATGGATGATAACGCCTTTGCCGAATCGGACCGCTTTCCACTGCGCCATTACCTGTTCACGGCGCTGGGCGCGGGGGCGATAGCCGCCATCTTGCTCACTGTGCTGCGCGTGCGGCAATTCGTACCCGTGGAGGGCGGTTCAAGCGTTATGTTTGGCCTATCCGTCGCATTTTTCATCTCAATTTGCATACCGACAGCCCTTGCCACTCTGGTGATCTACTATATTTCCTTCCGCATGGCCCGTCGCCGCCGCGAACAAAAGGTGCAGGAGCTTGAGGAGGACGAAGAATAATTATACACCAATATGGTAAAGTGGTGATATGTTGAAAAAGTTTACAGTTTATTCACGGTTTGTTACCGAAATAAAGTTGAAGCGGACCGCCCTTTTCCGGTAAAATAATACTATCGAGTAATTCACGAACCGGGAAAGGGAGGAAGTTATGACAGCAGGACACGATGTTTTGGAAGTGACCCCGCGCGTGGAAGCTTTGGCTGCGCTCTGCAAGAGCAACAGCACCATTGCCCCCGCGCTATATAAGGAATTCGACGTCAAACGCGGGCTGCGCGACCTAAACGGCGAGGGGGTGCTCGCCGGACTGACCAATATATCCGATATTATTTCCAAGAAAATGGTGGATGGAAAGCTGGTCCCCTGCGATGGCGAGCTGTACTATCGCGGCATCAATATCAACGATCTGGTACAGGGCTTTATGAAGGACGGCCGCAAGGGCTACGAGGAGACCGCATACCTGCTCCTGTTTGGCGAGCTGCCCGATGTGCGCCGCTTATCAGATTTTAAAAGCCTACTGGCGCAGGGGCGCACGCTGCCTACCAACTTTACGCGCGATGTGGTGATGAAAGCGCCCACGCACGATATGATGAACAGTCTGTCCCGCAGCGTTTTAACGCTCGCCTCGTATGATTCGACGGCGGACGACATCAGCCTGCCCAACGTGCTGCGCCAGTGCCTGATGCTGATCTCGGTGTTTCCGATGCTGGCGGTATATTCCTATCATGCCTATAACCATTATGAATGCGGCGGCAGCATGTACATTCATTATCCGTCGGACAGCCTTTCCACGGCGAGCAATTTCCTGCGCATGCTGCGGCCGGATATGAGCTATTCGCCGCTGGAATCCAAGGTGTTGGATCTGGCGCTTGTGCTGCATATGGAGCACGGCGGCGGTAATAATTCTTCCTTTACCACGCACGTGGTGTCTTCGTCCGGCACGGACACATATTCCGCGATCTCGGCGGCGCTCGGCTCGCTCAAGGGACCCAAGCACGGCGGCGCGAATTTCAAGGTCGTGCAAATGTTTGAGGACCTCAAGCGCAATGTAACCGATACGACGGATGAAGAAGCCGTGGCGGGCTATCTGCGCGCGCTGCTGCGCCGCGAAGCGTTTGATAAGAAGGGCTTGATCTACGGCATGGGCCACGCGGTCTATTCCATTTCCGACCCACGCGCGCGCGTGTTCAAATCCTTTGTCGGCCAGCTCGCGAAGGAGAAGGGAAGGGATCAGGATTTCGCCCTTTATTCGCTGGTTGAGCGGCTCGCGCCCGAAGTCATCGCGCAGGAGCGTCATATCTACAAGGGCGTTTCCGCGAACGTGGATTTTTATTCGGGCTTTGTTTATTCGATGCTCGCGCTGCCGCCCGAGCTGTACACGCCGGTGTTCGCGATCGCGCGCATCGTCGGTTGGAGCGCGCACCGGCTGGAAGAGCTGATCAACGCGGACAAGATTATTCGCCCGGCATACCGCTGCGTCCAGCAGCCCGCGCATTATATGGATCTCAGCACACGCTGAAAGAAGGCCTTTTCTCATGCAATATTCGATCGTTTTCAGCAGCCGTACCGGCAATACCGCCGTACTGGCTGAAGCGTTAAAAGACTGCCTGCCGGAAGCGGGCCGCGTTTTCTTTGGCCCGCCGGGGGAGGAAGCGTTATCCGCCTCCCTCCTTTGCGTTGGTTTCTGGACGGATAAGGGCCTGTGCGACGAGCAGACCGCGTTTTTTCTCGGCAAGCTGCATGGCAAGCAGGTCGCGCTGTTCGGTACCGCCGGCTTTGGCGGGGAACAGGGCTACTTTGATTCTATCCTCGCGCGGACAAAAACGCAGCTTCCGGCGGATAACATTCTGCTGCCCGGCTTTATGTGTCAGGGAAAAATGCAGCCCGCCGTGCGGGAGCGGTATGAAGCCATGCTGCGGCAAAGCCCCGGCGATAAACGCATGACCGACATGATCGAAAATTTTGACCGCGCGCTAACCCATCCGAATCAGGCGGATCTTGCCCGTCTTCGGGAATGGGCCGCCGCCTTACCCCTATAAAAGAATAAAAAGGGGCTGAAAATAAGTTCTCACAAATGAATAGAAAACTGTTGCAAAGCGAAGAATGCTACCAATTTTGTCATTCTGAGGAGCGAAGCGACGAAGAATCTCGTGCCAACGCGCGGAAGTTACGCTGGGAACGCGCGTTCGCGCGAGATTCTTCACTTCGTTCAGAATGACATTTGGGTACTCTTCTATTTTGCAACAGTTTTTTTACAGCCCCTTGCTATTCAAGCTTCACGTATATAAAATGCGGATATAGAAAAGAAAAAGACGCCTTACCGCGGCAATCATGCGGTAAAGCGCCTTTTGTGTTTTACATTTCCTTGAAAGCGTCCTTGACTTTATCCCAAAAACCCTTGCGCTGAGCCTGATTTTCATCCGTTGTGTTTTCCTCGAACTCGCGCAGCAGTTTTTTCTGCTTTTCAGATAGGTTTTTCGGCACTTCAATATTGACGCGAACGTATTGATCGCCGCGCCCGCGTCCGTTCAGGTTTTGAATGCCCTTGCCTTTCATGCGGAACACGGTGGCGGTCTGCGTGCCTTCGGGGATTTTGTATTCGATGCGTCCGTCGATCGTCGGCACTTGCAGCGTATCACCCAGCGCCGCCTGTGTAAAGGAGATCGGGATCTCGCAGATGACGTTGGAGCCGTCGCGCGAGAAGACCGGATGCGGGCGGATGCCTACCGTGACGAGCAAATCGCCCGCCGGGCCGCCGTTAACGCCCGCGTTGCCCTGACCGCGCAGCTGGATGGACTGGCCGTCGTCGATACCGGCGGGTATGGTAACGTTCAGCTTGCGGTTTTTACGCAGCCGTCCCGCGCCGCTGCACTTGGTGCAGGGGGTGCGGATGATTTTGCCCGTGCCGCGGCAGTTGGGGCAAGCCGCCTGTGTTTGAAACATGCCGAGCGGCGTGCGCTGGGTCTGCGTGACCGAGCCGGTGCCGTGACAGTTCGGGCAGGACTCCGCGCTGGTGCCCTTCTTCGCGCCCGAGCCGCCGCATTCATCACAGGTCTCGATCCGGTCTATGGAAATTTCTTTTTCACAGCCAAAGGCGGCTTCCTCAAAGGAAAGCATCACACTCTGGCGGATGGATTCGCCGCGCTGCGGCGCGTTGCGGCGCTGGGAAGAGCGCCCGCCGAAGCCGCCGCCGAAGAACGAGCCGAACAGATCGCCGAGGTCGCCCATATCGAAGCCGCCAAAGCCCGCGCCCGCGCCGCCTCCATAACTGGGATCGACGCCCGCGAAGCCGAATTGGTCGTATTTCGAGCGCTTGTCCTTGTCGGAGAGCACCTCGTAAGCCTCGTTCAGTTCCTTAAATTTTTCGTCGGCCTCCGGGTTGTCTTGGTTCAGATCCGGGTGGTATTTCTTGGCGAGGCGGCGGTGCGCTTTCTTGATTTCTTCATCGCTCGCGCCTTTTTGGACACCGAGCACCTCATAGTAATCTCTTTTGTCAGCCATATCATCATTCCTCTATACAAGGGGATAGGCGCGCCGGAGCGCGCCCTCGAAATTGGTAATTAGTAATGAGTAATTAGGAATTGAGGAGCGCCGCCGCAGGCGGCGAAATCAATCTCGCCGTACTGCGTGCGGATCCACAATTACTAACTGCTAATTTCTAATTACTAATTATTTGTTATCGTCGTCCTTCACTTCGGTGAAATCAGCGTCCACAAAATCGCCCTGCGGGCCCGCGCCCGGCTGGCCGCCCATGTTCGGATTACCGCCCATGTTGGGGTCGCCCTGCGGCGCCTGCTGCTGATAGATCTTGCTGGCCAGTTCGCCGAACTTCTGGGAAAGGGAATCGGACGCCATCTTGATCATCTCGTTATCAGTGCCCTTAAGCGCTTCCTTGACCTTGTCGATCTCGGCCTGCACGGTGGTCTTTTCCTCGGCGGAGAGCTTATCGCCCAGATCGGTCAGCGCCTTTTCGGACTGGAACACCAGCTGTTCGGCGCTGTTGCGGGTCTCCACCGCTTCCTTGTTCTTCTTATCCTGCTCGGCGAACTGCTCGGCCTCGTGCATGGCTTTGTCGATCTCGTCCTGCGAAAGGTTGGAGGAAGCCGTGATTGTGATCTTCTGCTCCTTGCCGGTGCCGAGGTCCTTGGCGGATACATTGACGATGCCGTTCGCGTCGATATCAAAGGTTACTTCGATCTGCGGCACGCCGCGCGGCGCGGGGGCGATACCGTCCAGACTGAACTTGCCCAGCGTCTTGTTGCCGGCGGCCATTTCGCGCTCGCCCTGCAGCACGTGGATCTCAACGGAGGGCTGGTTATCGGCCGCGGTGGAGAAGGTCTGGCTCTTCTTGGTCGGGATGGTGGTGTTGCGTTCGATCAGCTTGGTGCACACGCCGCCCAGCGTTTCAATGCCGAGGGACAGCGGGCAAACGTCAAGCAGCAGCACGTCCTTGACTTCGCCGCCCAGCACGCCCGCCTGAATGGCGGCGCCGATGGCAACGCATTCGTCCGGGTTGATGCCCTTAAAGCCGTCCTTGCCGGTGATGCCCTTTACGGCGTCCTGCACGGCGGGGATGCGGCTGGAGCCGCCCACGAGCAACACCTTCGCCAGATCACCGGAGGACAGGCCGGCGTCCGACATGGCCTGACGCACCGGGCCCATGGTCGCTTCGACCAGATCGGCGGTCAGCTCGTTGAACTTGGCGCGGGTCAGCGTTAATTCGAGGTGCTTGGGGCCGGTCGCGTCGGCCGTGATATACGGCTGGTTGATCGAGGTCTGCGCCATGCCGGAAAGCTCGATCTTGGCCTTTTCCGCGGCTTCCTTCAGGCGCTGCATGGCCATCTTGTCGCCGGAAAGGTCGATGCCGTTGGATTTCTTAAATTCCGCGACGATCCAGTCCATAATACGCTTGTCAAAGTCGTCGCCGCCCAGACGGTTGTTGCCCGCGGTGGCCAGCACTTCGAGCACGCCGTCGCCGATGTCGAGGATGGAAACGTCGAACGTACCGCCGCCAAGGTCGTATACCATGACCTTCTGCTCGGTCTCCTTATCCACGCCATAAGCCAGCGCGGCAGCGGTCGGCTCGTTGATGATGCGCAGCACGTCAAGGCCCGCGATCTTGCCCGCGTCCTTGGTGGCCTGACGCTGGGAGTCGGTAAAGTAAGCGGGAACGGTGATGACCGCCTGCGAAACCGTGGCGCCCAAATAAGCTTCCGCGTCCGCCTTCAGCTTTTGCAGGATCATCGCGGAAACTTCCTGCGGGGAATACTGCTTATCATCGATGCTTACGCGGTAGTTCGTGCCCATTTCGCGCTTGATGGAGCTAATGGTGCGGTCCGCGTTGGTCACGGCCTGACGCTTTGCTACCTGACCGGCCATGCGCTCGCCGTCCTTAGAAAACGCGACGACCGAAGGGGTCGTGCGCGCGCCTTCCGCGTTAGGGATAACGACGGCTTCGCCGCCCTCCATGACCGCCACGCAAGAGTTTGTGGTGCCAAGGTCGATACCAATGATTTTGCCCATGATTATTGCACTCCTTATAGTTAAGATTCTTGATTGATAAAGTGAATTTGTAATTAGTAGTTAGTAATTAGTAATCATGGTGCGGCTGTAAGCCGCTTATCAAATATCCGCGCTCCGCGCGGAACCGCAATTCCTAATTTCTAACTCCTAATTAATTTGCGACTTTGACCATCGAATGGCGAATGACATGGTCGCCGATCTGGAAGCCCTGCTGGAACGCCTCGGCGATCACATTTTCCGCAAACGCCTCGTCCTCAATATGCATGACGGCGTTGTGCAGGTTGGGATCGAACGGGGTGCCGGGCGCTGCCTCAATTACGGTGACGTTCAGGCCCTTTAGGCTTTCTACCAGCTGGGTCATGGTCATTTCAACGCCTTTTTTATATTCAGCGTCCGTGGTCTCGGCCTTAACGGCGCGTTCCAAATTGTCGTAGGTCGGCAGCAGCGCCTTCACCGCGTGCGAGACCGCGTCTGCGTGGATGCGATCGCGTTCGCGCTGGCTGCGCTTGCGGAAGTTGTCGTACTCCGCCGCCATGCGCAAATACCGGTCGTTCAGGTCGTCGAACTTAGCCTTGAGGTCGTCGTCCGGAACTTTAGCGGCTTCGGCTTCCGGGGCGGTCTCGGCTTGCGCTTCGGGTTCGGTCTGTTCAGCTTCGGCTTCAGCGGCCTTGGTATTCTCGGTTTCTACCTCGCTGCTTTCCGTCGTCTGCTCCTGCGCAGCAGCTTCCGGCTTCTTTTTCTTGCTCATGTTGATTTGATGCCTCCGTTATTCTTTTTCATCCAAAAAGGTTTCGGCGATCAGCTTGTTCAGGCCCTTCGCAAAGCGGGAAAGGCGGGCGGAAAGCGTGGCATAGTCCATGCGCGTCGGGCCGACGATGCCGATCGCACCTTGGCCGATCTTACCGATATCGTATTTTGCGTAAATGGCAGAGGTTTCGCTCATTGGGTTTTCACCGTTTTCCGGGCCGATGAAAATTTGCACGCCGTCGATCTTGCGGGCGACCGGCAGCAGATGCGTGTCGTCGTCCATGTAATCGAGCAGGGTCTGCGCTTTTTTCAGATCCCGGTATTCGGGGTAGTGCAGCAGCTTGGTCGCGCCTTCTAAATAAACGCGCTGGCTGCCCAGCTCTTCAATCAGCTCGGCGATGTATTCGGCCACCGGCGCAAGCAGGGCGGACAGCCCGGCGGCGCGGCGGACAATATCGAACCGTTCGGCGGTGATATGGGAAAGCGGCAGGCCGGTCAAGGTTTGGTTGAGCACGTAGGTCAGCAGTTCGGCTTCATCCGCGGTCACATCGGCCAGCGTGCGCACCATTTTGTTTTTTACCGTACCGGATTCCGTCACAACGACGATAACGAAATTCAGCTTATCCACCGCGATGATCTCAAAACGGCGAATGGCGGTTTGCGTCATCGCGGGCGTGATCGCGACCGACGCATAATCCGTAAGGTTGGAAATCAGCTTGCCGGCCTCTTGAATCAGGCGGTCCAGCTCCTTCACCTTGTGCTGCATCATGCGCTGAAACGGCATTTCGTCGGTGTCCGGCGCGTCTTCCATGCGGGTCATCAGCTCATCCACGTACAGGCGGTAACCCAAAGCGGAGGGGATGCGGCCCGCCGAAGTATGCGGCTTTTCGAGGAAGCCCAGCTCCTCCAGCTCGCTCATCTCGTTTCGGATGGTGGCGGAGGAGAAGGGGAGCTCATGCCCGGCGGCCAGAGTTTTGGATCCGACCGGTTCGGCTGTGCGGATATAATCGCCGATGATGGCCTTCAGGATCTGTTTTTTGCGTTCGGAAAGCTCCATGCGGCGTCGCTCCTTTTTTGTGTTTAGCACTCATCTCCCTCGAGTGCTAAAACTAATTTACCACCGTCGCCCTGCAAAGTCAAGTCTCGTTTATGAATATTTTGTTAAATGAAAATGCGTCTTTGCCGCAAAACGGCAAAGACGCTGCTTTTCAAGGAATTAATTTGATTCCTCCGCCGCAAGACGGCGGCCCATCAGCACGCCCATGGCGGAAGCCATCATCAGGCCGCGCGTCCAGCCGGAGGAATCGCCAAGGCAGAAAAGGCCGGTAAGGCTGGTCGTAAACGTTTGGTCCATCTTCACGCGGTTGGAGTAAAATTTCAGTTCCGGAGAATACAGCAGGGTTTCAATAGAAGCGAAGCCGGGCACCACTTGATCGACCGCCTGCATAAAGCCCAGAATATTGACCATCGCGCGATAGGGCATGGCGGCGGTGATATCGCCCGCGACCGCGTCCGGCAGGGTGGGCGTTAGGTTGGAGCGGGAAAGCTCCTGCTGCCAAGTGCGCTTGCCGTCCAGAATATCGCCGTAGCGCTGCACGAGGATGTGGCCGCTGCCCAGCATATTGGTCAGCTCGCCCACCTTTTGGGCGTACGCGATCGGTTGGTTGAACGGCTCGGAAAAGTTGTGCGAGCACAAAATAGCAAGGTTGGTGTTGTTGCTTTTTAGTTCCTTATAAGAATGCCCGTTTACGACCGCGAGATCGTTATCGTAATTTTCCTGCGAAACAAAGCCGCCCGGATTCTGGCAGAAGGTGCGCACCTTGTTCTTAAACGGATGCGGATAGCCGATCAGCTTGGATTCGTAAAGAATATTGTTCACGCGCTCCATCACTTCGCTGCGCACCTCTACCCGCACGCCGATATCGACCGTGCCGGGCTGGTGGGCGATGTGGTGCTCCTCACAGATGCGCTCCAGCCAATCCGCGCCGCGCCGCCCGGTCGCGATGATGGTGTTTTTGGCGCGCAGCTCCCGCGTTTCACCGCTTCGCGCGAGCGATACGCCAAGGCAGGTCTCGCCATCCAGAATAAGGTCGCGGCATTCCCAGCCGAATAGAAGCTCCACGCCGTTGTCCAGCAGGTGTTTTTGAATCGCGCCGTAGATCTGCTGCGCCTTTTCCGTGCCAAGGTGGCGGATGGGGCAGTCCACCAGCTTTAGACCCGCTTGAATCGCGCGCTTGCGTATCTCCTTTACCTCTTCGGTGTTTTGCGCGCCCTCCACGTGCTGATCGGCGCCAAAGGAAAGATAGATCCCGTCGGTATAATCGATCGTCTGCTGCGCGAGCGTCGGGCCGATCAGCGTGGGCAGATCGCCACCGACCTCGTGGGAAAGCGAAAGCTTGCCATCCGAAAAAGCGCCCGCGCCGGAAAAGCCGGTGGTAATATGGCAATAGGGGCGGCAGTTCATGCATTTGCCGGTCTTTGCCTTGGGGCAGTGCCGCTTTTCGACCGGCTGACCCTTTTCTACCATTAGAATGCGCTGCGTGGTACCTTGATTCAACATTTCAAGCGCGGTAAAAATACCCGCCGGGCCCGCGCCCACGATAATAACGTCCGCGTCCATCCGTTTTTCTCCCTTCTTTCTATCAAAGCAACATGACTGTATCATAAAGCGCCGGGCTTTGCAAGGGAAAACGGGAAATCAGGGCGCGCCGCCAAACACCGGCCGAAACGCTTGCGGACCGGTTATATAGTATGTTAAAATGAGCACAAGAAAAGAAAAAAGGAGCGGAACCGGAATCATGAAACTTGCAGTAAAAACATGTACCCTCGATATGCCCTTTGATAAAATGCTCGATTTTTGCGTGGAGCAGCGCGTCGCTTCGTTGGAGATCGCCACCGGCAACTGGTCGGCCGCGCCCCATTGCGACCTTGACCTGCTCGTACATGACGCGACCGCGCGCCAGAAATGGTACGATGCGATCCGCGCCAAGGGCCTTACGCTGTGCGCGCTTAATTGCTCGGGCAATCCGCTTGCGTATGAGCATGAAATGGACGTAACGAAAAAGACCTTTGAACTGGCGCGTCAGCTCGGTGTAAAGAAAATCGTTATGATGAGCGGCCTGCCCGCCGGGTGCAAGGGCGACAAAACGCCGGTTTGGATTACCACCTCTTGGCCGCCTGAAACGCAGGATGTTTTGGACTATCAGTGGAACGAGGTCGCCATCCCGGTGTGGAAGGATATCGTTCAAATGGCAGAGGATTGCGGCGTTACGCGTATCGCGCTGGAAAACCACGGCGCGCAGCTCGTTTATAACCCGGAAACCTGCCTGCGTTTGCGCGACGCGGTCGGCCCAATGGTCGGCATGAACCTCGACCCCAGCCATTTGTTCTGGATGGGCGGCGACCCGATCGAGGCCGCGCGCGTGCTGGGCGAGCATCAGGCGCTGTACCATATTCACGGAAAGGATTCGCGTCCGGAACGCCGCTACTGGCAGCCCAACGGCTTGCTGGACACCAAGCCGATCGACGCTTTCGCCGGGCGCGCGTGGAACTTCGTCGCGGTCGGCGCGGGACACGACGCCAAGTGGTGGAAGGAATTTTTCTCGGTCGCGCGCATGTCGGGGTACGATGAAGAGGTAGCGCTTGAGATGGAGGATTTGACCCTTTCCATGCTGGACGGCCACCTCGCCAGCCTGCGCACGCTGCGCGAGGCGCTGGTGATCGATTGATCAGCGGAGCTCGGTGGTTCGCTGACGCTCATATATTTGATGCGTAATAGTGTGAGATTATATTTATGTCAACGAAATGCACGTAATATTATGTGCATTTCGTTGACATTTTTAATGGAGCGGATTATACTAAGCACAGGAGATGATAATATGGCTAACACAAATATGACGATACGAATTGACGCGGATGTAAAAAAACAGCTGGATTTGCTTTGTTCGGAGATCGGGTTGTCCGCTTCCGCCGCAATTAATATTTTTGTCAAAAAAATGGTTCGTGAGCGGAAATTTCCCTTCGAGGTCGGCTGCACATTGGAGGCAGGTGATCAGATCGAATACCCTGCAAAGGCAGAGGTGCTCGATGCATCGAGTAAGCTGATTGATGCTTATCGAAAAGATTTTGAGGTACTTGCAAAATGAATTGGCTGTCCAAAGAATTAATTCTTGATATGCACGATCAACTGCTTGCGGAGACTGGCGGCAGCACGGGAGTGCGAGATGAATCTCTGCTGGAGTCTGCGCTTAATGCCCCGCTTCAAGTGTTTGATGGTATGGAGCTGTTTCCAAGTGTTGTTGAAAAGGCGGTTCGCCTGTCCTTCGGACTATCCGCAAACCATGCTTTTGTGGATGGAAACAAACGAATTAGCGCTTTGGCTCTTTTAATTGTACTACAGATTAACAAAATGCCATTGCGCCAGCTTCAAAAAGGCGAATTGAGTGAGATATTTTTAAAAGTCGCTGACGGATCGGCTGATTATGAAGAGTTACTTCGGTGGACAAAAGAACGGATTTAGGTGGGTTTATAACGCTCACAATTCAATAATGAAATAATGCGCGGCGGTAGCCGCGAACGGCGGCGTGGGGTCACGCCGCCCTACTTTTAAGCGGCGCTGTAGGGCGGGGTGACCTCACCACGCCGCTCGTAGGGAGATAGCAGGCTGCAAGGATGCAAAATATGTACGGAAACGAACCAATTTTGCCTAAGGGCTTGACAAACTGAAAATGTCGGTTAACTCAATTGAGGTAACCTGGTAATACAAAAAGTGATATCATATAGCTATCACGTAGACTGCATAAAAATACTTGATTTTGTTGTACCATAAAAATATACCCGCAAAGGAGGATGGTTTTATGGCTACCAACAAACGAGTTTTCACCTTACGCCTTGCCGAAGACGTTTATAATAAAATTGGTGTCCTTGCGACCAACAAACATCGTTCCATGACAAACTATATTGAATTTGTCTTAATCAATCATTTAAATGAGGTCGAGCAAGCGTACGGAGCCATTGAACCTCATGAAGCGAACGAGCTGATATGGAAATAGCATGATGCTAATGGAGGACATACCATGAAAGACTTGACCGAGGCGTGGGAAGATGTTTACACCTATATTCAATATGGGGAACGCCTGTTTCACGAATATCCCACGGCGCACCTTGCACTGGGAAATTATTTATGGCAAGCGGTGGAAAGCAGTTTATCCAAGGACAAGCGAGCCGGCGTGCATTTCAGTAATTATATCAGAGAAGCGCTGCTGGCGGTTTTAGAGGTAGAGGACATCAAAAAAATACCCATAACGGATAGGACCGTGACAGGCTTGGGTTCTATGTATTTCGTCCTGTTCCAAAGCCTTCGGGGGGTGGAGCAACAAAAGATACCGCCCGTGCCGAGGGAGATTGAGACCCCGGAGATCATTCAAACGGTTATCACGAGATACCGCATGGCAAAGAAAAGCTGATAAGCATAGCAAAACGCGCGCGCAGGCGGTCATTGCCTGTGCGCGCGTTTTTTGATGCGATAAGATTTAGATCTGCCGCGCCAGATCGACCATTTCAATCGCGGAGAGGGCGGCGTCCGCGCCCTTGTTGCCCGCCTTGGTCCCGGCGCGCTCGATGGCTTGTTCGATGCTGTCCGTCGTTAAAACGCCGAACAGCGTGGGCACGCCGGTTTCCAAACCGACCGAGGCAACGCCCTTGGATACCTCGGCGCAGACGAAATCATAGTGCGAGGTGGAGCCGCGAATGACCGCGCCCAGACAGATGACCGCCGCGTAGCGGCCGGTTTCCGCCAGCTTTTTCGCGATCAGCGGTATCTCGAACGCGCCCGGCACGCGGGCAAGCTCAATATCCTCATCCGCGACGCCGTGGCGCTTTAACGTATCCTCCGCGCCCTCCACAAGGCGGGACACGATAAAGTCATTAAACCGCGCGGCGACAATGGCGAATTTACCGGCGGGCGCGGTCAGTTTTCCTTCGATCAGCTTCATTTTCTGTTCCTCCGTTTATTTGTATTCGGTCATGTGATCCATCTTGCTTTGCTTGGTCTTGAGGTAGAACGCGTCGTGCGGGTTGGCGGCGATCTGGATCGGCACGCGCTCGACGATTTCAATTCCATGGCCGCCCAAACCGACCACCTTGGTGGGGTTGTTGGTCAGCAGCCGCAGGCGGCGCACGCCCAGATCGCTGAGTATCTGCGCGCCCAGTCCGTAATCCCGCAGATCGGGCGGGAAGCCCAGCGCCACATTGGCCTCCACGGTGTCCATGCCCTTATCCTGCAATTCGTAAGCCTTTAGCTTGTTGATCAGGCCGATGCCGCGCCCTTCCTGCCGCATGTATACCATAACGCCGCGCCCGTCCTTGGCGATCATGCGCATGGCCGCGTCGTACTGCTCGCCGCAGTCGCAGCGGGCCGAGCCAAGCGCGTCGCCGGTCAGGCATTCGGAGTGCACGCGGCCCAAAACGGGCGCGCCGTCCGTTACATCGCCCATGGTCATGGCGACGTGGTGCTCGCCGTTCAGCTTATTGACATAGCCGTAAATACGGAAATGACCGTACCGCGTGGGGAAATCCGCGCACGCCACCCGCTCGATCAGCGTTTCCGTGCGGCGGCGGTAGGCGATTAGGTCGGCAAGGGAGATCATGGTCAGGCCGTGCGTTTTGGCAAACGCGGTCAGCTCGGTCGTGCGCATCATCGTGCCGTCGTCCCGCATGATTTCGCAGCAAAGGCCGCAGGCGGGCAGCCCTGCCAGCGCGCATAGGTCGGTCGTTGCCTCGGTATGCCCGGCGCGCTTGAGCACGCCGCCCTCTACCGCGCGCAGAGGGAACATGTGGCCCGGGCGGCGAAAATCAGCGGGGGATACGTCCGGCGAGACGCACATGCGGGCGGTCAGGCCGCGTTCCTCGGCGGAAATGCCGGTTGTCGTTTCGCGGTAGTCGATGGATACGGTGAAGGCGGTCTCATGGTTATCGGTGTTCTGCTCGACCATGGGCGGCAGGCCGAGCCGGTCGGCCAGCTCGCCGGACATCGGCATACAGATCAGGCCCTTGGCGAAGGTCGCCATAAAATTGACGTTTTCCGTTGTCGCTGCATCCGCCGAGCAGATCAGGTCGCCCTCGTTTTCGCGTTCCGGATCGTCAATGACAAGAATGAGCTTGCCCTCCCGAAGGTCTTGGAGCGCCTGTTCAATGGTGTTTTGCATCAGATGGTTCCTCCTTTAAAAGAATCCGTTTTGGGCCAGAAAGGCCGGTGTAATCCCTTGCCGCTGTTCCGTAGCCAGCAGCTTTTCTACATATTTGCCGATCACGTCGCATTCCAGATTGACCGCGTCGCCCGGACGGCGGGTGAGCAGCGTGGTTTCCGCGCCCGTGTGCGGAATGACGGATACTGAAAAATCGCTTTCAGATACCGCGGCGATCGTAAGGCTGACGCCGTCGATCGCGATCGATCCCTTTTCCACCATATAGCGCGTCAGGGAAGGGGCGGCGCGAACCTTTACCCATACGGCGTTGTCCTCGCGACGCAGCTCGATAACGGCGCCCGTGCCGTCGATATGGCCGGAAACGATGTGCCCGCCGAAGCGTCCGTTCGCCGGCATCGCGCGTTCCAAATTGACGCATGCGCCTGACGAAAGCGCACCGAGATTCGACCGGCGCAGCGTTTCCGCCATCACATCGGCGGCAAAGCTGTTTGCCGTTAGGTCGGTGGCGGTCAGGCACACGCCGTTTACCGCAATACTGTCGCCGGGTTTCGTGCCTTCCAACACGGTGCGCGCGGAAACATATAGACGCGCGCCCTTCGCGCCGTGCTCGACCCGGGCAATGCGCCCCATTTCCTCTACGATACCGGTGAACATGCCAATTCTCCTTCCAGCAAAAAGTTCTCGCCCAATGGGGAGACGGTCATATGCCGCAGCGGCAGCGCGTCCGCCATTTTGGCAAAGCCCTGCCCGCCGACCGGGCTTTTAGCCCCCGCGCCGCCGATCAGCTTGGGCGCTATGTAGGCCTGCACCTTGTGGACAATACCGGCTTCCAGCGCGGCAAAATGCAGGGCCGCGCCGCCCTCCAGCAGCACGCTGTCGATTCCGCGCGCGCCAAGACGGCGCATCAAGTCGGCCAGATCGATGCGGCCGTTCACGGTGTTGCACAAAAGGATCTCCGCGCCCGCCCGCTCAAGCGCTTCCGCGCGCGCGTTCCGTTCGGCCGCCGCGATCAGCAGCGGCGAAACGCGCGCCGAGCGCACAAGCCGGCAGTCTGGCGGGATGCGCAGGCGGCTGTCGCAGACGATGCGCACCGGGTCGCGCCCGCCCTCCATCCGGCAGGTGAGCAGGGGATCGTCCTGCAAGACCGTGCCAAGGCCGACCATGATAGCGGAAAGCCGGTTTCGCGTTCGGTGCACGTGCGCCCGCGCCGTTTCGCCGGTCACCCATTTGCTGTCGCCCGTGTGGGCGGCAAGCTTGCCGTCCAGCGTCATGGCGTATTTCAGGGTCACAAAGGGCGTTTGGTTTTGGATAAAGTGAAAGAACACTTCGTTAAGCTTTTTACAGTCGGCTTCCAGTACGCCGGTAGCTACTGCGACCCCGGCGGTGCGAAGCGTTTGCACGCCGTTTCCCGCGACGAGCGGGTTCGCGTCCAGACAGCCGACGACGACGCGGGCAAGGCGTTTTTCCATAATCGCGTCCGTGCAGGGCGGCGTACGGCCCCAGTGGCAGCAAGGCTCCAACGTGACGTAGAGCGTGCCGCCCTGTGGGCTTTCCGCGCAGGCGGCCAGCGCGGCGCGTTCGGCGTGCGGGCCGCCGCATTTTTCATGCCAGCCTTCGCCGATGACGCGGCCTTCCTTCACGATCACGCAGCCAACCATGGGGTTTGGGCTGACGCGGCCTTCGCCGCGCCTTGCCAGCATGAGCGCGCGGCGCATATAATCCTCATCGGTCAAAATGCATCCCTCCTAAAAATAAAAAGCGCCCCGAAAAATACCTTCGGGGCGCAAAAATGCCGTAAACAAAAAAACTGAAATGCGGATAAAACCACATTCCAGAACAGCAAACAAACGGAAAAGGGTACAACGATACCACCATCCGCATCATTCTTCTTTCATCCAGACTATACTGTCGGCCTCGGAGTTTCACCGAATCTGCTTGGTGCCAAAGCACCCGCTCGCGGGCTATACCGCCGGTAGGGAATTTCACCCTGCCCTGAAGAACATTATTCAGTTACCTTGTGAAACCATAAGTTTTCTTGTTTCACTGGGGTAAAGTATACACCGCGCACTGTGAAAATGCAAGCGTTTTTCGCAAGGTTTTTTTGTGCTTTTTTCATCGCCCGGCGTGTCAAAGAATCGCTTGTGGGATAGGGGCAAACGTGTTATAATATTTCCATATTGCAATTTTCGATTTCGGATAAGGAGCCATACGGTGTGAAAAATCGCGAACGGATACGGAATTTCTCCATCATTGCCCATATCGACCACGGCAAATCGACGCTGGCCGACCGCCTGCTGGAAAAGTGCAAGGCGGTTTCGCAGCGCGAAATGGAGGAACAGCTGCTCGATAATATGGATTTGGAGCGCGAGCGCGGCATTACGATCAAAGCGCGCGCCGTGCGCATGGAATATGAAGCGGACAACGGCGAAACCTATGAGATGAACCTGATCGACACGCCCGGCCACGTGGACTTTAACTACGAGGTCTCGCGCTCGCTCGCCGCGTGCGAGGGCGCGCTTCTGGTGGTGGACGCCGCGCAGGGCATCGAAGCGCAGACGCTGGGCAACACCTACCTTGCGCTCGACCATAATTTGGAGGTCGTGCCCATTGTCAACAAGATCGACCTGCCCGCGGCCGACCCCGCGCGCGTCAAGACCGAGATCGAGGACATCATCGGCATACCCGCCGAGGACGCGCCCGAAATTTCGGCTAAAATGGATATCAACATCCGCTCGGTGCTGGAACGCATCGTGACCGAAATTCCCGCGCCCGAAGGGGACGCGGACGCGCCTTTGCGCGCGCTGATCTTTGATAGCCAGTACGATCCCTATAAGGGCGTTATCGTCTACATGCGGCTGATGGACGGGCGGCTCACGCCCGGCATGAAGGTACGCATGATGGCGACGGGCGCGGTGTTTCAGGTGCTGGAATGCGGCTACATGCAGCCGCTCGGCCTTTCCGCGCAGCAGGAACTGACGGCGGGCGAGGTAGGTTACTTTACCGCTTCGATCAAAACCGTATCGGATACCCGCGTGGGCGATACCGTGACCGAGGCCGAACGCCCGGCTTCGGAACCGCTGCCCGGCTACCGTCCGGCGCGCCCCATGGTCTTTTGCGGCATTTATACGGAGGACGGCTCCAAATACCCCGACCTGCGCGACGCGCTGGAAAAACTGCAGCTGAACGACGCGGCGCTCTCGTTTGAACCGGAAAGCTCGGTCGCGCTGGGCTTCGGCTTCCGCTGCGGCTTTCTCGGCATGCTGCACATGGAGATCATTCAGGAGCGTCTGGAACGCGAGTTCGATCTTGATCTGGTTACGACGCTGCCCAGCGTAATTTACGAGGTCGTTAAGACCGACGGCACGTCCATCATGTGCGATAACCCGCATGATTACCCCGATCCGGTGATTATCGAAGAGGCGCACGAGCCGTTTGTCAAAGCCACGATCATGACCCCGCAGGAGTATGTCGGCAACATCATGCCGATGTGTCAGGACCGGCGCGGCGTATTCAAGGATATGAAGTATCTGGACGCGAACCTTGTTGAACTGCACTACGAAATGCCGACCGGCGAGATCATTTATGATTTCTTCGACGCGCTCAAGGCCCGCACCAAGGGCTACGCTTCGCTGGATTATGAGTTTTTGGATTACCGCAAAAGCGATCTTGTCAAGGTCGATTTGCTGCTGAACGGCGATCAGGTGGACGCGCTGTCCTTTATCGCGCACCGGGAAAAGGCCTACGGCCGCGCCCGCCGCATCTGCGAAAAGCTAAAGGATAACATTCCGCGCCAACTGTTCGAGGTGCCGATCCAAGCCGCGATCGGCGGCAAGGTAATCGCGCGCGAAACGGTAAAGGCCATGCGCAAGGACGTGCTGGCTAAGTGCTACGGCGGCGATATCACGCGAAAGAAAAAGCTGCTGGAAAAGCAAAAGGAAGGCAAAAAGAAGATGCGCACGCTTGGCACGGTACAGTTGCCGACCGAGGCTTTTATGGCGGTGCTCAAGCTGGATGAGGAATAATGGGAAAATTCAGTTATAAAAATAAACCGTTGGGGCTGTATCTGCACATCCCTTTCTGCGTTTCCAAATGCGGTTATTGCGATTTTTATTCCGTGACCGATGAAAGCCTGATGAAGGGTTACGTGTCGGCGCTGCTCAGCCATATCCGCGAGTACGGCAGGGTATGCGGCGGCTACACGGTGGATACCGTCTATCTGGGCGGCGGAACGCCGTCCTGTTTAGGGCCTAAGTATTTGACCCGTATTTTGCAGGAAGTCAAAAACAAGTTCGTGGTCGATGAAGACGCTGAAATCACCGTAGAGTGCAACCCGGAAAGCACGGATAAAAAACTGCTGGACGCGTTGCGCAAGGCGGGGGTGAACCGTCTGTCCTTTGGCGTGCAGTCGGCGGACGACGAAGAGCTAAAGCGCATCGGCCGTATCCACACGTTTGAACAGGCGAAGGCTGCCGTCGATCTGGCGCGTGAGCGCGGGTTTGAAAACATCAGTCTGGATCTGATGTACGGCCTGCCCGGACAGACGCGGCAGGGAGTGCTGCACTCGGCGACCGAGTGCTTGGCGCTCGGCCCGCGCCATCTGTCTTGCTATGGCCTAAAGCTGGAACCCGCGACGAAAATGGGGCGCGAAGCCCCTGTTTTGCCGGAGGATGACGAACAGGCCGATACATACCTTGCGCTGTGCGACCTGCTGGCAAGAAACTGGTTTGAACATTATGAAATATCGAATTTTGCAAAGCCCGGCTGCCGCTCGCGGCACAACCAAAAATACTGGGATCTTTCCGAATACCTCGGCCTTGGTCCGGGTGCGCATTCGTTTATGAATGGCCGCCGGTTTGAGTTCGCGCGGGATATCAAGGCATATATCGGCGGCGAGGACATCATCCGCGACGAGGACGAGATCGCCACCTTCCAGCGGCAGGGCGAATACCTGATGGTGCGTCTGCGCACGGCGGAGGGCGTTGATTTTCTCGATCTGGAAAAGCGCTACAACATCGATTCCACGCCCTACGAGGAAGCGTTCCGCGCCCTGATGGGGCAGGAGCTTGTCGCCCACAAGGGCACGCGCTGGCACCTTACCGAAAAGGGCTTTTTGGTATCCAACAGCATCATCAACTTCATTGTTTCAGCAGGCACAACGGAATAATTAGTAATTAGTAGTTAGGAATGAGTAATTTTTGAATACCGCTCCTAACGCTTAAGCCAAGTCGCTATAAATTACTAATTGCTAATTTCTCATTACTAATTAAAAAGGTGGTTTATTAAAATGCGCGCAGTTATTACAGTCGTCGGCAAGGATCGAACGGGCATTATCGCCAAGATTTCGGACACGCTGTACGCTCATCAGGTCAATATCGTTGATATTTCGCAGAACGTCATGGAGGATATGTTCGCCATGGTCATGCTGGTCAATATCGATCATTGCACGGTGGACTTCACCGCGCTGGTCGACCTGCTCGACAAGGACGGCGAAGAGCTCGGCATGAAGATTCACACCATGCACGAGGATATCTTCAACGCCATGCACACGATCTGAGGGCGGGAGAAACATGACGAATATCAATACACATGACGTTTTAGAAACGATCAAGATGATCGAGGAGGAACACCTCGATATCCGAACGATTACCATGGGCATCTCGCTGCGCGACCTCGCGTCGGACGATATAGGTGTCCTCAGCGATAAGGTGTACGACAAGATCACCCGCCGCGCGGAAAAGCTGGTATCCACCGGCGAGCAGATCGAGCGCGAGCTGGGCATTCCGATCATCAACAAGCGTATTTCGGTAACGCCGATCGCGATGATCGGCGCGGTGACGAACGCCACCAGCTACGTGCCGCTTGCCAAAGCGCTCGACCGCGCGGCGCATTCGACCGGCGTCAACTTCGTCGGCGGTTTTTCCGCCTTAGTGCAAAAGGGCTTTGCCAAGGGCGATGAAATACTGATCCACTCCATCCCCGAAGCGCTGGCCGAGACCGAGCTTGTCTGCTCGTCCGTCAACGTCGCTTCCACCAAGGCGGGCGTCAATCTCGATGCGATCGAGCTGATGGGCCGCATCATCAAGCAAACCGCGGAACTGACGCGGGATAATGAATCGATGGGCTGCTCCAAGCTGGTCGTTTTCGCCAACGCGGTGGATGATAACCCGTTTATGGCGGGCGCGTTCCACGGCATCGGTGAGCCGGAAACCGTGATCAATGTCGGCGTTTCCGGCCCGGGCGTCGTCCAGTCCGCGATTCGGCGGGTGGGGGACTGCTCTATTAATGAAGTGGCCGAGGTCATCAAAAAGACCGCGTTTAAAATCACCCGCATGGGCCAGTTGGTCGGCTCGCTCGCGTCCAGCCGCCTTGGCGTGCCGTTCGGTATTGTCGACCTGTCGCTCGCGCCCACCCCGGCGATCGGCGATTCGGTCGCCCGCATTCTGGAAGAGGTCGGCCTTGACGTGTGCGGATGCTGCGGCACGACCGCCATCCTCGCCATGCTGAACGATGCGGTTAAGAAGGGCGGCGTTATGGCGTCGTCGAGCGTTGGCGGCCTATCCGGTGCGTTCATACCGGTTTCCGAGGATGAGGGTATGATCGCCGCCGCGCAGGCGGGCGCGCTTTCTCTGGAAAAGCTGGAAGCCATGACGGCGGTCTGCTCGGTCGGCATCGATATGGTCGCCGTGCCCGGCGACACGACGGCGGAGGTGCTCTCCGGCCTGATCGCGGACGAGATCGCCATCGGCGTGGTCAATTCCAAAACCACCGCCGTGCGCGTCATTCCCGCCATCGGCAAAAAGGTGGGCGATATGGTGGAGTTCGGCGGTTTGCTCGGCTCCGCGCCGATCATGCCCATTTCGACGGGGTCCCCGGCGAAATTCATCCATCGCGGCGGCCGTATTCCGGCCCCGATCCAGAGCCTGAAAAACTAAAACAGCGAGGCCGCGTCACACTGACGCGGCCTTGCTTATTGCGTTTACTGGTGGTTCGCTGCGCGAACGATTAAATGCGCGGCGGTAGCCGCGAGCGGCCGAGTGAGTCACTCAGCCCTACATTTGGCGGTGCGCCGCCCGTATGCCCGCCGCCGTATTTTGCGGGGTTGGGAGAAAACCGGGGAACGGGGTGCCGGGGGATTCATTTGGATGGGTACCTCCGCTCGGCCGGGCCGAACTGTTTGGCGCGCCCACGTTTCTTGGCCTTCCCCCTACGAGGGGAAGGTGGCGCGCGCCATAGGCGCGTGACGAATGGGGGGCGTTACGTCCGTCGCTATCTATGGTGGTTCGCTGCGCGAACGATTAAATACGCGGCGGTAGTCGCAGGCGGCCGAGTGAGTCACGCGGCCCTACATTAGAGGCCGCGTCACGCTGACGCGGCCTCTTCTTCAAGCCTGTGAATGAAAATTTTGCCCACGGAATAAACATCGTCCGTATGCTGCTTTAAAAAAGCGTCCGCGCGGTGCAGGGAAGATCGCAGTACTTCGGTGTTCCATTCCTCCTTTGCGGGACAGCGCACAAAGCAGTCGATCACAAACAGGTCGATCAGCAGGTTTTCGACAGAGTATTTCAGTTCCTCGCGCAGCTCGGATAATGTGGATTGTTTGAATTCCATGATGACACCTCCTAATATAAGCAGAGAAAATTATTTGTTTTATTTTCTCTACTTATATTATATTGATATCTGTAATTCAAATCAATTATAGCTTTTAGCTATATAAATTGCGATAAAACATTAAAAAAACGAACAATGACGTCTTGTAAAAATAGGTGCAAGGTGCGCTGAAGACACCAATATCATTCAGATAAGGTCAAGCAATGCAAAACAGTATTGCAATCACAGAAAATGTAGGGCGCGACGCCCTCGGCGCGCCAAGAGCGAAGCACCGGGATAAGTGAGAGCATCAAACAGGCCGGTACGGCCGAGCGAGGGCACATGGTTTCTCAGGAAGTGTTACGTCCCTTCGAGCACGGCGCGCCGAGGGCGTCGCGCCCTACAAGGGAACGGGTCGCGTTGCTGTAAAGAGAGTATAACGACCCTCAAAGTAGGGCGTGAGAAGGTGAATTGGCCGCAGACCAAGAGAAGCGGGTCTGGACAATGACCTCATCACGCCGTACGCGGCCGCCGCCGCGTATTTCATTGCGAGCAAAGCGAGCCACAACAAAAGCGCCGGCAGCCGCCGGCGCTTCAGCTTGTCAAAGAACCTTTCGCGCCGCAGCGCGCATAAAATAGGATTTTGCCGTTTGCGGCAAAATCCATAAAAACCGGGAGCATGTATCTCGGTTTTTATACAAACCGGCTTCAAGTGTGCCTGTAAGGCGCGCGTAGAAGCCGGAATTCTCGATCGAAATGGGGCTTTGTTTCGATCGACAGACTGTCAAAAATTGTTTTTTGACAGTCTGAAGCGCCGGCTGTCGCCGGCGCTTTTCCTATCTCTCATTCCCACGATTCCCAAATCTCCGGCCGGAACCCGACCGTCGCCTGCCGTCCGTTGCGGACAATGGGCGTTTTGAGCAGCGTACCGTCCTCCAAAAGCTTTTCCCGTTTATCCGCTTCATACGCCAGATAGGCGAGCGAAGCATAGCCCTTGCTCTTTTCGTCGATCAGCGCGTCCAGCCCGCCGACCGCTTTTATAACGCTGTCCAGCTCGCCCGCGGACATACATTTTTGCGCCAGATCGATCATTTGAAATTTAATACCGCGCTCCTTGAACCAACGCTGCGCTTTTTTTGTGTCAAAGCATTTATTCTTGCCGAAAACCTGTATGTTCATAGCTTAACTCTCCTTTATACCCCTTTATTATAGCAGGACAAAACGATGCAGACAAGGGGTTGACAAATGAATTGCATTATTGTATTATTCATATAGAACAAACAGACAAAAGGAGAGAAACATGGAGCTTACACAAAAGAAGGGAATCAATGCGTTTCAGCTAAAGCTGCTTGCGCTCATCATCATGACGATCGACCATATTCATTATTTTGGTTCCTCGCTATGGAATGTGCCCGAAATATTAACGCTGATCGGACGGATCGCGGCCCCCATATTCGTCTTTATGCTGGCAAACGGCTTCGGCTATACGCACAGCAGGGGCAAATATCTGCTGCGCCTATATATTGGCGCTACGCTAATGCAGCTCGGCAATATCGTGATGAATCGGCTGTTCCCGCTGCAAAACAATGTGATCGTGATAAACGGCATTTTTTCGACCATGGCGTTGATCGTTTTTTACCTCATTTGTATCGAGGGCCTGCGCGGCGCGGCGCGTACGCGTCAATATGGCCGAATGGCGCTGTGTATTCTGGGGATTCTGGCGCCTATCGCGCTCAGCTTCGCACTGCTGCCGCTGCTCAGCGCGGCGCCGTTCGCGGCCAACGCGCTGATGATCTTTGTACCTTTGCCGCTGATTTGCGAGGGCGGCCCGCTATTCGTCGTGCTCGGTATCGGCTTCTATTATTGCCGTAAGAGTAAGCTGGCTACGGGGGTATTCTACACACTGTATTGTATCATTACGCTGCTTTTAATCGGATTAACGCCCGAGAACATCCAATATATTTTCTTTATGTGGCTGTCGCTGCCGTTTATCTTACTCTACAACGGCGAAAAGGGAAGAAGCATGAAGTACCTATTCTACATCTACTATCCCGCGCACGTGTATATTTTGGCGATTGCCGCGTCCCTGCTGGGCAGCGCATTAGCATAACAAAAGGGACGGCTTTGCAGCCGTCCCTTTTGTTATGCGTGCTGTTTGCTTCGCGCGGCGGTGAGCCGGCGCATGGGCGCGAGTACCGCGCAGGAAAGGGCGGCGGAGCGCCCAAGATCGCAAAGGATAAGCGGCACCGCGAAAAAAACTTCACCATGGCGCGCAAAGTCGCCCACGGCGGCAAGCCCGGCCGCTGTAAAATTGGGGTAGGGCAGCAGGGCCGCCGTGTGCGCGCCCAGAAGCAGCGCCGTGCGCAGGCAGAGCAGCGCCAGCAGCGCGCCGCCCGCGGACATGCCGCGCGCCGCCGCGCCGGAAAGCCCCTCCGGCAGCGTGAGCGCCAGCACGAGGGCGGCGGGAAGCAAGGCGTTCAAGATCTCTCCGGTCTGTCCCCATAGGCCCCATTGCGGCGCTTCCAGATAGGTGACGCGCAGATCGGCTACCGTCAGCACGCCCGAAAGCGCGCACACCGTCATGGCTACCGCCGCGATGGGCAGCGCCCACATGGCGGTACGGATCTGCCCGACACGGGCGATCAGTAGCGCGCTTACCGTAAGCGCAAAAATCAGTCCCCACAGCGACCGCCCGACAAACAACGTCTTTTGCAGAAACACCGCCATGCGCGAGAGCGAGCGGCAAAGCGGCCACAGCGCGAAAACGGCCAGCGCCCATTGGGGAACGCGGTACTGCCGCGTGAACGGCGCGAGCTTTGCCGCGCCCGCGACGATCAGCGCGGTGATCAAGCTGGCAATCGCGGCCGCATAAGCCGTTTGCGTCGATACCCCGCAGTAAAGGAGCTCCGCCAGTGGCAGCAGCGCGAATAACGCCGCGCCCCAGCGGGGAAAAAGCCGCTCACGCATGGAACCCGTCCTCCATTTCTCCATCTAAATAGCAGGAAAGCTTTTCGTTAGCGAATACCGCGACGCCCGCGGGCGAGATCTGGTCGAATTCATCGACATGCAGCGCGGGCAGAATGGCCGTGCCGTTCGCATGCAGCACCTCGGTCACGCGGTAAAGCGGCATATCGGGCAGCGTGCCCTGCTCGGCGGCAAGGTCCAGCAGATCGGCAAGCGCGAATACCTCGCTATCCTGCTGCATTAGAGCGGCGGCTTCGCCGTCCCGTACCACGGCGGCGCGCAGCGAAAGCCGTACGTCGCTGAGCTGGCATAAATAGTCCGCCAGCGTTAAAATGCCTTCGTTGGCGACCGCTTCGTCGATCAGCAGCACCTGCGCGTGGTTCAAATACAGCTCGTTGCCCAGTACGCGTTCAATGTTTTGCAGTAATTCGGGCATGTCGCGCCCGGTGGCGGAGAGATAGGCGGGCGCGGCCGCGTCGTCCAAACTGTCCTGCCGCACGACTTCGGCAGTCAGTCGGTAGCCGTCCTCCAGCCGGTCGAGCGCAAGGCTCGATACCGGCGAGACCTCGCGCGCGCAGCCACAAAGCACAGTGAGCGCGGCGAACAGCGCCATCAGTGATCGTTTTTTCAATGCCTGTCCTCCTTTTTTACGGGGAAGCGGTCGTGCCGCATGAAAAACCAGGGTGCGCGCACATACGCGTCCTCGTGCTCGATGGAAACGCGCGGCACCAGATTGAGCAGATAGGGTACTGAACAGGAGCGCATGCCGCACAGCATGGCCAGCATGATCGCGAGCGCGATGCCGACGCCGTACAGCCCATAAGCCGCCCCGGCGGCCAGCAAGCCGAAGCGAAGGTATAGCGCGGCGGTTTGCAGCTTGGGCACCATCAGCCCCGTTACGCCCGCGATCGCAACGACGATAACGGTGGGCGCGGCGGCAAAGCGGGCGGATACCGCCGCCTGTCCCAAAACGAGGCCGCCGACGATACTCATCGTCTGTCCCATGGGGCCGGGCGTTCGCGCGCCCGCTTCCTTGAGCGCCTCTAAAACAAGCAAAAGCAAAAACGTTTCCCAACCGGCTGGTAGGGGCACGCCTCGCTGCGCCGCCGATACCGCAAACAGCAGCCGGGCGGGGATCAGCTCGCGGTGGTACAGCATGAGCGCCGTATAAATGGCGGGCACGCATACGGAAAACAGAAAACCGATAAGCCGCAATAGGCGCGACAGGTTAGCCTGCAAAAAGCTGATATAGTAATCGTCGTTCGATTGGAAGCACTCTTGCAGCAGATAGGGTGCGGTCAGTACGACCGGGCTGCCGTCCACCACGATCGCGCAGCGCCCCTCTACCAAACGGGCGGCGACAACATCGGGCCGCTCGGTGGTGCCGAGGGTGGGGAAGGGCGACCAGCGGTGGTCGCGGATGCGTTCGGCTAGATAGTTGGAATCCAGCACGCTGTCCGGGTCAAGCGATTCCAAGCGCTTTTTCAGGTTTTGCACCAGCTTGTCCTCGCACACCCCGGCGAGGTAAGCGAGGCATACCACCGTATTGGTGCGTGTGCCGATACGCAAAAAGGTGAATTTGAGCCGCCTGTCGTTCAGGCGGCGGCGGATCAACGACAGATTGGGCATAAAGCACTCGGTAAAGCCCTCGCGCGGGCCGGAAAGCACGCGCTCGTTCGTGGGCTCCTGCGTCGAGCGCATGGTGAAGCCCTTGGTGTTGACGACGACCGGGCGGCTTTCCCCCTCGGTGAAAACCACCGTGTCGCCATATAGAAAGGAAGCGAACAGCTTGTCGGAATCGATCTCCACGCGGCTGTCGTTCACCTGCAAAATGGTTTGCGCCAACTCCTCCGACGAAACGCGCTTGCGGTCGGAGCAGACGATGGGCCGGATGATGCTTTGGTTGATGGCAATGGCGTTTACCATGCCGTCGAAAAAGAACACGGCGCAGGAAAGCCCCTTGGGGCTTTGCGCGCGCCGGGTGACAAGCGTGTTGTCCCCCTGAAAAATATCCTGCATCAGGCGGATGTTTTGCTCCAAATCGGTGGAGAATGTAATTTTATCCATGGCTGCACCCCTCATTTCAGAGACTTGCTCCCGGATAGCATGGCGCAAATGAGGGGTTTTATGCACCGTTTAGGTCATCTGCCAGAACCTCGCCGAACAAACGGATCGAAGCGAGCGCCTCTGTGAGCGTGTTGCCGGATGAGCCGACCTCAACCAGCATGGAACCCGCGCGGGCGTGTTGGTTGAAGCGCTGCGTGCGCAGGTTGACCGGTCGCATCAATCCGGGGTGCTGCTGGTTCAACTCGTATTGCAGGCCCGAGACATAGCGCAGGTTATCCCGCCAGTTGTCATGCGTCAGCCCGCCGTCGTTCGTGCCGACGACGAACATCAGCTGCGCCATTTCTTTGCCGTCGATCGTACAGGAGGTTTTGTAGGCGCGGTTATCGTCCGTCAGGATAGAATCGCGGTGTACGTCGATCACGACCTTGATCGAGGGATGCGCTTCGATCTCGGCGTTGATCTCTTCGAGCGCGCGGTCGTAAGAGCCGGAATAGGCCGGCGTGTCGAACATTTCGCGGCAATGCAGCGTTTTAATGCCGTTCTTTTCGAGCACGCCGGCTAATTCGTCGCCCACGCGCACCACGTTGTAGCGGATATCCGTCGTGCGTTCAAACTCGGTGGGCGTGTAGGGGAAGGCGGCGTCCGGCGCGTAGCTTTCGCTGCCGTGCGTATGTACGATCAGCACCTGCGGTTCGCCGTTTGCTTCCGCGCGGATCGGGTAGGGATCGGCAAGGCAGGCGGCGGCGTCCACGGAATAAGAGGTTTCGTTATTGATGGTAATGGTCGCCGCTTTATCGGCGGCGGAAAGAACGGGCGCGTCGTTTGGCTCGGCCTGTGGGATATAAACGCTTTCGGACAGCGGGGTGTCCGCCTGCTCATCACGCGCGGCGGAGGGCGCGCGGGGGGCGAACACCTCATCCGACGTAGCGGATAGGCCGAGCTCAAACGACACGGCGTGCGCGACAAAACCGCTGTTTTTTGCCAGATCGGTCAGGATCGCGCGTACCGTGCTTTCGCCGCCCGCGCGGGAGAAGAGCAGCAGCGAGGCGGCCAGACACAGCGTGACCGACGCCGGCAGCGCCACTGTGCGCCGCCGGCGGTATTTTTTTCTGTGCCGAACCATGTCCACCGCCTCCTTGTCTTTGTCTCTATCATACGCCCTTTGCCGCGCGAGTATGACAGAAAAGGGACGAATGGAATAGTTAGGAATTAGGAGCTTTTTGAATTAGTAATTAGTAATTAGCAATTAGTAATGATCGTTCCGCGTGTAGCGCGGTAATTTAAAATATCGGCCGTTGGCCGATTTCCTACAACTTCTACTTCCTAACTCCTAACTACTACCTTTCCTAAAAAGCCGATGGCTTTTTAGGAAAGGTAAAGGTCGATATCGGTTACGCTCAGGTGGGGGTGCAGCGCCATATTGATCGAATAGCCGATCATACGGGCAATATCGGAGACCTCGCGGTCGATGTCGCGCGTGGTGATCATGACCGGGCTGGACAGGTCGTCCAGCGCTTCGCAGCTCGCGCCGTTCATCTGCGCGCCGATCTCGTGCGCAAGCGTCGCGCCGTCCACCACAGTGGGCACGCCTACCGCGATGACCGGTACGCCGAGCGTTTCCTTATTAAAGGCGGCGCGCGCGTTGCCGACGCCCGCGCCCGGTGTGATGCCGGTGTCCGCGATCTGCACCGTGCGCATCAGGCGTGATAGGCGGCCCGCCGCGAGTGCGTCCACCGCAATGACGGCGCCCGGGGCGATGCGGTCCATCACGCCCTGCACGACCTCGCCGGTCTCGATGCCGGTCTGACCTAAAACGCCGGGCGCTAAAGCGGATACCGCCCGCCAAGAAGAAAAAATATCCGGTTCATGCTCGACCAAATGCCGCGTGGCGATCACATGATCCGCGGCCTGCGGGCCGATCGCGTCCGGCGTGATCATCCGGTTGCCCAGACCGGTCACCAGAATAGGGGCGGATTTTGCCGTTTCCGGCAAAAGTTCGGACAAAAGCGTGCTGAGCGCGCGGCAGGCGCGCGGGAAAGCGTCCTCCTCGCGGCGCATCAGCGCCGTCAATTCCAGCGTTAGATAGCGGCCGCGCGGTTTGCCCAGCTCGCGCGCCGCTTCCTCGCCGAGGATATCCACCTCGCGCACGGAAAAGCCCTCCAGTGTGCGTTCAGTCTGTTCCACCTGCCGCAGCTCGGCGGCTTTATCACTGTTTTCAATCGCTTCAACCGCCAAATCGGTGCGAAAAGCCATGGTAACAACTCCTTTTCAGCTATTGTGCGGCAGGGAATAAATCTTATGCGAAAGAAATGAAAAAAAACCTTGCATTTTACAGAATCAAATGCTAAAATAGAACTACTGACGAATTGATAACGAAGGAGGTGTTTTCGGAATGCCCAACATCAAATCTGCGAAGAAGCGCGTCAAGGTCAACGGCGCCAAGAACCTGAACAACCAGATGGCGAAGAGCGCGCTCAAGACTGTGCTGAAGAAGTTCGACGGCGCTGTCGCCGCCGGCGACAAGGTGGAAGCGACTGCTCAGTATAAGACCGCTGTCAAGGCGGTTGATCAGGCGGCTGCCAAGCACCTCCTGCATAAGAATAACGCTGCGAACAAGAAGAGTTCGCTGACCACCAAGCTGAACGGCATGGCGTAAGGCCTCTCTCATAGCTGCAAAGGAAGAGACACCGGACCTCAATCGAGGGCCGGTGTTTTTTTTGTTCGCAAGAATATTTAGACAATTATCAAAATGATATTGACATTTTCACTAAGAAAGATTATTATACGTTTAGATAAACATCTAAACGAGGTGAGACCAATGAAGCTCTGGCCCTTTACGGTTGGCGTTGCAGCCGCCGCTGCGTTTGTGATTGCGCTGGTAGGATTGCGTTTATCGCGCTGCAGCTTTACATGCAAGGCGTGCGGCAAAACGTTTCACATTCCGTGGCGCCGCGCCCTTTGGGTGCAGCACTATAACAACGAATACATATTGCGGTGCCCGCATTGCGGACATAAGGGCTGGTGCGTGGCAGTCGCACCCAGTGAGAAGGAGGGGAATTAGGTGAGCTTTCAACAAAGCTTCAAAGCGTTGTCTGATCCGATCCGCCGGCAGATCCTGCATCTGCTGCGCGCGGGGCCGATGGCGGCGGGTGATATCGCGCAGCGGTTCGACGTATCGGGCGCGACGATTTCGCACCATCTGTCCATTCTGCGGGACGCCGGACTGGTGCTTGATGAAAAGAAAGGAAAGTACATTTACTACGAACTCAACATGTCGGTCGTGGATGAAATTCTGGGCTGGCTTTCTGCGTTAAAGGGAGACGATGAATCATGAAAAAGTTCAGCAAAATGCAAATTTTAGCATGGGTGCTCGCGGTCGTTCCATTGATCATGGTGGCCGCGGTCTATGGACGCTTGCCCGATCAAGTGCCCACGCATTGGAGTTTGGACGGTACGGTCACATACGGTTCAAAAACCACGCTTTGGATGATCGCGGGGCTTACGGTCCCGTTCGCGGTGCTGTTTCCCGTGCTGCCGCGTATCGATCCACGGAAGAAAAACTATCATAAGTTTCTACCGTCTTACGACCTGTTTCAGGTGGTTATGATGCTGTTTATGATCGTGATGAGCGGCATCGTGATCGTCGAAACCATGCGCCCCGGTACGGTGCGCGTCGGCAATGTGGTGACCGGACTGGTCAGCCTGATGCTGCTCATCTTGGGCAATATGCTGCCGAAATTCCGCCAAAACTATTTCAGCGGCTTGAAAAACCCGTGGACCTTAGCCAGTGAGAGCGTTTGGGTCAAGACCCACCGTCTGGGCGGGCGGCTGATGTTTTTGGCGGGCTTGATCGGTCTGGCAACCTGCTTTTTACCCGACCGGCCGCGTTTTGCCGTATTCTTCACCGCGTTGATCGTCGCGGTGCTCATTCCCAATGTGATGAGCTACATTTGGTTCCGCCGGGAAGGGGAGAGTCAGCCGTGAAACGAATCTGCATTTATCTGGCCGTCACCTTTCCGCTGACATGGGCGCTGTGGGGGCTGGCGACCAGCGGCCCGGTCGTTACCGGTATGCCGATGGCGACGCAGCTGATGATAGGGCTCGGCATGCTGTGTCCCACGATCGGCGTATTGGTCACGTGGCTGATCCTGCGCAAACGCGAACCGTTTTCCCTTCCGCTGCGGCCGAAGTTTCGCGGCAACGCGAAAAGTTACCTGCTGGCTTGGTTCGGCCCCTCGCTGGCGGTGCTGGCTGGCGGCCTGCTGTATTTTCTTGTTTTTCGTAATCAGCTCGATCCATCCATGGGCTTTGTACGGGAGATGGGCGGCAGCGCGGCGGCCTTATACGCGGATGGTACGATCCGCGCATCCGTTATTCTACAAATCGCCGTGGCGGTGCTGTTAGGGCCGCTGATCAATGTGATCGCGGGCGCGGGGGAGGAGATCGGCTGGCGCGGTCTGCTGTATCCCGCGCTGCGCGAAAAGCTTTCGCCCGCCGCGGCCTGTCTGGTGGGCGGTGTGATATGGGGCCTGTGGCATGCGCCGGTCACAATGCGAGGCCATAATTATGGGCTGGATTATCCCGGCTTCCCATGGCTGGGCGTGCTTGCCATGTGCGTGTTCTGTATTGCGATGGGTACGCTGCTGCACTATCTGACCGTGAAAAGCGGCAGCATCTGGCCCGCGTCGCTCGCGCACGCCGGGTTAAACGCGCTGGCCGCCGCGCCGATGATGTTCCTACCGTCGGCCGCTACCGGCAGCCGCCTGCTTGGACCGAGCGCTGCCGGTCTGCTGGCCGGACTGCCGCTTCTGGCGACGGCCGTCGCGTGGATGGTCGTAGAAAACCGGAAAATGGCGAAACCAGTCCCCACCGAGCGGCCAAACCCTTAAAAATTTAGTTTCCAAAGTGGTGCTCGACATTTTTAGTCAACTTATAACTTGCAAAGTGGGGAAGAGTGTGTTATAATTTTGCAGTAAGTTTGCACAGGTGGTGAACCAAACCCTACCTGTGTTGGAAACATACTGCAAGGAGAAGATTATGACAAGAACGCGGAAGCTTCTGGCCGGTGGTTTGCTGGTCACTGCCGTCGCGGTCAGCGGTCTCACCGCAGCGCTCGCGACGGAAAACGTTTCGCAAACCTATGCGTATTTGCCCGATCACTCTGTTTATTTTTATGACGTATCCGACGGCTACGCGTGGGCTCACCGCGAGGTAGACGCGCTATCGCTGGCCGGTGTGACCAAGGGCAGCGGCGACCATTTGTTTAACCCGGAATCCCCCATCACCAGAGCGGATTTTATCGTGATGCTCGATCGGGCATACGGGATGAGCACCGCGCTGGATAACGGCCTGATCGCATCCAAGGGCGCCTTTGCGGACGTGCCGGCGAATGCGTATTACAGCGAAGCCATCACGGCTGCCAAGGCCTTTGGCGTTGCCAACGGCGCGGAAGGGAACAAGTTTAACCCGCAGCAAAATATGACGCGACAGGACGCTATGGTATTTTTGAAGCGGACGATCGACCGCACGCAGATCAGCCTGCCCGCGGGATCGATGTCCGGCTTTTCAGATGCGGCGCAGGTTTCCGGCTATGCGCGGGAATCCGTCGGTTCGCTGGTTTCGGCGCATGTGATCAGCGGTTCAGGCGGCAAGATCAGTCCCAAGGCGCTTGTCACGCGCGCGGAAATGGCGGTCATGCTATACCGGGCGACCCATTTGACAGAGCAGGACAGCGGGACCTTTTATGAAAAACGCGGCGACGTGGTCAATGTTTGTATCGGCGCGCAGGTCTATGCCGATGTGGAGATCGAAAACTACGATCCCACCGTTTACTACGGCGAGCTGATGCGCTACTCCAAGCTGCGGCAGTCCGGCGGAACGACTTATATTACGCTGGAGGAAAACCAGCCGATTGACCGAACGGCGACTTATGCGAACGGTACGCTCACACTGAACGATCCCGCGGGTGAAGCCGGGGCGACGGTCAGCTATCCCACCGCTTCCAACTGCGTGGCGATTGATGTGACCCATTATCACAAGATCGACGCGCCGACAGGCACGGGCGGCAAGTATCGTTACTGCTACCCCTCGATCGTGGATGGCGAGGTCACGGCGATCTATTACACCGAAGGATAAAACAAAAAAACAGACGGCCTCGGGCCGTCTGTTTTTTTGTGAAAAAGATTTTGACAAACCGCTTGACTCTGACATGGTGGCAGGTCCTATACTGTATTTGAGCTCAAGAAGAACAAAACAGATATCTGTGGGAGGGAACCAAACCTATGCTGAAAATCGGCGAGTTTTCCGGCCTGTCGCGCATCAGCGTGCGTATGCTGCGCTATTATAATGAACTGGGGTTGTTGCGGCCCGATCATGTCGACGAAACGACCGGCTACCGGTATTACCGGGAGGACCAGTTGGCGCTGGCCGCGCGGATCGCAGACCTGCGGGACATGGGCTTTGGCGTGACGGCGATCGGCGAGGTGATCTTTGGCGGCGATGAAGCGCTCGAACATGCGCTGCGCCTGCGGCGCGCCGAACTGATCCGCGAGCGTCAGGAGCTTTGGGAGCAGCTGAACCGTCTGGAAATCGCCCTTCAGCGCCTTGGAAAGGACGAGAGCAGAATGAAATACGAGGTTCGTGTAAAGACGTTGCCCGAACGGTATGTGGCAAGCGTACGCGGCGTGCTGCCCGTTTACGCGGAGGAGGGCCGCCTGTGGCATACAATGATGAAGGAGTTGGGGATGGCGAACGTACGGCAGGCGCAGCCGTGTTACGGGCTTGGCATTTACCATGATTTGGAGTATCGCGATCACGATGTCGATGTGGAGATCCAGCTTGCGGTAGAAGGCAAACATCAGGATACGGAGCACGTCAAATTTAAGACCGTGCCGCCCATCCTTATGGCTTCCGCCACATATCAGGGCAGCTACGCCAAGCTGAGCGAGGTAAACGCCTCGGTGGCGGAATGGGTGCGTGATAACGGCTATGCGTTCGCGGGGCCGAATTTCACGATCGATCACGTCAGCCCGCACGATACGCAGAACCCGGACGAGCTGGTCACCGAAGTGTGCTACCCGGTCAAAAAGAAAAGCGAATAATTTAGCGTCATGCGCGCCGCGCTTGCGGCAAAGCGAACCCCCGGACGGAGCAGTGTTTTTCACTGGCCTGTCCGGGGGTTCGTTTTGCGCGGCAATTTTGTAAAAATTTGCGGTCGCGCTCGTACCGATGTCGAAGGATTGGACATATAAAACTATATTTCCAATATTTATATTGTCTGTGGAGCGGCATGAAGTGTTGGTTCGACATAAAAAGCTATATATTTTTATTATACACCGTTCCGCTGCGTAACAGTCAATACCAGCAATGCTCTGTGGTTTTTTGTAGAAAACGCACAGAAATGTGGTGGTTTTTTCTTAAAAAAAGGGGAGTGTGCTGTGATTATGATGTATTACATGTTACGCAATGTCAATGTTTGGCGCTATATTTTTGTGCAAAATCATCAAAATCGGATTGATTATGGTAAATCCTCATGATAAAATATTATAAAGTCATCAACGACGTAAAACGAAAAAGACGGCCGCATAATCGTGCCGCGATCGCCATGGCGGAGGGAATGATTCTGAATGGAAAATTGTTCAGCTCAAAATGAAGATGCCATTATTATTGGAGATTTATCAAAAATTTACAGTGTATCCAAAAGAACGCTGCGTCTGTATCATGATATGGGACTGCTGATCCCTTATTATGTAGATGAAAAAACCGGCTACCGCTATTATCTGTCCAAGCAATTCCCGCGTTTGGAAATGATTCTGCAAATGAAAAATGCCGGGCTTTCCCTGAAACAGATCAAGCAAATGCTGGACACGCAAAATCTATCCCTGTTTGAAGCAATTTTGGGAGAGCAGCTCGACCAGCTGGACGAAAAGATCGCGGAATGCCAGATGTGCCGGGAATCCCTGTCCAAGCAGCTGGAAGGCTGCAAGCTGATCCAAAACCCGCCGGTCTTTAATTCGATCTTCACCGAGTATATGCCGCGCCGAACGGCCTTTATTTATCGCGATATCGACAGCTACGATCTTGTCAACAAATATCCGGAGCATTCTCCGTGGAAGGACGCGCTGGATAAGGTGAAAAAGGTTTTCATTCAAGAGGGCGTACCGCTCACGCTGTTCCAGCAGGTGGGGGGCATCGTTTCCAAGGAGGATCTGGAACGCGGCCGCCTGCATTGCAGCGGTACCTTCATACAGATGGATAACGGTTACCGCTACCATCTGCCGCAGACCTCTGTCGACTCCGGCATTTATGTGTGCATGTATCAAAAATACAACGCCATGGATAACTCGGAAGAGGTACGGGGCATTCGGATGCTGCTGAACTATATTCGAGAGAACGAATACCAAATCTCCGGCTCTTACATTGGACAAGTCGTTGCGGAATCATCTATTTTCGACTATAACGATACCCAGATCATTCTGAAACAGCAAATACCGGTCAAGGTTATCCCGCATTAAAAAACCCCAAGCGCATCCGTAAAGCAGCGCTTGGGGGTGTAGGCGGGAAAGGACGCTGTGGGCGGCCGGTCTTCCGGCCCGCCGTCTTAGATATATCCGTAGAAGGGCTTTCTGCAAACCGCGGATTCAACCCAGCGGATCATGGTGGTGAAATCGTAAACAGGCAGGTTGACGGCGGCCTGCACGGCGGCCGCATAGGGCGGCATATCGCTGCATTCCAGCAGGATCGCGCCGATATCCGGGTTTTCCGCTACCATTTCCTTGGCGGCCTGCACCATTTCCGCGCGGACCTTGGCGTTGTTCATGGTGTCGCGGTCTCTGGGGATCGCGGAGAATTCCGCGGCCTCCTCCATGGACTTGACGACCAGCATGGAAGGATCGTCCACGCCGCAGCAAGACAGCAGCTCATCGTCAAACGTGCGGGTAACCGCGCACAGAATGCCGATCTTTTGGCTCTTTTTCAGACCGATTCGGATCATCGGAATTTGGGTCAGGCTGGAGGCGTATACCGGAACGTCCAAGCGCTCGGTCAACTGCTTCTGCCAGCGGCCAAAATAACCGCAGGCGCAGATGATGGCGCGCACGCCGTCCTCTTGCAGTTCCTTGCCCACCGCGGTCAGATCGTCGATGATGGTCGGATCCTTGGTGTGCAGGCGCGGAGAGTCCACGGTCCGTACCCTTGCATAGCGCACCGGGAAATCATAGGTGCAGGCGTTTGCAACGTTGCCGGGAACGATGGGATAGCCCACGTTGAGCAGCATAATGCCGATCGGATAGCCGGACATCTGCTGTGCGAGCGGCTTGACGACGTCGAAATCATCATCGCCCTTGCCAATATAGCCATAATGCTTCATGATACCGTTTCTCCTTTATAACTGGGCGCGGCGGGGGCGGGCGGAGGGGCCTTTTCCCCCGCCGCGGCTCCAGTGCGTTTTTTTACATAGCCGAGCGGTAAATCTCTTCCGCGATCTCCGGGGTCAGCTTGACGAAGTGGCCGTGGTTGGGCGCTTCGTGGAACATGCCCGCCGCGAGTTTGGGCGCGTCCTCCGGCTTGCCGCCGATCTCGCCGATCGTCGTGGGCATGCCGATGGACTTTACAAAGTTCTGGAACGCCGCGATGCCTTCGAGCGCGGTGGTCTCGGGGTCCTCAAAGTTCATCTGGCAGCCGAACACGCGGGTGGCGAACTGCACGAAACGGTCTACGCCCTCGTGCTTCATCGCATAGTTCATCCAGTACGGCGTCAGAATCGCAAGGCCCGCGCCGTGTGAGCAGCCGTAGGTGGTGGACAGCTCGTTCTCCATATGGTGGGTGCCCCAATCCTGTTCGCGGCCCACGCCCGTGATGTTGTTGTGCGCGATCATGGCAGCCCACATGATGTTGGCGCGCGCTTCATAATTAGAAGGATCGGCCATGACGCGCTTGGCTTCCTTGACGATGGTCAGCATGACCGCTTCGAGCAGACGGTCGGTCAGCTCGACATCTCTGGTGTGCGAGAAATAGCGTTCCATGCTGTGCGACATAATGTCGGAAATGCCGCTTGCCGTCTGATACGGGGGCAGGGTGGTGGTCAGCTCGGGGTTCATGATGGCGAACATCGGGCGCAGCACGTCGCCGTCCGCGCATCTCTTGTGCATGCCGTCCTCGTTGGTGATAACCGAGTCGGTCGAGCCTTCGCTGCCGGTCGCGGCCAGTGTGAGCACAACGCCGATCGGCAGAGACTTGGTGACTTGGCCCTGCTTGCCGCAGTAGAAGTCCCAAAAATCGCCGTCGTAGAGCGAGCCGAACGCAATGGCCTTGGCCGAGTCAATCGCGCTGCCGCCGCCTACCGCGAGCACAAAGTCGATCTTTTCCTTGCGCGCCAGCTCGATGCCTTCGTAGACCAGACCGCTGAGCGGGTTCGGCTTCGCGCCGCCCAGCTCGATGTAGGAGATCCCTTCCGCGTCAAGCGATTTCTTCACGCGGTCCAGCAAACCGGAACGAACCACCGAGCCGCCGCCGTAATGGATCAGGACCTTGCTGCCGCCGTAACGTTTGACGCACGCGCCGGTCTGCTCTTCCGAATCTTTGCCGAAAACAAAATAGGTAGGGCTGTAAAAAGTAAAGTTGTCCATAATACGTTCCTCCTGTAATCCTTTAACGATGTGACCCTGCGCTTTAGCGCTTGCAACAACTGTTCCAATTTTCCCTTTCGGCTGCCGAAGCCGCCTGCTTGGAAAATTCGCGGTTTGCCTCCTTTCCTACATCTTTTCGCATAAAAATGGTTTGCTCAGGGTGTGGGTTCCTGATAAAACCGTATTTATGATGGTGCTCCTGTTAGCCTGTGGTTCGCCTTAGTCCTTGCGCTTCAAACTCGGCCGGCGCGTCCGGTCTGTTTTGCCGTTTGGCGCAGGCGCGCTCCCGATAGGCCTTTGGCGTCATGCCTGTAATGTTGTGGAACGCGCGGGTGAAGGTCGCGTTGCTGCTGTATCCAACCATGATGGCGATGTCCATCACGCTGTAATTCATGCCTTCCAGCAGCTCTTTCGCCCGGTTGATACGGATATAGCGCAAGTAAATGCTGGGGGAGAAGCCTGTTTGCTGCTTGAACCAATCGCTGTAATAGGTCGCGTTATAGCTTTCGATCTTGGCAAGCTGGCTGATCGTGATAGGCAAATGATAGAATTCGCTGATATAGCGGATGGAAGGAGAGGCGCAGTTGCCCATCAGCTTGCTATACAGATAGCTGTAAAGATGGTGCACCGACCGGCTCTCCGGGTTTTGCTTGAGCTCCGTTTGTATCAGCTCGACTAATTGCGTGATCTGATCCCGGATGGCAACGATGAGCGGATAGGATAGCAATACGTGGTTTTTCAGTTCAGGCTCATCCTTTGGTATATTGATCACTTGCAACAGTCCGGAAAAATCACAGCGGTGCAGCAATCCCGGCGGGATAAAGCATAGCTCCTTGGGCGTTACCTCGTATTCTTCCGACCCGATCCATATATGCAGCGGCTGCTCTAGCGGGATCAGAATCTGCGGATAACCGTGCGCATGCTCTCCATAGCACTCATGATAGAGGTGACAATCCAGTGTATTGTTCATGATCCGGCCTCCTTATCAGCATGCGTTCGGGGGTTCGTGTTCATTTTCTTTCTTCAGTTGTATTGTAATGTGTGACGCAATGGAACAGTCAACCACAAATTATTTATGCATTGATGGGGCAAAAACGTATGAGTTTGAGAAGATGATTTTATGCATAGTGTACAGACTTTCCGGAGAAAAGCCCGTGTTATCGTTTTTTTGCCCCTGTGAGCACCGTTCCGCAATGGAATACTTTACAGACGCGGCGCCGCGGCGTACCGGCCCTTTTACGCGCTCTGCGGATTGGCGAGATCCATAGTTTTTAAACGCCGCAGGGAAAAACCCGCACAGTCATCGGATCGATAAAAAATCCGTGGTAACTGCTGATTACCACGGATTTTTTTATTGATAACGTATCACAAAAGCGGCGGCTGCCGCACATAGGCCGCCGCGGAACAAACAGCAACCGGCGCTCTTGTCGACCGATCGTTTTCGTTGCCGCCAAAAATCGCGAACCGTTCCATCGCGGAACAGTAGCGGAAAAGAACTCCTGACAGAAAAAGTGGCTTTGCAGCACGAAATATGTTTAGTTTGCACAATGAAACGAGAATGAAATCATCTGTTTTTGCCATAGCGGTGCAGAAACAATTTGGAATTGACTGTTCCATTGTGTAACATGCTAAACTAGATTTCAAGAACAACCGCAGTATTTCGTGCAAAAAGCCGATCCAGAGGCCATGGCAAACTTTCCGCCATACGACCGGCTTTGCATATAAAAACGATCGGGAAGGGAGCGGGTACGGCATGACATAGAGCGAGCCTATGTTAAAAAACATGGAACAAGATTTTTTTCAGATGAGCAGCGTCCGAATGATAGACAACATAATATTGCGGGTTATACTCAGCCGGCCGGCTTGAGATAACACAGCGCCTAGGAGGGACAAACATGAGAATCACAGAACATCCTGTATTGGAATTCCAGCACGGACAGGAGGTCGAATTCACTTTTGAAGGTCGCACTCTGGTTGGTACGGAAGGTGAGCCGATTGCGGCGGCGCTCCATGCGAATGGAGTCCGTGAACTGCGCGAGCACCACGGACGTCCCAGAGGTTTTTTCTGTGCCATCGGTAACTGCTCGTCCTGTTTGATGGAAGTCGACGGTGTTCCTAATGTCCGCGTCTGCGTCGAACCTCTTAAAAGTGGAATGGTCGTAAAACTGCAACAGGGCAACGGCTCGTTGATGGGAGGTAGCATGACATGAAATTTTCAGACGTTGTAGTGATCGGGGGCGGCCCCGCCGGGATGAGCGCAGCGCTTGCCGCCGCCGATGCCGGCGTCCGTGTGACGATTATGGATCGCTGGGGTGAATTGGGCGGTCAGTTGATCAAGCAGACCCACCGCTTTTTTGGATCGGAACGGGAAAAGGCCGGCACGCGCGGCATCGAGATCGTGCAGCAGCTTCGCAAGCAGATCACGGAAAATCCGCGGATCGAGGTCAAGGTGAATACCGATGTTCTGGGTATCTATTCCGACCGTGTCATCTCCTATGAAGAAGGCGACCAGTACGGCCGCATGACGGCGGAAAAGATCGTGGTCAGCACCGGCGCCGCGGAGAAAATGCTGTTATTTGAAAACAACGACCTGCCCGGCGTATACGGCGCAGGCGCGGTACAGACGCTGATGAACGTTTACGGGATACAGCCCGGACAAAAGGTTTTGATGATCGGCGCGGGCAATATCGGCCTGATCGTGACCTATCAGCTGCTGCAGGCCGGTGTGAACGTTGTAGCGATCGTTGAGGCCGCGCCCCGGATCGGCGGCTATAAGGTGCACGCTTCCAAGGTTCGCCGTATGGGCGTGCCGATCTATACAAAAACCACGGTCAAATCCGCGCTCGGCAGCAACCATGTCACCGGCGCCGTGCTGGCGGATATGGACGATAAGTTCCAGATCGTTCCGGGCACCGAACGCGAGATCGAGGTGGACACCATCTGTCTGTCCGTCGGTCTGGCTCCGCTGAGCGAGCTGGTATCGCAGACCGGCGCGCAAATGCATTATATCCCGCAGCTGGGCGGCTTCGTGCCGGAACGGGACGACACGCTCGAAACGACCGCGCCCGGCGTATATGTGGCGGGCGACGTATCCTGCATCGAGGAGGCCACCGCCGCCATGATCGAGGGCAGCATCGCAGGCCTGTCCGCCGCGATCGCCACGGGGATGAACCATCCGGAGATGCTCGCCAAGCGCGACGAGTGGATCGAGCAGCTCAGCATTCTCCGTTCCGGCAAAACCGGCAAGAAGATTCGTGATGGACTGGAACTGATGGGGAGGGAACAAAATTGACTGGAACATTGGAGAGCACCGGCATTGCAAGCCGTGAAATGTTTGAAAAGCTTCTTCCTTCCGCCGAGCGGAGGGCGAAAGGCCCCTACGCGGTGATGGAGTGCTATGAAGAAATTCCGTGCAATCCCTGCAGCACAAGCTGCCCCTGCCACGCCGTCAAGATGGGTTCGCTGAACGAATGCCCCATCTGCGAATATGACGACTGCACGGGCTGCGGCAGCTGCGTCAGTCGCTGCCCCGGTCTGGCCTGCTTCGTGATCAACGAAACCGTGGGAAACGGACTGATTGATATCACATTCCCCTATGAAATGCTGCCGGTACCGGAAAAGGGCGCTATCGTGCAGGCCCTTGGCCGCGACGGCGCCGTGGTCGGACAGGCGGAGATCGTCCGTGTCCTTCATTCTCCCAAGCTGGACCACACCAACGTGATCACCATGCGGGTTGCGGCGGAGCTCATTTATGACGCGCGCAATATCCGCTGCGAATGAAAGGAGGCAGGAACCGTAATGGATGAAAGCAAAATCATCTTGTGCCGCTGCGAAAACCTGACGCTGGCCGACCTGCATAAAATGCTGGACGAGGGCATGACGTCGATGCAGGAGATCAAAAAGAAATCCCGCTGTACAATGGGCCCCTGCCAAGGACGCACCTGCAAGGAAATGATCGCGAAGGAGATCGCCAACTATTTACATAAGACGGTGGACGAGGTGGATGTACCCGTCAGCCGTATTCCGATCAAGCCCATCACGCTGGGCCAGATCTATGAGAGCATCGGAGGTGACGAGACGTGAGAAAGACCGCTGACGTAGTGGTGATCGGCGGCGGTAACGCCGGCACATCGGTCGCCTACCATCTGGCAAAGCTGGGTGTAAAAAACGTAGTAGTTGTAGAGCAGCAGTATACGCCCTTCGGTGGCTCGGGCCGCTGCGCGGCGCAGTTCCGGCAGCAGTTTGCCACGGAATCCAACCTGCGGCTGGCCCTGCTCTCCACCGCTGAATTCGATGTTCTCGGTGAAGAGACCGGCTTTGGCGATCTGGAGATCGACAAGCACGGCTATCTTTTGCCGGCCTACACCCCCGAACAGGTCGAAAGCCTGAAATACAATGTGGCGATGCAGCGCGCCATGGGTATCGATTCCTATGTGCTGGATCAAAAGCAGTGTAAAGAAACCGCCCCGTATCTGGAGGTGGGCGAGGTTCTGGCAGGCTCTTACTGCACCGGTGAAGGCGTGATTAACCCCATGAAGCTGGCGCTGGCCTACAAAAAGGGCGCGGAAGACCGTGGGGTCGAGTTCAACAACTACACATCCGTGACCGGTTTTCGGATTGAAAACGGAAAGATCAAGGGCGTTGTGACCGACAAGGGCGAAATTGCCACGGATTGCGTTGTCAACGCCGCCGGTGAATGGGGCAAGTTTATCGGCCGCATGGCGGGCGTATCCATCCCGGTGGAACCCGAAAAGCACCAGATCGTGGTCACGGAGCCGCTGGAATATATCCGCGCGCCCATGATCTATTCACTTTACAAATACGGCACGTACATTACGCAGGTCAAGCACGGCGGCTTCCTGATGGGCTGGTCGGATCCCGACGTCGAAGCGGGCATTATCGATTTCCAGCCGGAATGGAAGTTCCTCGAAGAGCTCTCCAAGCGTATCATCGCGCAGGTACCCGCGCTGGCGAATGTGCGCATCGTCCGACACTGGGCGGGCCAGTACGGCAACTGCCCGGACCACGGCGTGGTCGTCGGCGCGGTTCCCGAAGTGGAAGGGTTCATCTGTGCCTTGGGCTGCACGAAGGGCACCATGTTCGCTCCGGCGATCGGCATCCTAGCGGCTGAATGCGCGGTGGGGATAGAGACCACTCTGCCCATGGAAACCCATTCGATCGACCGCTTTGCCAAGGGAAACCTGATCATCGACCCCGCGCTCCTGTAACCGAAGCTTTCTTTATAAGCATATTACCTACACCTTATCATGAGCGGTGCGGTATACCATACACCGGCTCACAAGCGTGAGAACTATCATTTGGGCCAACAGCGAAAACTGTTTCTTGTTGATCACAATAGAAAATTACACGGCCCAAAGCGCCCCTAGGTATCAGTTAGGTTCCCAAGGGGCGCTTGGGCTTCGTGTAAACCGCAAAATGAGGTATGTAATGGGTAAGAAAAAAATAAAAATCGAAAAGGGTATCTTTATTCCCGGCGCGATCGTTTTAATTGCGATGATCCTGTTCGGGTTTCTATTCCTTGATAAGTTCAATGAACTCATGCTGCTGCTTTACGATGCGACCACCAAGAGCTTTGGCTGGTTTTATCTGCTATGCTCCGCGTTCCTGATTTTCTTCTGCTTGTTCGTTTGCGTCACACCGTTTGGCAAGAAGATACTCGGCGGCAAAGAAGCCAAACCGGAGCATAATGTATTTACTTGGTGCGCAATGACCATTTGCTGCGGCATTGCCACCGCGGTCGTATTCTACGCCGTGGGCGAGCCGCTGACATATTTCCACAATCCGCCCGCGTTCACCGGGCTGGAGGCGGAAACCGCCGCCGCCGCGGTGCGCGGCATTCAGATCGCCGCGTTCCACTGGGGTTACGTCTACTACGGCATCTTTACCTTCTGGGGTCTGGTAGTGGGGTATATGGTATACAACCATAACCTGCCGCCGCGGCCGAGTTCCGGCCTTTATCCGGTTTTAAAGGATAAGATCTACGGACCGATCGGCAAAGTCATCGACGTGTTGTGCCTGCTGGCCCTGATCGGCGGCATGGTGACCTCTCTGGGCTTTGGCGTGCAGCAGTTCGCTTCCGGACTGGATTATGTATTTGGCATCAAGCCCAGCAACCTGATCTTTGTGGCCACCATTTTAGTGGTGACCCTCAGCTATACCGTGTCCAGCGGACGAGGGATCAAGAAAGGCATGGCGATTATCAGTAACGTCAACGCCTATATCTATATTGCCTTGATCGCGTTTCTATTCCTTGCCGGCCCGACGGTGTTTGAGCTGAATATGACGGTGGACGTGCTGGGTTCCACCATCAACAACTTTATTGGCACGGCTTTGAACGCCGACGCGTTTGATGTGGGCAACGGCTGGAGCCGGGGCAATACCGTATTCTTTATGGCTTGGATCATGGCTTACGCGCCGCTGATCGGCCTGTTCCTCGCAAAGATATCACGCGGCCGCACCATTCGCCAGTTCCTGCTGGTCAATATTTTGGTGCCCGGCACCTTTGTGGTGCTTTGGTTCGTATCCTTTGGCGGCAACGCCATTTATCAGGATGCTTTCAATAATGCCAATATCATCGGCACGATCAATGAAATGGGCTTCCCGGTATCCAACTACGCGCTGCTGGGGCACCTGCCCTTGAAATCAATCACCATTCCCATCGTCATTCTCGCGCTGTTCTTCTCCTTCATCACGCTGGCCGACGCCATGACAGGCACCATGGCCACGATGACCTGTAAGAATATCACCGAGGATGAAGCGCCTGTGCTGATCAAGGTGTTCTGGGGCCTGCTGTCCGGCGGCGCCACGATCCTGTGCCTGTTCTGCCTCGGCACCAGCGGCACCACTTCGCTGCAAAACATGAGCATTGTTTACGCTTTGCCCATTTTCCTGTTCACCATCCTCGCCGTGGTTTGCGTATGGCGGATGATGAACGGTACGGTCGACAAGGAAATGGAACAACTGGCAAAGCAGGCGAAAAAGGCTGCGCCGGCCTCGGATAAGACCGCAGTCAAAGAAGATGTAGCGGCCCCGTAAAAGAGAAATACATCAAAAAAAGCTGCCCTTCCTAAAAGGAGGGCAGCTTTTTCTTAAGATTCTGCTTGCGCGGCGGTTGCAAATACCTCGTGCAGTTCCGGCCAAACGCGGCGGAGCGCCACGGGCTTGCCCGTTCGATCGGTAAAGCAATGGCTGGTCTCGCCGGTACAGCATAGGATGCCGGTGGCTTTGTTATACACCTCGTAGGCGAGGAAAAGCTTAACGCCGGTGTAACCGGTGACGCGCGCGGCGACCTGCACCACATCCCCGAAACGGGTCGACGCCTTGTAGGACGCGTTTGCCGTTAACACCGGGCTGCCGATCCCTTGCTGCTCGATCTCCTCATAAGGATAGCCGAGGTATTCCAGCAAAGCCACCCGCGCCTCCTCAAACCAGCGGATATAGTTGGAGTGGTGTGTGATGCCCATACCGTCCGATTCATAATATTGGACCTTATGCTCGTACAAATTGCAGCGCTCCTTTAATTTACGGGTTCATAGTCGGGGCTGTAAAATAAGTTCTCACAAATTTTGTCATTCTGAGGAGCGAAGCGACGAGACCGTAGTCTGCTATCCTTAATCTGCCGCTTGGTGGCATTTTAATGAGCGCGAATCTCGCGCGAACGCGCGAAATTTATGCTGGGAACGCACGTTCGCGCGAGATTCTTCACTTCGTTCAGAATGACATGTGGGTACTCTTCTATTTTGCAACAGGTTTTTTACAGCCTCTCTCTTTACTTAAAGTATTTTACGCCGTTTTCAAAGATCGGCTGATACTTGTTGCCGTAAATGTTGCGGCCGACAAACGGGCTGTAGCGTTCGGTGTGCCCCATCTTGCCCAGCACGCGGCCATCCGGGCTGGTAATGCCTTCAATCGCGCACATCGAACCGTTCGGGTTCCATGCGATGTCCATGGAGGGCTTGCCCATCGCATCGACGTACTGAAGCGCGACCTGTCCGTTTGCGATCAGCTCATCGATCACATGCTGCGGCGCGACAAAGCGGCCCTCGCCGTGGGAAACGGCGATCGCGTGCATTTCGCCCACCTCGCAGGAGGACAGCCAAGGCGACTTGACCGAAGCCACGCGCGTGTTCACATAACGCGACTGGTGGCGGCCGATTAGATTAAAGGTAAGCGTCGGATCGTCCGGCGTCATTTCGCTGCGAATCTCGCCGTAAGGCACAAGGCCGAGCTTGATGAGCGCTTGGAAGCCGTTGCAGATGCCGAGCATCAGGCCGTCGCGCCGGTGGAGCAGCTCGTGGATACCATCCTCGATGCCGGGACCGCGCAGGAAAGAGGCGATGAACTTGCCCGAGCCGTCGGGTTCGTCGCCACCCGAGAAGCCGCCCGGCAGAATGACCATCTGCGCGCGGCGGATCGCCTGCTCCAGCTGCTCGGCCGACTCGGCGAGAGCAGCGGGCGAATAGTTGCGCACGACGATGACCTCCGCCGCGCCGCCCGCGTTTTCCACGGCGCGCGCGGTGTCGTACTCACAGTTGGTGCCGGGGAAGACCGGAATGACCGCGAGCGGCTTCGCCGTTTTGACGGCGGGCGCCGCGGCGCCGCGCGCAGCGAAAGATACGGCTTGAAGGTGTTCGTCCTCGGCGGGCGCCTTGGTCGCAAACACGCTTTCCAGTTTGCCCTCAAAGGCGGCGGTCAATTCGTCAAGCGATACCCGCTCGCCAAAGGCGGAGACCGCTTCGTCGCCCGTCGTATGGCCGACCAGCCAGCAGGCGGGCAGCGGCTCGGTCGCTTCGAGCAGGATACCGCCGAAGTTTTTCAGGAACAGCGCTTCCGCCGGGAAGCCCTCGTCAAACGCAAAGCCGACGCGGTTGCCGAGCGCCATCTTGCACACGCCCTCGGCCACGCCGCCCACGGACAGCGCCCAAGCGGAAACCGCCTTGCCGGAAGCGATCAGATCGGCGGCTTCGTTCCACATCTGCATGATCGTCGCGTAATCGGGCGAGCCGTCCGGCAGGTAGGAAGCGTCAAGCAGGTAGACCGGATGCCCGGCGGCCTTGAATTCGGGCGAGATCAGCCGGCCCGCGTCCTGCGGCGCGATCGCGAAGGAAACAAGCGTGGGGGGCACGTCCATCTCGTCAAACGAGCCGGACATGGAATCCTTGCCGCCGATGGCCGCGAGGCACAGCTCCTCCTGCGCGTTATACGCGCCGAGCAGGGCGGAAAGCGGCTTGCCGAAGCGCTTCGGATCGCGTCCCAAACGCTCAAAATACTCTTGGAAGGTGAGATAGGCGGTCTCGTAATCGCAGCCCGCCGCGACGAGCTTGGCCACCGATTCAATGACCGCGCACGAAGCGCCGAGGAAGGGATTTTCAGCGGTGAAATAAGGATCAAAGCCGAACGCCATGACAGAGGCGGTCGCGCACTGACCCGACTGCGCGGGCAGCGTGGCGGCCATGACCTGCGTGGGCGTTAGCTGATATTTGCCGCCAAAGGGCATAAAGACGGAGTTGGCGCCGATCGAACCGTCAAACCGCTCGACAAGGCCGCGCTCCAGACAAATGCCGAGCGTTGCGGCGTGCGCAAGCAGCTTGTCGCGCATGGTGTCGCCCGCGGGCGCGCACTCGATGGAAGGCGCGGGCAGGGGTGCGATCTCAGCCGTTACATGCTTGGCGCAACCGTTTGTATTAAGGAAATCGCGCGAAACATCGGCAATCATCACGCCGTTCCACGTCATGCGCAGACGGTTCAGATCGGTCACGGTCGCGACGACGACCGCCTCGATATTTTCCTTCGCGGCTTCTGCGATAAATTTATCCGCATTTTCAGGCGCGACGACGACGGCCATGCGTTCCTGCGATTCGGAGATCGCAAGCTCGGTGCCGTCCAGACCGTCATACTTCTTGGGCACCTTGTTCAGATCGATGTCAAGGCCGTCGGCCAGCTCGCCGATGGCAACCGATACGCCGCCCGCGCCAAAATCGTTGCAGCGGCGGATCATGCGGGTGACCTCGCCGTTGCGGAACAGGCGCTGGATTTTGCGTTCCTCGGGCGGGTTGCCCTTCTGCACTTCCGCGCCGCAGGATTCGAGCGACTGGTCGGTGTGCTTTTTGGAGGAGCCGGTCGCGCCGCCGCAGCCGTCGCGGCCGGTTTTGCCGCCGAGCAGGATGACGATATCGCCCGGATCGGGCACTTCGCGCACGACGTTTTCCGCCGGCGCCGCGCCCACGACCGCGCCGATCTCCATACGCTTGGCTACATAGCCGGGGTGATAAATCTCATGCACAAGACCGGTGGCAAGGCCGATCTGGTTGCCGTAGGACGAATAACCCGCCGCCGCCGTCTGGCACAGCTTGCGCTGGGGCAGCTTATGCGCAAGGGTGTCGGAAAGGGGCACGGTCGGATCGCCCGCGCCGGTCACGCGCATGGCCTGATAAACGTAGGAACGGCCGGAGAGCGGGTCGCGAATCGCGCCGCCCAGACAGGTGGCCGCGCCGCCGAAGGGCTCGATCTCGGTCGGGTGGTTGTGGGTCTCGTTTTTAAACATCAGCAGCCAGTCCTCGAAGTGCTGGTCCACCAGCGCCTTGACGCGGATCGAACAGGCGTTAATCTCTTCGGACTCGTCCAGATTTTTGAGGTAGCCGCGCTTTTTCAGCACCTTGGCCGCGGCGGTGGCGATATCCATCAGCGTGACCGGACGCTTGCTCGCCTTTTCCTCGCCGTACACCTCGACACGGGCGGCAAGGTAGCGGTCAAACGCCTGCTGCACCATCGGATCGTCGATCTGAACGCCGTCGATCTCGGTCAGGAAGGTGGTGTGGCGGCAGTGATCCGACCAATAGGTATCGACCATGCGCACCTCGGTGATGGTCGGGTCGCGCTTTTCCTCGTTTGCAAAGTAGCTTTGCAGGAATTTCAGATCGTCCAGATCCATGGCAAGGCCCATGCCGGACAGCAGGTCGCGCAGGTCGTTTTCGTCCATATGCGTAAAGCCGGTGACCGAGGCGACCGAAGAGGGGATCGCGTATTCGACAAAAAGCGTTTTCGGCTTGTCCATCGAAGCCTCGCGGGCGTCGACCGGGTTGATGAGATAGCCGCGGATCTTGTCGAGATCGTCGGCCGTGAGCGCGCCTTCCAGCACGTAGACCTTGGCCGCCGCGACGCGCGGTCGGTCGCCGCCGGTCAGCAGCTGGATACACTGGGCGCAGGAATCCGCGCGCTGGTCAAACTGGCCGGGCAGCGGCTCGGCGGCAAGAATCGTGTGCGGGCCCTCCGGCCGCGCGAAGTCTTCGTCAAAGCACAGATCGGCCATGGGTTCGGAAAAGACGATGCGCTTGGCGCGTTCGTAGTGCTGCGGCGCAAGGCCCTCGACATCGTACCGGCACAGGGTGCGCACGTGCGTCAGCCGCTCAATGCCTAAAAGGTCGCGCAGGCTCTGGCACAGGCCGCGCGCTTCCACATCAAACCCGGGCTTTTTTTCGGAATAGCAACGAAAAACGCTCATATTCTTTAGTCCTCTCATCATAAAAACTCAAATTTCGCTAATATATTTATTCTACCTGCTTTTCCTCTATAAATCAATCGGTGAGGCAGACAAATTCCTTTGAAATTATGAAGAAAACGTGTATAATAAAGTCAAAGGGGAGCGGGCGCGGGACGATACCGCCCCGTGCGCCGCTCCCGTATCTAAAAAAAGCGGCCCGGAGCCGGCCGGACGCCGGGAGCCGCTTACCATCAAATTATGCCGCGCAAGGCCGCGCGGTCACAGGAGGAATATAAAATATGGAAATCAAATTATCGCCGTCCATCCTTTCGGCGGATTTCGCCAACCTCGCGCGGGATATCAAGGTCGCGACCGACGCGGGCGCGGAATATGTCCACGTAGACGTTATGGACGGTCACTTTGTGCCCAATATTACGATTGGCGCGCCGGTCGTCAAAGCGCTGCGTAAGGCGACCGACAAGGTGCTCGACGTGCACCTGATGATCTCCGACCCCGATCAGTACTTAGATGATTTTATCGCCGCGGGCTCCGATATCATCACCGTGCATTACGAATCGAACGGCGATACGCTGGAGCAGCTCAAAAAGATCCGCGCTGCGGGCGTGAAGGCGGCTTGCACGATCAAGCCCGGTACCGATGCTTCCGTGCTGTTCCCGCTGCTGCCGCACTGCGATATGGTGCTGATTATGACCGTGGAGCCGGGCTTTGGCGGACAGGGCTTTATCCCGGAATGCATGGATAAGATCAAGGCCGTCCGCGCGGAAATTCAAAAAAACGGCTATGCGTGCGAGTTGGAGATTGACGGCGGCGCAAAGCTATCCAATACCGCCGATATCGTCGCGGCGGGCGCGGATGTGATCGTCGCCGGTTCCGCCGTGTTCGGCGGCGATATTGCCGGTAATGTCAAGGCGTTCCATGACGTGTTTGAGCAAGGCGCCGCCAAGGCGGGCTGGAGCAAGTAAATCGTCATACGAAAAGCAGCAAAATAAGTTCCCACAAATGAATAGAAAACTGTTGCAAAGCGAAGAATGCTACCAATTTTGTCATTCTGAGGAGCGAAGCGACGAAGAATCTCGTGCCAACGCGCGGAAGTTACGCTGGGAACGCGCGTTCGCGCGAGATTCTTCACTTCGTTCAGAATGACATTTGGTACTCTTCTATTTTGTAACAGTTTTTTTACAGCCCTTTTTTGCTTGACAAGATAGCGCGTCTGCGGTATAGTAAACATAGAAATTAAAGTACTATTAAAAACTTTGTAAATAAGAGGTGCTTGCATGGCGGACGCCGGAAAACTAAAACAGGAAAACACCCGGCTGCTTCGCCGCGCGCTGCGCGGCGGCGAGCGTTTTGGAAAAAATGAATTGGCCCGTTTAACCGGACTGAGCTTTCCCACGGTCAGCCGCATTGTAGACGAATTGGTACGGACAGGCGAGGTGCGGGAGCTTGGCGCGGGCACGTCCACAGGCGGCCGATGCGCCATGCAAGTGGCGCTTGACCCGGAATATCGGCTGTTTCTTTGTTTGCGGCTGGAAACCGATACGCTGCACTGGTTTGTCAGTGATTTGGACGGCAGACGGATCGAAGAGCAGGAAACCGCCTGCAAGGGAGATACCCTACAAGCGATCGGCACACTGCTAACGTGTGTGCGGGCGCGTTACCCGCGGCTTGGCGCCGCCGCTTTCGGCCTGTCCGGCACGCTGAAAAGCGGCACGGTCACCGAAACGTTTGGCCGGACCGAGCTGCGGGGCGTGAGCCTCGCAGCGTTTTTACAGGAAAAACTGGGCCTGCCCGCCGTGGTGCAGCGCGATATGCACGCGGTGGCGCTCGGCCACGTCGCGCGAAGCAAAAAGAAACCGCGCGCCGTGGCCTGTATTTATCTGGGGCCAACCGGCATCGGCTCCAGCCTTGCGCTGGATGGCCGGGTTTGGAGCGGCGCGAACGAATTTGCGGGCGAGCTGCATTATCTGCCCATCAAAAACAATCTGGAATACGCCAAAACGCACTTTGCGGGCGTGGATATGGTGGCATACTATTTGCAAGTCATCCGCGCGTACGCGGCGCTGGTCAACCCGGACCGCGTCGTCATTTACCGGGATGCGCTGCTGGAGGGGAAGCTGGAACGAATCCGCAGCGCCTGCGAAAAGACGCTGCCGCCGCAGGCCGTTCCGGAGCTGATTCTTTCCGGGGATTTTTACAGCGACTATGAACAGGGATTGTTCGAACTTGCCGCCGGACTGACCGGGGAGGAACTATGAAACGAATCTTTGCTTTTGATATTGACGGTACGCTGATCGACACCGTGCAGGTGGACCAGTACGCCATCCAAACGGTGCTCCGCGAGCAGGGCAGGGAGTACACACTCGAGGAGCTGCGCTTCTCCTTTGGCATGCCGGGGCGGGAAGCGCTGCGCATTTTGCAGGTGCCCGATATCGAGGGCACGATCGCGCGGTGGGAACAGCTGGCCTACGCGGAACTGGATAAGATCAGTCCGTATGAAGGCGTGATTGAAACCCTTTGCGCGCTGCGGGCGCGGGGCGCGAAGCTCGGCATCGTGACGGCGCGCACCCGCGCGCAATACGAAGCGGGCTTTCAGCCGCTCGGCCTTGAAAAATACTTTGATACAGTCGTCTGCGCGGACGAGGTCGCCCACCCTAAGCCCGCGCCGGACGAGCTGCACGAGTGCCTGCGCCGTTTGGGCGGCACGGCCGAAGAAGCCGTTTATATCGGGGACAGCCGGTATGATATGGCGTGCGCCAGATCGGCCGGCGTGACGGCGGGCCTTGCGCTCTGGGGCTGCGAGGAAGCGGACGCGTTGGATGCGGATCATAAGCTGAGCCATCCGTCCGAGATCTTAAAGCTGTGACCGCATGGGCGTTTTTTTATTGCTGCCTTTTTTTCTGATACGGTTCGGGCTTTTATCCCGACTCAGTCAGGATGCGGTGAAGCGCGCCGCCTACTTTGCGCCGCTGCTGGAAACAGAAAGAGCGGCCTATTGGATTTACCAAATTTCCAATGCGGCGATCGTGCTCTATCTACTTTTCCTTTCGGTCAAACGCATTCCAACGTGGATATTTGCCACAGGGCTGACCATGTATGCGGTAGGTTTGCTGCTGCTTGCGGTGTCGGTCGTGAATTTTGCAGCTCCTGTGGAAAACGGGTTTCACAAAAACGGACTTTATAGGCTGTCCCGCAACCCCATGTACGTTGCGTATTTCGTGTTTTTCATCGGCTGCGCGCTGTTGACGCGATCGCTTTTTCTGTTTGTTTTGGTGCTTCTTTTTCAAATATCGGCGCACTGGATCATTCGGTCGGAAGAACGCTGGTGCGTGCAGCAATACGGAAAAGCGTATCTACAGTACATGGCTAAAGTACGGCGGTATCTTTAAAAAAGCTAGAATAAGTTTGAAATAAAAATAATGCCTGCTGCTTATAGTGCAACAGGCATTATTTGTTTATCCGTCATTTAGTTTTCAAATTTTACCGCTGTGCCATAGGCCATCACTTCGGCCGCGCCGGGCGCGATCTCGGAGGAAAGGTAACGCACGCCGACGATCGCGTCCGCACACATGCGTTCGGCCTGCGCGGTCATCCGTTCGGTAGCGATGTCGCGGGATTCGTTCATCAGCTCGGTATAGGATTCCATCTCGCCGCCGACTAGATTTTTCAGGCCCGACATGAAATCATGTCCAAAGTTTTTGCACTGTACGGTGCTGCCGCGTACTAACCCTAAAATCGTGAATTTCGTACCCGGCAAGGTCTCGGTGGTGGTGAGCAGCATCATAAAACCTTCTTTCTTTTATTCGTCTTTCGCTAAATGCATGCCGTCGTAGCGGGTTACGTGGTAGGTGTAGGGCATCGCGTCGGTCTCAAAGCCGATCTCGCGCAGCACGGCGCGCACATTTTCAACAAGCTTATAATTGAAATCCCGCTGAGAGAGCGAGACCTTCAGCACATCCTTGTACGAGCTGACCAGCACGCCGAAGGGCTGGAAGGCGCATGGCAGAATGGCGGAATAATCGGCGATCAGCGCTTCCATCTCGGGCGGCACCTTAAAAGCGCCGATGTTGGTAAGGATAAAGCTGTCGCGACGTATGTAATCGCGCGCCTGCTGGCGCATCATTTGCTCTTTTTCATCGATCGGCATGTCGCTCTTGTGCGAGCTCGCCACACGGTTCGCGTTTTTCAGCGCCCAGTAAACGGCGTGCGGTAAATGGCGCTGCGTATCAAAATACGCCTTGCAGGCCTGACACGCTTCCAGAAACGGCAGGCTAAAATAATCGTAGAAAAAGGGCAGATCGAGCAGGGATACAAAGAAACGCGTCGTCGTTGTTTTCACATAGGCGCGCAGGTCCATCGGGATCTCGGCGATGATGGGCTCCTTGCGGTCAGTGCCTTCGTAATAGGTGCGGTACATGCCCATAGAAAGCGCGGTCATCAAAAAGGTCATGGGCGTAACGCCGTTTTCCTTGGTGTAGTGCAATACTTTCGGCAGGGAAAGCGTCAGCTCGGTGGTTAGCTCGTCCTCGTCGCTCGACGAGTCGTACTCGGGCATATGGAAGGCGGGCACGTCTTCGTGGTGCTCGGCGTCCGATTGGGGCATGCCGCGCAGGCGCAGATAGCCGTCCTCGCAATCGCTGGGGGTAAACGCGGTCTCCTTGGTGCGGATCGAGCCGTCGTTTACCACGTCATGCCCCATGCCGCGCAGATAATAAAACAGAATGGTGCGGATAAAAGCGTCGAACCCGCGCCCGTCCGATGTACAGTGCTGGTATTCCAGATAGATCGTGCTTTCCTTGTAGCCGCAAAGGAACAAATAACCGTTCGTATCGTCTGAACCAATGTAGTAGGGCGAAATATCCTCCATGGGCAGCACGACCGGCGGCTTGGTCAGCAGGCGATAGGCGTATTTCGTGTCGCCGCGCGTCAAGCCCAGCGCAAACTGCGGGTAACGCTCGAGCGCCTGTCGCACAGCGGCCAGCAGCACACGCGGGTCGACCGGTTCGGTCATGCGGATGATATGGCGCGGCGCGGTGGTCAAATCCTTGTGGGTGGCGTACATGAAGATACAGCCATAGCTGTCCACATGAAGCAAATCGTCAAGATAAGCATCGTACATTGCAAAGCACCTCCAGCGGATGTTTTTTTAAATCCTCTTGTCTCCTTTTATATTATAAATCGTTTTGCGCGCGAAAAACAGAGAGCGGTTGTACAGATTTGCAGAAATTGGGACGGTAACTTTGGAAGAAATTACAAAGGAAAAGCGCCGCTTGGGGAAAGCGGCGCAGAAATAGGGTCAGTTTGCAGCTTCTTCGGGTGCGGTCTCACCGGCAAGCCGGTTTTCCAGCCAGCGTGAGATATCGCCATATACATCAAGCCGGTTCAGCTCGTTTAAAATTTCGTGGCGGGCGTCCTTGTAAAAGATTACATCGATACCCCGCACGCCGGCGCCGCGATACAGGCCGACGACACGGCGCACGCCGTCCCCGTATTTGCCGACCGGGTCGCCGTCGCCTGCGAGGAAAAGCAGCGGCAGCGAGCGGGGCGTGGCGCGGAACGTATGCGCGGCGTTCGCTTTAAAGCACAGCGTGTATAAATCGCGGAAACCGGTCGCGGTAAAGACAAAATTGCATTTGGCATCGGATTCGTATAGGGCGACGACGTCCTCATCTCTGGAAAGCCAGTCAAAAACGCTGTGCGCGTCCTTGATGCGGCGGTTATAGCCCTTGTAGGTCAGGCCTGAGAGAAAGCCGCTTCGGTAGGTCATGCCGCGCGAGCGGGCGATGGAATCGGCCAGATGGGCGCAGGTGGCCGCCGCGGGGTTGGGACCGATGGTGCCGGATAGGATACAGCCGGAAAGCCGCTCTCCGTATTCGGTCAGGTACAGGCGGGCGATCAGCGAGCCCATTGAATGCCCCAAAAGAAAATAGGGCAGGTCGGGGTAGCGGCCCTGCATCAGGTCGGTCAACTGCTGCACATCGCGTACAAGATACCGCCAGCCGTCCTTTGTGGCAAAAAAGCCGAGTTCGCCCGGGCGGGAGACTGATGCGCCGTGTCCGATATGGTCATTCCCGCAAACGATAAAGCCGAGGCTGCAAAGATACTTTGCAAAGGCGGTATAACGAGAAAAATACTCACACATGCCGTGTGAGATTTGGACGATCCCGTTCACCGTGACGCCTTCGGGTACAAGGATGTAATAGGTGACGTTGGACACACCGTTGGCGCTGCGGAAAATATTTTGGGTACACTTGATATTCATAAAATACACTTCCGATCCGACGGGTGATAATTTGCTGGCAATATCATATCACATTTTCGGCCGTTTGTGCTGTAAAATGTACAAAGTTAACAAAGCGTTCAAAACTGTACCAAGCTGGACACAGGCTTGCCGGGTGACGGAAAGCGTGCTATAATGAAAGAAATATAAGGAAAGAGGCGCTTAAATTATGCCGTATATTGCAATTCGCACCTCCTGCGCGCTGTCGCAGGAGCAAAAGGATGAACTGAAATCGGGCCTTGGCGAGCGTATCGCGCTCATTCCCGGCAAGGACGAAAGCCGGCTGATGGTGGACATCGCGGACGGGCACGCCATGTATTTGGCGGGCGTGCAGCGGGAACTGGCCTATGTGGATGTAAAGTGCTACCGCGCCGCGGAATTTGAAAGCAAAAAGAGATTCACCGAAGCGGTGTTCCAGCTGCTGGAGCAGACCGTGGGCTTGCCGAAGGACGCGGTATACCTTACCTACAGCGAATTTGAAAACTGGGGCACGCTGGGCTCGATGAAGTAAACAGCGTTTATCACACACTAAGGACAGCGGGGAGGGATTTCTGTGAAGGATTCAGTCAGCCGCGCTTTGTGGGGCGCCGCCGGTTTGTTTCTGGTTGTAACAGGCGTTTATTTTATCATCCATCCGGACGCCACGCTGGTCTCCATCGCGTTTATGATGGGGCTGGCGCTGCTGGTATCCGGCGGCGCGAATTTGATCGTTTATGTAACGCGCCGCCGCGCGTATCTTGCATCCGGCTGGTTTTTGGCGGATGGATTGGTCGATGTTTTGATCGGCCTGGCGTTTCTATGTAACCGCTGGATCGCGACTTCGCTATTGCCGTTTATCTTTGCGGTATGGGCGGTGATTTCAGGGCTTACCAAGCTGGTCAACGCCTCCATTCTCCGAAGGTTCGGCTCCATGGCATGGGGCTGGTCGTTGGTGATCGGTATTATTTTGGCGGCGCTCGGCGTCGCTACCTTTATCAAGCCGCTCGTCGCGGCGGTCGCGATCGCCGTGCTCGTGGCGGTTGTCCTGATCGCGCAGGGGCTGCTCGCGATCATGCGCTGCCTCTTCATCAGCGATATGTACAAAAAGTAACAAAAACCGCCGCGAGGACAATCCTCGCGGCGGTTTTTGTTACGGCGTATTGAGATTCCAATCGATCGGTTCCATGCCGTTTTGTTCTAGAAACGCGTTGCATTTGGAAAAATGCTTGCACCCGAAAAAACCGTTGAACGCAGAGAGGGGAGAGGGGTGCGCGCACTCCAGAATTAGATGCTGCGGCGCGGTGATGAGCGGCTTTTTGGAACGGGCGCCCGCGCCCCATAGCAGAAAGACCACCGGCTTTTCGCGTTCGTTCAGCCGCTGAATCACATGATCGGTAAAAGTGGTCCAGCCCAAATTTTTGTGGCTGTTGGCAAAGCCCTGCCGCACGGTGAGCACGGTGTTCAAAAGCAATACGCCCTGTTTGGCCCATTTGGTCAGCGTGCCGTTCGGCGGCGCGTCAAAACCCAGATCGTCGTGCAGTTCCTTAAAAATGTTTTGCAGGCTCGGCGGCGGCTGTACGCCTTCTTTTACCGAAAAGCACAGCCCATGCGCCTGACCCGGTCCGTGATAGGGATCCTGTCCGAACAGCACGGCCTTTACATCCGAAAAAGAGGTATAGCGCAGCGCGTTGAAAATATCGCTCATAGGCGGGAAAATCGTCTGTTCCGCATATTCCTTCTTCAAGAAATAGCGTATTTTCTTATAATACTCCTGCTCGAATTCGTCCGCGAGCAGGTCGTCCCATTCGTTTCCGATATGCACCATTTCATGTTCACCCCAAGTGTTTTTTTGCCATTATAGCACAGGCGCGCGAAAAAAGCTATTGACAAGACGGGAGGAAGCGGGTATATTTGAAGTGTACTAACACAAATAGTACAGATGATACAGTGAGAAGAAAGGAGGCGCGCTCGTGATACAGATCGATTACCGGGACGCCCGGCCGCTTTATGAGCAAGTGGCGGATGAGATCGAGCAGCTCGTGCTGCGCGGCGTGTTGGCGCCGGACAGTCAACTGCCCAGCGTGCGCCAGCTGGCTACCGAGCTTTCCATTAACCCGAATACGATCCAGCGTGCGTACAGCGAGTTGGAGCAGCGCGGCGTGGTCTATGCCGCGAAGGGAAGGGGCAATTTTGTATCGGGCGATTTTTCCGCGCTGCGGGAACGCAGGCTGAGCGAGATCGAACGTGAGGTGCGCTCGCTTGTAGCGGTGGCGCGCGATCTTGGCGCGGACGACGCGCGGCTGAACAGCTGGATACAGACGAAAGGGGAGAACAAACGATGATAACGGCGAAAAACGCCACCAAGCATTTTGGCGGACTGACCGCGCTTGACCATGTGGACGCCGAAATAAGGGACGCTTCGGTTTTTGGCCTGATCGGTTCCAACGGCGCCGGCAAAAGCACGTTCCTGCGCATGCTGGCCGGTATTTTGGCGCCGGATGAAGGCACGGTGGAGATCGACGGCGCCGCAATCTTTGAAAATGTGGCCTTAAAGCAGCGCTGCTTTTTCATTTCCGATGAACAGTTCTTTTTTCCGAACGGCACGCCGGCGGAGATCAAGGACTTTTATAAGAAATACTATCCGCGTTTCGACGAGGCGCGCTATCAAAAGCTGATACACGCCTTTGCTATCGACGAGACCCGCAAGATCCGTACCTTTTCCAAGGGTATGAAAAAGCAGGTGTCTGTCATTTGCGGCGTATGCGCCGGAGCGGACTACTTATTTTGCGATGAAACCTTTGACGGCCTTGACCCGGTCGTGCGGCAGGCGGTCAAAAGCCTGTTCGCGGAGGATGTGGCCGAACGCGGCCTAACGCCCGTGATCGCCAGCCATAACCTGCGCGAACTGGAGGATATCTGCGATCATGTGGGTTTACTGCACCGCGGCGGCATTCTGTTCTCCCGCGATCTGGACGAAATGAAGCTTGGCATGTTTAAAATGCAGATCGTGTTCCGCACGCCGCCGGAAAAGGATGCGTGGGAGGGAATCAACGTGCTGCACCTCGACCAGCGGGGTTCGCTGTATACGCTGACCGCGCGCGGTGGGCGCGAAGAGCTGCAAGCCCGCGTCGCGGGGATGGACCCTACTTTCTTCGAGCTGCTCCCGCTGACGCTGGAAGAGATATTTATCAATGAAACGGAGGTGGCTGGATATGACATCAAAACACTCCTTTTCTGAGGGCGCGCTCCTGTGCGACGGCCTGCGCCGGAACCTCTGGTGCGTCGTCCTTTCCACCCTTGGATTTTTAATGACGCTTACCCTGCCTGTATTGATGCTAATGCAGCGTGCGCTGGAACGGCAAAAGCAGATCGCGGAGGGACTGCTGGGCACAGCAGACGCGGCAATATATTGGCAAAACGCCTTGGATGACGTGGGCCGTATGATCGGCGGCTATAATCCGTTACTTAAACTTATGTTTCTGGTGCTCGCTGTGGTATGCGGCGTGGCGGCGTATAGCTATCTGCATTCGCGCCAGCGGGTCGATTTTTATCACGCGCTGCCGATTTCCCGCACGCGGCAGTTTTTCAATCGCTTTGTAATAGGCATATTATATGTTGTGCCGGTATATTTAATTGTGCTGGCGCTTACGCTTGGTTGTACGAGCGCCATGGGCTTTGGCGAAGCGATTCGGTGGAGTTATATCGGCAGCACGATTGTTAGTATGCTGGTTATTTTTATTGTAGTATACGCGCTGTCGGCGTTGTCGGCTATTTTGTGCGGCAACACGATTATTTCTCTTCTTCTTCTGATTTGGTTCTTGTTTGGACCGGCGGTGATCGGCGCTCTTAAAATTAACCTGTGCCGTATGTTTTTCGGAACCTACGCTTATTCAGTTATGGACAGCACAATGGCGCTGCGCCTTTCTCCGGCATTACAAAGCTTTGCGTTTGACGGTCTGCAATATAGCAGCGCGTCTGATGCGGCGGGATTATCTGCCGGCGCGTTGCATGGCGTTTATCTTCTTGTGGCGGTACTGGCTACGCTTTTATGCCTGTTCCTCTACCGCATTCGCAAAAGTGAGCGTTCGGGTCTGGCTCTTGCGTTTGAACCGCTCAAGACACCGCTTAAGATCGTGATGTGTCTGATCATGGGCTTGGCGGCCGGTCTGGTGTTTCAGGCGATATCCGGCGGGTTCTGGTTCTGGCCGGGACTGATCATCGGCGCGGTGTTATTCCACTTCCTGATCGAGATTATTTACGCATTTGATTTTCACGCGATCTTTAAAAAGCCAATTCACCTTGCAGTGATACTATTGGTTCTGGTTGGCTTTTGTCTGCTCCTGCGAGCCGATGTGATTGGTTACGACCATTATCTGCCTGCGGAAGATAAGATCGCGGCAGTCGATTTAAATGCAGGCACGCCCCCGGCGCTGAAAACAGCGGAGAACATCAGTGCGGTTCGTCGAATCGCAGAAATGGGCGTGGAAGTGGTAGATACCGTGGAAGAGATGAAAAAGGCAGCATACGGTGAGGACGATGGGCCACGGTTTGATTACGTGACGATTTCGTATCAATTGACTAATGGCCATATCGTAAACCGTGCTTACACCATCCCTTTAACAGAAGAATTGACGGCGCTGCAGCGTCAGGTTACCTCTTCTGCGGAGTATAAGCAATGCAAGTGGGAGCTCTTCACATATGACCCCGCGGGTGCGACAGGTAAAGAGCAAGCCGCGATCGAAGTCATAAACGAGCAGGGCACCGGAACGCAGGGTGTGATTTTTGAGGCAGAGCAGGTGCAGCAGGTGTTGGATACTCTGCGCGAGGAAGTGTTGTCCCGAACCGATACGTCAGTGCCCACACTATGCCTGAATCTGGGCTATCAGGAAAAATGGGAAGATGGCAGGTCCTATGTGGAACATGCGGGTTGTGCGACCGTCACCCGTGCGGATACCAAAACGCTGGCACTGATTGAGAAGTTTACCGGCATTACGCCGCAACCGTTAACAGTGGATGATGTCCGATTGATAGAGATTTCACCACTAACTGAGGAAACCTGGCAGGCCGATGTGACCGATCCAACCGATGTGGCGCAGATGCTGAAGGATGCGGTCAATATCGAGATATTTAGAATGTGGAATAGCGATGACAGTATCGAGACTGCATTCGATAAGGTAACGGATGTGCGCGTGGTAGCTGTCAGCAAGCGCGGCAACAATTACTTTGTCCTGCGTTACCCGCTCGGTAAAACGCCCACGGCGCTGATCGAAGCATACAGCGCCACGGCGAAGGCGGCGCAACCGGAGGATAACTTGCGAATGGACGGCGAAATCGCCGCCGAACCCGCGCTGCCTTGGTAACACGTCCGTTTAGATCAAAAGCAGGAGAACTCCCCGAAAGGGAGTTCTCCTTTTTGCATATCAACAATTATTTATCGAAAAACGATAAATAATACTTGCAATACAACAAGCTGTATGGTATGATGATCCTAGTAAACATCAAGGGAGGAAATCGCATGAACTGGACGAAGGACAAAAGCCTTGTGTTGTCCCGCGTGAGCGTTATCCTGTTTTTCGCGGCGCTTATCGCCGTCTGCATTTTTGCACCCAAGCTGCTGGGTTGGCGGCTGGGCTACCACGCCTATTTAATGCCGTTTTATTTGGCCAGCATCTATTGCTCGGCGCCTTTTGCCGCCGCGGTGCTGTGGCAGCTGCACCGGCTCCTGCGCAATATCGGCAGGGGAGAGGTGTTCGTTCAAACGAACGTACGCTGTCTGCGCGCGATCTCGTGGTGCTGCATCGGCGCGGCGGCGGTTCTATTTGCGAGCGGGTTTTACGATTTCCTGTTTTTCGCGCTGTCGGCCATGGCGGCGTTCGTCGGCCTGATCCTGCGCGTGGTCAAAAACGTCATTGCCGAAGCGGTGGCGATCAAGGCCGAAAACGATTTTACAATTTGAGAAAGGAATTGCCGATATGCCCATTGTGGTCAATATCGATGTGATGATGGCCCGCCGCAAGATGAGTGCAGGCGAGCTGGCTGAGCGCATCGGCATCACCCCCGCCAATCTTTCTATTCTGAAAAATAACAAGGCCAAGGCCATTCGTTTTTCCACACTCGAAGCGCTTTGCAAGGCGCTCGACTGTAAGCCGGCCGACCTGCTGGATTATACGGAGGAATAAACCATGCAACCGAATATCACTTCGGCGAGCGGCGAGATCCGCGCGCCTCAGGTTTCTATACCCAAAACGCCTCAGGCATCGCCCCAAAAGCCGCCCTTTGCCTGTGATCGGACGGATACGCTGTTCGCGGTTTTGGCTTTCGCCTTCGGCTATTTCTATATTTGGTCGTTTGAGAAAACCATGACCAGCCCGCTGATCGCGCTGATCACGGTTGGATACGCGGCCTTCGTGTTGACCTATCTGTATCTGCGGGGACGCCGTCCCGGAGCGGAAAGCTGGTTTTGGCTGGCGGTGCTGTTCAGTCTTGGCTTGCCGGTCACGCTGTGGAGCCTAGCGCCAACGCTCCAGATATTCCTACTGCACGGCGTTGCGCTTTATTGGACCCTGTCGGCCGCCGGCGTGCTGTACGGCGGCAAAACCGGTAATTGGCTGCCGTTTGATTGTCTGTCCGCGCTGCTCGTCGTGCCGGCCGCCAATTTCCCCGCGGCGTTTCGCGCGCTGCTCGACAAGCGGGGCGGCGGAAAAACGCGGCGGCAGGTGGGCATGGTGCTGCTGGGCGTATGTATCGCGGTGCCGCTGCTTGCGTTGGTGCTTCCGCTGCTCGCCAGCGCGGATCAGATGTTTGCCGAAGGCATACGGAAAACGGGAACGTGGTTCCTGAACAACTGCGGTGATGTGCTGCTGCGTCTTATACTGGCTGTGCCGGTCGGCGCGTGGGTATATGCCGCCTGCTATGGCGCGGCGCGCGGAGTTCATACCGAACCGTATGACCGCGCTACCGTGCGGCGGATGGCGCAAAAGGCGCATTTGGTTCCCGCGTTGGCGAGCGTGACCGCGCTCATGCTGGTATGCGTGGCTTATGCCCTGTTTATTGCGTTGCAGGGCGGGTATCTGTTTTCCGGTTTTTCCGGCCGCCTGCCGGCCACCTTTTCCCACGCCGCTTACGCGCGGCAAGGCTTTTTTGAGCTTTGCCGTATTGGCGTAATTAACGTATGCCTGCTGCTGGTAACGCACCTGTTCAGCCGCGCTGAGGATGAGAAAAATCGGGCGCTGCGCCTAGGCAGCGTCGCGCTGAGCGCGCTCTCCCTGCTGCTTTGCGCGACAGCGATGAGCAAAATGGGGCTCTATATCGCGGCCTATGGGCTAACGGTAAAACGCGTGGTGGCAACGGTATTCCTCGTCTGGCTGGCGCTGGTCTTTTTGAGCGCGATCGCGTATCAGTGCAAGCGCTTCGGCATCGTGCGGTTCGCGGCGATCTCCGGCGCTATATTGGTCTGCCTGCTATGCGTGCTGCCGGTGGAACGGCTGATCGCTTCCTACAACGCCGCGCATACTTTTTCCAGCGCCATCGGGTTTCTGTTCACATAAAATAACGGCATCAATCGGGGCCCGCTGCGTTCTATCGCGGCGGGCCCTTGGCCTGTGCGGCCGGGGGCGTTGCTGCCGCGCTTCGCGAAAGCTTTGTGTTGTTGCGGTTGTCCGCCGCTCGCCTTGACAAGTAGCGCTTGGCGGCGTACAATATTAGCGGTTAGCGAATGCGAACAGAAGAGCGGGGGAAACCATGAAAACACTGAACAATCTGCGTCCCGGCGAGGTCGGCGTCGTCGCGCAGATCACGGCGGAGGGGGCGCTCAAGCGCCACTTTCTTGATATGGGCATTACCAAGGGCGTGCCCGTTATGATGGAGCGGATCGCTCCGTTTGGCGACCCCGTGGCCGTGCGGCTGCGGGGCTACAGCCTTTCCCTGCGGCGTGAAGAAGCGAAAAAAATCGTGTTGGAGCAAAGCCGATGAAAAAAAGAACCCTTGCCATTATCGGCAACCCAAACAGCGGTAAAACGACGCTCTTCAACCGGCTGACCGGCGCAAACCAGCACGTGGGCAACTGGCCCGGCGTAACGGTGGATCGGAAAAGCGGCGGCGTGTGTTATAAGGGCACCTCGGTCGAACTGGTCGATTTGCCCGGCATCTATTCGCTTTCCCCCTACACGCAAGAAGAAATCATTGCGCGGGAATACGTTCTTTCCGACGAGCTGGACGGTATTTTAAATATCGTTGACGCCGCCAATATCGAACGCAATCTGTATTTGACGCTTCAGCTGATCGCGCTTGGTCTTCCCATGGTCGTTGCCCTTGGCTTCATGGACGATGTGCGCGCGCAAGGTATCGAGATCGACTGCGCCGCGCTATCCGAGCGTCTCGGCGTGCCGGTCGTGCCGATTAGCGCGAAAAAGGGCGAGAATATGGACGAGCTGCTCTCGGCCATAACCGGTGAAATGCGTCCGCCCGCGCGCCAGCCGGCTTATCTGCACGGCGTGAGCGCGGCGATCCGCCGCGCGGCGACCTTGTTGGAGCCGTTGCCGCTGCGTCGGTGCAGCCTGTCGTTTTACGCGGCAAAGCTGCTGGAAGGCGACGAAAAAATGCGCGAACAGGTCGATCTGCCGCGCGGAACGCGGGATGAGCTGCACGCCATCGCGGCCGGTATGCACAGCCACGCCAATTCGACAGACAACGAAATGGTGCTGGCGGACGCGCTTTATGATTACATAGAAGAGATCGTGGCGGCAAGCTACCGCCACCCGCACGGACGAAAAATCACCGTGACCGAGCGGATCGATAAAATCGTGCTGCACCGGTTTTGGGCGCTGCCGATCTTTGCATTTTTCATGTTCCTCATGTTTTGGAGCACCTTTGGGCCGATCGGTTCGGCGCTGGCGGATGGGATGGAATATCTGCTGCAAGGGTTGCTGGCGCCCGCGGTGCGCGGCGCGCTCACCACGGTCAATGCGCAGGGCTGGCTGATCGGTCTGCTGTGCGACGGCGTGATCGGCGGCGTGGGCGGCGTTTTAAGCTTTTTGCCGCAGATCGTCATTTTATTTTTCTACCTTTCGATCTTGGAGGACACCGGCTATCTGGCGCGCGTTGCCTTTATCATGGACACGCTGCTGCGCCGCATCGGCCTTTCGGGCAAATCGTTCGTGCCCATGCTGATGGGTTTTGGCTGTACCACGCCCGCCGTGCTGGCCGCCCGTACGATGGAAAACGAGAAGGACCGCCGCATGACCATCATGCTCACGCCCTTCATGTCCTGCGGGGCCAAGCTGCCGGTGTACGCCCTTGTCGCGGGCGCGGTGTTTAAAGAGCATCAAGGGCTGATCATCCTCAGCCTGTACGTGCTGGGTATTTTAGTCGGCATATTGGCGGGATTCATTTTAAAGAAAACTGTTTTTCGCGGCGTTTCCTCCGGTTTTGTGCTGGAACTGCCGACCTACCGCATGCCCTCCTTTAAGGGCACGGTGCTCAATATGTGGCAGAAGGCCAAGGATTTTATCACCAAGGCAGGTACGATTATTTTCTTGATGAGCGTGGTCATCTGGCTGCTGCAAAACTTCACGCTGTCGCTCGCCGTGGCGGGTAACAGTGCGGAAAGTATTTTGGGCGTGCTTGGCGCCGCGATCGCGCCGGTGTTCGGTCCGCTCGGTTTTGGACACTGGCAGGAATCCGTGGCGCTGCTGACCGGCCTTGTCGCGAAGGAGGCCGTCGTTTCGACGATGAGCGTGCTCTACGGCGCGGCGGGGGACAGCGCGATGCTGTCCGGGCTGATCGGCACGGTTTTCACGCCGCTTTCCGGTTATGCGTTTTTGACGTTTACGCTGCTATACATGCCCTGTATGTCCGCCTTCGCGACGATCCGGCGCGAAATGGGCGGCTGGCGCTGGGCGCTCGGCGCGGCCGCTTTCCAAACCGGGCTGGCCTATATCGTCGCGCTTGTCATCTACCAAGTGGGCGGTTTGTTCCTGTAAGCAAGAGAAGAAAGGTGGAAGTATCATGGCGATCAAACTGGTCGCGGCCGATCTGGACGGCACGCTGCTGGATAGTGATAAGCAGCTTTCTCCCGATCTGTTTCCTTTGATCGGGGCGCTGGAAAAGCAGGGCGTGCGCTTTGCGCCCGCGTCCGGGCGGCAGTATTATAATTTGCGCGAAATGTTCGCGCCCATGGCGGACGAACTCGTGTATATCAGCGAAAACGGCGCCATGGTGTGCGACGGTGCAAAGATCATATCCTTTTCCGCCATGCCGGCGGAGGTGGTACAGCGTGCGGTCGAAACGGCCCGTGAAATTCCGGGCGCGTCGGCGATCTTGGCCTGCCGGGAAGGCGCGTTTTACGAAAACGAAAAGGACGGCGTATTTCTTGAAAATATGGCGCATTATTACGCGCGCCGCCGCTATGCGCCCGATCTTTTGCGCTTAGCGGAGCGGGAACCGGTATGCAAGGTCGCGGTCTTTTGTTCGCGCAAAGCGGAATCGACCGTGCTGCCCGCGCTCGCGCCTTTTGCCGCCGAGGCGCAGGTCGCGCTCTCGGGCGCGGACTGGGTCGACCTGATGCGGCCGGGCATGAACAAGGGGCAGGCCATCGGCTCGCTGTGCGAAGCGCTCGGCATCGCGCCGGAGGACTGCATGGCGTTTGGCGATTACCTGAACGATCTGGAGCTGTTGCAGTCGGTCGGCGAATCGTACGCCATGGAAAACGCGCACGACACACTCAAAAAAACGGCAAAATACATTTGCCCCTCTAACGATGAAGACGGCGTTTGCCGTACCATCCGCCATATCTTTGGTATTGACAAGTGAAAGATTCGTGATAGAATAAAGGCAGAAAAAGCAGAGTAGATCATTTTGCGTTAAGTGCCGCCGAGACGGGGAGTTGTTCGGCGGACGAAAGGGAGTAATTCCTTGCGGTAAAGTGATCGCATCCCGCTGCTGCAACTGTTTAGGCATCTCCTAAATCGCTGTGGCAACAGAGAATTTTTATGGAGGTGTCTTTTTCTATGTCCAAAAAACAAAATATCTTTATCCGCTCGCTGCACGAACTGAAAAGTGTGCGCTGTCTGGCGCTCACGGCCTTGCTCATCGCGGTGAATCTCACGCTCGATCTGTTGGGCCTCACGATCAAGCTGCCGCCCAATCTGCGGATCGGCTTCGGCTTTTTGTGTAACGCGGCGATCGGCATGCTGTTCGGGCCCACGGTGGCCATGCTGGGCGGCATTGCGACCGATGTGCTCGGCTATTTCGCTGGCGGCTTCACCATGGGCGGCTATTTCCCGGGCTTTACCGTCACCGCCATCGCGGCCGGTTTGATCTGGGGGCTGTGGCTTTATCCGCGCAAGCTCACCGTATGGCGCGCGATCGGCGCGAAAGCCTGCATCAATCTGTTTTGCAACATCGGCCTCAATACCCTGTGGCTGACAATCACGGGAGGCAAGGCAATGGGAGCGCTGCTGGTGCTGCGCGTACCCAAAAATCTGCTCATGCTGCCGGTCGAGATCGCGCTTTTATATTTCGGCATGCGTTTGATCGACCGGTTCTACCGCATGCTGCCCGGCGTGACGGCGCCGCCGCGTCCGGCAAAGCAGCGCACCACATAAACCTTTCGGCAAATAGACTATTTTTTTCTATGCAGGCGGCTCTTTTTTTGGTATACTATAGATATTGGAAAGAACGGAGCTTTTCCGTTTACTGAAAGGATGTGCCGCTGATGAAGCTGACAAGAGAGAGTATTAAGCATCATGCGTCTTGGCGCGGTTTCCGCCTGCCGCAATACGATATCGACGAGACGCGCCGGCTGACGCAGGAAGCGCCTGCCTGGCTGCATTTCGGCGCGGGCAACCTGTTCCGCGCGTTTCCCGCCGTGCTGGCCCAGCGCCTGCTGACCGCGGGCCTGTCGAAGACCGGCGTGATCTGCTGCGACGGGTACGATGAAGACCTGATCGACCGTTGCTATCGCGACCGCGACCACCTGTCCCTCGTCGTGACCGTTTATTCCAACGGCACGCTGAACAAGGAAGTCGTCGGTTCGGTCACGGAAAGCCTCAAGCTGAGCGAGGACGGCGCGCGCCTGCAAGAAATTTTCTTGGCGCCCAGCCTGCAAATGGTCAGCTTTACGCTGACGGAAAAGGGCTATGTAATCCAAACGCCCGAACGCGAATTCTTGCCCGCCTATGAGCACGACCGCGTAAACGGCCCGGACGAGGCGGCGTGTTTCTTCGGCAAGCTGAGCGCGCTGTGTCTGGCGCGCTGCCGCGCCGGTCTGCCGCCGCTGGCCCTTGTTTCGCTGGATAACTTCCAGAACAACGGCGAGCGTTTGGAACGCGCCGTTCGCCTGATGGTCGAAGCGTGGCTGGAAAACGGCTTGATCACCGAGGAAGAGTGCGATTATCTGCTTCGCCAGTGCACCTATCCGGTGTCGATGATCGATAAGATCACGCCGCATCCGGATGAACGCATTGCCAAAATGCTTGAGAAGCAAGGGATCGAAGGCATGCTGCCGTTTGTCACCGCGAAAAACACCTATGCCGCCGGCTTTGTCAACACCGAAAGCCTGCAGTATCTGCTGATTGAAGATGCGTTCCCGAACGGTCATCCGGCGCTCGAGCAGTGCGGCGTTATCCTGACCCGCCGCGACATCGTCGAACGTTCGGCGCATATGAAGGTAAGCACCTGCATGAACCCGATGGATACGGCGCTGGGCGTATTCGGTTGCTTGCTCGGCTACAATAAGATCAGCGATGAAATGAAGGATCAGGAATTGGTCACGCTGGTCACCCGTATGAGCGAATTGGAAGCCATGCCGATGGTGGCCGACCCGGGCGTGATCGATCCGGTCGAGTTCCTGCACCGCATTCTGGGCGAGCGCTATCCCAACCCCTTTCTGCAAGACACGCCCCAGCGTATCATGACCGATACCTCGCGTAAGCTTTCGCTGCGCTTTGGCGAAACGCTGTACGCCTACTATAACTCCACCTCGCCGATGCACAAGGCCACCAAGCTGATCTACATCCCGCTGGTGCTGGCCGGTTGGCTGCGCTATCTGGTCGGCGTGGATGATCGCGGCGAGGCGATCGAGCTGAGCTCCGACCCTAACCTCGACACTGTGCGCGCCATGATGGGCGCGGTCAAGCTCGGCGATCAGGTGCCGGAAAAACAACTGTACAAGCTGCTCAGCAGCCGTATGTATTTCGGCGTCAACCTGTTCGAGGTCGGCGTGGGCGAGATCGTGGTGCAGCTCTTCAATGAGATGAACCGCGGCCCGCGCGCCATCCGCGAAACGCTGAATAAATACTGCGGCGAAGGCAGCGAAAAATAAAAGCTGCTATGTAAAACCCGCCCGGAACACGTTGGTGTTCCGGGCGGGTTATGCTGTCAAAGGACTTCTTTGCGCCGCAGCGCGTATAAAATAGGATTTTACCGCTTGCGGCAAAATCCATAAAAACCGGGAGCAGAAGGTGAATTGGCCGCAGGCCAAGAGAGGCCGGCCTGGGCCGTGTATCTCGGTTTGCTCTCATTTAATCGCCGCCCGAGCGGCGGTTAATGGATAGAGGCCTACGGGCTATACAAACCGACTTCAAGTGTGCCTGTAAGGCGCGCGCAGAAGCCGGAATACTCGATCGAAATGGGGCTTTGTTTCGATCGACAGACTGTCAAAAACAGTTTTTTGACAGTCTCACCGCCCGGAACACGTTGGTGTTCCGGGCGGGTTTTTACGTTTGGGGCTGCGCCTCCTGCAAGGGCGCGTTTTTCAGCCATTTGTCCCCGCGGAAGCGGGTGACAAAGCAGATGGAGCGGCACAGCCAGTCGCATACCATGGCAATCCAGATGCCGAGCGCGCCCAGATTAAACTGTACGGCAAGCACATAACCGGTCGCGAGCCGCACGAGCATCATCGAGGCAATGGCGCACACCATGGGGTAGCGCACATCGTTTGCCGCGCGCAGGGCGTTGGTGAGCGTGAAGGAGGCGGGCCACAGCAGAATGGCACTGCCGTTATGGATCGTCACCAGCAACTGGGCAAGCGCGAGCGTTTCAGGCGATAAATTGTAGATACGCAAGATCAGCGGACACAGTAAGATTGTGACAATGCAGACCGCGGCGGAGATCTGATAAGTAAGCCGCATCAGCTTTTTGACCATTCGCCGTGCCTGCGCCGCGTCGCCCGCGCCGATGCATTGGCCGACAACGGTGATCATCGCAAGGTTGATGGCTTGGCCGGGCAGCACGCCGATCGCGTCCAGATTGTTTGCGACCGCGTTCGCCGCGATCTGCGTGGTACCGAACAGCGCGATGATGCTGACGACCAGCACGCGGCCCAGCTGAAACAGGCTGTTTTCCAGCCCGTTCGGCACGCCGATCTGTAGGATGCGGCGGATCAGCCCGCCGTCCGGCTTGAACGAGCCGCCGCGGGAGAGCGATACTTCGTGCTCGGGCGCGCGCAGCAGCAGTAAGATGGCGACGGCAGCGACCAGCCGGGCAAAAGCGGAGGCGGCAGCCGCGCCGGTCACGCCCAGATGGAAGCCGAAGATTAGCAGCGCGTTGCCGCCGATGTTGACGATGTTAATCAGGCCCGCGATCATCATGGACACGCGCGAATTGCCCTGTGCGCGAAATAGGGCCGCGCCGGCATTGTACAGCGCTAACGCCGGAAAGGAGATCGCGCTGATCGTCAGGTAGCGGAGCGAGCTGCTCATCACGTCGTCCTCGATCGAGCCGAACAAGAGGCGGAGCAGGGGCGTGCGGAATAGCAGCACAAGGCCGGTGATCACAAGCGAGATCAGGGCAACGACGGTGAGCAGCTGCTTGGCCGCGCTGCATGCGCGCTCTCGTTCTCTGGCGCCGAGCAGCTGCGCCACAACGACCGCGCCGCCCGTGGAAAGCGCGGCGAAGATGTTGAAGATCAGTACGTTCAGCATGTCGACCAGAGACACGCCGGAGACCGCCGCCTCGCCAACGGAGGATACCATAATAGTATCCGCAAGGCCGATGGTGAGCGAAAGCACCTGCTCGATGATCAGCGGCACAATCAGCTTTTTAAGCTTTGGTTTGTCAAAAAGATCCTTATTCGTTTTCGTGCGCCTTCTTTCAAAGAATGATGCGGTAGGCTTCGGTCAGCCGTTCAAGCGACCATGCGGCGTTGGCCGGGCTGGTCGAGGGCAACTGGGTGATCGGTACGTGCAGCGTGGGCTCGATCAAGCGGCGGTACAATTCGGCTGATTTTGCGCCCGTGGCGAAAATGCGCTTGATCTGCGTCTGTCGCAGCAACGCGCCGATATCGTTCGGCACGGCGTTTTTGATCGAAACGTCGGATGCGCCCGCGATCTCGCACCGCGCGATCGTATCCCACAGGGCAATGCCGTGGGTCAGGCAAAGCGTCCGCTTGTCCTCGATCGTCTGCGGCGCGGGTACCTCCAACACGGTGGCCAGTACGCGCCAGAACCGATTTTGCGGGTGGGCGTAGAAAAACTCCGCCTGCCGCGATTTGGGGCTTGGGATTGAGCCGAGCAGCAGCACGCGGGAGTTTTCGTCATAAAGCGGCGGTATGTTGTGTACGACAAGCTCGGGCGTCATATTTCCTCCTCAATGACCGATAAAAACGGGCGGAACGCGCTGGGCAGCGCATAGTTGGCGCGCAGCGCGGCGGGGGTGACAAATTGCAGCTCCTCCGGGCGGCCCGACAACTCGACGTAATAGCCCGTCATATGCCATTCCACATGCGTAAAAATATGTTTGGCAGGGCGTAGAGAGAACAGGTTGTCCACCTGCCAGCCGCGCGCGGCAAGGGCTTGGCGCACCTCGCTTGGCGTTAAATGGCCGGCCAGAGCGGGCAACTCCCAAAGCCCGGCGAGCAGGCCGGTTTCCGGGCGCTGTGACAGCCCTACAAGCGCGCCGGCACGCACGAGCAATACCGTGCGCTCCTCGATGCGGCGGGGCTTCTTAGGGGCGCGTTTGGGCAGCAGGGAAGCGGTGCCGTCTTCCAAAGCGGCGCATAGATGCCGCAGGGGGCAGACGCCGCAGGCGGGCGCGCCATTTGGCAGGCAGACGGTCGCGCCAAGTTCCATCAGCGCCTGATTAAAATCGCCCGGGCGGTCGTGCGGTATCAGGTCGGAAAGCCGCCGCGCGATTAGCTTCTTGTATTTAAGGTCGGTGATCGGGGTCTCATCCGCGGTCAACCGAGCGGCGACGCGCAGCACGTTGCCGTCCACCGCGGGCTGGGGCAGGCCGAAGGCGATCGAAGCGATCGCGCCCGCCGTATAGTCGCCGATACCGGGAAGCCCGAGCAGCGCTTCGTAGTCCGCGGGCAGCGCGCCGCCGTACTGTGCGCAGACGATTTTGGCTGCCTTGTGCAGGCTGCGCACCCGGGAATAATAACCAAGGCCCTCCCAAAGCTTCAGACATACCGCCTCGTCCGCTTCGGACAAGGCCTCAATGGTGGGCAGCGCCTCCATCCAACGCTCGAAATAAGCGCGAACCGCCTCCACGCGGGTCTGTTGCAGCATGATCTCGCTCACCCAAACACGATAGGGCGTTGGCTGGGCGCGCCAGGGTAGGTCGCGCCCAGCGCCGTCATACCAATCGAGCAGGGGGGAGATGAGCGCCTCGCTCAGTCCTCCACGGGGCATATCATATCCTCCAGCGTCTGGCCGGTATAGTACATGGTAAAGGTCGCGTCCGCAACGTGCTCGCCGCGGTCGTCGAACACCTCAACCAGAAATACGCCGGTCGTCCGCCCGGCCTTTCGCTCGGTCGCAACGGCGCGCAGCGTGCGGTCGGGCTTGCCGGGGCGCAGATAATTGGTGGAACTGTTCAGCGTCACCGCGACCCTGCCGCGCGAGGCCGCCGCCGTACCGGCCGCGACGTCGCACAGGGAATAGATCGTGCCGCCGTGCGCCATGCCTAGGGGGTTGAGCAGTGCGGGAGATAGCGCCAGCGTGACCTCCGCGTGCCCCTCGGTCAGTTCGGTGATCTGCATGTTCATCAGGCGGTTCAGGCCGCTTTGCTGCTGCCGCCATTTTAAAATTTCATGTGTGCTAAGCATCGTTCGCTCTCCTTACATCGTTTCAGAAAAAAGAGAAAACAGGTCGATTGCTCAAAGAAACAATCGACCTGTTCACATGGTGGGAGGTGGTGGATTCGAACCACCGAAGTCATAGACGACAGATTTACAGTCTGTTCCCTTTGGCCACTCGGGAAACCTCCCATATGAAATTGTGCGCCGGTTTGAAGGGTGGTGGAGCTGGTGGACGGACTTGAACCCCCGACCTGCTGATTACAAATCAGCTGCTCTACCAACTGAGCTACACCAGCATTTTGCAGGTTTTGTTTTTCGCTCGGCGACGATATTTATAATACCATAGGAGGCGGGGACCTGTCAACAGTTATTTTAAATTTTTTGTAATGTTTTAGGTTTTTGCCCGGAAAGACCTTCGAGCGCGTCGGATACCTGCTGCAACACGGTGAGCAGAGATTTAGATACAGAGGGATACCGGCGCAGCAACTCGTCCGGCGAAATGGAAGGCCGCGCAAGCTCTTCGGCCGCAAGTCCGAAGCCGCCCGCGCCCTCGGCGGCGGCGCGGATGCGCAGCTCGCTCAATTTCATGCGCGCATCGCTCAGCGCGTCGAAGTGTTCGCTTTTGGTTCGGAATACGGTCTGCACGCCGGCAGGGTCGGACAGATACATGTAACGGTAAGCTTTGTAAATGGCAAAGGAAAAGTATTCTTCGATTTCTTTCGGCAGCTGTTTGCTGCCCGTCTGCTCGGCCAGTTCCAAAACAAGACCGGCAGCGTCCAGCACCAAATTTTTTTGCTGCGCAGGGTCGGGCTGAACATCCAGCCTTTCGTTCGGCACGGCGGAGCCATCCCGCGCGAGCGAGCGGCCCAGCAGGTAGTCGCACGAAACACCGTAGTAATCAGCTGCGCGCACGACAAAAGAAAGGCCTGGTTCACGCAGGCCGTTTTCGTAGTGGCTGAGCAGCGCCTGAGAGACCGAGAGATCATCCGCAGCCGTGCGCTGGCTTATTTTCTTTTCCCGGCGCAGCAGCGCGAGCGTGCGAGAAAAATCACTGGCCATTTCTCTAATACTCCGTTTTCCCCATGATCAAAGTATTTTTATTATACTCGCTGTATTACCTTTTGTAAAGTGCGGGAAAAGGCGCGATTTGTTAAAATCAGCCGGTTTTTGTTCTTGGTTTGGTGTGAAATATCCGTTATTTAGTGACGGCGCCGGCGTGCGGCAACTACATGTAGGGGTGGCGGCATAGCCGCAAGACAGGGTAAAATATAAATTATTTTGCAAAAATACGCCATCCGCCTCGCAGCGGCGTGGGCGGATGGCGGCAGGCGGACCTTTAGGCTGCTCATGCTTCTTTCGGGCCGAGCAGCAGGGGCTGGAGCTGCTCTCCGGAAAGCGCCGCGTCGATCGTTTGCGGCAGCAGCTCCATCTCCGCGACAAGCGAGCGCGGCTTGGCAACCGGCGCATCCTGGCGGAGGGGAACGAAATAGTAATGCTTGCGGTTGAGCAACGCGCCAAGATTGGCGGCGCTGCCGGAAAGCGCGTCGTTTGTGGAAAGGGCGAGAATAACCGGCTTTGCGCCGCGCAGATGGCTTTTCACCGCCATGGTGACTGGGGTGTCGGTCACGCCGTGAGCCAACTTGGCAAGCGTGTTTCCGGTACAGGGGGCCACAACGAGCACGTCAAACATCGCTTTGGGGCCGATCGGCTCTGCCAAAGTTATCGTATCGATGATCGGTTTGCCCGTGGCTTGCATGAGCCGCTTGCGCCATTCCTCAGCCGTGCCAAATCGTGTATCGAGTTGAGCGGCGTTAAAGGACAAAATGGGCGTCACTTCGTGCCCTGCGGCACACAGCTCTTCTATGACGCTGTATACGCGGCGAAAGGTGCAAAAGGAACCGGTCAGCGCGAAACCGATGCGGATGGGAGCGATCATAAAATGCCTTCCTCCTTGAGCATGGTCAGTACGGTATCGCGCACGGCGCGCGCGGCGGATAGCGGAGCGACCCGCCCGGGCAGAGAAAGCGCGTGCAGCACCCGGCAGCCTTGCGGTAGGGGGGCGTCCGCCGCCACGCCGCCGGGCAAAGATGCCAGATCGATCACGAGACAGGGCGGCGTCAGACCCGCCAGCTCGGCAGCGCCTAGAACCGGCGCGGGTACGGTATTGAAGATCAGGTCAAATTCCGCCAGCCCGCCAGCTAACTGTCTGGTATCCAGCGCGGACAGCCCTGCGGTTGCTATTTTTGCGAAATCCCGCGCGGAACGCGCGGAAACGGTCACTGCCGCGCCAAGCACCTGCAATTTGTGCGCCAGCAAGCTGCCGATCCGGCCGTTGCCGATCACCAAGCAGCGCGCTCCCTGCAGAGTGAACGCCGTTTGCTCCATCGCCAGCTGGATCGCACCCTCGCAGGTAGGGACGGTGTTAGCGGTGTAGCGCTTCCTATAAACTGGAAATATAAAGAGGAAAGACGGGGGAATACAAAAACACAAAATAAGTTATAAAAATATAGATATTTTGATATTTCAATATTTCATATTTATTTTCAAAACTATATTAGAGCTAGATAATTAGGGGGATTTTCGTACCGCATCATAGGAAAAATCAAAACGGCTTTTGAAAAATCGAATCAAGTAGAAAATGAATGCGGCGCCGACATACCGATAAAACCAAGCAGCATATGCTGTATATCAAAGGAGGAAACCGGTATGAACCTCAGCGAAAAAGAGCGTTTGGCATTGACCGAGCATGTTAAAGTGGGCCTGTTAAAGGCGCTGCGGGACGCACGGAAAATCAGCGAATCGCAGTTCAATCAGGCGATGGATGCGGCGCGGCCGTGAGAAGGGAGTGCGGCAGTATGGCTTTGCGCGTAGCGGCATATTGCCGCGTTTCGACCGATCAGGATGATCAGCTCAATTCCCTGCAAAACCAGAAGCGGTATTTTGAAGAATACATAAACCGGCAGACAGACTGGAAGCTTTACGCGGTTTTCGCGGATGAGGGACTTTCGGGTACCTCATCCCAAAACCGGCCGGCCTTCCAGCAAATGATGGCTGCAGCGAGAGCAGGAGAAATCGACCTCATTCTGACCAAGGAGGTTTCGCGCTTTGCGCGCAATACGGTGGATACGCTCGCCCACACCCGGGAACTTTCCAAACGCGGTGTGGGTGTTGTGTTTATCAATGATAATATTGATACGCGGCAGAACGATGGAGAATTCCGACTGACCATCATGGCCAGCGTGGCGCAGGAGGAAAGCAGGAAAACGTCAGAGCGCGTCAAGTGGGGGCAGAAGCGCTCGATGGAAAACGGAGTCGTTTTCGGCTGCAATAATATGTACGGGTATGAACTGAAAAACGGCAAGCTCTTCGTGAGGAGGGGCGAGGACGAGGTGGTACGGCTCATCTTTCATAAATTCCTGAATGAGGGAAAGGGAACGCACGTTATCGCGCGAGAGCTGTACGAAGCGGGTATCGCGCCGCCCAAGGCCAAGGACAAACCGTGGTCTGCCGTGATGATTCTGCGTATCCTGCGAAATGAGAAATACTGCGGCGACCTGCGGCAGAAGAAAAGCTATACGCCCAATTATCTGGATCACCGGAAGGTATTAAACGATGGCAAGGAAGGGCAGGTATATTTAAGGGATCACCACGAAGCCATCGTGCCGCGCGAGATGTTTGAGCGAGTGCAGGAAGAGCTGAAGCGGCGCGCGCCCACCGACAAGCAAAAGGGTCGGTACTCGAACCGGTACTGGTGTTCGGGCAAGATATTCTGCGGATGCTGCGGTGCGCGCTTCGTGCCCAAAAACCGGGAACGGCCGGGCGGATTTGTCTACCGGGTCTGGGTTTGCCACGCGAAGGGGCATTTCGGCAACCGCAAGCTGGATGCTCAGGGCAAGGTCGTGGGCTGCAATATGCGCTCGGTCAACGACCGGACAGTCTGCGCGTGTATGGAATATCTGGTGGGCCTGCTGCGGATGGACTTTGACCGGGTGATCGACGAAGTCATAGGATTGGTGCATGGCACGGAGGCAGAACAAGGCGCGGAAGAGCTGGACGGCCTGCTGGAGCAGCAAAAGCGGCTGTTGGAGAAGAAGGATGCAGTTCTGGACGCCTATTTTGAAGGGACGATAACGAAGGACGAGATGGAGCGTTTGCGCGCGAAGTACGATACAGAACTAGAGCGAGCAGAAAAGCGGCTGTCGACGTTGAATCGTTTGGCGGAGGACGAGGCGAAGAGCCGGCACGATCTGGAGGAGCTGCGTGGCTTTTTGAAAAAACGCGGCTTGCAATCCGAAGCGCTGTTTGGGGAGCTGCTGGATAAGATGACCGTACAGGAGGATAATGTAACGGTCAGGCTGAACGGGCTGCCGGTCGTGTTTTGGCTCCGGTACGAAACGAGCGGACTGGCCGAGGAATATCGGACGGAAATTACGGAATGCGAGATCGTGACGGAAGAACAACCGTCCTGTCGGGTGTGACGGGACGGTTGTTTTTTGTGATGTGGAACGGTATAATGGAGGGAGGATGGGAGGCGTATACGGTGAAGAAAAGCAATAAAGTATATTCACGAAAAAAGGATCCTTTTGATCAAGGGGTGCACGCGATATTCGTTGGAAATTATGAATATGATGACGGTTCGCAAGCACTGATTATCTGGGGAAAACACATCCCTGATGCGATAACAAGTATGCTATCTTCGTCCGATACGGTTGCGAAAGTTGTAGAAGGAAAGCTTAATGCAAAGCAGCTTTCAGTTAAAAAACGAAAATATTGCGACCTGAAAAGCAAAATAGGATACCCTGATTATCGCGGAATAAAAAGTTATTATATGGATGAATCAGAACTGCGCGAATCGTTGATGAATTTGCAAAAAATGCTTTTTAGTTGTGGGAAAGATCGGAAAAGTGCCGGTGACGTACTAAAATTGACCACTGCTCTCTTAACTGGTTATGTGGCACGCGGCATTTCATCATGTGTTGCTGATGAAGAAATCAGAATGACTGAGCTGCGTGCACCGATACTCATAATAGGCAACCATGAGGGAAGATGGGATACTTTAAGAAAAATTGTGGAGTCTTTGCTGGTTGGATCTGAATCTAAGAAGTCAGAAAAACCTCCAACACTTCAAATGATAGGGTCACACATTCTATGCAATCCCAACCGACGTGAACATATGGATGATTTTTCATCAGTTGAGTTTACATATGAGGTTACTGATACTATATTTCCGGATGAAAGAACAGCTACCGAAAAGCTCAATCTTCCCATTCAGTACAGAGATACTATGGTGTTGATTTATCGAAAGCATGTTTTTGGTCAATTGGTTTCTTTTATCCAGCGGAATCGCTGGGCAACAATTGTGGTATACGGTTCTTCAAGTAAATCTGTTCTTATAGATCCAGTCAGAATTGACTTTAAAAGGTTGCATACCAGTGATTTAGACTGGAGTCAAGAGTCCATCAAAGCACTAATACAGAATTTTGTTGTAGATTTTAGTGAGCATTGGTTGGATATTACGCAGTTTCGATTAGTGGACTTTTGGAAACGAGCAAAGAAACTGGTTTCTGTTCATAATAGCGTACGTGGTTCGCAAAAAATAATAGGACAGCAAGCGACTTGGATGTACTTGATGACAACAACATTGCTCTTGTTTACTGACTTTTTAAAGAAAATGTTTACGAATATGTGTGTTTCAGATCACGAAAAGATTTCCGAGTGGTGGGAAACTGAGCTGATAAGTCTGTTATTGCCATACAGCTGCGAAGCACCACAATGTAATGTACCTTTGGGGGAGCGAACGTTAGATATAGCGCGCGACGCGGATGATATTGTGCAGGAAATACTGAAAAAATTGATTTCCCCGGAGTTTTCTGCCCACCTGTACTTTGTCCCGCCAAAAGGATTGTTCGATTTGGTCGATCCGGAGGATGGTGGGACAAAGTACTGGGGATATTTGCGGCAGCATTTTGATCGATACCGTAAGCCTTCCTATTTTGCACTTCAGATTCGAAAGGATCAAATGGAGGAAATAGGGAATCAACTATTTCCTTCAAGATGCGATTGGGAAGAACTCATACAGCAGTTGAAAAAGAAAATGCCCCCCTATTTATGCTTCATTCGCCCGGAATCTATGCCAATCGACGAAATGGAACGCGCCGCGAAAAAGACTGCTACTGCACTGACATTCGACATCGGAAAATTTGACTTTTTATCAAAAGAAGGCAAAAAATATTTGCATAATCGATTTCTCGGAATGGAGGATAAAGCGGCATGGGTGAACGCAAGCGAAGCGGGTATAGAGCAGCCAGATTCTGTACAAAACGAGGAAGCGGCAGATGAAACGAGCGTATTCGATGAAATAGAAGAGTTGTAATCGATTCTCAAGACCGGCTCAAATGGAGGGCGTATGCAAACAATTAGACAAGCTTTGGAAAAATTGCAGCGCTCCACTTTTCGAGCGGGCTTTCATTTGACGGAAAAGGACAAGGCCTATGTGCGGGAGCACAGAATAGACACGGTGGAAAGGCATGCGGAGGATTTTGTGCGGACTCGGCTGGCTCCAGCCGTAATTCCGAACGATGGGAAGCAGACGCCGATGCGCGGGCACCCGGTTTTCATCGCTCAGCACGCTTGCGCCTGCTGCTGCCGAAACTGCCTGAACAAGTGGTATCGGGTGCCGAAAGGGATCGCGCTGGACGCGGAGATGCAGCATCGCATTGTCGCCTTGCTGATGGCGTGGATCAAGCGGGAGATGCAGGAAGGATAAGCTGCGTGAAAGATGCTTCTTCAGCCTAATACATATCACCTGTTGTACACTTTTATAGAACAACTTGAGCTGAAACATCGCGCAATACCCCCGGGAAGGCTGCTTAGCGTTCTATGCTCATTGTATCTGAAATTGAGTGAAACAGATGAAATCGTGCACCAAACGATATTATCTTTTTACACATGATGCGACATGAGAATAATCATAATGCTGGGAGGATTATTCTCATGGATGTAAAAAGAGACATAAAGCAGGCAATGGATCAGCTGGGCATCGACAAGCTGCGCCGACATCAATTGAAACCGATCAGTTCGATCTGTTCCGCGCGGGATACGTTTGTATTGGCGCCGACATCTTCGGGCAAATCGGCCATTTATCAGATTCCCGCACTGTTGCATGAAAACCAAATAACGGTGGTACTGGAACCCACACTTGCATTGATGCATGACCAGACGCGTAAGTTGCGGGCGCTTGGCATTGCGGCGGAATATATGGATTCTGCTATGACAAAGAGTGAGCGTACAGATAGCTTGAAGCGGTTTCAGGAAGGGAAAGTGAATATTCTGTATATCACTCCGGAACGGTTTGTTTCGGAGTCTTTTTTATGTATATTACGGGGAATGAAGTTGTTTATGCTCGTGGTGGATGAATGTCATTGTGTGTTGGATTGGGGAGGCTCCTTTCGCAGCGATTATCTGCAAATTGGGGAAGCGATTGATTCGTTGTCGGAACGTCCTGTGATCACCGCGCTAACGGCGACCGCTTCAAAAGAAGATATCAAACAGATATGCTCGCTGCTGCACATGAAGAAGCCCGCGATATTTGAGAACGATTTGTATCGGAAAAATCTGATTTTCATCAAGAAATACGCGGATGATCGGAAAGCGAAACAGATGCAGCTTCGTCAGTATTTGAAAAAATATCATACCGGGTGCAGCATTGTATACTGTAATACGAAGAAGGCGGTGGACGCGGTACATGAATTACTGGAGAAGCGATATCCGGGGAAAGTTTGCAAGTGTCATTCGAATATGGGCGCGGCAAAAAGGGCTTCTCATGAGCTGCAGTTTCTAAAAGGAGAAAAGCAGATCATGGTGGCAACCTCGGCGTTTGGCATGGGCGTTGACATGGGAGAGGTCGATTTGGTCATTCATTTCAATATGCCGCTGTCTGTAACCGATTACGTGCAGCAGGCTGGACGAGCGGGACGGCAAGGACAAAAGGCGCATTGTGTGCTGCTGTACAGCGATGACGATTACTACATTGACCGGGTGATTTTGAGCAGTATTCAGGATGATTCAGCCAAAAAGCGTGCATTGGATCGGCTGGATGAGATGAAAGACTATTGCGACGATACGGCGCATTGCCAGACCGGAATGCTGCTGCGTTCGTTTGGACAGGAACAGAAGAAGCGCTGCAACCGCTGCACCAACTGTCAGAAAGCGAGAAGAGGATGAACGGACAGTTTATTGACATGGAATCAGGCGTGCATACCTATTCAGTCGCGATGACATTGACGAAGGAGGAGTTTTACGATATCGATGCGCATTTATCCGCTCTTAGGACAGAGGAAAACTACTGGACTGGGGGAAAACGCTGTACCTGTCATGGCTTTTACGAGCAAGGGATCGTGCTCTACTTATCCCGTTTTAAAAGCGGAGGTCATCAACTATATCGGCTGAAAGTCCGGATTGAGCCATGCCGGGTACTGGGCAGCTCAAGCCCGTTAGCGTTGTACCAACCGAACAGAAAGTCCTATCAACAACTGGTCAAAACAGCGGATCGGATGTTGAAAAAGATCAAAGTACCACGCTCAATAGACGATATGAAGATCTGCCGGGAGGATATGACCGTTGACCTATATTTTCAGACAGAGGAGCCGGTCAGGCAATATGTTCGGGCCTGTCAAAAGGGAATGGTGCTGCCACACTATAAGCAGGAACGGTTCCGCGATGCGGAGCACAAGACAAAAAATGCGGAGGAAGCCAATAGGGGGTCATGCCGTCAAACGTGTAAATCAGCTAGCTTTTTTGTATATAACAAATCGGCGCAGCTGAAGATGGTCGGTCGAGACTCACTTGAGCGAAAGGGACAGTATATTTTGCGGCTGGAAGCGGAGCTAAAAAGGGCAGCGCTGAAAAAGCGGCTTGGCGAGCAGCCGGATAATTATCATTATTTAAAGGAAGGCGGGCGGCAGGCAAAGAAGGTGGCTGAGTGGTATCTAAAACGGATCTTCAAAAATGCGGATGGAGAACATCTACGATTTGAGGACGCTGCCATTATGGTGGAACAGAGCAATTGGAAAGAGAAAACACAGAGACAGATCACATATTTGCTGCGCAAGGTGAGCGACAGCCGGTCGCTAAACGCGGCGATCGAGAAGACAAAGCAGAAATATGAACTTTCTGCCGGACAGATGGAACGATTGCTGATAAAGCTGCGAAAGCTGGATATCAGCCCGATAACGCTGCCCAATACTTCGAAAAATGGGCGGTTGAAGTCGTTGATACGACTGATAAAAGAATGCTTCTGAAGGCAGTAACATTGTACGATTTAATAGTATAGACAGAAAAACAAGTCATGACCACCCCAAAGCGGGGTGGCATGAACAAGCCCTATAAGGGCATAAAAAAAGCCAGCGCCTAAAAGACGCTGGCTTTCACTTCGTTCAAGCCCTGATGGTAAGACTACTTACTACCCTTGAAAGGGTCAACATATTCTTTCTTACTTAAGCTATCTTCGATTTGATCCTGCTTATCTTGCTCCCTGATATATTTTTGAATCGTGGCCGTATTGATTCCTACCGTGCTCACATAATATCTAGTCGCCCAGAAATTACGACTGCCGAATTTATATTTTAAATTCCCATGCCGCTCGAATATCATCATCGCACTTTTCCCTTTTAAATATCCCATAAACTGCGAGATACTGTATTTCGGCGGCACGCTTACGAGTAAATGAATATGGTCAGGCATCATATGCCCTTCGATGATTTCCACACCCTTCCACTTGCACAAATCCTTTATAATTTGCTGTATATCTTTTCGCAGCTGCTTATAGATTATTTTCCTTCGATATTTCGGTGTGAATACGATGTGATACTTGCATACCCATTTAGGTCAGTTTACAAGAGACTACACGCAGACCGTGAAACGGGCTGCTGACAACAAACGGCGCTATGCTCCCGGCAGGGGCATAGCGCCGTTCTGTTGTGGGGGAATCCAAAGGGGGCAAAGCCCCTTTTGGCACACAACTTTGCGTAGCAAAGTGTAGTGTGTTATACGCTCTGTCGGCGTTGTCGTGAAAATGCCGTTGCCGCCGGGGAGGGCAAGGGCATTTGAAGCGGCGGGAAAACAGGCTGTGCTTGCGGGGCGGGAAGCCGCAAGCGCAGAGCTGGTTTCGTCAGCAGACGGGGCGTATATGAAGCCCCTGTCCCTCGTCCTCCGTCTGAATTTAGGGTCAACTTGGCCCGATGTTGTATATACACTCGGCAAAAATAGCAGAACGGACGGCAACCGTCAAGGCTGAAATGAACGGGCTTTCGCCCGGCCTTGACCGCCGCCGCCCGTCCCGCTAACGGGTAGACAAGGCGGACAATCCCATACTGTGCTTGTCCGCTGTCAAACTATTGCGGGGCTGTTCGTCCTCTCAAAATTGAAATGGGCGGGAAAGCCATTTTGGGGCTTTCCCGCCTTGATTGCCCATCAGCAAAGACGGGCGAGACTGTCAACGGCGGCGCTGTAAGCGCCGTTCATCTTGACCGTTGACTGGCTTGGCTGGCTTTGCTATCTCCCCGGTTATGCGATTGCGGCTTATACCAATAAGGCGTACTACGTAAAATGCTCATAATTCTGTCCGCAGTAAAATTTGGCTGCAAACATAGGTTAGATAGGGAGATGGCTGTTTCTTTTGCCCGAAATCCCAGCCCTTAAACTTTTGATATACAGCTTCGGGTGTAAACAAACCATTCTCGTCTTGCTTTGATTTTAAAATCATAGCCATTTCAAGAAATCGCTTGTCCTTTTTTATGGAGTCAAAACGGCTTAAAACATCGGCAACACTTACAATATCGTACCACATTGCAGGTGCTTTCAGCTTTCTAAAATCAGTTCCCATATAGAACATATAGGGGTGCTTATCCAAGCTGTGCTCCCATAGAGAAAGTAAATTTTGCGCTATTTTCTCCGCAATTTCACTTTGCTTATAGTTTTCTATATCAGAAAGCAGCTTTAACATCAGCAATGTGGCATAAGGGCAGCAATCGTCCTTGCGCCCGGGGCCTCTGAATTTTCCGTGCTCTTTAGAAACGGTGCAAGGAAATCCCTCATCTTTATAAAAGCTTAAAAGGTACTCTACACCACGATGAATATGTTTATCATAATCAACGTTTGCTTTATGCAGTAAAAGGAGCAACAATGGCGCATCGCACAAGCACCAACCAAAGGTGTCCTCGCCAATGCCGCCGTAATGCTTCGGAATATTTGTTGGCGATTGATAAATACCATTTTCATCTATATGTTCTAAAATTTTATTTATACCGGCTTGTATCTCCGGAATATCTGTATCAAATCCAAGCTCAAGTAAAAATAATAATTTGTGCATAGACAAATCAGGATTTTTATGATTGGTCACAAGGCAGTTATGAAAATTTGAAACATCAGTAAGATATGCCTTGATTTTGGGGTTAGATAATGCTTGCTTTCTTAACTCTTTCAAACTATTCTTGCTTTCGCCTAAAACATTCACCTTTACAGCATATTGCAGCCAAGATTCACCGTTTTCCAAAATAAACTGCAAATCATTCATAGCCACCCTCCTAAACAAATATAAACAACCTAATAGTTCGCCTTTTCCGCCAAAGGCACACTCGTCATTTTCTCTTGCCCCTCTGCGGCAAATAGCTTTTCGCCAGTTCGGATTTTTGGACAATCCGGGTCAGCCATTGTTTTTCTTCCTCTGTCAGCTTGGTATAACGCAGCTTTGTCTGCTTGCAGAACACCATCAGCAGTTGTTCCGCCCGGCTGCCCTTGAAGCCCGCCACTTCCTCCAAATCCCGCTTGAGTTCGTCCACGATGGTATTCTCCGGGGCGCTGTCGCTTCTGCCCTTGTGGGCTTCCCGTATGTCCTCCATGATAGCGTCTATGTCGTGATGTACCCGGCTGCTGAAATAGTCGCCCTCCCGCACATGGGCGGCTTGCAGTACGCCGGCGGTTTTGTCATGCTCCCCCGGCTGGTACTTCTCCACGATTTCAGCCCTCGCCACATCTACCCATGCGTTCAAGTTCTGTATCTGTGTGGCGGCGATACCCTCCACATAAATCTGTATATCGGCCAGCAGCTTCACAAAATCCGGGTGCGCCGCCAGTTCACAAAGCAGGGCGGTATCAATCCGTCCGCTTTTCAGCAGGTCTATCATCTCGTCACTCAAACGCAGGTCTGAAAGATCGGCGTTTGGGTGATTTCTTGTTTCGGTCAGCCCCAGCAGATAATCGGCGGTCACACCGTAAAACTTCGCCAGCTTGATAAGGGCATAGTGGCTGATGTCCTTGAAGTCGTCCGCTTCATAGCTGCCCAGCGCAGACTTGGAAAGTTGTGTCTGTTCCGCAAGCTGTTCCAGTGTCAACCCACGCTCCACGCGCAGGTCTTTCAGGCGCTCTTGTATGGTTAAAGCCATGCTATCCCTCCCCTTTTCTTGGCTGCTATTATTTTACCACAATTCCGAGAGCATGGAAATAGTGCGTTTTCCAGCGGGATTTCCAACCTTTCGGATATACGGGACGGGCGGTCAAAAAAGTGTAGACTTGTGTTAGTTCATCGATGGACAAGCACAAGTGAATGACCGTCCGAAAGAGATATTACCGGCTGGGGAAGCACGCCATAACGCCGCCACTTCTGGACAAAATGTCCAGAAGTCACTTCGGGTCAACTTGGCCCGAAGCAGGCCAGCGTACCAACGCCGGAACACGCCGCAGGAGTGGGGTAGGAACGGCTTTCGGGAGAACGGCAGTAAAGCGAAAATGGAGGAACGCATGAGCAAAAAACTACCAGAGATAGAGCGCACACCGGGCGGCGGATTGCCCCGCATGGCCCCGGCGCAGCGCAGACGGGCAAATGCCCTTATTCGGAAAACCTGCTGCAACTATGAGAACGGCAACTGCCTGCTGCTGGACGATGGGGAGGAATGCGTCTGCCCCCAGACTATCTCCTATTCCGTCTGCTGCAAGTGGTTCCGCTGGGCGGTGCTGCCACAGGACAAGGCGCTGGAAGCGGAGATTTTCCGCAGCGCCAGCGTGAAGCGGTGCGCCGAATGCGGGGCAACTTTCGTCCCCCGTTCCAACCGGGCGAAATACTGTGAAGCCTGCGCCGAACGGGTACATCGGCGGCAGAAGAACGCCAGCGACAGGAAGCGGCGCAGGGAAACGGACAAATAGGGGCTGACAAAAGCCCATAAATCAAGGACTTTTAGGGGCTGACCGGGGCGGGGCTGTATGTTTGTATGCCCCTCCCCCAAAACAGCCCCCGAACTGTCCGCAGGAGGGAGGATTGATAGATTGCCGCAATACGCAATTTTGCGATTTGCAAAGCACAAGGGCAACCCGGCAAGGCCGCTGGAAGCCCATCACGAACGGCAGAAAGAAAAGTACGCCAGCAACCCGGATATTGACACGGCAAAGAGCAAGTACAATTTCCATATCGTCAAGCCGGAGGGCCGCTATTTCCATTTCATTCAGCGCCGCATTGAACAGGCAGGATGCAGGACACGCAAGGACAGCACCCGGTTTGTGGACACGCTGATAACCGCCAGCCCGGAGTTTTTCAAGGGCAAGCCCCCAAAGGAGGTACAAGCCTTTTTCCAGCGGGCGGCTGATTTTCTTATCCAGCGGGTAGGCCGTGAAAATATCGTGTCGGCGGTGGTTCACATGGACGAGAAAACGCCCCACTTGCATTTGACTTTCGTGCCGTTAACAAAGGATAACCGCCTGTGCGCCAAAGAGATTTTGGGCAACCGGGCAAGCCTTACGAAGTGGCAGGACGATTTTCACGCCTACATGGTGGAGAAATACCCGGACTTGGAGCGTGGCGAAAGCGCCAGCAGGACGGGCCGCAAACATATCCCCACCCGGCTTTTCAAACAGGCGGTCAACCTCTCAAAACAGGCAAGGGCCATTGAAGCTGCGCTGGACGGCATTAACCCGCTAAACGCCGGGAGGAAGAAAGAGGAAGCCCTCTCCATGCTGAAAAAGTGGTTTCCCCAGATGGAGAATTTCTCCGGGCAGTTGAAGAAATACAAGGTCACGATTGCCGACCTGCTGGAAGAAAACAAAAAGCTGGAAGCAAGGGCAAAGGCCAGCGAAAAAGGCAAATTGAAAGACACGATGGAACGGGCGAAGCTGGAAAGCGAATTACATAATATCCAGCGGGTACTTGACCGTATCCCGCCCGATGTGCTGGCGGAACTGAAACAACAACAGCAGTATGGAAAGGATAGGTGATTTTATAAGCGGTATCAGGTACAGAAAAGAAACAGAGGTTGTGACTTTTCAGGGAAAGGAAATCACGCTGGAAAATCTCTCCCCGGTATTCACCCCGGAACAGGAAGCGGCGAAACGCCGGGAATTGGAGCAGCAGCTTTATGACGTGTTCCGCAAGTACGCCGACAAGCGGCAGGCGGAGGAAGCCGGGGCGTAAGGTTTTCCAAAGGCAACATTGATTTGCGGGGCTGCTGGCGGTATAATAAAACTGTCAGAAGCTCCGTTTCTTTTTGAAGAAAAGGAGCGACAAATGGACAATCGGATAGACGCAATCTATGCAAGACAATCGGTAGACAAGAAGGACAGCATTTCCATTGAAAGCCAGATTGAGTTTTGCAAATATGAATTGAAAGGCGGTAACTGCAAGGAATACACAGACAAGGGGTACAGCGGCAAGAACACAGACCGCCCGAAATTTCAAGAGTTGGTGCGGGATATTAAGCGGGGCTTGATTGCAAAGGTCGTTGTTTACAAGCTAGACCGTATCAGCCGTTCCATTCTGGACTTTGCCAACATGATGGAACTGTTCCAGCAGTACAACGTGGAGTTTGTGTCCTCCACGGAAAAGTTTGATACCTCCACCCCGATGGGGCGGGCCATGCTGAATATCTGTATCGTTTTCGCCCAGCTTGAACGGGAAACGATACAGAAGCGGGTGACGGACGCTTACTACTCCCGCAGTCAGCGGGGCTTCAAGATGGGCGGGAAAGCCCCCTACGGTTTCCATACGGAGCCTATCAAGATGGAGGGTATCAACACAAAGAAGCTGGTGGTAAACCCGGAGGAAGCGGCCAATATCCGGCTGATGTTCGAGATGTACGCAGACCCGGCAACCTCCTACGGGGACATCACCCGGTACTTTGCGGAACAGGGCATTTTGTTCTACGGTAAGGAACTGATACGCCCCACGCTGGCGCAAATGTTACGCAACCCCGTCTATGTGCAGGCAGACCTTGACGTGTACGAGTTTTTCAAAAGTCAGGGGACGGTGCTCGCGGGTGATGCCACCGACTTTACGGGCATGAACGGGTGCTATCTGTATCAGGGGCGGGACGTGAAGCCGGACAAGCTGCACAATCTCAAAGACCAAATGCTGGTGCTTGCGCCCCATGAGGGAATTGTCCCATCGGAAACATGGCTGGCCTGCCGCAAGAAGCTGATGAACAACATGAAAATCCAGTCCGCCCGGAAAGCCACCCACACATGGCTGGCGGGGAAAATCAAGTGCGGGAATTGCGGTTATGCCCTTATGAGTATCGTCAACCGGGTAGGCCGTCAATATCTCCGCTGCACAAAGCGGCTGGATAACAAAAGCTGTGTCGGGTGCGGCAAGATTTACACCGCTGAACTGGAAACGGTGGTCTATCAGCAGATGGTGAAGAAACTGGAAAGCCACAAGACGCTGACGGGCAGGAAGAAAGCGGAAAAGGCCAATCCCAAAATCGCCGCCCTGCAAGTGGAACTTGCCCATGTGGACGGCGAGATTGAAAAACTGGTGGACAGCCTGACAGGGGCGAACAATGTCCTGCTCTCCTATGTGAATGTGAAGATAGCGGAACTGGACGGGCGTAAGCAGGAACTTGTGAAGCGGATAGCGGACTTGACCGTGGAAGCCATCAGCCCGGAACAGGTCAGCCAGATTTCCGGCTACCTCGACACTTGGGACAGCGTATCCTTTGACGACAAGCGGCGGGTGGTGGATTTGATGATTACCACCATAGCCGCCACAAGCGACAGCTTAAACATTACATGGAAAATCTGACGGGCGGCATACCTCCCGCCAGACCGTTACCCTGTGTAGTCCCTTGTAAACTGTACTTTTGTATGTGCTAAACTGTTTGTCATAAAGGTCTTCCTTTCTGTTTCTTTGGTGGCTTGAACACTCACCATTTTTTCAGTTTGGAAGTCCTTTTTTGTTTAAACTTGAATCCCACCCGCATTGCGGGCGGTTCTTACCGTATTTGCTCTGCAAATACGCCACCGCTAAAGCACTAATATAAAAGCTGTCAAAAGGTGTACTATTTGATTTCCAGTGAAAATTTCCAGTCATCATACATCACTATCGGTAACTGGAAACGATGTGCTAATTAACTATTGCTTTTTAAGCACTTTTGCGATATACTTGATTAGGCAAAAAAGCTGTCAAAAGGCACACCTTTTGATTGTCTTTACAATAAAAAAGAAAGAAATCATCGAAGAAATGCAGGAAGAAGAGGTGGGAGTATGCAACACAAAACCTTTTATTATGCCCGCGTATCAGACGATGAGAAGAATCTGGATGTGCAGCTGGAAGCTTTTCGCCAGCTCGGTGCGCAGGAGTATGAAATATTCATTGATCAGGAATCGGAGAGAAATACTGATCAGAACAGCTATCAGCTGCTAAAAAACGCTGCACTGCGCGAAGGGGATACGCTGATTATCCAGTCCCTCGACCGATTAAGCCGCTGCAAAGCGGATATCAAACAGGAACTGCAATGGCTGAAAGAGAACGGCATTCGCCTGAAAGTGGTGGATATGCCAACGACGATGATCGAGTTATCTGAAGACCAGCAGTGGGCTGTAGAACTGATGAATAATATATTGATCGAAGCGTTTGATTCCACTGTAGTACACGAATACGCCGAACACCGTCAGCGCCAGCGCGAGGGTATTGACGCCGCAAAAGCTAAAGGCGTCCGCTTCGGACGCCCGCCGCTGGAAAAGGAAGAAGAGTTCTATAAGCTCAAGAAGCGTTGGCTTTCCAAGGAGATTTCGACGAGGGAGGCGGCGCGGATACTGGGTGTGTCGCATCAGACGTTTTGGAAGTGGGTTAAAGGGGCCTGAAAGATTAGACTGAAAATGCAAAAATCCAATGGTTTAATTAGTTTGTAAGACTAAAATTGGATAGAATATAAAATTTTATTGTTAGTTTATGCCCATATACAATTTTCTGAAACTTAAATTGGTTGTTGATGGTGTTTACTTTAGCATATAGGTTATGCATACATATTTCATCTAAATCATAAAAAATTAACTTGAGAGGTATTTAATAAATGGAGTGTGAAACAAAAAAAGACAAAAATAATAATTTTAAGCAAAATATACGGTTTGGCAGACTGATATTTTGGATTTTACTAATTTATTTTACTTTGTCAGTAGCTTTTTTCTTTTTGACAGGAGATCAATTAAAATATCGAATTTCCCGTGGAAATATTAGCATAGAGACCGCCGATTCTTGCCCTGTTGAGTTGCGTGAAGGGATTATTGTGGAGCAAAATTTTTCCGCTCCAATACAACGACTGCAGTCTGTTACGGTTCAGTTGGGTACTTTCTACCGTGAAAATAGTGGTACGATTACTATTGAATTGTATAACCCCAAAGATGAAACAGTACTAATGAATGGAAGTTTTTCTGCCAATGAAATTGCTGAGGGTCAATATGTCACCATTCGTTCTAATGAACCAATCGAAGGATTATACAATATTCCTTTAATGCTTCGTTTATTTTCTAATTCTCCAATTGGTGCGGGAGTTGCTCCAATGGTATCTTCTGCAGTTTCACAAAGTGACGAGCATTTGTATATGAATGGTAATATAATCGGAGGTCGCTTGTGCTTTTCTGTTTCTGGAACAGACTATATTTGGATTGGTATACACTATTGGAAGTTCATTGTTGGATTAGGTATTTTAATAGTATTGTCTCTTGCGACTATATGGAAACGTCACGCAGCTGGAAAGCACAGTTACGTTGTTAACGGTATTGTTGCAATAAAAAAGTATCGGTTCTTGATTGATCAATTGGTTGCGCGAGATTTTAAAACAAAATATAAACGATCTGTATTAGGTATGTTTTGGAGTTTTCTGAATCCTTTACTGACAATGATTGTTCAATATATTGTTTTTTCTACGCTATTCAAAAGTGATATTCCAAACTACCCAACTTATTTACTAGTGGGTATTATATCTTTTAATTTTTTTTCTGAAGCGTGTGGTATGTGTTTGACATCTATTGTCGGGAATGCATCGCTTATAACAAAGGTATATATGCCCAAATATATCTATCCGCTTACACGCTTGATGTCATCTGCAATTAATTTGGTTATTTCGTTGATTCCGTTGTTGATTGTTTCGATGGCCACAGGAGTACAGTTTAAGAAGGCTGCAGTATTGGCGTTGTTCTTCTGGGTATGCTTGATTATTTTTAGTCTGGGTCTTGGTATGCTTCTGTCAGCAGCTATGGTATTTTTTCGTGATATGCAATTTTTGTGGGGTGTTTTAAGCATGATTTGGATGTATGCAACACCTATCTTTTATCCGGAAAGTATTATTCCAGAGCGGTTCAAATTTATATGGGACTTAAACCCTTTGTGCCAAATTTTAAGAAATGCTCGTATTTGCATTTTAGAAGGTATTTCGCCAGAACCCATATCATTTATACAATGTTTTGTTGTCGCACTAGTAATGTTTTGCATAGGTGCAATTGTGTTTAGTAAAACGCAAAATAAATTTGTGTTGTATTTATGAGAGGCTACTATAGGGGATCACAATGATAGAATTAAATAATGTAACAATGCGGTTTCGAATGAATGCAGACCGAATCATGTCACTAAAGGAATTTGTAATGACAGCGTTTAGAGGTAAACTAAAATATCAAGAGTTTATTGCGCTTGATAACGTGTCCTTTAAAGTGAAAAAAGGAGAAACGTTGGGCTTGGTTGGACACAACGGAGCGGGAAAAAGCACCGTGCTAAAAGTTATATCAGGAATTTTGAAACCAACAGAGGGCTATGTAAAGAGCAACGGAAATATTGTGCCCTTGCTTGAATTAGGGTCTGGATTTGATATGGATTTGACAGGTAGAGAAAATATTTATCTTAATGGCGCGATTTTGGGCTATAGTAAGTTGTTTTTGGAAACCAAATACGATGAAATTGTAGATTTTTCAGAGCTAGGAGCATTCATTGATTCACCGATACGCAATTATTCATCTGGAATGATGGCACGACTGGCATTTTCTGTTGCTTCAGTGGTTAATCCAGAGATATTAATAGTGGATGAGATTTTATCTGTTGGTGACGCATCGTTTCAAGAGAAAAGTCGTAGGCGCATGTTGGAGCTAATGGGTGGGGGTACAACGGTTTTATTTGTGTCACACAATTTAGATCAGATTCGTGAAATGTGTAGTCAAACCATATGGTTGGAGCACGGTAAGATACAAATGATTGGAAATACCGCTGAGGTGTGCAATGCCTATGCTGCAGGTTGAATTAATCCCCAATCTTTCAGTAATTATGGGTGTATATTATCAAAGTGATGATGTAGCAAAATTACGACGAAGTGTAACCTCCATTCTTTTACAAACATATCGAGAATTTGAGTTGCTCATTTGTGATGATGGATCATCTAAAGCAGCACAAGAACTTTTGTCAGAATTGGCGAAAGCAGACCGAAGAATACGTTTGATTCGATGTGGAAACCTTATAGGACTGCCAGCAAAGCTTAATGCCTGCTTGCAGGAAGCAAAAGGTATATATATTGCACGTATGGATGATGATGATTATTCACATGTCGATCGTTTTGAAAAGCAAATGCAGTTTCTATCCGAAAACAACAATGTTGGGTTTGTAGGTTGCAATGTTAACTTATATTGCGCTGGGAAAATCGTTGGGAAGCGAAAACTTCCGGAATATCCCACTGTATACGATTTTTTATTTGTTCAACCATATATTCATCCAACGCTGATTTTTCGTCGTGAGATATTAGAAATGGTAGATGGATACTCTGAGAATAAATATTGTGCGCTATGCGAAGATTATGACTTGCTACTACGCATATACGAAAATGGATATCATGGTGCAAATATTCAGGAAATTATATTTGACTATTCTGTTCCTACCACTGTAAAGGGAAAAAGAAGAATGTCAGCACGCTGGAACGAGACGGTAACAAGATTTAGACACTTCCGATTACTGCACCTGTTGCCTAAAGCATGGCCATATGTCTTTAAGCCATTACTAGTCGGTCTTATGCCGGCTCAAATCCTACGTATGGTTAAAAAGAGACATGACGGCGAGTATAAAGGAGATATTTAGTGAGCGATAATCCCGTACTGACAATAGCTGTGCCTATATACAATATGGAGCGCTGGCTAGAAAAAAATCTTGAGACATATCGAGATAAAAAGCTTTATAACCGGCTTGAAGTAATTTGTGTAAATAATGCATCTGTCGATAGTTCAAAATCCATAGTAACGAAATTTTGCCTAGAAACGCCTGAGATATTTCATCTTATTGACCGAGAAATTGATGATTATGGGGCAGCTATTAATGATGCAATTAGTTTCGCAAGTGGAACCTATTTTCGTATTGTTGATTCTGATGACTGGGTGGATACTAATGAGCTAATTAAGCAGGTTGATAAGCTTGAAGCCTGCGAAGTTGATGCTGTATTAACAGACTACCAGTTAGTCAACATGCGGACAGGTGCGATGCAACCTGTCTATGCAGGTGATAAGGGAATCGAATACTACCGTACTTATACGACACTAGAGGCACCACAAAAAACCTTACCAAGCATTCATACCACTACATATCGTACAGCTCTGTTGAAAGAAAACCGCTTTTTTATGCAAAATGGGATTTTCTACACAGATGAGGAGTATGTTGTATTACCATTTCTGCACGTCAAAACGATACTCTATTTTCCATATGATATCTATCGATATCAAGTGGCAAATCCACAACAGAGTATGTCGCCCATGAATCGTGCGAAACTCTATTTACATCGGGAAAAAGTTCTGCGTAGATTAATCTCAGAATATTATATCGCTCAAAGAAATAATGTGAAGCCACAAGCAATTGCCTACTGCAAAGCCCGAATTAATCTCGGTGTCGGGGATCATTTTACAACGTTATATATATATATTAAGGAAAGAAAAAAAGGCCGAATGTGTGCTAAACAATGGAAGACGTTTTTGCAATCTGAAGCACCGGAATTCTGGGTATATGTTAGACGAAAAGTCAGGGCGCTTTATTTATTAAACATATTTCATATCTCCTTGCCACAATATGATAAATTAAAAGCGCAACTTTTAAGATTAAAGTGGTTTATTGCTTTTTTTAAAGCTAGTTAATAGTTATAAGATTGGGATAGTAAATATGATTAAGGAATGCATAGGACAAAAGAGTGTATGTGTATCAAAATTTAAATCTATACAGTATGTACGTGTTCTAGCAATGGTTTTAATTTTATGGGATCATTTGGTGCCGGGAGCGTACTATGGTATCGGAGTACAGCCGACACCTAGTATTATAGAGAAATATATCATTTGGCCGCTAGCAATTACAAATTACTTTGGTGCATTAGGTGTAGACTTGTTTTTCCTTATCACAGGATTTTTAACGGTTCTATACTTGACAAATACTGGAGTTATTAGTTTTTTAATTAAACGAACATTTAGATTGGGACCGGCTATTGCATTTGGATATGTGTTATATTATTTACTTTTATATCTTTCTAAAATTCTTGGTTTCGATGTCAAAATTGACTTTTCTGCGTATTGGACAATAGGGCCGCTATGGTATATTCGCGTGTTGGTATGCTATTACATTATTTTCTCATGTTGCATTCCACTTTTTAAGAAGAGTTTATTTGGTGGATTGCTAATTTTTCAAATAGTGTTAATTACAATTTGTTCATTATCAAAACAGATACTGTTACCGTTTGATTTAGGGAACACATGTAGTTATATATTTTATATAACAATTGGTATGTCTGTGCATAATCTGCTGATAAATAAAAGCTCGTTCTTGGCATTCCTATTCCAGTTTTCTATATCATGGTTTGGAATAATTTATTATAATATAAACATATTTAATCCAGAACGCGCTGAAACTGGAAATTCATTCGGTGTTTCTGCTATGTATGCATTATTGCTTTTCTTGGTGTTTATACTTGCTGAAGATTTGTTGCCAAACAGCAAGATTGTAAAGAAAATCTCAGACTATAGTTATGGTATATATGTACATCATATGCCGATATTTTCCATCGTTTTGAGTCTACTAACCCATTTTGATACTAAAGGTATCAAAATGGCTCCTCAGCTAAGCGGAGGAGCCATTAAGGTTGTGTGCTATACAACTATAACAGTAAGCATGATCTTGACGATTGGGGCGAGTTATATACAAAACAAATGGATTGATACACCTTGCGTGAAGATGTCAAAAATTCTTATTGGGAGATTAAATAATGGACAAATATAAAATATTGGTTTGTTGTCATAAGGAGACGCCTTATATAAAGGACTCCATTTTTACTCCAATTTTGCTGGGTTCTGCTTATGCTGGAGATGCTACGAAGAGAGCTTTTCAAAATGATTTGTGGGATAACATGGGGGATAACATTTCAGAATTACAACCGTATTGCGCAGAACTAAGTGCTATTTACTGGGCTTGGAAAAACTATGATGTATTAGGTAATCCGGATTTCCTTGGATTATTTCACTATAGACGGTTTTTTAATTTTTCCGAGCCAATTGGTGAAGCGGATTTGTGGAAATGTGCATTCTTTGACTTAGATCAAGAAACATGTGATCGCTTTAAGTGGAACCGGGAAGGAATTGAACAGTTTTGCTTAGGTTATGATCTAATCCTACCATACCGTGAGGAGATTCTTAATCCAAAAGACTGGAAAACAAGCGTGTCACTTGAAACACATTATAAAAACTCTCATTATCCAGCTGATTTTGACCGTGCTATAGAGCTTGTGTGCAAGACTCATCCCCAATACAAAGAGTCTGTACAGAGATCTTGCGCTGCATCTTCTGGTCACTTTTGCAATATGTTTATTATGACGCGTCAAAAATTTTTTGACTATGCTACTTGGCTATTTAGTATAATTTTTCCATTGAAAGACATTCTACATGTTGAGAGCTCCCAATATACAGGAATCAATGTCAATCAGAAACGTGTTTTAGGTTTTTTGGGAGAGCGTCTATTTAATGTGTGGATTGACTATCAAAAACAGGTGAACAACATTAAAATTCGAGAGACAGAGCGTGTAACGGGCTATCTTACTCAAGCGGATAGGTTATCTTACATTAAAAAATACGGTATTAATGAATACAAAAGGGCAGTTCAACAGTCCAAAAGAAACATGGAATTTTTTTTTAAGCGTGGGGAGGATAGACTTAATTCAACAGAAATGCTTGTACATGATTCACGCAATAATTATAAGCCTGCAGTATCTGTGCTTTTGCCAGTCTACAACGTAGGGCAATTTCTGCGCCCATGCATTGAGAGCCTGATTAACCAGACTCTTGAAGACATGGAATTTATATTTGTTTATGATGATAGTCAGGATAATAGTTTAAATATTCTGGTGGAGTATTACCAAAGAGACTGTCGCATAGTTATTATTGAAAACAAGCAGCGAGGCGGTATGTCTCGCGCTAGGAATATTGCGATGCAGTTTATTAAAGGTGAATATTTTGCCTTTGTGGATAGTGATGATATCTGCGATGTAACAATGTTTGAAAAGTTGTATCAAAAAGCGAAGAAACTTGATGCAGATATTACTACATGTAGTGTCTGGGGATTCTATGATACCATGGATAACAAGTATTTGCATCGCCAACTGGAGTGGTTTGCGGATAGTGATAAGTTGCTTCCACTCGCTCAACGACCGCAACAACTGATGGAACCTGCAGCCTGGTGTAAGCTTTTTCGTACAAAATATATTCAGAGTCTTGATTATTTTGAATTTCGGCCAGATGTGGTTTCTTGGGAGGATGTGCCCGCCATGACGAGCGCATTTACACAAACTGACCGCATTGCCACTGTACAAGAGGCATTATATTATTATCGGCAGCGCACAACCGGTAATCTGTCAAATCTTATGACAAAGCGATACATAGACGAGTTCATAAGCGGTGCTAAACTGCAAGGCGAAATACTGAAGCGACATGGCTCTGATGACTGGATGCTCCGTTCGTATATTGAGGAGTTTAAATGCTTGTTTGCTGAATGGATGCTTTCGAAGTTGGACAAGAAAGATCGACCATATTTTTTTCATCATGTAGGTTGTCTGTTTAAGTTTAAAGAACGACACTACTTGCATCGGCTATTTACGCTTTATCCTAAAAGACGTTTGTTTTACTATGTTATTGTGTCGAGATCATGTGCAGTTTACTATTTTGGTAAGGTGCTTCTTCGTGCACGGAGAAGCATAAAAGCCCTTTTTAAAAAAACTTTTGACATTAAGCGAGAAGGAATTTATAGATCATTTAAAATTGGCCCGTTGCGCTTCAAACAACTAAATCGGTCGTATTGTTCACAAACGGTTGATTGGCTTGAGAAAAGATCCAGAGACTTTGAGGATCAAATAAGTCTTCTGCAAGCTGCTCACGATGATCTAAAGGTATGTAATGCTCAACTGCAGGGGGACAATAGGCGACTTGAAAGAGCAAATGAAAAGTTGACGGTAGCTCATGCCAACCTACAAACAATGAATGCACAGTTAGAGAAAGATAGCAACGAGATAAAGAAAGTTAATAATAAACTGGAAGAGCATAATGATGAATTGCAGGCTATTAATACGCAGCTTTGTGTATCGAACAAGCAACTTCAGGAAAGTAATGATGAGTTACAGGCCGTAAACAGTGAACTACGTACAGCCAGTAGCCATCTGCAGGAAAGCAACAAAGAATTGCAATTAAAAAGTGAAAATTTGCGTCAAGCGCTTAGTAGCTATGAAAAAATGGCAGGTGGATTCTACTATGCGGTGTGGACAACAGGATGGGTCGATATTTGGAAGCAGTATTACTACGAAAATTTTAAAAGCATACCTCAAAAAACGAATTTATTAAAAGAAGGACTTGATGATACTAGTTGTGCTTTAATTGATAGATTATGCTATCGCAATTTTGAACTTTTACCCAAACAGGCTGATTCAAAGTTATTTTTGTATGACCATAGGAATATTTACACAGCTGAAGAATTATCCGGTGCGGAAAATGCACTGGATGAAGAATATTTTAGAGAAAAATATATTATTCCAGAGGATGAATATTTGGAGATTCCGGTATTCGCATTTAATTGCGGCATACCGTTTTTACCGGAATCAGTTATTAAAAGAATAGAAGGACGTGATATTATTGACGGCGGAGCATACTGGGGGGATAGTGCACTGGTTTTACATGAATATAAGCCTGAGAAAATCTACGCTTTTGAGCCGCAACCAGAAACATTTTTGAAGCTTAACAAAACAATCATAGATAATCGACTGGAAAATGATGTTGTTGCTATTTGCGGGGGACTAGGTGTCAGGCAAGAAGTCAGGCCACTATATACTAATGGCATGATGAGTGGTTCGAATTTAATGAATATTACACCAAGCGCTTGTGACGACAAAGAGATAGTCAATGACGCGAATATATTCACTATTGATTCATACGTAAAAGAGCATGCTCTTAATGTTGGGCTCATAAAGCTTGACATAGAAGGCAACGAACTTGCAGCAATCTATGGTGCTGAAGAAACTATTAAAAAATTTAGACCTATTTTAGATATTGCGATTTACCATCATCCTCAGGATTTCTTTGAAATCAAGCCGTTTATTGAAAAAATGAATTTGGGATATCATTTTCTAATACGCAAACTTGTGTACCATGATCTGGTGACTGAAGTAGTGCTACTTGGGTATCCTGACGGAGGATTTGAATAATGAAAGTTGTGATTTTAGCAGGTGGATTTGGAACTCGAATTAGCGAAGAAAGCCAGTTCAAACCGAAACCGATGGTGGAGCTGGGTGAGAGACCTATAATATGGCATATAATGAAGTTGTATTCTACATATGGATATAATGAATTTATCATTTGTGCTGGCTATAGGCAGCATGTCATTAAGGAATATTTTGCTGACTATTTTTTACATACTTCCGATGTAACCTACGACTTCACAAATGGAAAGAACGAAATAATAATACACTGCACAAATTCTGAACCTTGGCGTGTTACAGTAGTTGATACAGGACTGAATACAATGACTGGCGGACGTGTTAAACGAATTAAGAAATACATAGGTGACGAACCTTTCATGTTAACCTATGGTGATGGTGTTGCTGATGTCAATATTGCGGAGTTGCTAAACTTCCATCAATCGCATGAAAAAATAGTTACGATATCCGCTTATAATGCAGGACAGCGATTTGGCGTACTTGATATTGACAAAGATGGACAAATAAATGAGTTTAGAGAAAAGACTAAGGGTGATGGCAATATGATTAATATAGGATTCATGATTTGCCAGCCTAGTTTTATTGATTTTATCGAAAATGATGACACCATTCTAGAAAAAGCGCCGCTTGAAACCGTGGCAAAATTAGGACAGCTAATGGCATATAAGCATGAAGGGTTTTGGCAGTGTATGGATACTGTTCGTGAAAAAGAAGCTCTAGAAAAACTATGGGCAAGCGGACAAGCACCATGGAAGGTATGGGTAGACTAATGTTAAATTTAGATTTTTATAATAAGAAGCGAGTGTTTCTAACGGGGCACACTGGATTTAAAGGCGCCTGGATGTGCCAAATACTCGCGAATGCAGGTGCTATTGTGACTGGATATAGCTTAGCACCACCTACAACGCACAACTTATTTCAAATAGCAGGGTTACAAAATAAAATTACTAGCGTTATAGGAGATGTTCGAGATTTTGACAAACTACAATGCACGTTTAATATGGCGAGTCCGGAAATTGTGATTCATATGGCGGCTCAACCACTTGTCCGTGAAGGCTACAAGAATCCGCGCAATACCTATGATGTAAATGTTATGGGTACAGTAAATCTTTTAGAGTGTGTGCGGCAGTGTCACACAGTCAAAAGTGTGTTAAATGTGACGACAGATAAGGTCTATCTAAACCATGAATGGTGCTGGGGATATCGCGAAAGCGACAAACTGGATGGTTTTGACCCATATTCAAATAGTAAAAGTTGTTCTGAATTAGTGACTCATAGTTATATTAATAGCTTCTTTTGCGACAACAGTGTGGCAATTAGTACGGCGCGTGCCGGTAATGTAATAGGTGGAGGGGATTTTGCCGAAAATAGAATTATCCCTGATTGTGTGCGTGCTATGAGAGATAATCGAGTAATCGTCGTGCGTAATCCCGATTCTACGAGACCATATCAGCATGTTTTAGATCCCTTGGCCGCATACTTAATGATTGTTCAAAAGCAATATGAAGATCCACAGTTCGCTGGATTTTATAATATAGGACCGGATGATTGTGATTGCGTTACAACTGGTGAACTAGTCAACCTCTTTTGCCGTTATTGGGGTGAAAATGCTCGATGGGAAAATCAGGCGGAGAGAAACGCACCACATGAAGCCAATTACCTAAAACTTGATAGCACAAAAATAAAAACCACAATTGGTTGGAAACCGCTTTGGCACATTGAAGACGCAATCCAAAAAATCTGCGAGTGGACAAAAGTATATTTTAATGGTTTGAATGTTTCTAGTGAGATGAACAGGCAGATAGAACTTTATATGGGAGCGTAAAATGGATACGGTTGTCATAACAGGTGCAGATGGATTTATTGGAAATCATCTAGTACATTATTTGTCTAAACAGGGCGTAGCTGTCTGTGCATTGGTACCTTTACGCAGCCCTGTTAAGGGAAGAATTGCTGATATTCCGAACACGCAAATAGTTGAGTGTGATATTTCCGACTGGGAAAATATTGCTACATTTTTACCGCATAATCCAGTAGCATTCGTACATCTTGCTTGGACTGGTGTTTCTCCAAAAGATCGACATTCCATCAAACTGCAGACTACAAATATTGACTTATCAATGAATGCGGTTCGCCTAGCTGCAGCCATACATGCACAACGGTTTATTTTACCTGGCTCTACTGCAGAATACTCTGAATGCGGACAGAAGATTAACCGATCGGCCTGCCCATCCCCCCAGAGTGCCTATGGCGCTACAAAGATTTCAGTGCGGTATTTGTGCACGGAACAATGCAAAGAATTAGGTATTCCTTTTATTTATGCTGTAATTACAGGAATATATTCAGCAGACAGAAAAGATAATAACGTCATCTATTATGCTATTGACCAATTATTACAAAAAAGGTGTCCCAGTTTTACAAAACTTGAGCAACTGTGGGATTATGTCTATATAGATGATGTAGTACTTGCGTTATATTTAATAATTAAAAAGGGAAAGCCTGATGCATTTTATACTATTGGACATGGCGATAATTGGGCGCTTTCTAACTATATTTATATTATAAGGGATATTATTGATCCATCGCTGTCACTTAATATTGGAGGAATTCCTTATCCAAATAATATTTGCCCAAGCTCCTGCGTGGATTTACGGTCGCTTCAGGAAGACACAGGGTTCGAACCAACTGTTCCATTCGAAGTGGGAATACGTCGCGTAATTGAGAAAATCTTAAACGAGAGATAAAGGAGAAACCGATATGGATTATCTGGTTATCGGCTGTGGCCTTACCGGATCAGTAATTGCACGAAATTTAGCTGAGCGGAATAAGCAGGTCACGATTTTGGAGCGAAGGAGTCATATCGGCGGAAATATGTATGACTATGTGGATAACCACGGATTTCTTGTCCAGAAATATGGTCCTCATATATTTCACACAAAGAATGAGTCGCTTTATAATTTTATGTGTCGTTTTGAAAAGTGGCAGGATTTCAAATTGATTTGTGGTGCGAAATGGGATAATAAATATACGCCAACCCCATTCAACTATACGACAATTGACACGTTTTATCCACCTGATTATGCAACATTTCTGAAGAGAAAGCTGAACGCGGCTTTTGATGGCCGTTCAACAGCTTCTGTTTTAGAGGTTCTTAAGCATCCAGATTGTGATATTCGCAATTATGCGCAATATCTGTTTTTAAATGATTACGCTCCATATACAGCTAAGCAGTGGGGGGTATCACCGAGTGAGATAGATCCGAGTGTTCTTAAACGCGTTCCATTGCGTTTTTCATACAGCGAGGGTTACTTTGATGATCCATATGAAGCTATGCCTGTTCATTCATATACATGTTTTTTTAAAAACTTGCTAGCTCATCCAAATATTACGTTGAAATTAAATATAGAAGCGTTAAATTACCTGAGGATAAAGGAGAAACAGCTGTTTTTTGACGGTTCCCCAATTGATATTCCGGTAATCTATACCGGCGCAATAGACGAACTTTTCGAGTGCTGCTATGGCCGACTTCCTTATCGATCGTTGCGCTTCGAGTGGAGATATGAAGAAAAAGACAGTCTACAGGATGCACCGGTGGTTGCGTATCCACAGGCGGAAGGATATACACGTATAACAGAATTTAAAAAATTACCAATTCAAAAAAGAAAAGGAACAAGTTATGCTTTGGAATTTCCAATGCCTTATAAAAAAGACGAGACGCTAGAGCCATATTATCCAGTTTTAACCGAAGAAAGCAAGTATCAATATGAGCAATATAGGCGACTAGCCTTACAGTTGCCCAATCTTATTTGCTGTGGGCGGCAAGCAGATTTTCAATACTATAATATGGATCAAGCTTTGTCAAGAGCGTTGGAAATCAGCAAATACATTTTGGGGAACGATACACTATGATGTATAGCTATTAGGGAGACTAGAAAGGTATATGATTATTACAAAAACGCCCTTTCGCGTAAGTTTTGCTGGCGGTGGCAGCGACATGGCGAACTTTTATGAGAAACATGGCGGCTGCGTGCTAAGCACTTCAATCAATAAGTATTGCTATTTATCTATTCATCCGTATTTCGACTCCCACTATACTCTGCTAAAGTATTCGGAAAATGAGTTGGTGGATGATATTGCGAAAATTAAGCATCGAATTTTCAACAGCGTGCTCAATGAATATGGCGTGAGCGGTGTGGAAATCAGTTCAACGGCAGATGTGCCTGGAGGAACTGGGCTGGGGTCTTCCAGTACCTTTACTGTGGGATTACTCAACACGCTGTCCTGCTATCAGGGAAAGTTTATTTCAAAAGGAAAATTGGCGGAGAAGGCATGCGAGGTTGAAATTGAAAAGCTAGGCAGCCCGATAGGGAAACAGGATCAGTATGCGGCAGCCTATGGTGGGTTGAACTTTATTCGTTTCAATCAGGATGGCTCTACCTCTGTCGCGCCTATAGTCATGCAGCCGGGTACATATAAAAGGTTGGAACAAAACCTAATGATGTTTTATACCGGCAGCACAAGGCAGGCAAACAGTATTTTGAGTGAGCAGAAAAAGAATATTGATGACGAAGCGAAGGCAAAGAACCTGATACAGATGTGCCGATTGGCGGAGCAGATGAAGGAGGCACTTGAGCAAAACGACCTTTCTTCGTTTGGTGAATTGCTGAATGACGGCTGGACGCTGAAAAGAACACTGGCTTCGGGCATATCCAATCCGGAAATTGACCGGACTTATGAACTGGCAATGCAAAACGGTGCTCTGGGTGGTAAGCTGCTTGGCGCAGGTGGAGGCGGATTCCTGCTGTTTTACTGTGAGCCGGACAAGCAGGAATGTGTACGCCTTGCACTGGGGTTGCGGCAGTTCGACTTCGCGTTTGAACGGGATGGCTCTTCTGTCGTGTATATCGGGGACAAGTATTGGGGTTAAATTGGGAGGAATTTGCATGAAAGTTTTGGTGGCAGGCGGAGCCGGGTTCATTGGCAGCCATTTAATTGATGCGCTTTTGGAAGAAGGGCATGATGTGGTATGCGTCGATAATTTCTTTATCGGAACGAAGCAGAATATCGTGCATCTCACCGGGAATGAGCGGTTTACTTTTTATGAGCAGGATCTTTGCGATTTGGAAGCGGTAAACCGCATTTTTGAAAAGGAAACCATTGAATATGTCTTTCACCTGACGGCAAATTCTGATATTCAGGCAAGTGCTAACAACCCCATTATCGAATACCAAAATACCTACAGCACGACGTTCAATATTGTGGAATGCATGCGGCGTAACAACGTAAAAAAGTTGTTTTTTGCATCCACATCAGCGGTGTATGGAGAGAAAATGGGGACAGAGGTTGGCGAAGCAACGACGCCGCTGGAGCCAATTTCATACTATGGCGCGGCAAAGCTTGGCTCGGAAGGACTCATCTCGGCTTACAGCTATATGAACGACATGAGCGTGCTCGTATTCCGCTTCCCCAATGTGATTGGCCCTCGGCTGACGCATGGTGTTATTTTCGATTTTGTGAAACGATTGAAGGACGATCCGTCTCATCTGCGAATCCTGGGAGATGGCACCCAGTCTAAACCTTATATGCATGTATTTGATTTGGTTAATGGAATCATGCGCTTCAAAGACGTCCCCAAGGGAGTTACGCTGTACAACATTGGCGTGGAAACGCAAACCTCGGTTACGCGGATTGCTGAAATTGTATGCGAAAAAATGGGGCTTTCCGGTATCCCGTTTGAATACACTGGCGGCCGCGGCGGCTGGAAGGGTGACGTTCCGGTATTTGCTTACGATTTAAGCAAGATTCATACGGCCGGCTGGCGCGCGACCTATACCTCAGATGAGACAGTTGCACATACGGTTGAGCAGGTGATATAAGCATGCAGGCTGTGATTATGGCGGGCGGTAAGGGAACACGTTTGGTATCGATTACAAAGGACGAGATACCGAAACCAATGGCGCTGGTCTGCGGAAAACCTATTTTGCATTGGCAAATTGAGAGGCTTAAAGAAAACGGCGTTTTGGATGTCATCATGATTATCGGACATCTAGGTGATAAGATTACCGACTATTTTGGTGATGGTTCGTCCTTTGGTGTTCGCATTCGATATATAGAAGAAAAGCAGCCGTTGGGGACGGCGGGAGCTTTTTATTATTTAAGGCCACTGCTGAATGAGGATACGTTTTTTCTAGTCTTTGGAGATGTGCTTTTTGATATTGATATGGAGCGCATGATGCGCTTTCATAAGGAAAAAAAGGCCCTTGCAACACTTTTTGTACATCCGAATGCACATCCGTTTGATTCTGATTTGGTGATTGCGGATAAGAAGGGCCGCATTGGTAGCTTTGATTCCAAACATAACATACGCAACTATTGGTATGACAACTGTGTGAACGCCGGCTTTTATCTATTCGAGTCTTCTATTTGTGAGCGTGTGTCACAGCCGATTAAAACCGATTTGGAAAAGACGCTGCTGGCTGATATGGCGGCGGCAGGAGAGTCTATTTTTGCCTATCATTCGCCGGAGTACATCAAGGACGTCGGCACGGTGGAGCGAATTGAGAACGCGGCAAAGGAGTTGTCCAGCGGATTCATTTCGGCACGCAATTTGCGCCGACCACAGCGAGCTATATTTCTTGATCGGGATGGTACAATCAACCGGAAAAATGGTCTGGTGTATACGGAGGAACAGTTTGTACTGGAAGACTGCGCGGTAGAGGCAATACGCAAAATCAATCATTCTGGCTATCTGGCAATAGTCATTACAAATCAGCCTGTCGTTGCACGTGGTCTCTGCACTATCGATGATGTGGAACGGATTCATAATAAGATGAAAACGCTGTTGGGACAGCAGGGTGTTTTTCTGGATGATGTTTATTACTGTCCGCACCATCCGGATAAAGGATACCCGGAGGAGAACCCAGAATATAAGATTTTTTGCCACTGCCGCAAGCCGGATATTGGTATGATTGAGGACTGTGCAGAGCGATATCATATCGATTTGGCAGAAAGCTGGTTTATCGGCGACACAACAGTTGATATCTGTACAGGAAAGAATGCCGGCACGAAAACCGCGTTGGTTTTGACTGGGGACGCTGGCAAGGATAAGAAATATGAGGACAAACCCGACTTGATTTGCCGTGACCTGTTTGCGGCAGTCGAACAGATTATAGGAGAATAGGGATGGATTTTAAACAGGATATACAGGAATATCTGGACTGCGAAATTGATACGTTGCAGCGCTTAGACATCAATGCTATTAACGATGCGCTGAATCTACTGCTGGAAGCATACCATGGTCACCATTGGGTATATATTTTTGGAAACGGTGGCAGTTCGTCTACGGCGTCTCACTTTGAAAATGATTTTAATAAGGGCGTATCCGAGCCTTTAAAGACAAAGTTTCGTTTTCGCTGCCTGAATGACAATGTGGCTACGCTGATGGCGGTAGCAAACGATATGGGCTTTGAAGAGGTATTCCGCTATCAGTTGACAGACCGCATTGAGCCGGGAGATTTGGTGATTGCCATTTCAGGCAGCGGCAACTCGAAAAATGTAATTAACGCGGTGGAGTATGCAAAATCCTGCGGGAACAAGATTATTGGAATTACAGGGTATGACGGAGGTAAGCTTAAGAAATTAAGCGATATCTCGCTGCATGTGCCGGTGAACAGTATGCAGGTTTCCGAGGACGTACATATGATTTTCGACCATTTGATGATGAGTATGTTTTATAAGCATTTGTGTGGGATTAGTCATTTAAAGGAATAAGCTGTTGATTTGGCTCCGTATTCCACTTGGATAGTGCACAATGATACGACTCTTCTCTGGCGCTCGTACGACCAACCAACAGGAATGGTTCCTACATTCAAATAAATGGGGATAGTTTTACACATGAAATAAATGATTCATTTCTTACTGACCATGGGTATGAAATATTCCCGTATGATGCAGAACTACTGATTTCACAAAGGGGAACGATATGTTTTAAAATTCCAGAGCATTACATGAAAGACTATGCACAAGGATGGATAGCTTCCAGCGATTTGGTGAAATCTGAACCGTATAAGTTAGGAGATGCTAAGATACCCATTTCGCCCAATATTGTCGAGCGGCAATCAGAGATAGAACAATATCTCCTATCATCCTATGCAGCTAATGGACAGAGCACTCTGGAAGATGCGTATATAGTTCTAGATCCGTATAACACAGCGCCATTAAGTGCACTTGCTCTATTTGAAACTGATGATGAAACCGGTATCACAGTTACCATCCAAGGTAAAGATCATGCTGAAGACTTTTCATATCAATTATCAGCACCAGAGAAACATCATGAAATACCAATTGTTGGGCTATGCCCCGCATATGCAAATAAAGTTACCATTGCAACTAAAAAGCAAGCTAAGACTTTTATGCTTCAAACTTCAGCATTGCCATCCGATATGGCTACTTTTAATACTGCTGCGGAGCCATCAGTCCTGACAACAGGGTACACATATATTGCAGGGTTCTATCGCATGTTGGTTGATACAACGGGCGAAGTGCGCTGGTACACCTCCTTCTCCGCCAAACAAACCCTCGCGGTCGTAAGACTGCGGGGGTATTGTGTTTTTTCTTGACAAGATGTACCGGCAGCGTTATGCTAAAGGCAGCACAGAAAGGAAGTGAAGCGAAAGCCTAAAGTTGAATCTAAAATGAGTGCTTACAAAAGTCGAAAAATTTTTACCACAGAAATTAGAAAATTGATGCTTTTTATTGATGTCGATCTTAATTGAAACAAATTTTGAATTCAATTTCGTTTCTTTGAGGGCGGAGCATGCATTTTTTTAAATTTCTGTGGATTTTTATGCTTTTGATGAAAAATCCATTTGAAATAATAAAACCAAATGGAGGAGAAAACAATGAAAGAGCAAAACACAAACAGACAGGGGAAATGCACTGCGGTTTGTTATGACAATGGCGTGGTGTATTTGGTAAGCAAACAGGGGCAATCCAAGAGATTCTCGACCAAGAGCGAGGCCAAAGAGTATGTCAAGGCGCATGGTGGGAAGTGGAAGCAGTTTCGTCCATCTTGCAGCAGCGGCGGCTTTGGGGATATTGCCGGCGAATCCGAGACACCTCAACCGCAGTTAGACAGTAAGACCCAGCGTCGCTTTTACCGTATCATGACAGAACCACCTGTAGCCACAGAGGGAGACTGGCGATCCATACTGATCAGTTTGAGTGCCGGATATATTGCCCGTATGGTTGCGGATTTGGGTCTGGAATCCCATTCGTCTTCTCGAAATAGGGCGCCGGTCTATCGCATCGAGGCGGATGAGGACGGCTTTGTGCGCGATGAGTTGGAACGCTTTGCGCGTATGCTTGCCCCTAATCCTATTGTCACCGGCGCTGACCGGTCGGAAAGCCCGACCTTCTTCCCGAAGGACTATAATAGAGATTGTTTGGAATCCTCGGCTTATTTCAAAATGAGGCACACTCGTCTGCCCATGCAATATCGGGACACGGCTGTGATCATTGACCAGCGTATGCTGAAAAAGAAAGAAGCGGAGCGGTTCCTTGATGTAAACCCGTGGGCGTCTGTTCTGCTTATTGCGAAGAAAAATCAAAAGGTTGAACGGAGTGGTATCCTACCACTGCAGTTAAGCGAGGTGGGGTTCCCGCTTGGCAAGAAAAAAACCAAAGCCATGCGGTTGGTTATGCGAGCCTTTGAACAGTGGCTTCAAGACATCTGCCGCGTTACAACGGACGGCAAGAAAAAACACCGGAAGTATCGGAATCAGATCAAGGCAATGTGGCGTGAACTTGAGCCGTGTGTAAAACGCGCCAATGTCAGTTCACGTGATCGCTTCTGGCAGAAGCTTTGCTTGCTGTCGGCTGATATGCTCGTCGTGTTTATCTTAGGCGCCTTTGATAAACTTGTTTGTCCCGACGGGAGTGCCGTATCTCCGCATGATCTAAAGCAAACATGCCAGCCGCTGTGGCGCAATCTTGTTTTGCTGGGTTGCTGCCCGATGGTGGAAACAGACGTGCCATTGGAGGAGCGCAAGGAGATTTCCGAGGCGGATTATCTTGAGGTACTCCGCAAAACGGTGTGCAAGATGATGGAGGATGAAAAGCGCGTCCCGTACATCCCTCGAAGCGAAGAGAAAACAATTTGTCCGTCATGCGCTGAAGACAATCCGGAGTTTCAGTACTATGGATACCGGCGATGGTTCGAATCGAAAAGGAAAGAGCGCAAACCAGCGATTTTCTTTGTTCGGGAAGAGTTCCTGTTATGGTTCGAACAATGCTCTCCCTGTGCTTGTGATGCGAAAGCGGTTCTGCTATATTGCGAGAACAATGCGGCTCCGACATATTTTGCGCCGCAGAAAAAGGGAGCAAGGAAAGCGCGTATTCCGCGCGCACTGGATGATAACCGTACGAAGGATTCCGTTATTCTGATCTTAGATGAACTGGATTTTCTGCCCGATGACCTGCGGGAGCGGCTGCTGAAACCGTTCAAATAAGAGAAAAACTGATGATAAGAGACCTGCTTCGGCAGGTCTCTTTTTTGCGAAAAAGTTCAAAATTAGGAATGTTCCAATGTTACGGTGTTCTAAACGAGAAAACATCCGCTAAATAACTGCCGGACTAAGGCAGAACGATATGTTTAGCTGGGGAACAACGCATGCTATGGACGACAATCATGCAGCATATCGGCTGCGGTATATAATCAGCGTTCCCCCTCTCCGACAGCCCTAAAATGACCATTGTGGTGTACGCCAAGCAAAATCGTGTACCTTTTTACAGACCATCCAACAAGGAGATAAACGGAATCGCGGCGTCCGCGAATATATAATATACTTTTGAGGATGGTGAAACATATGACAAGCACGGAACGGTGTGCACAGATTGAACTGACGCAAAGCGTGACACAGGTCAAACTGGATTGGGAGCTTTTGTGCAAAACAGTGTTTGAGGCACAGGCAATCCACGAGACAGAGAAAACCGCATAACAGAATATAAGGAGGGGCACAATATGGCAGCCCGTAAGGAGAAATCGTTGCGGGCCGTCGCGTACGCCCGCTTCAGCTCAGAGATGCAGCGCGAAGAGTCGATCGACGCGCAGTTGCATGCAATCGAGGCCTATACGAAAGCGAACCATCTGCTGCTCTGCGGCAGCTATATCGACCGTGCGAAATCTGCAACGACCGATCAGCGTCCGGAATTTCAGCGTATGATCGCCGACGCGCAACGAGGACAATTTGAGGTGGTGGTTGTTCACAAGCTCGATCGCTTTTCACGCGACCGGTATGACAGCGCGTTTTATAAGCGCAAGCTCCGGCTGGCGGGTGTCGCTCTGCATTCGGTGCTGGAAAACTTAGACGGTAGTCCCGAAAGCGTGATCCTCGAATCCGTGATTGAGGGCTTCAACGAATATTATTCCCGAAATCTGGCGCGTGAAGTGGAGAAGGGCAAAAAGGAAAACGCGCGTAAGGGCATTCACGTAGGCGGTATTCCGCCGCTCGGGTACGACGTTGACCCACTGACACGGAAGCTGGTGATCAACGAACGGGAAGCGGAAGCCGTGCGGCTGATCTTCTCAATGTTTCTTGAAGGACACGGTTATACCAAAATGCGAGACAAGCTAAACAGCCGCGGCTATACGACCAAGCACGGACAGCCTTTCGGAAAAAACTCGCTGCATGAGATCCTTCGAAATGAAAAATATACTGGTGTTTATACCTATAATTGATCAGCGGCAAAATCGGTGGACGGCAAGTTCAATCGCCATGCGCAGAAAGACGAGAGCGAGATTATTCGCTTGGAAGGCGCTGTGCCGCAGATCATCGACAAGAATACCTTTCGGTGTGTGCAGGATATATTTCACACCCGTAAGCATAAAGGTGCACAGTACAAAGCAAAAGAGCCGTACTTACTGACAGGCAAAATTGTCTGCGGCAAGTGCGGCTCTGCTTATGTGGGTAACAGGCGCAAGGCGTATGCAGGGCATATCGGTTATATATCCTATCGGTGTGGCAGAAAAAACAACGCGATTCACTGCGACAGTAAAGAAATTCGCAAGGAGGATATCGAGCGGGCAGTGCTTCGCGTGCTGTCGGAGCAGCTGTTTGATGACAAATTGTTGCCGCGTTTGGAGAAAGAATACGCGGCATTCCTGTGTAAGCAGAGTAGCGCGGACGCGGAGGAATACGAGCAGCTGCAAAACCGTCATAAAGAAATTAACCGTCAGATCGGTAATATTGTCGGCGTAATTGCACAGACCGGGTCCGCGGCTTTGACCGGTAAACTACATGAACTGGAGCAGCAGTGCGCACAGATAGAGCATACCCTAAGTGAGATCGAATCTCATCGGCGTGAACAGGCGCTGGAGGGACAGCGGCTCGCGGATGCGTTCCACCGGGCGAAAGCCATGCTGGAGCAGGGCACGCTGGAAAGCTGCCGCGCGGTCGTGAATACCTATGTCGACCGAGTGGCGGTATATGATGACCACATTGCCGTCCGGCTTCGCTTGTCTGCAGGATTTCAAATGGAAGAGACACTGGCGCGCGGGGAATGAACCCTGCGCGCCCTGCCTGCAAGGTATGGAACGCAGCGATTAAAGCGTCCTGAAGCTTGCAGAGTCCCTATTGAATAACCGACAACTATATCGAAAAAGCACTCCCTTAATGGTTTCAACTATCATTATTGATATGTTAAGACGAAGTTAGGGGGTATTTTTTTACAAGTCTTTTAACAAAAGATTAAAGCTATTTTGTTAGGAGATTTTTTTGATGAGTGAGAAAGTATGCAAGCATAAAACAGTTAAGATCACATTGGAACCGGATGGATATTCCATCCATACATTTGAGCTATCCAGAAAGCTGACATCGTTTGAGTGGCAGCGAACGAAAGACGAGCTGTATCGACAGTGCAAGGGCGAAATCTATCCGGATAAAAGCTTGGGGGACGATCATGTCTGTACTCGGTATGCGAAGTTCGGTGTACGTCTTCGGTTGGAGCATCGCGAGTCAAAAAGCGGGCCAACGCTGTATCATGTGCGGATGATCATCAACCCCAGACGGCTGATCGATCCAAACAGTGATTACCTCGGCATCCTGACGCCTAAGAAAAAGAGCATTGACCGGCTGGAGCGTGCGTTTCATAAACTATTTGAGGGCACGCCGATTGGATGCGATATCCGGGATTATTACCTGTCCCGCGTAGATTTGTGTACAAACATCCGATGTGCCAACCGTAAAGTGTTTCGCGAGTTGATCCGCCTGCTGCGCAAAACGGCTACGCCTAAAAAGTACGAACGCAAACAATACCGGCATCAGGACAAGAAGAAAGCGAACCGTTACAACAAGCACTATATCCGCCTGTGCTGCGGTTCGCAGGAGCTGGTGGTGTATGATAAGACCTACCAGCTCAACGACAACGGAGCGATTGTCGCCTATGAAAATCTGCCGGAGGGCATTCTGCGCGTTGAGGTACACTATGACCGCAGTCAAATCAAAAAAACGGAAAAAGATTTGCAAAACGAGAACCCGCTCGAGATACTCTGGCTGCTGATACGAGAGAGCAAGCGCCGCATCCTGTCTCTGGTGGGAAAATGCTACCCTGATCTTTGCTATCGCAGCTTTGAAGAAGGCGTTTCGCGTATCCAGCAGTCTGCGTTTCAACAGTCGAGCCGAGAAAGAATGCAGACTTTGCTGGGGCAAATGCAGCGCAAACAAACCGTCGATGCCGCGTTCAAATGGATGCGTGCGCGTAATATCACGACGGATGATCTCCTCGTCAAGTTTACAAAGCTCGGCTTGAATCCGATTCCACTGCGAAAAGGCTGTGCTGCAAAGCGAATGCCCAGCCTTCCCGAGATCCTTCGAACGGTCGAAGACCATGCAGTCGAAATGGAACTCGAATATTGGAAGTGGAAATAGTCGATAAAGGTCGATTGCAAGCGTAAAACATGTAAAAACCAGCTGCTTTTAAAGTGAATTTACTAACATTATAATAAGGTGTAGTGAAATAGGGTGAAGTACATTCGATCTTTCTCCGCTATTTTCCTAAAACCTAATTTATTTTAAAGAGAGACAAATCACTATGAAGTACATTGATTATAACTACATGAAGGATTTTTACACGATCGACGAGGTCATCCGTCTGTTCGAGATGGACAAGGCAGCGTTGAAGCATTATTGCAATCAGTATGATATTCAGCCGCAGGAAGATCAGTACGGTAACTGGGGATTTCGGAAAATTCTCGTTCGCAAGCTACACAATTTTATCTATAAGGAGCAGAAAAACGACAATCAGCCGGACGATCAGCGTTCATCTGATCAGAGCAATAACCCGTGGTCATGAGCGAGATATTGACCGTCAAGGAGGTCGCCCATCTGCTCAAGACCACCCACCAGCAGGTGCGGAAGATGATTGCAAACGGAGAACTCCCGGCCGTGAAAGTCGGCCGGGAGTGGAGGATCCCATTGGAATATCTTTGTGATTTTATGCAAGGAAATTTACGCTAATAAATATAAACTGACAGGAGAAAAAACGATGATAAAGAAAACCTTTAAATGTGCTGAATGCGGTGAAAGATTTGCGCATAATGGAGCGGTACGGTGCGGCAACGATTTGTTATGCTCCATCTGTGCGAAAGAGTTCACAGTTTGCTGCGGTGAGTGCGGTGTTCGCATACATGAAGAAGAAGATTATGGCGATTTCGATAAGACGCTCTGTGAAAAGTGCTATGATGAATCTTATGTCTCTTGTCGCCGTTGCGGTGCTGTGGTCAAATCGCAGGACGCCGTATTAAGGGAGGCGGATGAGCAGATTTTCTGTAAAGACTGTTTTCAAATGGATTCTGAAAAATGGTCTTTCCAAACTGATATATCGTAAGGAAAATAATCACAAACAGAGAACTCCCGGCCGTGAAAGTCGGCCGGGAGTGGAGGATAACCTTGGAATATCTTCGTGATTTTATGCAAGGAAACGCGTTGAAGATTCCTGCTACATCTTTATACCTCTTATAAATAATGAGAAAGCAGCGCGGGAGAAGGGTTGTTTAAAAGTCAACGACGGCTCATCTTTTCTATTAAGAGCGGTTCATCCGTATTTTTCAGATTGCATAAGACTTGTGCAAGTTCGGCACGAGTAAGTGCTTGCTTTGGCTTAAAATATCCATCACCAGATCCGGAACCCACCATAATGTATAAGTTACGCATGGCGCAAACTGCTTGCTCATAATTATAACCATAGGAATCAGTTTTGGTGACTTGGTTTAAATCTTCGAAGTGAGCCCTCCAACGTATGGAGCTTAGATCAAAAAGATTATAGAGACCTACCGCAAAATCCTCTCTTTCGACATTGGAAACAGGATAAAAGTGCGCCATATACCCTAAAGGTTGAGATGAATCTTCAATACGAGAGTTCCCTCCTAATAAATTTCCATAAGAAGATGCCGTTTGGCTATACCAAGCACCTTCAGGTACATCGACAAAATAGGTTTCATAATAGTTCCACCCGGTTACGGGTAACCGCGACAATACAGTAGCTGCTTCTGCTCGCGAGACATAATCGTCTGGGCGAAAAGTACCATCTCCGTCACCATTCATTAGTCCTGCATCTGTTGCTTCTTTTACTGTGTCGTAATACCACGAAGACGACGATACATCTGAGTAAAAAGCACCTGCGGAGCAAAGCGTCAGGGCAATGGTCATGATGACCATCAGCAAACATTTTAAATAGGATTTTTTCATTATTTTACAACTCCTCATTCACTACAATAGGGTGATACTTTATTCATGAGCTGAGCTTGTAATCATATAAAATTTTGTCTTCCGGGCATACTCCTGCAACCTCATCCTCTCGGGACTGTTTAGTCGCTTTTTGATTTTGCTGTCTGTCTCTTTACTTGAATATACTGCTGTTTACATAGCGATCCTACGACTTCACCAAGTAATTTGTGCAAAAAAGGTATATTTAATCTCGTCTTCGACCCATACAGTTTTATAGTAACCATTATCATCTGTAATGTAGTTTATGCTCATGCGAAGCAAGAGCTTTGTTGCTGCAGATGAATATGGCACATAGTGTGACTCGCTATGTCTCTTTTGATATTCATGTCTTTTAAAACAGACACTAAGCCCTTCGTTCTCCAAGTTTGAGGTCGTAAACTGTTCAACAGATTCTACATCTTGCAAAGACATACAAATCATCTGTTTCCCGCATTCTGACAAATCATCCCTGATTCGATACTGTACAGTTTTCCACCAGTCTTCTTGTGAGTATTCTCGATCACAGTAAGTAACAAAAGATTCGAAAGCAATTTTGCATTGTGTACACTCATTACGAGCGCGCTCTCTGCAACATGTTTTTATGTACTCCAAATATTCATCGAGCATTTTGTTCCATGCGTTAGACCTTCGACTCTTTTCCATATTTAACAGCGCTTCGTCCTCTTTTTTCTTCAACTCCGGTTCTTTTTTTAATTCATCTGCAAAGCTCATATCATTACTCCCAATGTCTTTTGATTTTTTCTATTTTCTCCTTTTAAGCGTGATAGTAGTCTCTGCGCAGGAGATAGTATAGGGTTCCAAATCATCTTCTGTGACAGCAAGGCCGACTATGCCAATCAAAATGCAGGGCCAAGCAATCAGACTGAGTGCGACACCAAGCCATGAAGCGATTCGCCCCGCTTTCCGGCCGGTGAGCTTTTTATTAAGTTCTTTTCTCAAACTGACAGCAAAATCCCCTTCCACAGTAATGTGATCATATTTGTCTTTGATGGCGTCTGTTAATTCTTTTCGCGTGCGCACAGTAATGCTTTTCCCTAAGCCAGCTTTTCCCATAATAACCTCCCAATGCGATGTGATTCGACCGCGATAAACAGAAAGACGGATATTTGATCATTTACTTCTTTTATTATAATTGGTAATACCAAAATTATCAACCCCAAAATTAGATATACTGGTAAAAATACCGGTAGGTGATGGAGTTGAACAAGAGGAAGCTGGCGCTGGGAGATCGGAATATCGTCGGCGCGCGGGTCACGCAGGCGCGAACAGAGCAGGGGATTTTGCAGAAAGACCTGCTCGCGCGCATGCAGGTGGCCGGCGTGGACATTAGCCTGCCTGCGCTTTCGCTGCTCGAAGGACAGAAGCGCCCGGTGTCAGATATTGAGCTGAAAGCACTGTCAGAGATTCTGAACGTTGATGTGCGATGGCTGCTTGGGCAGATATAAGCTGTACAAGTCCTGATTTCATCTATATATTATAAAAGTGAACCCGGAGAATCGCCTTCTCCGGGTTCATTTTATTTTATTGGAGGAATCGATATGGAAAACACATTTATCTGTGACCGCTGTGGGCAGCGTAACGCGGCATCGGAGCGCTTTCGGGTGGGGGAGGATGAGCTTTGCCGGAGTTGTGCGGAAGCGATGACGCTCCTGTGCGACGAGTGCCGGACCCGTATCTATCGAGACGACGATCAGGGCGATGCGCGGCACGTGCTCTGTCAGGTATGCTATGACCGGTATTTCACGCGCTGTGATCACTGTGGGCGGGTGATCAGGAATGAATGCGTCCGTTATCGGGATTGGAACGAGGATGCGCTCTGTGAGGAATGCTATGATGAGCTGGAAAACTCCGGCGTGATCCATGAATACAATTACGTGCCTGACCTTGTCTTTCACGGCAAAGGTCTGCGCCACTTTGGCGTCGAGCTGGAGATCGACGGTGGGGGACGAAGCAACAGCAAGGCGGAAGAACTGCTCAAGGTCGCAAATGGCGAAGCGGAAAACCTGTACATCAAATCGGACGGCAGTCTGGACGACGGTCTGGAGCTTGTGACACATCCGATGACGCTTGATTACCATTTAAATGAAATGTCTTGGTCCGAAATACTGGACAGGGCCCGCTCGTTGGGATATTTAAGCCATCGGGCAACGACCTGCGGCCTGCACATCCATATTTCACGGCTGGCGTTTGGCTGTACTTACGACCAGCAGGAACAAGCGATTGCCCGGCTGCTCTACTTCGTCGAAAAATTTTGGCCCGAGTTGCTGCGGTTCAGCCGCAGAACGCAGGGTCAGCTCAACCGCTGGGCGGCGCGTTATGGCATGAAGCTCTGCCCACAGGAACAAATCGTCCACGCGAAAAACTCCGACGCGGGCCGGTATACGGCGGTCAATCTGACGAACAGCGAGACGATAGAGATCCGCATCTTTCGGGGCACGCTCAAACTGAATACACTTCTGGCCACATTGCAACTGGTAAATCACCTTTGCGATGTGGCCGTTTTGCTGTCCGATGAGAGCTTGCAGGACATGAGCTGGTACGACTTCCTAAACCGGATCAAGGAGCCGGAGCTGATCGCCTATTTGAAAGAGCGCTGTCTCTACGTCAACGAACCGGTACATACAGAGGAGGATGATTAAATGTGCAGTCTATTCGGCCTGATCGACCATCAAAACGTGTTGTCAACCAAGCAGAAGAACCACATTTTGAACGCGCTTGCACGCGAATGTGAATGCCGTGGTACGGATGCGACCGGCATTGCTTACAACTTTGGCGGCCGGATGCGGATATACAAGCGCCCGCTGGCAGCGCATCAGATGAAGCTGCGCCTTCCGAACGGCGTCCATGTCGTCATGGGACACACCCGGATGACCACGCAAGGCAGCGAAAAATGCAATTACAATAACCACCCGTTTATAGGAAATGCGAATGGAAAAACCTTTGCGCTGGCGCACAACGGCGTCCTATGGAACGACCGGGATCTGCAGGCCAACCTGCCGAAAACCAACATCCAGACGGACAGCTACGTTGCTGTGCAGCTGCTAGAAAAGCAAAACGCCCTCGACTTCGCCAGCCTGAAAAGCATGGCGGAAACAGTCGAGGGTTCTTTTGTGTTCACGGTGTTGGACCCGGAGAATACGGTCTGGGTGGTAAAAGGTGATAATCCGTTTACGCTGTATCGTTACAAGGGCTTTCTGCTGTACGCTTCCACGGAAGAGATCCTGCGGAAAACTGCAAAGCGGCTTCGTCTTGGCCCACCGTGCGAGGTTATAGAGCCGAAGGAGGGGGATATCTTGCGGATCGACAGCACGGGCCGTGTTACAATGGGCAGCTTCACGCCGCGGCAGAGCTACGAACATTGGTGGCGGTACCGCCCGTATTACGAATCGTATCGGTTGGGAAAAACGCAAATGGCTGAAATCGACGGCTTGTTCGATGTCGCCAAGTCACTGGGCATCAGTCCGGACGAGGTGCAGGCACTTTTCGATTATGGCTGTTCAGCATCGGAAATTGAGGAATTGCTATACGATCCGGCGCTGCTGCATGAGCTGACGGCAGAGCTGCTGTATGCGTACTGACGGAAAGGAGGTGGGAAAATGGACTGGGGAACCATTCTGATGGCGGCCGGTATGCTTTTGAGCGAGCTGCTGGACGACGATGAGTCGTGTCAATAGGCTATACCCAACTGACACAGCCAAAAAGTATGGCAATAGGGTTGGTTTCGGAATTTTGACATATGTCAGAATTCCAGCTGACCCTATTGCAATATTTGTGTTGTTGCGGGTTTATCGGCGGATTCGACTTTACTGTATGGAAAGCGTTTGCTATAATAAGGATAAGCTAAAAGAGGGGCGGGAGCGGCATTGGATAAGAAAACCGGCATTCGTGATATTGTGCTGGAACAGATACGTTCGCTGGCGGAGCAGCATGGTTTAAACCGGGTTATCCTGTTTGGCTCTCGCGCACGCGGAGATTTTCGGGAGCGCAGCGATATTGACCTTGCGGTGAGTGGCGGACACATCGCGGCTTTTTCTCTGGACGTTGACGAGGAAACGGATACGCTTTTACAGTATGACGTGGTCAATCTGGACGTGCCGGTTGATACGGCTCTGCTGGAAAACATTCAAAGAGAGGGCGTTACGCTTTATGAAAAAGTTTGAAAATTTCTGCAAGGCGCTGAACAACCTGAAGGATATTGACAAGTATCAGCCGCCTTATGACAATGTGGTGCTGACCGGTCTCGTTTCGCTCTATCAGATCTGCTTTGAGCAGGCGTGGAAGGCCATGAAGGAAGTGATGGAAAGCGAAGGTGTTAACACGGCTGCCACAGGTTCTCCTCGTGCAATCATCAAGGAAGCGTACCATCTGCGTATGATCGATGACGAAGCGGAATGGCTGGAAGCCTTACAGGCGCGTAATCAGGCGTCGCACGCATATAACCAGCAAACCGCGTTAGAACTAGTCGAGAAAACGCGGCAGGTGTTTCTGCCCCTGTTTTGCCGATTGCAAGCTTCGATTGAAAAGGACTGGCTTAACGAAAACGGATGATATGACAAACATCACAAAATGTAAAACGCTGCGTTTTTCGCAGCGTTTTCTTTGTATGGTAGGAAATTGCGCCTGATTCTATTGCAATATCTAGACTTTTATAAAGCAGTAACGGAAAGGCAAAAAGCTTTTAGTTTTGGAATATCCTCTTGAATTACTTCCCACGTGGTTTCGGCATCCACCGTACCATAGCTATGCGCAACGATATTTCGCATCGCTTTGATTTGGCGCCACGGCACATCGGCATACAGTAAGCGGAAATCCTCGCTCAACTTACCAACCAACTCGCCAATCTGCAAAATGCAAAGCGCTACAGCATTGCGGTAGATTGGGTCGGCTTTGAAGATAGCATAGTCATTGCCGAAGCGTTCAACAGTCTGCTCGATTTGCGTGCAATAGCAGATAATGTGCATTAGTATGTTGATGTCGCGTTCAAGAGGCTTCATATAACAGCACCTCATCGTCGTGAATCATGTGGAGAAAGCGGCTGTCGAGGCTGTCCGTTGGGATCAGATCAACCGAAACGCCAAGCGCATCTTCCAGATCGACCAAAAGCCCGGCCAACGCCAAGCCGCGGATAGCGCCTTTGTCAATGCGCAGATCGATATCGCTTTTCTCATCCGAATCTCCGCGGGCATAGGAGCCAAACAAATAGACGCGCTGCGCTCCGTATTGTTTGGCGAGTTGGGCAACGATTTGCCGTATTTCATCAATCGTATAGCGGCATGACATGTGGTTCACCACCTTGTATTTCTTACAATCAGTATACCATAGCCCCAGAAAAAAAGACAGAGGAAGAAGGGATATTGTGAGAATTGGATACATCCGCGTGAGCACGGAGGAGCAGAACACGGCGCGTCAGGAGGCGCTGCTGCGCGAGCTGAATGTGGACGAGGTATTTCTCGACAAGGCCAGCGGAAAGAGCGTAGAGCGGCCTGAGCTGCGCCGTATGATGGTCTACGTCCGCCGGGGTGACACGGTGATCGTCGAGTCGATCAGCCGCTTTGCGCGCAATACGAAGGATTTGCTGTCCCTCGTCGAGCAGTTGACCGGAAAGGGGGTCGAGTTCGTTTCCAAGAAGGAAGCCATTGACACAACCACACCGACCGGGAAGTTCATGCTGACCGTGTTTGCCGCCGTAGCCGAACTGGAGCGTGAGCACATTTTGCAGCGGCAGCGGGAAGGAATCGCAATAGCGAAAACAAAGGGCAAATATGCGGGCCGCAAGCCGCTGCCGCTGCCGGAGCATTTTAGTGCGGCGGTTGCGCTTTGGCGGCGCGGCGCCATCACGGCAACGGAAGCGATGAAGCGCACCGGGATGAAGCCGAACACATTTTACCGAAGGGTGCGGGAATGGGAAGGGGAGAGAAACGTGGTTTGAGAACAGGGGATGCAATTTTATGTAAATTTTACACACGCCTAAAAGTGTGATATAATAAGAAAAACAAAAGAAATTGACGCTTTGCGGACGGATTTGGGAAGTGGCTACACCGCTAACACGGTAGGGACCGCGTTTAAAAGCGCGAGCTCATCGCGGGATAAGTAATCCAGCAAATGCAGTTCGTTCTGCACGGCGCGGGCGTGCACCCAAAAAGGCACCGCGCCGCCAAGCGTCAGCGTGCCTGCGGGTATGGCGTCCAGCACGTCGCCAAGGGGATGCGGCGCGTTGGCGAGCGGCGCGTTGAGCAGTGCGTCGCCGTGCTGCACGGGCATGGGTAGGATTACCGCCTGTACGCCCGGCAGCTCGGCGTGCAGATCAGTCATCAATGTACAGTCCTTTATCGGATGGCGTTCGAGTGCGAATACACGAACCTCGTGTCCTTCTGCGCGGAGTAGCTCGGCCAGATAGGCCTGCCTCACATCCCCGCCGATGACCGCGAGCGAAGCCGATTGATCCATAGAGAAAACCTCCTTTGCGCCAGTCTATGCTCCCGCGCCGCCGGGTGACAGTGCAAAAGGACATAAAAAAACACAGAGACCTTGAACCGGTTGCTTGTCCGATCAAGGTCGCTGTGCTTGCTTGGGTATGTTTTTTCATGCGCGGGTCACCGGCCGAACCAATCTTCGATTGCATCGAAGAAATGAATCTCGGATACCTCATTGCGGTTAAGCAGATCTAAAAGTTCGCTGATCTCCTCTCGCGAGGTCGTGATATCCGCTGCCGAGACGTTGTTTCCGGCAATGCCATACCAATCGTTGCAAATAGATACTGTGTACATGTTTTGTGAATCCCCCTATATGTTGTTTTTTTCGATCTCGTCTATCATACAACAGCGAAGGCGAATATCCTGTCGAAATATAATATGGAAACAATCTCATTTAAGATAGTTCATACCGGGCGCCATGAGTAACCGGATAAAAGGCATAAAAAACACAGAGACCTTGAATCGGTAATCTGACCGACAAGGTCTCTGTGCTTGCCCGGGAATATTTTTTTCATACGTGGGTCACCGGCCAAACCAATCTTCAAGCGCATCGAAGAAATGGATCTCGGATACCTCGTTGCGGTTGAGCAGCTCCAAAAGCTCACTGATCTCCTCGCGCGAGGTCGTGATATCCGCTGCCGAGACGTTGTTTCCGGCAATGCCATACCAATCGTTGCAAATAGATACTGTGTACATGATTTGTAATTCCCCCAATATGTTGTTTTTTGGACTCGTCTATCATACAACGGTCAAGCTGAATATAGTGTCGAAATTTTGAGGGCTGATAAATATAGTATTTTCAACAGTTTATTTGTCCGGAAATGAAAACCGATTATGCAAAACGGCAGAGACTTATGATATACTTTGACGAGGAGGAAAGAATTATGAAACAGATTATTGACTGGGATTTTGCAGATTCCGTCCTGCCGCTCCGCGCGGCGGATTCCAATAAAAACAATTATGGCCGCGTTCTTTGTATATGCGGCAGCGCTATGTATTCCGGCGCCGCTTATTTTGCCGCTATGGGCGCGGTCCGCATGGGAAGCGGGGTGGTGACGCTGGCGTCTCCGCGCGCTGCTTGGCAGGCGCTGGCGGCAAAGCTGCACGAGCCGGTCATATGTCCGATGCCGGAGGACGACGAGGGCCGTCTGCATCAAGACGCGCTGCCGCAGCTATTATCACTGGCCGGTAAAGCGGACGCGGTGCTGATCGGTTGCGGTTTGGGCCGGTCGGATAACGTGACAAAAATCGTCGGTACGCTGCTGCGCGAAACTTTATGCCAAATCGTATTGGATGCGGATGGCATAAATGCGCTTGACGGACATATGGATATAGTACGGCAGGCTGCGCGGCCGGTGGTACTGACGCCGCATGCGGGAGAGTTTGCCCGCATCAGTGGGATTAGACACCCGGACGAGGCGTCGCTCGCTCATTTTGCGGTGGACAACCGCTGTATCCTTCTTTATAAAGGGCATCGCACACGGGTCGCCACGCCGGAGGGACAACTGTTTGAGAACACCTCGGGCAATCCGGGCATGGCTAAGGGGGGAAGCGGTGATGTTTTGGCCGGCATGATCGTATCGCTCTGCGGGCAGGGGCTGTGTGCGGCAGACGCAGCCTGCACCGGCGCTTTTCTGCATGGCAAGGCGGGCGATCTGGCCGCCAATGAGCTGAGCGAATACGGTATGACGCCAAGCGATATGCTGCACTATCTGCCTCGCCTGCTGAAACGCTATAATACAAGGGAGTGGTGATCTGAAAAGGAAACTTTTGCCGTTGCTCGCACTTTTTCTATTGCTAACCGCCTGCGGCGGCGCGGTTGCGAACGATGAAAGCGTGCGTACACATTTTAGCGAAGTACCGGGCTTTACCGCCCATATAAAAATTTTATCCAATTTAGGGCAATCAGTACTGGAATATGAGCTGGACTACGTTTATAATAAAGAAGATAGCGACTCCTTCACCGTGACCGCGCCCGCATCTCTTTCCGGCATTTCGGGCACCATTGCCGGTACGGACAGCGCGCAATTTTCCCTTCAGTACGATGGCGCGGCTCTGGACGACGCCATGCCGCAGCGCACCGGACTGACGCCGGCGGACGGTCTGTTCTGCCTGCTTTCCGATTTGCGCAGCGACGTACCCGCCGAGCAGTGGAGCGAAGAGGTGGCCGGACAGACCCTGCTGGTGCTGCGATATGAAAGCGACAGCGCGGACGGCAAGATCGTAAAGCAGGTATGGCTGACCGAGGACGGCCGCCAGCCCGTGTGCGCCGAACTTTATGCGGACGACACCTGTGTGCTGACAATTCAAGTGATGGAGTATCAGGAAAAGACGTAGATCGAGGATGAAGAGGAATGGAGAAAAACCGACACCGCGTGTGGGCCGAGATCGACCTGCGCGCCATTGAAGAAAACTATAAAGCCATCTGCGCGGCGGCGAAATCGCCGGTCCTGTGCGTGGTAAAGGCGAATGCTTATGGCCACGGCGCGGTGCGCGTCGCACAGCTTCTTGCGTCGTGCGGCGCGCCTTACTTTGCCGTGGCGACCGTGCAGGAAGCGGTCGAATTGCGGGAGAACGGCATAGAAACGCCAATCCTGAATTTGGGCTATATTGACGAAAACGATATGGATACCGTGGTACGGCAGCATATCACCGCTTCCGTGTACGACCGCGAGACCGCCGAATTGCTTTCCGGCGCCGCGGTAAGCGCCGGGGAAGAAGCTACCGTACATTATAAGCTGGACACAGGCATGACGCGTCTGGGGTTTCCTGCGTGGGAAAAAGAGGAGACGGTGAAGGCCGTTCTGGCTGCAAGCCGGCTGCCCGGCCTTCGTTCAGAGGGGATATTCACGCACTTTGCGGTTGCCGATACGCTGGATGGACAGGCATATACCGCCATGCAGTACGAACGCTTTGACGAAATTTGCGCGGCCCTTGCCGCAAACGGTTTGGAGCTGCCGCTGCGCCACTGCGCCAACAGCGGCGCGATTCAGCAGTACGCGGAAACACACTGTACCATGACGCGCGCGGGCATTATCCTATATGGCTACTCGCCCGATCCGGCGCTGCCGCGTCCGATCAAGCTGCGGCCCGCCATGACGGTCAAGGCCCGCGTCGTGCAGGTGCGCGACATCCCCGCGCACACGTCGGTCAGCTACGGCCGCGCGTTTGAAACGGAGGAGGCAATCCGCATGGCGGTCGTCGCCATGGGCTATGCGGACGGATATTTGCGCACAGGTTCGGGTAAAGCGCACGTGTTGCTCGCAGGCCAGCTTACACCGGTGCTTGGCCGCATCTGTATGGATATGTGCATGGCGCGCGTACCGGATGGCGCGCCGGTCAGCCGCGGGGACGAGGCTGTGATCTTTGGCCCATCGGGCCTGACGGCGGACGACGTCGCTGAAGCCGCGGGCACTATTTCGTACGAAGTGATGTGCGCGATCAGCCGCCGCGTGCCCCGGATATATTTTTGATTGACAAAAGGCGCTGCCTTTCCATAAGATGAAACGGGAGAACAATATTTCTCCCGACGCAGTTTTTCGCGCGGCTCATAAAAATAGTGCTTTTTATGTGAGATTAGTATAACTTTCCGCCGCGCGGGGAAAATAGATTTGCAGCCGCAGATGCGGTGCAAATCTATTTCATCGGAGTGTGAACCAAGTGGATAGCAGCATCAAACGAGGAGACATTTACTATGCCGACCTCAGCCCTGTGGTCGGTAGCGAACAAGGTGGTATCCGTCCCGTACTTATTGTCCAAAATAATGTGGGCAATCGGTATAGCCCGACGGTCATTGCCGCCGCTATTACCTCGCAAGTCAATAAAGCCAAAATGCCGACGCATATCACGCTCGGCGCGCCCAATTTCGGACTGACCAAAGACTCGATTATTTTAGCCGAACAGGTCCGAACGTTGGATAAAAAACGCCTGCGAGAAAAAATGGGTTCGCTTGACGAGAATGCTATGCGACACGTCGACGAGGCGCTCGCCGTCAGTTTCGGGCTGGGTTCCGTGCAAGGTTGATTGGGCTGTTTTGCATGAAATGCAAACGGTCCGCTATGATATAAGCTGATAAGAATCGCAAAGAAAAACGGGTCTGCTGATGCAGATCCGTTTTTCTTTGTGATAGGTGATCCGGCTCATCCAAACGATCAACTTCATCAAAATGTGTTCACATACCTGTATAAGCAATTGCATTTGCAGACTTCATCCGATATAATGAAAATTAAAGTACATGCTTGCTCTCGGGCTATCGGATGAAGGAGAAACAGCGATGGAAAACCAAAAGACGGAACATAATCCGGAGAACGCCGGAGCTTCGGCGCAACCCGACGCGGACAGCCGGCTCCTAGCGTGCCGCCTGTGGAAGAAGCGGGCGCAATATTTCAAATGGATGCTGGATGAATATGCCGATAACGCTTACGTGGCGGATATGGATACTTATGAGCTTTTGTATCTCAACAAGGCCTCCTGCCAAACAGTAGGCCTGTCGCTGGAAGAAACGTTGGGGCGAAAATGCTATGAAGTGATCCAAGGCCGGTCTTCGCCCTGTCCGTTCTGCACCAACCATTTGCTTTCCGAGGATTCATTTTACGAATGGGATTATTATAATCCCCATTTGGGTCATGCTTACATCCTGAAGGACCGCATCATCGACTGGGAGGGCCACCGGGCCCGTCTGGAGCTTTCGCACGACGACCTCAGTTTGGAATATACGCTGGAAAAGAAGGAACGGGAGCGTGAAGCGATTATCCGCACCATTCCGGGCGGCTTTGCGCGTGTGGACGCCCGAGATATGCGGACGGTCCTCTGGTATGGCGGCGGATTCTTGCAGATGATCGGCTACACCGAAGAACAGTTCCATAACGAACTGCACGATCAGTGCACCTATGTGCACCCGGACGATATCGAACGCGCGGCAAAAGTCATGCAAAGCGCCAAGGAGACCGGCGAGGACACGATCGCGGAAGGGCGGATCATCACCCGAGACGGCGCGATCAAAATTCTTACCATGACATATAGCTATGTCAGCAGCGAAGAAAGCTGGGATGGAATCGAGTCGTTTTACAGCGTCGGCATCGATATCACAAAGGACCGGGATGAACAGCAACGGCAGCGCGAGGTGCTGGAGGACGCTTATCATGCGGCCAAGGTGGCCAACGCGGCCAAGACCAATTTTCTTTCCGCCATGTCCCATAATATCCGCACGCCCATGAACGCGATCATGGGCATGATCACCATCGCGCGGGCCAACCGTGATTCGCCGGAAAAAGTGTTTGACTGTCTGGACAAAATCGATACCTCCAGCCGGCACCTACTGGGTCTGATCAACGAGGTTTTGGATGTATCCAAAATAGAAAGCGGAAAGATCGATCTTTTGTTGGAACCGGTCTGTTTGCACGTTCTGCTGCAAGGGATCGAGGACATGTGTCAGCCGCTTGCGGGGGAGAACCGGCAGCAACTGCGCATCGTAGCGGAAAAGCTCTGTCATGAACATGTGATCGCGGACGGAGACCGCTTGCAGCAAATCCTAATGAACCTGCTGTCCAATGCGATCAAATACACGCCGGAACACGGAACGATCACCCTGCGCATCAGCGAATTGTATTCCGCGGCGCCCGGAAAGCGGCAATATGAGTTTGTTTGCAGTGACAACGGCATCGGTATTCCGGCGGAATCCATTGCCTCGGTATTTGAACCGTTTTGGCGGGCTGAGGATCCGCGTATCAGTAAGAACCAAGGCACAGGCCTTGGTATGACCATTACGGAAAACCTTGTGCGGATGATGAACGGCACCATCGAGGTGGAAAGCACGCTGGGGGCGGGCACTACCTTCACCGTATCCGTACCGCTGGAGGTGTGCAGCGACGCGCAGCTCCCGAGCGGAGAAACAACGGGTCCACCGGTTCGGGAGGCGCAAAAAGCAGCGGCTTACGCCGCGCGCCGCGTGCTTCTGGCGGAAGATAACGAGCTGAACCGCGAGATCGCGGTGGAACTTCTGCATATGCAGCAGATTGGTGTCGACGCGGTGGAAGACGGCAAGCAGGCGCTGGAAGCGTTTCAGGCCGCCGGGCCGGGGAAATACGGCGCGATCCTAATGGATATTCAAATGCCGGTGATGAACGGCTACGATGCAACGGCCGCGATCCGCGCCTTAGACCGGCCGGATGCGAAAACGATCCCGATCATCGCGCTCACAGCGGATGCCTTTACGGTCGACGTGGCGAAGGCACGCAATATCGGCATGAACGATCATATCGCAAAGCCGATCGAAGTGAGCCGCTTGCAGGAAGTGCTGCAAGCTTGGCTCTAAAACAAGTCATACAAGGTGTCAAAAGCGCGTATCCTGTTAAAAGGGTACGCGCTTTTATCGAGCGGAAGGGGGGCGGCGTTGTATGAAAGCCGAGGTACGATATTTGGGCGAGCCGGTGGGCTCGCTCGATTGGACGAACGACGCATACGGCGCGCTCGTCGCACTGGACTGTGCACTGACCGGGGATCCGCTGGCGCTGCTGCGCTGCTATGGACAAACAGCAGACGGAGGCGCCCTTCTGATCGGCCTGCCCGAGCCGCGGCAGGGCCGCCTGCGTTTGGAGCGCCGTCTGAGCAGGGAAACGCTCAAGGCGGCGGGGTGCGAGCATACGATGCCGCAGGATTTTTATCTTGCCTTGCAGCCGGAGGACAGAGCGCCCGCGCCCCCGCAGAAACAGGAAGATCCGCCGGAGCCGCTGCAAGCAGCACAGCAGCCGGAGAGAGCCCTCTTAACGACGGGCGAACCGCTTCTGGACGCGCTGATCCGGCAAGGCGAGGTGCAATGCGAAATGCAGGAGGGGGACGCGGTGGTGAGCTGTCCGTTTGCGCATGATCAGCCGTTTGCACTGGCCCCGGCCTTTGTGCTGTGTTCCGTCGAAGCCGGCCGGGCCGCGCTGCGGTGGAGCCGGACAAAAAAGATCCCGCCCGGCGAATAGTGTCGCAGGGCGGGATCAATATTACTTGACGATCGCTTTGGCCTCCAGATAATAGCGCTTTTCATGCGCTTCACCCATCGAGAAGGTCTTGCGGGGCAGCACGCCGTCGAAGATCACGCCGCGGAACAAATCGTTCTTGGCGATATCGGGCAGGAAAAAGCCCATGTTGCCCGGCTGTGTGCCGCGGGCTTCAATTACATCGGTGCCGTGGATATAGTCAATCTTAGCGTCCGCGTGGGAAGCATAATAATCGTCCAGAAACGCTTGCAGCGAAGCCAGCGGCAGCGAGTAAGGCGCGTTCTTGACGATCAGATCGCCGCAACGCTTATCGGAAATAAAGGGGAACACCTGTGTGTGCTCGTCCGCCTTGCCGGTGCCGGCGGCGGCAAGCTCCGCGGAGCAGCCGTGCTTTGCAAAATACGCAACGGACGCGTCCAGCAGATCGTCCACGTCGACATTGAACAGTAAGCGGTGGATCGGTTCGATGATCAGGCTTTCGTCATGGATATTGACGACCTCGACCAGCACAAAGCGGGCGGGATGATCGGCGCGTTCAGCTTCGGAAAGCTCCTGCTTCACCTCGTCCCAATAGGCCTTGGCGGTCGCCACGGAGTGGTTGCCGTCGCCCACGGCGTAGGGCAGCAGCGCGTGCGCGTCGGTGCAGCCGTACTTCTTGTTGAAGGCGTCGCGGTCGCACAGCGCTTCCAGATGCTGCTGGATTGCCTCGGTCTCGTCGCCCTCCGGGATGAACCAGCCGGTGATGTGGCCGCCGTTCTGCATCAGGTCGGTGTCATACAGCGTCTCGAAGGAATCCTTCTTGTCGAACAGCGGCTCGATCACGGTGCGCTCCGGATCGTCGATCAGGATCATGATATGCGGCAGTTCCAAACTTGCGCCACGGCGCACGGCCAGACGGGGCGGAATGCGCTCTTCCACCGTCTTTTCCGTCGGACGGATCAGGGACTGGGAGCCTGCTTTGTACTCGTAATCCTCAAGATCCATGGCCAGCACAAGGCCGCGGCGCGGGTGCGCGCCGCCGGATTGGCGCTCGGTCAAAACAAAACCGGCGGGCAGGGTGTACAGCGTGCCGTCCGCAACATACTGCTGCATGGTCTGGTGAATGGTGGAAATGCGGGCGGATACGTCCGCCTCCTCCAGATAGACTTCGGGAAGGGTCAGGCGAAGGGTGGAAGGCGCCGTGCCGACGACGCGTTCGGTTTCCTGCCAATACTCCGGCTCGGAAGTGTATTGGTCACAGGCTATGACAGCCCATTTGGATAAATCGGTCCCTTTCTTGGGCATGATGATGTGTGGCACACGGGTGCAACGCTTGTCCATAAAAGTCGTTCCTCCTCAAACAGGTTTAAAAATGATTGTAGTAAGCGAAACTATGTTATGCATAAGGGGGAAAGCCGCTGTTTTGCATGGCGGCTTTCAGCGATAGACAATATTATACCAGATATTTTAAGGGGCGGCACGTGCATTCGGCAATTTTTTTAATGTTTTTTGAAAGTGTCTGTGCGCACTTGACGAAAACAACAAGATACCTTACAATAGTAATAGTATTTTTGGTGAGAAAGAACAAGGAGCAGGAGGGAATAGTGAATGCTTAAATGGAAAGCGATCGGCGTATCCGAGGGCTTGGCCCACGCGAAAGCGCTGATTATTAAAGAAGAGGATCTGACCGTTGTAAAGGACACGATTACCGACGTCGCCGCCGAACAGCAGCGCGTGACCGATGCCGTGGAAAAGGCTCAGGTACAGATCGCACAGCTGCGGGACGAGGCCGAAAAAAATATCGGCGCCGCCGAAGCGGAAATATTCGACGCGCATCTTTTAATGCTGGACGACCCCGATTTTGTCGAGGGCATGACCGGCATCATCGCGGATGAAAAGGTCTGCGCGGAATACGCCTGCTTTGTCAACTGTGAAAATTTCCAGCAGATGTTCCGCGCGATGGACGATGAATACATGCAGGCCCGCGCGGCCGATATCGGCGATATCTCAAAGCGGGTGCTGAAAAACCTGAAGGGGATTGCCGATAACGCGATCGACGCCGTGACCGAGCCGTGCATCCTGATCGCGAACGACCTGACGCCGTCCGATACGGCGCGCATCGGCGGCAAGCCGGTCATGGGCTTCATCACGCGCATCGGCGGCCGTACCAGCCACTCGGCTATCATGGCGCGTTCGATGGGCATTCCGGCGATCGCGGGCGCGGGCGACCGCGCGGACGATATCGCGGACGGCGACGATCTGCTGCTTGACGGTTCGACCGGCGAGGTCGTCATCGCGCCGGACGCGGAAACACTCGCAGATTTTAAAACCAAAAAAGCCGAGGAAGAAAAGCGCCGTGAATTTCTTGCCACCTACCGTGACCGCGAGGGCGCGACCGCAGACGGCCGCCGCGTCGTGATCGAGGGCAACATCGGCAAGCCGGACGACGCGGTGCGCGTGGCCGAGCTTGGCGGCGAGGGCGTGGGCCTGTTCCGCAGTGAATTTTTGTTTATGGACCGCGACGATCTGCCCAGCGAGGAGGAGCAGTTTGGAGCATACAAAAAGGCTTGCGAGGCCATGGCCGGCAAGCCGGTGATCATTCGCACGCTGGATATCGGCGGCGACAAGGAAGTGCCCGCGCTTGCGCTTGAAAAAGAGCAGAATCCCTTCCTTGGCTACCGAGCGATCCGCATTTGCCTGAACCAGACCGATCTGTTCTTGACCCAGCTGCGCGCGTTGCTGCGCGCGGCGCAGTACGGCGATCTGCGCATCATGTTCCCCATGATCTCCTCCGCGGAAGAAATCCGTTCGGCCAAACAGGTGCTGCAACAGGCCAAGGATCTTCTAACGGCGGAAGGCGTTGCGTTTAATGCGAATGTCAAGGTCGGTATCATGATCGAAATCCCGGTGGCGGCGATTTGCGCCGACGCGCTGGCGAAGGAAGTGGATTTCTTCTCGATCGGCACGAACGATTTGATTCAGTATTCCTGCGCGGTCGACCGCATCAATGAAAAGATCTCGTACCTGTACCGCCCGCTGCATCCCGGCGTGCTGCGTCTGATCCGCATGACGGCGAAGGCGGCGAACGAGAACGGAATCGAGGTCGGCGTGTGCGGCGAAATGGCGGGCACGCCCGGCATGGCGCCTATCCTTTGCGGTCTGGGTGTCACAAACCTGTCCATGTCCGCCTCCGCGATGCTCGCGGCCAAGGCGGATCTGGCGGATCACACCTTTGCCGAGTGCCAGGCGTTTGCCGAGCAGCTGCTGGCAGCGCCCAGCGCTACCGCGGCGGAAGAACTGTTTGCGGGCTGGCGTAAGTAAAAAATTTATTGTAACAAAAGGGAAGACGCTGTTTCCGGAGCTTAGACCGGAAACAGCGTCTTTCTTATTTGGGATCAGTTTCAGCCCTGACCGGCCAGCTTCTGCTCGTAAGCTTCGATCATTTTCTTAACCATCTGGCCGCCGACGGAACCAGCCTGACGGGAGGTCAGGTCGCCGTTGTAACCCTGCTTCAGGTTTACGCCTACCTCAGCAGCAGCCTCCATCTTGAAGCGATCCATAGCCGCGCGTGCTTCCGGAACCATACCCTGATTAGAACCGTTGTTCGTGTTAGCCATAATTTTTTCTCTCCTTTTGTTTTTGTGTGTTTGGGTTTCGCTGATAGTATTGTGTGCGAGAAAATTTGCGATATGACAAGAAATTAGTGCGTCCAGTGGCAAAAACATACTGCAAATACGTTTTTATAACACATTGGTTTGAAAATGAATGAAAAACGGCCGCGCGGCTGCCGACGGCGATTGACAGCCGGCTGCAAAGTGGTTAAACTATAGGATGATTCTTTTAAAAATCGGGGCGAATAAATGGGGAAGATGAGCTTTCGTTCAAAATTGGTGTTTGCCATCCTGCTGCCGGCGCTGCTTTGTATCGCCGTCGTTTGGGGCAACAGCTATCACCGTTCGATGGAGCAGATCGAGCGCGGCAGCATCGATTCGATCGAGCGTACGCTGAAAAATAAATCGGAACAGCTGGACGGCTATTTAAAAACCACTTATTTCGCGGCGGTGCGTCTGGCGGCGGATGCGGACTTCCTTAGGGAAGGCGCTGCTTTCGCCGCACCGGGCGAGCAGACGGCCGCGCAGGCGCTGCGCCTGTCTGAGCGCATGAAAAGCCAAATTCCGGAGGGCGGACTGATCGACGCGATCTATCTGTACTTACCGGCGGCAGACACCGTTGTATCCTCGGATGAGCACCATATGTTGGAGGCCGCCGGTACGGCGGCGCCTTTTGATGTTTCTTTTTGGCAAAGCGCGCCGCAAACCGGCATTCAGCCCGTCGCGCGAAACAGCACGGGCGGCACGCCGGAGCTGTACTATGCCTATGTGCGCGATCTTACAGATGAAAATGGAGTAGCGATCGGCCGTCTGTTGGTCGGCATCAAGGAACGGGTGCTGTATTATGCGCTGCTGGATGAACTTGGCCGCGATGAATACACGCAGTGTTATCTGTTGGACCACGCGGGGCAGGTGATCTCCTCGCGTTATATCGGCGATATCGGACTTACCGCGGATTCGCTGGCCGAGATGCCCGCGCTTACCAGCGCGGTGCAGTCCGGCGGCTGCAGCAAAGCGGGTTCGCGCATGCTATATGCCTCGGTGCAAGGCGGCTTTTCCGATTGCCGCCTGCTGTATCTGACCGACCGCGCTCGACTGACGCATGATCTGCGTCAGCAGCAGATCATGCTGCCGTTTATTTTACTGATCGTTTTAATCGCGGTGCTATTGGCGCAGCTGCTGTCCCGCTGGATTTACCGGCCGGTAGGCCAACTGATGAACGCCATGGACGCGGTGGGCGAGGGCAAGCTGGAAACGCGCGTGCAGCTTGCCGCAAGCGACGAGTTGCAGCAGCTCGGCCGGCGATTCAACGCAATGGCAAGACGCATTCGCGAACTGGTCGAACAGCAGGTGCGCGACCGTCTGGCGCGCAGACAGGCGGAGATGCGGGCGCTGCAGCATCAAATCAAACCACACTTTATGTATAACACGCTGAACACCATTCGATACACCGCGCTTTTGCAAAATGATAAAAAGGTTGGAGAGCAGTTGGCGGATTTCATCGCCCTTCTGGAAGCAAGCACCAATAAACAAGGCACATTTATAACACTGCGCGAGGAAACGGCGCTGGTTGAGCACTATGTGGCGTTGCAGCGCTACCGCTATATGAATTGCTTCACGGTGGCGTACGAGATCAGCGATGACGCGCTCGCATGTTATGTTCCGCGCTTGCTTTTGCAGCCGCTGGTCGAAAACGCCGTGCTGCACGGCATGAACATCAAACGGTCGGACAATCGGATCGAGATCTCGGCGAAAACAGAAAACGATTTTTTACGCATCACGGTGCGCGATAACGGAAAAGGCATGACAGAGGAACAGGCAGAGCAGCTGCTGGAAGGACAGAATGACGCGCACTGTCAGTTCACCGGTATCGGCTTGTCCAACGTGCGGGAGCGGCTCGCGCTTTATTATGGGGAGCAAGGCGGCTTTTCTCTGATCAGCGCGCCGGGCGAAGGGACCGAGATCGAACTGACGCTGCCGGCCAGCCGCGATCCCTTGGCGTTTGCGATCGATACAGATTCGGAAGAAACGGAGGAGCAGGCATGAAAAAACGGTTGAGCGCGCTCCTTCTATTGGGTTTATTGCTTTTGACGGGCTGTGCCGACACGGCGGCGTCCGCCGCCGATCCCGCATACCGTGTCGGGGTAGTGCTCAAGGCGCTGAACAGCCAACACTGGCGCGAGGTACAGTCGGGCATGGAGCGGGCTGCCGAAGAGCAGCAGGTAGAGCTGCTGCTGCTTTATCCGCGCACAGAAAACGATGAGGCGGAGCAGCGCCTGCTCATCACCGATCTGCTGCAAACCGGTGAGCTGGACGCATTGATTGTTTCTCCCTGCAATTCGGGCGAAACGTCTTGGATGGAGCAGGAGGCGCAGGCCTACGGCGTGCCGCTGTTCATGGTGGATACCCGCGCGACCGATCGCCCGCTGCCCTATATCGGCGCGGACAACCGGCACATCGGCGAGTTGGCGGCGGACTACCTGCTGGAGCAGCTGCCGGAGGGCGCGGAAGTGGCTGTGATCGCGGGCAGCAGCCTGCAATCCTCGCATAACGACCGTGTGCAGGGTTTTACCGAGCGGCTGCAGCAGGCTGGCGGACTGCGCCTTGCTTCTGTGACGCACGCGGACAGCGACCTTGGCCAGTCGATTGACGCGATGCAGCAGATCTTGAACCAGTATCCCGGAGTAACCGGCGTTTTTTGCACCAACGCGGTCATGGGGCTCGGCGCGGTGCTGACACAGGAACGCGCCGGTACGGCGCGCCCGTGCAGTATCGTCGCGGTCGACACGCAGGATGACGCGCTGCAAGCCGTGGCGAGCGGTCGCATGGCGGCGCTCGTCACGCAGGCGGGGGACGAGATCGGTGCGTTGGCGATCGAAACAGTGACGCGCGCGCTGGCAGGACAGGAGATCGGCGGCAGCGTCTATATTGAAAGCCGGTTGCTGACAGCTGATAACGCGAAACAATACTGGGATGAAAGACGGGAGGAGAGCGGGAATGTACAAACTGCTGATCGTTGACGACGATACGCTGGTGCGGATGTTCCTGCGCAATTTCTTCCCATGGAAGGAAAAAGGTTACCAGATCGTCGGCGACGCGCGGGACGGTGAGGAGGCCGCCGAGCTGACCGCGCATTTGCAGCCCGATCTTATCTTGACGGATATCAGCATGCCGGGCATGGGCGGCATCGCGTTTATCAGCGCTTTGCGTGAAAAGAAGTATGACGGCGGCATCTTGGTTCTAAGCTGCCATGACGACTTCGGCTATGTCAAGGAAGCGATGCGTTTGGGCGCGGACGAGTATGTGCTGAAAAACCATCTGGACGAAGAAACGCTAGGAGAAGCGCTCGAACGAGTGACCGACGCGATGCGGCGCCGCCGCGCGGAGGCGGAAGGCCGCCACGCGCTGCACCGCATGGCGGAAAAGGGAAGTCGCCTGACGCAGCGCGAGCTGCTGCAATCGCTGCTGGCTCGTGAGACAAGCTGGGAAGAGCAGTACCGCGAAACACAGGCCGTGGGACTGCGCTACCGCTATTACCGCTGCGCGGTTCTTTTGGCCGCCGCGCAGCAGGGTGATTCGCTGCGCGAACAGGGGCTGTACGAAGCGTGCCGCCATGTCGCGGGCGGCTACACGGCGGAAGTGATCGATCTGGAACGAACGCGCTATGCGATCCTATACGATTTTTCCGATACGCCCTCCGCTTCCCGTCAAAACGAGGTGCTGGCCGAACAAAGCGCGAGTCTGCACAGCTTTGTAAGGGATTATCTCGCGGCGGATTGCCACATCAGCGTAAGCGAGGTGTGCGAAGGCGGCGGCTCGATTGCCCGCGCGCTGCGGCAGGCGCGGGAGGCCGCGCAGGAGCATTTTTACGGCAAGGAGATCGTACGGTACGATGGGCGGGCGCCTATGGGCAGTCAGGTACCGGAGCCGGCGCTGGCATTTTGCGAGGAGCTGCCCGCCTGCCTGAGAAAGGGCGACGGCGCGCGGCTGCAAAGCGGTTTTCACGCTGCCCTTGATGCGTTTCGCGCGGAGCGGGTGCAGATCGGCGTGCTGCTCAGTTGGCTCAAGCAATGCGATACCGCGGCGGGCCTGACGCGGGACGAACCGTTTTACGCATCGATCATCTGCCTTGCGGACTGTGCGGCTCGCCTGTCGGACTATCAGTCCCGCATGCGTGAAATGTCGCTGCCCGCCGGACTGGAACGGCTCAGCCCGGCCATCGCAAGGGCGGTATGCTATACGCGCGCGCACTTTGCCGAGCCCATTGGACTGGGACATGTCGCGCGCGAGGTGGGCCTGAGCATCGCCTATCTCAGCCGCGCGTTCAAGCAGGAGGTCGGCGTCGGCTTTTCCGAATATCTGCTGGGCTGTAGGCTGGAGCAGGTGCTGCGCCAGCTCACGGAGAGTCTGGATACGATCGGGCAGATCGCCGCGCGGGCGGGCTTTCAGGATTACCAGCATTTTTGTAAAATGTTTAAAAAGAAGCTGGGCGTTAGCCCGGCGCAGTACCGCAAAGAGCGGCAGGCGAACAGGTGAGCGCAAAAAGACACCGGCAAACCGCAAAAAAAGACACTTTTCTTCCGTGCCGTTCTCATGAAAACGGCGGGGGAAAGCGTCTTTTTTTATTTGCTGCGCCGTAAATAAGCAAAAAACAACAGGTAATCGTAAGAAATGCGTACGGTATGCCGCCCTTGTCTCTGTTAACATAAAGGCAGTGAAAGACAGAAAACAAGGGGGACGCAATTCTTATGGCATGGATCGTAGGCACATTTATCTTTTTCACCGTCTTGGTCGCGGTGATCTCTTGGCTGAAAACACGCGGCGATAATTTGGAGACCGCGGAGGGGTATTTCCTCGCCGGACGCGGCCTGCCGGGCATCGTGATCGCGGGCTCGCTGCTGCTGACCAATCTTTCAGCCGAACAGTTGGTCGGTGTAAACGGACAAACGTGGTTTACCAATATGAGTCCGATGGGGTTCGAGGTGATCGCGGCGATCGCCTGTCTGGTGTTGGCCAACTTTATCGCGCCGCGCTACCTGAAAAGCGGCGTTTCGACCATTCCGCAGATGATCGGCGAGCGGTATGATCGCGGCACCAAGCTGTGGTTCTCAATCGCATATATCTGTCTGTACATCTTCATTCAGATTCCAGTCATCCTGTATTCGGGTTCGCTAGTTTTTGAAAACATTTTCGGCGTTTCCGGCATGTTGGGCATCACTAAGTTCCAATCGATTATTTTAATCTGCGTACTGGTCGGCGTAATTGGTTCCATCTATGCGATCTTCGGCGGCCTGAAGGCGGTGGCCGTGTCGGATACGATCAACGGCGTGGGTCTGATCATCGGCGGGTTTATGATTCCCTTCCTCGGCCTTGTTGCGCTTGGCCATGCGTTTGGCACGGGGGAGGGCAGCGCGCTGGCGCAGGGTCTGGATTACCTGCTGCACGCCGCGCCTGAAAAGCTGAACGCCATCGCGCCCGCGGATTCTGTGCCGCCCGCCGTGCCGTGGCCGACTATCCTGACCGGCCTGCTGTTTCTGCATTTGCAGTCGTGGTGCACGCACCAGTCGTTCGTGCAGCGGGTGCTGGCGGCCAAAAACCTGAAAGAAGCGCAAAAGGGCGCGATTTTCTGCGCATTTTTGAAAATCATCGGCTTTATGTATCTGGCGCTGCCGGGCATTATCGCATTCTTCCTGCTGGGCGATCAGGTAACCATGATGGACGAGGCCTACCCGATGCTGATCGCACGTATCGTGCCCGCGCCTGTTATGGGCTTCTTCGCGGCGGTCATGCTGGGCGCCATTCTCTCCTCGTTCAATTCGGTGCTCAACTCGATCGTCACCATGTTTACGCTCGATATCTATCGGGACTTCATCCACCCCGAAGCGGCCGACCGGAAACTCGTTTCGATCGGCAAGCTGGTCGGCACGATCTGCGCGGTCGCTTCCATTGCGGTTTCGCCGTTTATTTTCTACGCGCCGCAGGGCCTCAAGACGCTGCTGGATGAAATGGTCATGCTCATTGCGCTGCCTGTTTTGAGCGCGGTGTTCGGCGGCTTCTTCTTTAATCGACTGCCCAAATACGCGGCCAAGTTCATCTTCGTGTTTCATATCGTCATGTACACCTTGTTCCTCATTACGCTGGGCGAGGAAGTGCACTATCTGTACGCGATCGCGGTGCTCTGGCCGTTTGAGATTCTGCTGATGTATCTGATGCACCGCCGCAACAAAGCCGGCGAAGTGTATGTGCAGCACGATGTGGGCGCGGTCGATCTGACGCCGTGGAAGTACCGCTATGTGGTCTCCGCCGTTGTCATTGTGCTGGTGATCGTGGTTTACGCTGTGTTTTCTCCCCTCGGCATTGCAGCTTGACCGATATATCGCTTATTTCTTTTCTCTTAATCCTCCGGTTTTGCGAAAGCGATACCGGGGGATTTTCCTTTCTACGCCGTGTGGAAGAGATTGCACTTGAAAATCATAGTAATTTTGTAGTATAATAAGCCTCAGAGGGGATGCTGATGAAAATTTCTACAAAGGGGCGATATGCGCTCCGTCTGATGATCGACCTTGCGGAACAGAATACCGGCGGCTATGTGCCGCTGCGCGACATCTCCAAACGGCAGGAGATTTCCGCCAAATATCTGGAACAGATCGTGGTGCAGCTTGCCCGCGCGGGTTTCCTGCGTTCCACGCGCGGCGCGCAGGGCGGTTATCAGTTAGCGCGTCCGGCTGCCGAATATACGGTGGGCGACATCCTGCGTATTACGGAAGGCTCGCTCGCGCCGGTATCCTGTTTGGAGAACGAGCCGAACGAATGCGCCCGCGCCGCAGAATGCGCCACGCTGGACTTTTGGAAGGGCCTGTATGAAGCGGTCAACCGTTACGTGGACAGCGTCACGCTGGAGGATTTGGTGAGCCGCGAAAGACCGCTGGATTTTTCGATTTAAAAACAAAAAAAGTGCGTTGTAACCGATGTTACAACGCACTTTTTGCGATATAAGATAAGGTGTTCAGGCGCGGTGCAGCAGCTTTTTTGCACCGTAGAGCAGTTCCCGGCAGTTGAGAAGAAAAACAAGCCCGAATAGCAGCACCTGCCAAAGCAGCCACAGCGGCGGCTCGCGCAGCATCAAAAACACCTGCAAACTCACAAGCAGCACGGTCAGCGTCAGGCGAGGCAGTTTCCAGTGCACGGGCATGAAGCGGCGGCTGTCGATCATGCGGTAAATGAACAGGGCGAAATAGCTGATCAGCGTGGCCAGCGCCGCGCCGTTACCGCCCAGATCCAAATGGTCGGGCGAGATGAACAGGTAATTCAGGCCGATATTGAGCACAGCGGAAAAGGCGGTGGAGACAAAGGACGATACCGTTTTCTTTTCCAGCAGATATACGCTTTTCTGAAAGCTGGACAGGCAATTAAAGCCCGCGCCAAGGGCCAAAAGCGGAATGAACGCCCACCCGATATAATAGCTGGGCACGGCCAGCACCTTCATGGCAAGCTTGGAGCACATCACGCCGCCCGCCGCAACGATGAATACAATAGACGAATAGGTGTTGCCCACATTGGAAAAGAAGCGGATCTGCTCCTTCCGCGAATTGTCGTTGACCATGGAGAGCTGCCAAGCGTCCACAAAAACCGAAGCGACCAGCGCGATCAGCGTCGGCACCCGGTATGCGACCGAATAGATGCCGCTTACCGCGGTATCCTGATAGTGCGCAAGGAACATTTGGTCGGAAAAACCGATGATAAACACCAAGATCGCGTCCGGCACCAGCGGCAGCGCATAGGCGAGCATACCGCGCCAAAGGTGGAAATTCGGCTTGCGTACTTTAAAATACTTCCAAAGCCCGGCGATCAAGCACAAGCACACCGTGGAAAGCGCATCCGCGCAGATGATGGAAAACACATAGCCGAAGATGTTCCACTGAAATACCTTCAGATACAGAATGTTGAGCAGTATGGTGAGCAGCGTGCGGAAAATGCCGTCGACCGCATACAAACGCACAAAGCCCAGCGCACGAATGAACTGGCTGCACACATTCTGCGTGCACGAGGTAAGCACATAAAGGTAGATGAGCGGGGCGTATTCCCGAAGCGAGCCGGAAGCGCCGAGCGAGGTGTTATAATGCACCAGACCCAGCGCGGGGTGAAAGGGAATGGCGACCAAAAAGCCGATCAGCACCGTTGCGATACCAATGGTGAACACATCGGATTTATGATTCGATTTTTCCAGACCATAGCGGATCACGGCCTGACCGATCGAAAGCGAAACGACGGGGTAGAGGATGCTGGTCGTTTTGATGATGAGATCGGCCACGCCCATCTCGTCCGGCGACAAAATGCCCGTGTAAAAACGGAGCATTAGGATGACAAGAATCTTGGAGCTGAACGTGCCCATGGCGAAAATAAAAGTATTGCTCAAAAGGCGCTTATACTGGTTCATGGCATACTCCTTACGCGCCCTTGCGCAGGCGGATCGTATGGGTGCGGTCTATCATCCGGTCGGTCAGCCACGCGGCGAGCAGGCCGCAGAGAATGCCGATCACCACGCCGCCCAAAATGTCCGTCGGGTAGTGGACGCAGGCGTATAGGCGGGAAAAGGCGATCAGCGCCGCCGGTATGTAGGCCGCCGCGCCGGGCAGGCGGTGGTAGTAGCATAGAGCCGTGGCCGCGGCGAAGGAAGAGAGCGTGTGCGCGGAGGGAAAGCTCCACTGATCGCCGGGGTCAAAAAGCGCGACAAGATCCGGGTGCGTGACGAAGGGGCGCGGTCGCATGATCCAGTGCTTAATCAGCACATTGCCGACCAATACGCTGAGCAGCAGCGAAACCAGCATGGCGATGCCCGCGCGCCGCGTCTTGTGAAAGAACAACAGCGCAACGGCAATGGCGATCCAAAGCGCGCCGTAATTGCCGAGCCAAGTGATCATAGTCCAAACCGTATCGGAAACGCCGCCGCGCATGGACTGAGACAGATGCAGCAGAATATCGTAATCAAAGGTATGCATGATGTCAAGCAAAATATCCATTGGGGTCAGTTCTCCTTATCTGTCAGCGGGCCCGCTCTTCGGCGCTGTTTTTATGATCCAGCTCATTGACGATCAGCGCGAGCGCCTGATCCCCCGTGACGTTTGCCGCCGTGCCGAAGCTGTCCTGCGAGAAGTGCAGTGCGATGATCAGCTGCTGCATCGGATTGGTAAAGCCAAGCATGGTGGAGATCAGCCCCAGCGCCGCCATCACGCCGCCGCCGGGCACGCCGGGCGCCGCGACCATCGTGATGCCAAGCATCATGATATAGGGGGCGAAGGTGGCGAGCGTGGGCACGCCGCCGCTTGCCAGCATGATACCCATGGCGCCCAGCACCAAACAAATCGTATCGCCGTTCAGGTTGATCGTGGCGCAAAGGGGAACGCAAAAGTCGGCCACATCCTGATCCACCTCGTTGTCATAAGCGCTTTGCAGTGCCACCGGAATGGTGGAGGCGGAGGACTGCGTGCCCAGCGCGGTGAAGTACGCGGGCGCGACGTTTTTCAGGCTTTTAAAGTGGTTCTTCCGGCATACAAGGCTGGCCAAACCGAATTGAGACAGGATATAAAGGAACTGCAACACCAAAATGACGATATAGAGCGAAGCAAACATCTTCACGGTGGCGAACAAGCGGCCTTCCGCCGCGATATTGCAGAATAGGCCGGCGATATGCACCGGAATAAGCGGTATGATAATCTTGCCCAAAACCGCCGTTACGATGCTTTGCAGATCGCGGCACACGCCAAGCAGCGAAGCGCCCTTGATGTTCGCCATACCGATGCCGAGCACAAAAGCGAGAACGAGCGCGGTCATCACGCCGAATACCGGCGGGATCTCAATAGAGAAGAAGGGAGAAAACCCGGCGGCCTCCAGCACGTCGCCCGTGATCGGGCGGATCAGGCCGGGCAGAAACGCCTTGCCGATCAAAAAGGTGAGAAAGCCGGAGCATACCGTGGTGCCATAAGCGAGCAGCAGCGTAATGCCGAACAGGCGGTTCGCCTTTTTGCCGAGCTCGGCCAGCCCCACCGTGATGAACGATAAAATGATCAGCGGGATCATAAAGGCCAAGAAGGTGGAAAACAGCGAGGTGAACGTGGCGAACAGCCGCACGACCGCGACGAACGCGGCGGAATCCGCAATGCCGAAAAAGCCGCCGGACAGGCCGATCAGCGTGCCGATCGCGATACCGGCGATCAAACGGGTTAATAATCCGAGATGTTTCAATTTCTTAACGCTCCTTTTACACTCTGTCAACCACTATACCAGAAAAATCGCCTTTTTTCAAGGTAAGCGTACCGCCGGGCGCAACTTCTATAAAAATCGCAAATACCTCTTGACAACCGGCGGCAAAACAGATAAACTATTGCCATATTGAAAAATGTGATGAACGGGTAAAGTAATCGTACGATGTTTTCAGAGAGCCGCCGGCCGGTGCAAGGCGGTAACAGCAAACGATGAAACTCGCCCGGGAGCTGTCCGCTGAAAGCTTTTGCTTGTAGGCGCGAACGGATGCCCACCGTTATGAGGGCGGCGCATTGTTTGATGTGCACTGAGTGGCCGTGTTTTTTGCGGCAACAAGAGTGGTACCGCGGAGCATTCGCTTCGTCTCTTACTTTCGAGTAAAGGGACGGAGCTTTTTTTGTCCCTAGAAACAAACTTTTGTGTATGAAAATCAGAAAGAGAGGACAAGAACCATGGAAAGAACCATCAAAATTTTCGACACCACCCTGCGCGACGGCGAACAGTCGCCCGGCTGCAGCATGAACCTGAATGAAAAGATCGAGGTCGCCCGCGAGCTCGAAGCGCTGAGGGTCGATATCATCGAAGCCGGCTTTGCGGCCGCTTCGCCCGGCGACGCGGCGGCTGTCGCGGCGATCGCGGATATCGTACACGATTCAACCATTTGCTCGCTGGCCCGCTGTGTGGAAAAGGATATCGACGCGGCGTATAACGCGATCCACCACGCGAAGGACGCGCGCATCCACGTATTTCTGGCCACTTCGCCGGTGCACATGGAATATAAGCTGAAAATGACGCCGGACGAAGTGATTGCGTCCATCGCGCACAACGTGGCCTATGCGAAAAAGCACTGCGCGAACATCGAGTTCTCGGCCGAGGACGCTTGCCGTTCCGATCTGGACTTCCTGTGCCGCGCGTTCGAGGCCGCGATTAAGGCGGGCGCCACTACGCTGAACATCCCGGACACGGTCGGCTACATGACGCCGGACGAATACGCCGCGCGCATCCGCTATCTCCGCGAGCATACGCAGGGCATTGAAAACGTCGTCCTCTCCTGCCATATGCATAACGATCTGGGCATGGCGGTCGCCAATTCTCTGGCGGGCGTTCAGGCCGGCGTAGACCAGATCGAGTGCACGATTAACGGCATCGGCGAGCGCGCGGGCAACGCTTCGCTCGAGGAGTGCGTGATGGCGCTGGATACCCGGCGCGACCACTACGGCGTCGCCTGCAATATCGAGACCACGCAGATCTACCGCGCCAGCCGCATGATCCAGACGATCACCGGCGTGCCCGTCGCGCCGACCAAGCCGATCATCGGCGCGAACGCCTTCGCGCATGAGGCCGGCATTCACCAGCACGGCGTGATGGCCAATAAGGAGACCTACGAGATCATGACGCCGGAATCCGTCGGCATCCCGAAGAACGCCATCGTGCTGGGCAAGCACTCCGGCCGCCATGCGTTCGAGGACCGCCTGCGCGAGCTGGGCTACTCGCTCGATCAGGCCAAGCTCGACAAGGTATTCGCCAAGTTCAAGGTGCTGGCCGATAAGAAAAAGGTGATCAAGGACCGCGATCTGGAAGCGCTGATCGGCGTTGTGCCGGTATCCGGCGAGGAGCGCTACACGCTTGACCGCTTTGTCATCAACTCCGGCAACTCGATCACCGCGACCGCCGTGATCCGCGTCAAGAAGGGCGACGAGACGTTTGAGCGCGTCGCCGCGTCCGACGGCCCGGTCAACGCCGCGTACCGCGCGATCAACAAGATCGTCGACAAGGACGTCGTGCTGGAGGATTACTCGCTGAAATCCATGACCGACGGCGAGGACGCGCAGGCGGAAGCGATCGTCAAGATCGTGATCGACGGCGGCGAAATGGTGACCGGCCGCGGCGTATCGACCGACGTTATCGAAGCGTCGATCAAGGCCTATATCAACGGCATCAACAAGTATTTTATCGACTGACAGGGGGATTTGAGTATAATGGGTATGACGATGACGCAAAAGATCCTTGCAAAGCACGCGGGGATGGAAAGCGTAAGCGCCGGCCAGCTGATCGAGGCAAACGTCGACCTGACGCTCGCGAACGATATCACCGGCCCGGTAGCGATCCGCGAAATGGAAAAGGCGGGCTTTGAAAAGGTGTTCGACAACCGCAAGATCGCGCTTGTTATGGATCACTTTGCACCGAATAAAGATATTAAATCGGCGGAGCAGTGCCTTGAATGCCGCCAGTTTGCCAGAAAGCATCAGATCGTCAACTTTTTTGACGTGGGCGAAATGGGTATCGAGCACGCGCTTCTGCCGGAAAAGGGCCTGACCGCGCCCGGCGAGCTCATCATCGGCGCGGACAGCCACACCTGCACCTACGGCGCGCTCGGCGCGTTCTCTACCGGCGTCGGTTCGACCGATCTGGCCGCCGGCATGGCGACGGGCAAGGCGTGGTTCAAGGTGCCGGAGGCCATCCGGTTTGAGCTGACGGGCGCGTTGCAGCCGGATGTTTCCGGCAAGGACGTTATTTTGCACATCATCGGCAAAATCGGCGTGGACGGCGCGCTTTACAAATCCATGGAGTTCACCGGCGAAGGCGTTTCCGCGCTTTCGATGGACGACCGTTTCACGATCTGCAACATGGCGATCGAGGCGGGCGCGAAAAACGGCATTTTCCCCGTGGACGATAAAACAATGGATTACATAAAGGGCCGTGTCGACCGCGAGATCACCGTGTTTGCGGCTGATGACGACGCGGCGTACGGCGAGACGATCGAGATCGACCTGTCCGCCCTCAAGCCGACTGTCGCCTGCCCGCACCTGCCGGAAAACACCAAGACCGTCGACGAGATGGGCCGGGTGGAGATCCAGCAGTCTGTGATCGGTTCGTGCACGAACGGACGCATTGAGGATATGCGCGCCGCGGCGGCTATTTTGAAGGGCCGCCATGTGCATCAGGATGTGCGCACCATCATCATTCCCGCCACGCAGGAGGTTTATCTCCAGTGCATCGAGGAAGGCCTGACCAAGATCTTCATTCAGGCTGGCGCGATCGTTTCCACCCCGACCTGCGGCCCGTGTCTGGGCGGCCACATGGGCATTCTGGCCCATGGCGAGCGCTCCGTTTCGACGACAAACCGCAACTTCGTCGGCCGTATGGGACATATTACCTCGGAAATCTATCTGGCCAGCCCGGCGGTAGCGGCGGCCTCGGCGGTAGCGGGCTACATCTGCACGCCGGCCGATCTTTAAAGGGAGGAAGCAGACCATGAATGCAAAAGGCAAGGCTTTTAAATACGGGGATAACGTGGATACCGATGTTATCATTCCCGCGCGTTACCTGAATATCGCAGATGTCAAAGAACTTTCTTCGCACGCGATGGAGGATATCGACACGGAATTTGTCAAAAAGGTGCAGCCGGGCGACGTCGTTGTCGCCGCGCGCAACTTCGGCTGCGGCTCGTCCCGCGAGCATGCGCCGCTGGTTTTAAAGGAAAACGGCGTTTCCTGCGTGATCGCTTCGTCGTTCGCGCGTATTTTCTACCGCAACGCGATCAATATCGGCCTGCCCATCCTCGAATGCGAGGCGGCGGTGAACGGTATCGCGGCGGGGGACACGGTTTCGATCGATTTCGACAGCGGCGTGATCACTAACGAGACCAAAAACGAAACCTATCAGGCGCTGGCGTTTCCGCCGTTTATCCAAAGCATTATCAAAGCGGGCGGCCTGCTCGCGTCGCTCAAAGAGAGAGGGGTCTAAGCCATGCAGTACAATATCGCGGTCGTAAAGGGCGACGGTATCGGCCCCGAGATCGTCACCGAGGCGATGCAGACCCTACAAACGGTGGGCGGGAAGTTCGGACACAGCTTCTCCTTTCAAGAGGTGCTCGCGGGCGGCTGCTCGATCGACGCGCACGGCATCCCGCTGACCGATGAAACGATTGAAATCTGCAAGGCGGCGGATTCCGTGCTGCTCGGCGCGGTAGGCGGCCCCAAGTGGGACGAAGTGCCCTCCGGCAAACGGCCGGAAAAGGCGCTGCTTGGCCTGCGCGCGGCGCTCGGCCTGTTCGTCAACCTGCGCCCTGCGCAGATGCACGCGGCGCTGTCGCAAGCCTGCCCGATCAAGCCGGAGATCATCGGCGCCGGGTTTGACATCCTCGTTTGCCGCGAACTGATCGGCGACGTGTACTTTGGCCGCCACTACCGCTGCGAGAGCGACAAGGGCTGGGGAGAAACCGGCTGCGACGAAATGAACTACTCTACATTTGAAGTGGAGCGCATCGGCCGCCGTGCGTTCGAGCTGGCCAGAAAGCGGAACAAAAAGGTGTGCTCGGTCGATAAGGCCAACGTGCTGGAGACCAGCCGCGTCTGGCGCGAGACCATGCACCGCATCAAGGACGAGTACCCGGATGTGGCGTATTCCGATATGTACGTGGACAACTGCGCCATGCAGCTCGTCCGCAATCCGGGCCAGTTCGACGTAATCGTGACCGGCAACTTGTTCGGCGATATCCTGTCGGACGAAGCTTCGATGATTACCGGGTCGATCGGCATGCTGCCCTCGGCCTCGATGAATGAATCGGGCAAGGGCATGTACGAGCCCATCCACGGTTCCGCGCCCGATATCGCGGGCAAGGGCATCGCCAACCCGATCGCGACCATTCTTTCCTGCGCCATGATGCTGCGTTACTCCTTCGGCCTTTCCGCCGAAGCGGACGCGATTGAGCGCGCGGTGGAAGCGGTGCTGAACGAGGGCCACCGCACCGCCGATATCGCGGCGGCGGGTGAAAAGGTGCTTTCCACCTCGGAAATGGGCGCGCTGATTCGCGCGAAGCTATAAATCATAAATAAACGATAAACGGCGCGATATGCATATGAAGTGCACCGCCAACGTTAGTTTCAGTATACCATGCTGTCTAACTTTGGGGGTGCACTTCACTGCGGCATATCGCGCCGTTCATATTCCTTTTCTTGCTTGTTCCATGCATATGTTTTATACTAATGAGCGAGGATACTCGCTTTGGAAAGGACGACGATGATGGACACTGAACAGAAAATGCCCGACCAAACGGATAATAAACGAGCGGAAAATACATATACCGCGGTCTTTCTGTCGCCCGAGCTGATTAGCGCGGCCACCGCCAGACAACAGCGCAATTATAGCGAGCTTGTGCGCCGGGCGGAAGACGGCGACTTATCCGCGCAGGATGAACTGGGCGTGCACTGTTGCAACGGCAGCGGCGGCGCCGAGCAAGATTTTAAAAAGGGATTCTTTTGGTTTTTGAAGGCGGCGGAGCAGGGAAACATTACCGCGATTTATCATCTTGCCATCTGCTATGAATATGGCTACGGCGTGCAGGCGGATATGCGGCATGCCGCCTCGCTGTATGAGGAAGCGGCGGAGCAGGAATTTCCGCCCGCCCAGTGTGCGCTGGGCCTGTGCTATGAACTGGGGGAAGGCGTGCCGGAAGACAAGAAGCTGGCGCGGGAACTGTACCAGCAGGCGGCGGAGAACGGCTATGCCCCGGCACAGTGTAATCTGGGCTTTTTCTATTATCAGGGCATTGCGGTGGACGAGAACAACGCCGAGGCTGTCAGATGGTTTACCCTCTCGGCCAAGCAGGACTATCCCCGCGCACAGTTTCTGCTGGGGGAGTGCATGGAGTGCGGATATGGCGTGCCAAAGGACGAAGCGAAGGCATCCGCGCTCTATGAAGCAGCGGCGGAGCGCCGTTTCGCACCCGCGCAATATCGGATAGGCCTGCGCTATTATTATGGCATCGGCGTCGCGCCGGATCAGAAAACAGCCGTGACTTGGTTCCAAAAAGCGGCGGAGCAAAACGATCCGGATGCGCAGTGCATGCTGGGGGAGTGCTACGAAAACGCCAGCGGCGGTCTTGACGAGGACCGGGAGAAATCCCGCGCGCTGTATGAGAAAGCCGCGCAGGCGGGCGTTGCCCGCGCGCAGTGTGATTTAGGCTATTTCTATTACTACGGGATCACAGTGGAACGGGACGGCGCGCAAGCCGCTCGTTGGTTTGAAAAAGCAGCGGCGCAGGGTCACCCAAGGGGACAGTATTATCTGGGCCTATGCTGCGAAACAGGCTACGGCGTGGAGAAGAATCCGCAAGTCGCCGCCGGGTTGTATGAAAAAGCCGCGGAGCGGGCGTATTGGCCCGCCGTTTGCGCGCTGGGGCTGCTGTATGAAACGGGAAGCGGCGTGCCGGAGGATAAAGACAAAGCCCGCGCATTGTATCTGCAGGCCGCGGAGGGCGGCTATGCGCCCGCACAGTGCAATTTGGGGTTTTTCTACTTTCGCGGCATCGCTGTTGAGGAGGACGATATCGCGGCCGCAAAATGGTTTGCAGCCTCTGCGGAACAGAATTACCCCCGCGCACAGTTTTATATGGGCGTGTGCTATGAAAATGGCTATGGGGTAAAGCAAAGCTGGGAGCAAGCGTTTGCGTGGTACAGTCAGGCCGCGGAACAGGACAATGTGATGGCGCAGTGTAATTTGGGGTTTTGCTACGAAAAGGGGATCGGGACGCAGTGCGACCTGCCGCTGGCGGTATCGTGGTACAGGAAAGCCGCGGAGCGGGGGGATGCGCAGGCGCAGCATAATCTCGGATACTGCTATAAAAACGGCTTTGGGATTGAGCGGGACTATGAGCAGGCGGTTCGGTGGTACCGTCTTGCGGCGGAGCAGGGTCACCCGGTATCGCAAAACAATTTGGGCTACTGCTATACGCACGGGCAAGGCGTCGAGCAGGATGAAGCGCTTGCGATCGCGTGGTACAAAAAATCCGCTGCGCAGGACTACAGTCAGGCGTATGTCAACCTTGGCTGGTGCTACGAATTTGGCAAAGGTGTGGAAAAAAACCTAACGGAGGCAGCCGCCTATTACCAAATGGCGGCGGAGCAGGGCAATATCGTGGGGCAGAATAATCTGGGCACCTGTTTTCTGAACGGAAGCGGCGTACAGCAGGATGAAGGTCGGGCGGCGGCGCTCTATCGCCAATCGGCGGAAGCAGGGTATGCCGCCGCACAGTATAATCTTGGCTACTGCTATGCCCTTGGACGAGGGGTGGAGCGAAACGCTGCACTGGCCGTCCATTGGTACGAAAAAGCCGCCGCGCAGGGCGACGCGGATGCGCAGTTTAATCTGGGCCGGTGCTACGAATGCGGGCAGGGCGTGAAGAAGAGCCGTCGGCTTGCGGCGGCGTGGTACACGAAAGCCGCGGAACAGAGTCACGCGCCCGCGCTGTGTAATCTGGGTGAGTGTTACCGATTTGGCCGCGGCGTGCCAAGGGACAAGGCAAAGGCCGTGGAACTGTACCGGCGGTCCGCCGCGCAGGGAAACCGGGTGGCCATGTTCAACCTTGGCGAATGCTACGAAAAAGGCACAGGCGTGCCGAAGGATAAAGCCGAAGCGCTTGCATGGTATCAGCAATCCGCCGGTCATGGTTACGAGGAGGCCAAAAAGCGCGTCGCACGGCTGACGAACAAACCATTAAAATGGCTTTGGGGCGGTTAAGCGCTCTGCGTTGCAGCAGGAAATAGTTTTTCTTGAGATTTTTGGGCTTCTGGTATATAATAAAATAGATTTTGGATATACAAAGGACAGGAGATACTTGGAATGAAAACCGCTTCTATCTTGGGCGTCCATTTCCATGCAGTGACCCTAGGTCAGGCCGTGGAGGTCGCGATGGACCGTTTGCGCGCGCGCAGACAAGGGTATGTGGTGACGCCGAATCCGGAGATCGTGGAGCTTTGCCGGAAGGACGACACGCTGCGCGGCATCGTCAACCGGGCCGCGCTGGTACTGCCGGACGGCATCGGCGTGATATACGCGGCCAAGATTTTGGGCGAGGAACTTTGCGGCAAGGTGGCCGGCATCGATTTTGCCGAACAACTGGCCGCCGCTATGGCGCGCGAGGGCATGCGGCTGTACCTGCTGGGGGCCAAACCCGGCATCGCGGAAAAGGCGGGGCGCAATTTATGCGAAAAGTATCCCGGTCTGGTGCTCGCGGGCTGCCACGACGGCTACTTTGCCGATCCCGGCGAGGTCGTCGAAGCGGTGAACGCCTGCGGCGGCGCGGACGCGGTTTTTGTCTGTCTGGGCGCGCCCAAGCAGGAGCGTTTTATCGAAGCGCATATGGAGGAGATGCACGCCACGCTTTTTTGCGGACTCGGCGGCTCGCTCGATGTGTTCGCGGGCGAAGTAAAGCGCGCGCCGGATATTTTTATCAAGCTGGGTCTGGAATGGTTTTACCGGCTTTTAAAGCAGCCCAGCCGCTTTGGGCGCATGCTGAAGCTGCCGAAGTTTTTATTTATTGTGATCGGTCAGCGCCTTACCGGCAGAAAGGGGAAAAGCTAACTCAATGAAAGTCAAACTCATCGCCCATACGCCCGAACCGGAAAAGCTGGTGGCCGCGGCCGCGAAAAACTGCTACTCCGCCACCGATGTGGACGGCGTTTTGGAAGGGCTGACGCCCGAAAAGACCGAACGCTTTGTTGAAATGCTGTCCGAGATCGGGCATGAGAGCCCGATCGAGCACGCCTCCTTCACCTTTGCGATCGAAGGGGTTTCGCGCTCGCTGCTCGCGCAGATCACGCGGCACCGTATGGCCTCGTTTTCCGTGCAGAGCCAGCGCTACGTGCGCGCGCACGGTTTTGAATATGTCGTGCCGCCCGCGATCGATAAAATCCCCGCCGCGCGGAAACAATTTATAAAAGCCATGGAAGACGACCAACGCACCTACGAGGCGCTTACTGAAACGCTTATGCAGGGCTATCTGGACGAGCTGCTGGAGCAGGGCGTGCCGGAAAAGAAGGCGAGGAGCGACGCGGAAAAGCACGCGATCGAGGACGCGCGCTATGTCATGCCGAACGCCTGCACCACCCGCATCGTCATGACGGCCAATGCCAGAAGCCTGAAAAACTTTTTCGCGCTGCGCTGCTGTAACCGCGCGCAGTGGGAAATTCGCGCGCTGGCGGAAGAAATGTACCGCCTGACCTATGCCGCCGCTCCCACGCTTTTTTCGCATTGCGGCCCCGCCTGTGTGGACGGCGCGTGCAGCGAAGGCAAGATGAGCTGCGGCAAGGCGGCCGAGGTGCGGGCACATTACCAAATGCTGCGGGGAGACGCGGCAACCGAATAGAAAGTGAGTTTTATGTTACTGCCATTTCGAGAGATCACGATAGAAGACAAAGCGGCCGTGGACGCCTGCGGCGCTCACCACAATTACCACCTGTGCGAGCGGTGCTTTACCGACCTGTTCATGTGGCGCGGCCATTACGAGACGCAGATCTGCTTTTTGGACGGCTTTCTGCTGGTCAAGATGCGGCCCGAGGACGGCGGCTTCGAGCGTTATCTCGCTCCGATCGGCGACGGCGATCTTGCCGCCGCGATCAAGGCCTTGGAAGCGGACGCCGCCGGGCGCGGCAATCCCTTCCTGATGGTTTCCATCGCCGAGGAAATGATCGAGCGTGTGGAAGCGGCCTGTCCGGGCCGGTTCGAGTTCCTGCACGGGAACGAGGATGGGGACGATTATATCTATCTGGCCGAAAAGCTCCGCACGCTATCGGGGAAAAAGCTGCAAAGCAAGCGCAATTTGGTCAACCGTTTTTTGGCCGCGCATGAAAACCGTTGGAGCTATGAGGATATCACGCCCGAAACAACGGGCGAGGCGTACGAATATCACCTGCGCTGGTGCCGCCAAAACGGCTGCGCGCACAACGCATCGTTTGAAGGGGAGACCTGCGCGATCAAGCAGGCGCTCGATCACTTCGCGGCGCTCGATCTGCGCGGCGGCATGCTGCGGCTGGACGGCGAGGTAATCGCCTTTACGCTCGGCTGCCGGGCGACCGAGGATATGTATGTGGTGCAGATCGAAAAGGCCGATCACGACATCCCCGGCGCTTACCAAATGATTAACCAACAGTTCGTTTTAAGGAACTGCGATGAGGTGGAATACGTCAATCGGGAAGAGGACCTTGGTCTGGAAGGCCTGCGCAAGGCGAAAAAGTCCTATTATCCTGTCATGCGCGGCGTGAAATACGCGGCCCGGATTAAGGACGCCGCCGTATGATCCGATTTGCCGACACGGGCGATTTAGAAGCGGTGCGCCGCCTTTGGGAGACCTGCTTTCCGGATGAGGGCGGCTTTAACGATTGGTTTTTTGAAAACCGTTACGCGCCCCGGCACACGCTGCTTTTCACGGATGAGGGCGTGATCTGCGCCATGCTGCAAATGCTGCCCTACCGCCTGCGCTTTGGTGCAAGGACGGGAGACGCCACCTATATCTACGGCGCGTGCACCGATCCCGCGTTCCGCCGCCGTGGGCTGATGGCGCGGCTGCTGGAGCATTCGTTCGCGCTGGACAGGGAAGCGGGCCGCGTATGCTCCATGCTGATCCCGGCGGAGAAATGGCTGTTTGACTTTTATCGCCCCTTTGGCTACGAACCCGCTTTTTTTGCAGACAAGCGCCGCGTGGAACGGCAAGCGGTTTCCGCCTTGCTGCCGCGGCGGCTGACAGGCGCGGATATTCCCGCAATGGACGCGCTTTATGCGCGGTCGGCGGGCGAGCTTGCCGTTTTGCGGGACGATGCGTTCTGGCGCATGCAGCTATCGCTGTTTGATGCGCTCGGCGCGGGCGTCTACGGCTGGTTCGGTGAGGACGGCCTTGCCGCTTACGCCTTTTGCTGGGCGGACGGCGCGCAGGAAGCCGTTGGCATGCGTCCGGCGTACGAGCAGGGCCTGCTGCAAACGTTGGGGCTGGCCGCGCTATCGTATACCGCCCCCGGCGGCAAGATGCCGCTTGGCTGTGTCAAGTGGCATATTCCGTCGCCGAACCAAACGGGTTATTTCAATTTAATGCTGAACTGAACAAATATAGTTGCAAGCGTGCTTGCAAGCGACAACTGGAAAGGTGTGCTGAAACATGGTATATGTATTGCTGGCGGAAGGCTTTGAGGAGATCGAAGCGATCACGCCCGTCGACCTGCTTCGCCGCGCGGGCGTCGAGGTACAGACGGTAGGCGTGACCGGTAAAACGGTCGGCGGCTCGCACGGGATCCCGGTGGTGGCCGATATCGAGATGGATGAGGCTGACTGGGACGGGACCGAAATGGTCGTGCTGCCGGGCGGTCTCAAGGGCACCAACAACCTCAATGAGGATGCGCGCGTGCACCGCGCCATTGAAGGCATGCTGCAAAAGGAAAAATACGTTACCGCCATTTGCGCCGCGCCGTCGGTCATTCTGGGCGGCATGGGCGTTTTGCAGGGCAAGAAAGCCACCTGCTACCCCGGCATGGAGGACGGCATGAAGGGCGCGACCCCGCTTTCCCGCAACTGCGTGGTGGATGGACACATCATCACCGGCCGCGGCGTGGGCGGCGCGCTGGATTTTGCCTGCGCGCTCGTATCCGCTCTTTGCGGCGAGGAGCAGGCGCGCCGGGTTGCCGCCGCCGTTGTGCACCATGCGGGAGCCTAAGAGCGCGTTGCGTGCGCGTTTCCGGCAAGAGCGGAGCGCGGTATCACCCGTTGAAAAGCAACGGATCGACGAGGCCGTCGCCGCAAACGTGCTGCAAAGCGGGGTCTACCGCGCGGCTAAAACGGTTTTCCTTTATGTTTCCACGGCGGCCGAGATTGACACTAGCCGTATTTTAGCGGACGCGCTGCGGCAAGGCAAAACGGTATGCGTGCCCCGGTGCGAAGCGGCGCGCGAAATGACCGCGCGCCGCATACGCACGCAGGAAGAACTTTGCGGGGCCGGCGCCTTTGGCATTTTGGAACCGTCGCCGGACGCGCCCATCGTGTCCCCGGATCAGATCGACCTGATTCTCGCGCCAGCGCTCGCGTGCGACAGGCGCGGGGTGCGTTTGGGCTATGGCGGCGGCTACTACGATAGGTTCCTGCACCGGTCGAATGCTTTCCGCGCGGCGCTCTGCGCGGAAAGCCGCCTGCTCGAAGCGCTGCCCGCGGAACCGCATGACGAGCGCGTGCAATACATTTTTACCGAAAGGCAGGTCTGGCAGGTTCATGAAACGTAAAACCGCATTGTTTCCCGGACTGTCGCTGTTCCTGTGCTTTTGTCTGCTGACCGGCTCGGGCGCGCTGGCTACTTATTTCGGCGGCGGCACGTTGCTGATCGCGGCTTCGGAATTGATTTCGTTCGCTTTGCCCATGCTGCTGCTTTGGGTGACCATGCGGCAGCGCGAGCGCCTCTCCAAACGGCTCAGGCCAAAACCGCTGCCCAAGGGGGCGATCGGGTTTTCGGTCAAGCTGGGCGTAACGGTCGCCGTTTTATCGCTTTTTCTCAATTTCCTGATCTATCAGCTCGTGGGGCTGGCCGGGGCCGATCTATCGGCCACCGCGCTCGACGCGCCGCAAACCGGGCTGACGGCGCTGGGCAGGGTGGCGGTCATCGTCGTCCTATCCTCACTGGTGGAGGAACTTTATCTGCGCGGCTCGCTGCTCGCCGCCCATGAACAGTTGGCAGGCACGGGAGCGTGCCTGCTGGTCAGCGGCGTCGCGTTCGCCATGCTGCACGGCAGCTTGATGAATTTTATCGGCCCGATGGTGGCCGGCGTGGCCTACGCTTATTTAGCTTATTCTTTTGGCAGCCTTTGGCCCGCGATCATCGCGCACGCCGTCAACAATATTTACTATGTGCTTGTCGTATGGATCACGGAGACTTATTCCGCGTTCGGCATCTGGAATTATTTCGCGGCCGTCAACGCGCTGATCCTGCTATTATTCCTGTACCTGACGCTGCGCGCGGCCGAGCGGCTGCTCGTCAGAGGATCGATCCCGCATTTTGAAAAGGGCGCGGGCCGCAGGGATTTTTGGCGGCTCACCGCAAACCCCGGATTTTTGGTCTTTGTGCTGGCCTTTGTGGCAAAGGCTGTTCTGCACTGGATATAGAGCGGTGCCGCCCCAAGCGGTACGTTTTTTAAAACAACAGAGGTGATACTATGGATAATATGGAAAACAACGTAAATCAGCAGCCCGAGCAGCCGGAACGGCAGCGGTCCGGCCGCCGACGCAGCCGGCGGCAGAAAAACGGCGGGTGCGCGGGCACGGTGGTCTATGTGATCGCGGTGCTCGGCATTTCGATCGTGCTGTCGCTCGTGGCGATCTTTGTGGCAAACGATGTGTTCGCCTTTGTTGCGGACGATGCCGAAAAGCCGATCACGGTTTCGGAAAATACCGATGTGGTCTCGCTCAGCAAACAGCTGGACGACGCGGGCATCATCCACTACGGCTCCATTTTCAAACTGTATATCAGCCTGACCGGCAAAAACGCCAGCGTGCTCGCCGGCACCTATACGCTCAACCCGAATATGGACTATGGGCAGATCGCGCGCGCGCTGGTCAGCTCGGAAGACGCGGAGGTTGTCGAGCTGATCATTCCGGAGGGCTACTCGGTCGCGCAGATCGGCCAGCTGATGCTGGAAAAGCATGTGTGCACCGAAGAAGCGCTGAATAAGGCGCTGAACGAATACCCCTTTAAGCACGAGTTTTTAAAGGATCGCCTGCCGCCTAAGGAGGGCTGGCTGGAAGGCTACCTCTTCCCGGATACCTATCAGGTATTCGCCAATAACAACGCGGTAGAAGCGATCAATAAAATGCTCAATAACTTCGGCGACAGCAAGTACGACGATGAGATCAAGGCGGGCGCCGAGCAGCTGGGCCGCTCGATGCACGAGATCGTCACCATCGCGTCTCTGATCGAACGCGAGGCGCAGAAGGACGACGAGTACGCGCGCATCGCGGGCGTTATCTATAACCGGCTGAATAACGCCGGACAGTTCCCGTACCTGCAGGTGGACGCTTCCGTGCTGTACGGCCTTGGCCGAACGAGCGGTAAGCTCACGCAGGAGGAATTGCAGCAGGACACGCCGTATAACCTTTACACCCAGCAGGGCCTGCCGCCCGGACCGATCTGCAACCCGGGTTATAAATCGCTTTACGCGGCCACCCATCCGGAGGAGCACGGCTACTACTACTATGTCGCCATGCCGGACGGCTCGCACCTGTTCGCCTCGACCAACGACGAGCAGAACAACAATATTGCGATCTCCAATCAGGCGCAGGCGCAGGCTGCCAACCAGTCGAATGAGGGTGAATAAGCGGCCGGAGCTGCTCGCCCCGGCGGGCGATCCGGAAAAGCTGCGCTACGCGGTCGCCTACGGAGCGGATGCGGTGTATATGGCGGGGCGCCAGTTCGGCATGCGCGCCGCCGCCCAGAACTTTGATGATGACGCGCTGCGCGAGGGCGTTGCCTTCGCGCACGCGCACGGCGTAAAATGCTATATCACGGTCAACGTCATGCCATCCAATGCGGATCTGGACGCGCTGCCCGCGTATCTTGCTTTTTTGCAGGAGATCGGGGCGGACGCGCTGATCGTGGCCGATGTGGGCGTGATCCGTTTGGCCAAACGCTATGCGCCGCGCGTGCCGCTGCACATCTCTACGCAGACGAGCATTCTAAACCATGAAGCCGCCAATTTTTGGGCTGAGCTGGGTGCGGAACGCATCGTTTTAGCGCGCGAGCTGTCGCTGGCCGAGATCGCGGAGATCCGCGCCAAAACGCCGGAAAGCCTTGCGATCGAAGCGTTTGTGCACGGGGCGATGTGCATTTCCTATTCGGGCCGTTGCCTGATCTCGCAGTACTTGACCGGGCGCGACGCCAACCACGGCGCGTGCGCGCAGCCCTGCCGCTGGAAGTATACGTTGATGGAGGAGCAGCGCCCCGGCGAATACTTTCCGGTCGAGGAGGACGGTCGCGGCACCTACCTGTATAACTCCAAGGATCTTTGCATGATCGGCCACATACCGGAGCTGGCAAACGCGGGCGTCGATTCGCTCAAGATCGAGGGACGGAACAAGACCGCGTATTACACCGCCTGCGTGACAGGCGCTTACCGCCGCGCGATCGACGCATACGCGGCGGGGCGGCCCTTGCCGCAGGATTGTCTGGACGAAGTGAACAAGGTGAGCCACCGCGTATACTACACCGGCTTTTATTTTGGCGGCGCGGAAAACGGCCAGCATTACGAGGATAGCCAGTATATCCGCGACTATGAGGTGGCCGGTATGCCGCTTACGATCGGGCCGGAGGGGCACGCTGTGTTCGCCCTGAAAAATCGCATTTTTAAAGGGGAGGAGCTGGAGCTGCTCCAGCCGGACGCCGCGCCCTATGTTTTTTCCGCATTTCCACGAAACGACGAGGGGGAGGCCCTCGATCTGTTCAACGTGCCGCAGATGCGCGTGCATTTTGATTTTCCGTTTCCCATCCACCCCTATGCCATTTTGCGCAAAAAAAAGGAGCGCCCCACATAAGGGCGCTTCAGGCGCTGACGTGCGTTCAGCGGAAGCCGCTTCATCAAGAAGCCGCTCCGCTGAACGCATTTTTTTATTCTTCCCGGGCCCAGCCTTTGCTGCGCCCCACGGCCTTGTTCCAGCCGCGCAGCAGTTCCTTGCGCCGCTCTTCGTTCATCTCCGGCTGGAATAGTGTATCGCAGCGCCACAGGCGGGTCAGCTCGTCCCGGTCGCGCCAAACGCCAGCGGCCAGTCCCGCCAAATAGCACGCGCCCAGCGCGGTCGTTTCGCGAATGACCGGGCGGCGGATTGCCAGCGCCGATATATCGGCCTGAAACTGCATCAAAAAGCCGTCCCTGCTCGCGCCGCCGTCCACCGAAAGGGTGGTTAGGGGCGCGCCCGTGTCGCGCGCCATGGCGGCGAGCAGATCGTTCACCTGATAGGCGATGGATTCCTGCGCGGCGCGGATGATATGCTCGCGCTTGGTGCCGCGCGTCAGCCCCAGCAGCGCCCCGCGCGCATACATGTCCCAGTGCGGCGCGCCAAGACCGGTAAAGGCGGGCACCAGATAAACGCCGCCGGTATCCGGCACCTTGCGGGCATAGTATTCCGCATCCTGACTTTCGGAGAAAAAGCGCAGCTCGTCCCGCAGCCACTGGATCACCGCGCCGCCGACGAACACGCTGCCCTCTAAAGCGTACTGCGTCTCGCCGCCGAGCTGGACCGCAATGGTGGTCAAAAGCCCGTTTCGGCTTTCACAGGGCGTTTCCCCCGTGTTCATCAGTAAAAAGCAGCCGGTGCCGTAGGTGTTCTTTGCGTCGCCGCGCTGAAAGCATGTCTGCCCGAACAGCGCGGCCTGCTGGTCGCCCGCGATGCCGCAGATCGGCACCTCGCCGCCGGGCAAAGAGACCGTGCCGTAAACCTCGCTGGAAGAGCGCACCTCGGGCAGCATGGCGCGCGGGATATCGAGCGCCTCCAGCAGGGTGTCGTCCCAATCGAGGCGGTGGATGTCGTACAGCATGGTGCGGGAGGCGTTGGTCGCGTCCGTGATGTGCGTTTTGCCGCCGGTCAGCTTGTAAACGAGCCAGCTGTCGACCGTGCCGAACAGGATTTCGCCCCGCGCGGCCTTTTCCCGCGCGCCGTCGACATGGTCTAGGATCCATTTGATCTTGGTGGCGGAAAAGTAAGCGTCCGGTACAAGGCCGGTCACGCTTTTGATATGATCGGTCAGCCCGGCGGCTTTCAGTTCGTCCACGATATCGGCGGTGCGGCGGCACTGCCAAACAATGGCGTTATAAATGGGGCGGCCGGTGGCCCGCTCCCACAGAATGGTCGTTTCGCGCTGGTTGACAATCCCGACGCCCGCGATCTCGGCGGGGGAAGCGCCCGAAACGGCCAGCACCTCCATCATCGCGGCGTATTGGGTCGACCAGATCTCCATCGGGTCCTGTTCGACCCAGCCCTCGTGCGGATAGTGCTGTTCCAGCTCGTGCTGGCGGATGGCAAGTATGTTCTGCTCCTGATCGAACAGGATGGCGCGGGATGAGGTCGTGCCCTGATCCAGCGCCAGTAAGTATGGGTCCATAACGGACTTCCTCCTTTCGGTTAAGCCTATCATACCCTCTTGCGGGCGGGCTTGTCAACCGGTGCAGGATCAGCCATTTTTAGTTGCATAAAGTGTAAAAATATGATATGATACTAACCAAGCATGGGGTCATGTATCCCAAAGCCGCTATATCGAATTTTTTTGTAAGGGAAGTCGTCATAAATGAGCGAAAACCAGAAGCAAACGATCTTTTCCGGCGTGCAGCCTTCGGGCAAACTCACGCTGGGCAACTACCTCGGCGCGATCCGCAATTTTCCGATCCTGCAGGAGGACTATAACTGCATCTACTGCGTGGTCGATATGCACGCGATCACCGTCCGGCAGGACCCCGCCGCGCTTCGCCGCGCCACGCTTGAGGTGCTGGCGCAATATATCGCCTGCGGCCTTGATCCGGAAAAGAGCACGCTCTTCATCCAGAGCCATGTGCCGGCGCACGCCGAACTGGCGTGGGTGCTCAACTGCTTCACCATGTTTGGCGAGGCCTCGCGCATGACGCAGTTCAAGGATAAGTCCGCCAAGCATGCCGACAACGTAAACGTCGGTCTGTTTACCTATCCGGTGCTGATGGCGGCCGATATCCTGCTGTACCAGACCAATCTGGTGCCGGTCGGCGTGGATCAGAGCCAGCACATCGAAATTTGCCGCGATATCGCAAACCGCTTTAACGGCGTGCACCCGAACACCTTCACTATCCCGGAAGGCTATTACCCCAAGGCCGGCGAGGGCGCGAAGGTGATGAGCCTGTCCGAACCGGAAAAGAAAATGAGCAAATCCGATGAAAACGAAAACGGCTACATCCTGCTGATGGATCAGCCGGACGCCATCATGCGCAAATTCAAGCGCGCCGTGACCGATTCGGACGCGCGCATCATCATGGACCCGCAGAACAAACCGGGCGTTTCCAACCTGATCCAGATCTATGCGCTCGCCACCGGCAAGACGACCGCCGAGGTCGAAGCGGAGTTCGACGGCAAGGGCTACGGCGATTTCAAACCCGCCGTCGGCGAGGCCGTGGTAGAGCTGCTGCGCCCGATCCGCGAAACCACCGAGGATCTTTTGAACAACAAGGACTATCTGGAAAAGGTATATAACGAGGGCGCGCAGAAGGCCGCCTTCCTTGCGCGTAAAACGCTTGATAAGGTCTACAAAAAGGTTGGCTTTGTAAAACGCTGAACGCGCGCTGGAGAGGAATGGTGAAATGCCGGAATATACGGTAATATGGATGATCGTCGCCGCGTTTTTGGTCGCCGGCGTGTTATCCTATTTCTTTACGCCCTACGTGAAAAAATTTGCGCACAAGATCGGCGCGATCGACGTGCCCAAGGATACCAGACGCATGCATAAGGAGCCCATCCCGCGACTCGGCGGGCTTGGCATCTTCATGGCGTTTTTGTGCTCGATCCTGTTGTTCGGCAAGCTGGATACGCCGATGCTGTGCGTGCTGCTCGGCGCCCTCCTGATCGTTGTGCTCGGTATCTTTGACGATGTGATGGCGCTTGGCGCAAAGCTCAAGTTTGTCGTGCAGATCATCGCCGCGGCGATACCGGTCTGCATCGGCGGGCTGCGCATCGATATGTTTACCAATTTAAACCCCTTTTCGGATGATATGTATTTCCACCTTGGCATTTTCGCCATTCCGGTCACCATCATCTGGATCGTGGGCATCACAAACGCCGTCAACCTGATCGACGGGCTGGACGGCCTTGCGGTCGGCGTTTCATCGATCGCGGCGATCACGATGCTCGCCGTGGCGCTGCTCACCGGCGAAATGGGCATCGCCATCACCATGGGCGCGCTGGCGGGCGCGTGCATCGGCTTTATGCCCTACAATCTCAACCCCGCCAAGATCTTTATGGGCGATACCGGGTCGACCTTTCTCGGCTATATGCTGGCGACGGTGTCAATCATGGGCCTGTTCAAATTTTACGCGGTCATTTCGTTCGCGGTGCCGTTTCTTATTTTGGGCCTGCCGATTTTCGACATGGCGAACGCCATTATCCGCCGTCTGGCCGAAGGGCGCAGCCCGATGAGCCCGGACCGCGGCCATGTGCACCACAAGCTGATCGATATGGGCTTTAACCAAAAGCAGGCGGTGGCCATTCTGTACGCCGTGAGCGGCACGCTGGGGCTTACCGCGGTCATCCTTACCTCGTCCGGCGAGGTCAAGGCGATCTTCCTGCTGCTGGCCGTGCTGGTCGCCATCATTGTGGGCGCGTGCGTGATCTACGGGGCGGAGCACCACATGCACCGCCGCCCGCCGGAAGGGGAGGAGCCGAAGAACGTTCCGCCCGCGCAGCCCGAAGAGAAGGAGAAAAATAGCGATGAACAAGATTAAAGTCATGACGGTTTTCGGCACCCGGCCGGAAGCGATCAAAATGGCGCCGCTCGTGCACGCGCTGCAAAAGAGCGATACGCTGGAATCCATCGTCTGCGTGACCGCGCAGCACCGTGAAATGCTCGATCAGGTGCTTGATATTTTTGATATCAAGCCCGATTACGATCTGAATATCATGCAGCCCCGGCAAACGCTGGCGCTCATCACCGAAAAATCCCTGCACGGTCTGGACGAGGTGCTCGAACAGGCGCAGCCCGATATCGTTCTGGTGCACGGCGATACCTCCACCACGTTCGCCGGCGCTTTGGCGGCGTTTTATCACAAGATCCCGGTCGGACATGTCGAGGCGGGCCTGCGCACCTATGATAAATACTCGCCCTTCCCGGAAGAAATGAACCGCAAGCTGGTCGGCCAGATCGCGTCCCTCCATTTCGCGCCGACCGTGCGCAACCGCGACAACCTCGCCCGCGAGGACATCGCGCAGGGCGTGTCCATCTGCGGCAACACCGTGGTGGACGCGATCCATATGACTGTGAAAAACGATTTTGCATTTCGCGACGAACAGCTGAAAGCGCTCGATTTTGCAAACAACCGCGTGGTGCTGGTCACCGCGCACCGCCGTGAAAACTATGGCGAGGCGATGGAGAATATCTGCCGCGCGATCGCTGAGCTTTCGGCGGCGTATCCGGACGTTCACTTTGTCTACCCGGTGCACCTAAGCCCCTATGTGCGGGAGACCGCGGAGAAATTCCTAGGCGGCAACGAGCGCATCCACCTGATTCATCCGCTTGCCGTGGATGAAATGCACAACCTGATGGCGCGCTGCTACCTTATCATGACCGATTCCGGCGGCTTGCAGGAGGAGGCGCCCAGCCTTGGCAAGCCCGTTCTGGTGCTGCGCCGCGAGACCGAGCGGCCGGAGGCCATCGAAGCCGGCACGGTAAAGCTTGCCGGCGTTGACCGTGAAACCATCGTTTCGCTGGCGCGCGAGCTGTTTGACGATCCGGCCGCCTATGCCGCGATGGCGCATGCGGTCAATCCTTATGGCGACGGCAAGGCCTGCGAGCGCATTTTGCAGGCGGTCGAGCACTTCTTCGGCCTGCGGGACGACGGCCCCGCGCCTTTCCAGCCGTGAAGCCGCCGAAAAAGCGCCGCCTTACGCCGCCCATGATCGCGTCGATCGGCGCTACGGTGCTGGTGATTACGCTGTTTTTAAGCTATCTGTTTTCTTCCGGGCTGCTGCATCCGCGCGGCGCCGGAATCGAGCTGCCGGGAGAAAACGACGGCGCGCCCGTTGTGACCACGGGCAGCAAAACGCTGACCGTGCAAAGCGTGTACGATGTTGAGATCGGCGTGTCCAACGCAAAGCAGGTGATCGCCTCGCTTACCCGGCCCGAAGCATACAGCTGCCGGGTGGAAAACCGGCTTGCCTACACGGGCGGTTCCTCCGCGCTTTATTGCCAGCGCTACGCGCGGGGCGGCGCGGTGCGCACCGATACCGTGGACGCGGCGGGAACGGTGCAGTCCACGCTGTTGCGGGTGGACGGCGTCGCCTACGCCTGGAACGCGGGCGACAGAAGCTTTTACAAAGGCTCTTGGGGCGATTTTTCCGACGATGCCGCCGCCATGCTGCCCACCTATGAGGATGTGCTGGAGGACGGGCTCGCCTACACCGCGGCGGGCAAGCAGGAGATCGAGCTGGAGCCTTGCGTCTATGTGGAATTTGAAAAGGACGGCTACCGCTGCCGGTACGATATTTCAGCGGTGAGCGGTCTTTTGCGCGCCGCCTCCTTTTACGAAGGGGAAACGCTCGTCCGTCAGGTAACGGTGAGCGAACTGAAACTGGAAACCCCGGCGGACGAGCTGTTCCAGCTGCCGAACGGGCAAAGCATATTGGGAGAATAAAAGTTTATGTCTGACTACCTTGCCATATCAGAGGAGATTCGCGCGCTCGGCCGGCAGGCCGAGCGCGAAATCATGCCTTATTTTGCGCGTATCGATGAGATCTGCGAAGAAAATACAGAGAAAGTTCTGGCAGCGTTTGCCAAGAACCGCGTGTCCGACAACCTGTTCGCGGGCACGACCGGCTATGGCTACGACGACCACGGGCGAGATACCTTGGACCGCATCTATGCCGATCTGTTCGGCACGGAGGCGGCCCTCGTGCGTATCGGCTTTGTAAACGGTACGCACACGTTGTCCTGCGCCATGTTTTCCGCCGTTTCCACGGGGGATACCGTGCTTTCCGTCACCGGCCCCGCGTACGATACACTGCAAAACACCATTACCGGCGACGGGTGCGGCAGTATGAAGCGCTACGGCATCGGTTACAAACAGGTCGATCTCGTGGACGGCCGACCCGACCTGCCCGCGATAGACAAGGCTGTGCGGGACGACGCGGTAAAGCTCGTCTTTATTCAGCGTAGCCGCGGGTATGCGGTGCGGCAAACGCTGTCCTGCGCCGAGATCGGCGAAATCTGCAAAACAGTGCGCGAGGCTGGCTCGCGGGCGGTTATCATGGTCGATAACTGCTACGGTGAGTTCGTGGAAACGACCGAACCGACGCAGGTCGGCGCCGATCTGGTCGCGGGTTCGCTGATTAAAAACCCCGGCGGCGGCCTCGCGCCTACGGGCGGCTATATCGCGGGCCGCGCCGATCTGGTGGAAAACGCCTCCTACAGGCTGACCGCGCCCGGCATCGGCGGCGAATGCGGCGCCACGCTTGGGCAGAACCGGCTGCTGTATCAGGGCGTTTTCATGGCCCCGCATACGACGGCGCAGGCGCTCAAAACCGCGATTTTTTGCGCAAAGGTCATGGAAATGCTCGGCTATGAGGTCAGCCCCAAGGCGGAGGAGCCGCGCTATGACATTATCCAGACCATCGCCTTCGGCGCGCCCGATCCGCTGCGCCGCTTTTGCGAAGGCATACAGGCCGGCGCGCCGGTCGATTCGTTCGTAACCCCGGAGCCGTGGGCAATGCCGGGCTATGACGATCCGGTGATCATGGCGGCGGGCGCATTCGTGCAGGGCGCTTCCATCGAGCTTTCTGCCGATGCGCCGATGCGCGAGCCCTATGTATGCTACATGCAGGGCGGGCTTACCTATTCCTCCGGCAAGGCGGGGATTTTGCTCGCGGCCGAGCGCATCCAAAAACAGCGCCGCGCTTGAGCGTTTTTTCTATGCGCCGGCAAGCGTCGGAATATTGCATCGTTACGCTGTTTATGGTACAATATTTTGGATAAGAACGTTAATTTGCGTAAAGGATTCGTTTTTATATGACAATAATCGGCATTGATCCCGGATATGGCACGATCGGCTACGGCGTGGTGCGGTATGAAAAGTTTCAGTTTACACCGGTGCAGTACGGGGCCATCAAAACCAGTCCCGGCATGCCGATGCATCTTCGCTTGGCTGAGATCTATGACGACCTGTGCACGCTGCTCGATACCTTTCACCCGGATGAGGCTTCGATTGAAGAGCTGTTTTTCAACTCCAACATCACAACCGGCATTCAGGTCGCGCAAGCGCGCGGGGTCATCTTGCTCGCACTGGCGCAGAAGGGGCTGCACCCGGCTTCCTATACGCCAAGTCAGGTCAAGCAGTCGGTCGTGGGCTATGGCAAAGCCGAAAAGAAGCAGGTGATGGAAATGACCAAGAACATTCTGCACCTGACCAGCATCCCACGGCCGGACGACGCGGCGGACGCGCTGGCGCTCGCCATTTGCCACGGGCACTCGGCGGGTTCGATCCGCTATCATGAGAGGTAACTATGTTTTATTATCTGGAAGGAACGGTCGCGCTGCTTCAGCAAGGGCTGGTGGTGATCGATTGCGGCGGCGTGGGCTATGCGTGCCATGCGTCGCAGAACACCGTCGGCAGCCTGAAAATGGGCGCGCGCGCCAAATTGCTCACCCATTTAAATGTGCGTGAGGATATTTTCGAGTTATACGGCTTCAGCGACGAGGAAGAGCGCTCTTGCTTTGAAATGATGATCGGGGTGTCGGGCGTCGGCCCCAAGGCGGCGCTTTCCATTTTGTCCGTCGCGCCGCCCGACCGGCTGGCGCTCTCCATCATCACGGGCGATGAGAAGCTTTTGACGCAGGCCCCCGGCATCGGCAAGAAAATCGCCCAGCGTATCATTTTAGAGCTGCGCGACAAAATGAGCAAGGAGCAGCTCGAAGCGGGCGCGTCGGCCGTGCCCGCCGCGCAGGCGTTTGCCGCGGGCGGCGCCAACCATACGCAGGAGGCGGTCGCGGCGCTCATGGTGCTTGGCTACAGTCAGGCCGAAGCGCTCGCCGCCATGAAGGGCCTCGACACCGCTCATATGGAGGCGGACGAGATCATCCGCCAGAGTCTGAAGAAGCTCGCGGCACAGTAAGGAGCAGGAACACTTGAGTATAGAATTTTCCGGCGGTATGACGGATGACGAGCGCATCATCTCATCCCGCCCGCTGGACGGCGACGAGACCGATCCCTCCCTGCGCCCCAAAACCATGGCGGACTACGTCGGCCAAACCAAGGCGAAGGAAAATTTACAGGTTTACATCGAAGCGGCAAAGCTGCGCGGTGAATCGCTCGATCACACGCTGCTGTACGGCCCGCCCGGCCTTGGCAAGACCACGCTCGCCGGTATCATCGCTGCTGAGATGGGCGTTAACATCCGTGTGACCAGCGGTCCGGCGATCGAAAAAGCGGGGGATTTGGCGGCCTTATTGACAAATCTTTCGGAAAATGATATTTTGTTTATCGACGAGATCCATCGTCTCGACCGCAGCGTGGAAGAGATCCTCTATCCGGCGATGGAGGATTACGCGCTCGATATCATCATCGGCAAGGGCCCTTCGGCCCGGTCGATCCGGCTCGACCTGCCGAAGTTTACGCTCATCGGCGCGACCACGCGGGCGGGGCAGATGACTTCGCCGCTTCGCGACCGTTTCGGCGTTTTGCTCCGGTTGGAGCTGTATTCGCCGGAGGAGCTGTGCCGCATCGTCGAACGCTCGGCCGGTATCCTAAACGTGCCTTGCGAGCACGAAGGCGCTTTAGAGATCGCGCGCCGCAGCCGCGGCACGCCACGTATCGCCAACCGTCTGCTGCGCCGTGTGCGCGATTTCGCGCAGGTGCGCGGGCAGGGGACGATCGATAAGGAAAACGCCGATATCGCGCTGCGCGCCCTAGAGATTGACGAGCTCGGGCTTGACAACATCGACCGGCGCATGCTGCAAAGCATTATCTTAAACTATGGCGGCGGCCCGGTCGGTCTCGACACGCTGGCCGCGACCATCGGCGAAGAATCGATCACGCTGGAGGACGTGTACGAGCCGTATCTCATGCAGATCGGTTTTCTCAGCCGCACGCCCCGCGGGCGGTGCGTGACGCTGCAAGCTTACCGCCATCTGGAAATGGAACCGGCGGACGGGCAGCAAATGATGTAGCGGATGATAAAATGAAAACAGGAAGCGGCGCTCAAAAGGTGCGTTCCTTACAATAGCGATCCTCAAAACTTGGAAAGTTGGGTGTTTTAATTTGGGTAGATACTTTGGAACAGACGGCGTGCGCGGCGTTGCTAATTCGGAGCTGGACGCACTGCTCGCCTTCAAGATCGGCGCGGCTGCCGCTTATGTACTGACGCAGGAACTGGAAAAGGACGGCAAAGCCAAGCTGCTGATCGGTAAGGATACGCGCATTTCCTCCGATATGCTGGAAAACGCGTTGGTCGCGGGCATTTGCTCGGTCGGCGCGGATGTGGAGCTGCTCGGCGTTATCCCGACCCCGGCGGTCGCCTTCCTTACCATCAAGCATAAGGCGGACGCGGGCATTGTGATCTCCGCGAGCCATAACTCGTTTGAATACAACGGCATCAAGATCTTCGCGGGCAACGGCTATAAGCTGTCCGACGACATGGAGAGCAAGATCGAGGACTTGATCGACGATCTGGATTCCATCCCCAAGGTAACGCACGAAAAGCTGGGCCGCGTGCTGCGCAGCGCGATCGACCCGGTCGTAGAATACACCGACCATTTGGCCGAGACCATTCAGGGCGATCTTTCCGGCCTGCGCGTTGCGATCGATTGCGCCAACGGCGCGTCCTCCACCACGATCCGCCGCCTGACCCGTTTGGTCGAATGCAAGAGCGAGATCCGCTTTAACGAGCCGGACGGCATCAATATCAACGACGGCTGCGGCTCCACCCATTTGGAGCAACTCAAGACGCGTGTGCGGAACGGCGAGTTCGACCTCGGCGTTGCGTTTGACGGCGACGCCGACCGTTGCCTGATCGTAGACGAGACCGGCGAGGAGCTGGACGGCGACCGCATCATGGCGGTTTGCGCGGCCCGCATGAAGCGGGAGGGCAAGCTGCGCGGCGGCGCGTTCGTCGCTACCGTGCTGTCCAACATGGGCCTGCACGCCTATGCGGAAAAGAACGACATGCGGATCGAGTGTTCCAATGTGGGCGACCGGTATGTGCTGGAAATGATGCTGGAAAAGGGCTATATACTGGGCGGCGAGCAGTCCGGCCACGTTATTTTCTTAGAATACGCTTCCACCGGCGACGGCGAGCTGACCGCGCTGCAGTTTATGTCCATTCTCAAAGAGAGCGGCAAAAAGTGCTCTGAGATCGCGCAGGAGGTTGTGCCGTGGCCGCAGCTCATGGTAAACGTCAAGGTGCCGAACGATAAAAAGTCGAAGCTGCACGAGCTGCCGCCCGTGCGCGAGGCGATCAAGGCGGCCGAGGCGGAGCTCGGCGAGGACGGCCGCATTCTGGTGCGTCCTTCAGGCACCGAAGCGCTCGTGCGCGTCATGGTGGAAGCCAAGGACAGCGCGAAAGTGGATTCTTTGGCAAAAAGTGTTGCAAAGGTCATAGAGTCTGTCGTATAATAGAAAAATAGCCAAAGCTATTTTCTCATAAAATCATATTTTTATTGCGTGGCAATAAAATGCACCAATGGGGGTGGGCGTGGTTTTCTCACGTCCACCCGTTTTTTAGCAAAGGAGGGGATGCGGCCCGATACAACTGAATTACATGAAGCGCCAGAACTGCGGTGCAGCCGGTATCGCAGTTGACGAGGAAAGGGTAAATCGAAGTTTTCGGCGGATGCCCTTCGGCCACGAGTGAGTTGGTCGTCAGCAGGCTGAGGAAAACGCGCGGGCGACCGCGCGGACAGAGCAGACCTGCGTAACGCACTATTTTTATGCCCAAAATTAAAAAACTGCGCGAAATTAAATCATTCGTATATTGAGAGGATCATTTATAATATGTGTGGAATCGTTGGATTTACCGGGCGCGAAAACGCGCTGCCTGTATTGATCAAGGGCCTGTACAGTCTGGAATACCGCGGCTATGACTCGGCCGGCGTCGCGGCATTTACGAAGGAAGGGCTGCGCGTCGTCAAAACCCAAGGCCGTATCGCGAATCTGGAAGAAAAGATCAAGGAAGAGGGAGGGCTTTGCTGCACCTGCGGCATCGGCCATACCCGCTGGGCGACCCACGGCGAGCCGTCCGACCGCAACTCTCACCCGCATCTCGGCGGTAAGGACGGTATGGGCAAGGTCGCCGTGGTACATAACGGCATTATTGAAAACTATCAGGATCTGCGCACGCGTTTGGAAAAGCATGGATACGCGTTCCAGTCCGAGACCGATACCGAAACCGTTGCCCACCTGATCGACTATTTGCACACCGGCAAGCGAGAGGATCTGGCGCAGACCGTGCTGGCCGCCGTGCAGCGCATTCGCGGTTCCTATGCGCTCGGCGTCGTTTCGCTCGATAATCCGGATGAGATCGTCGCCGCCAGACGCGATAACCCGCTGGTCATCGGTTTGGGCAAGGAAGAAAACATGATCGCGTCCGATATCACCGCCATCATCAGCCGGACCGACCGGTACATTATTTTGGACGATAACGAGGTGGCGATCGTCCGCCCGGACGGCGTTACCGTGATGAACGAGTTCGGCGAAACGCTCGATAAGCCGGTGCAGACCGTGACTTGGGACATGTCCGCCGCGGAAAAGGGCGGTTACGAGCACTTTATGATCAAGGAGATTATGGAGCAGCCCAAGGCGGTCGGCGACACGGTACGCCCCCGCATCCAGAACGACAGCATTTTGTTCGAGGAGTGCGGCCTAACGGATGAGCGCCTGCGCGAGATCGAAAATATGCATATCGTCGCCTGCGGCTCGGCGCTGCACGCCGGTATGGTGGGCAAGCGCGTGATCGAAAGCATGTGCCGCGTGCGCTGCTCGGCTGAGGTGGCGAGCGAATTCCGCTATGAAAACCCGATCATCGGCAAGAAGGATCTGTGCATCGTCGTCAGCCAGTCGGGCGAAACCGCGGATACGCTGGCCGCTATGCGTCTGGCCAAGCAGGCGGGCGCGTTTACGGTCGCAATCGTCAATGTGGTCTCTTCTACGATCGCGCGCGAAGCGGACGGCGTGCTGTACACATGGGCCGGGCCGGAGATCGCTGTCGCCACCACCAAGGCCTATTCCGCGCAGCTTGCGGCGCTTTATATGATCTCCGTGCGGATCGCGCGGGTGCGCGGCCATATTTCGATCGGCGATGAAAAGGCGCTGTGCGCCGAGCTGCGCCGTTTGCCCCGTTTGATCGAGCAGACGCTTGCCTGCAAGGAACAGATGCAGCGTATCGCCACCCGATACGCCAACCGCGCGTCCGTCTTCTTTTTAGGGCGCGGGCTGGATTATGCCGCCGCGCTGGAAGCCTCGCTCAAGCTCAAGGAGATCAGCTATGTACACTCTGAAGCCTATGCGGCGGGCGAACTGAAACACGGCACCATCTCGCTGATCGAGAAGGGCACGCTCGTCGTCGCGCTCGCCACACAGCCCGCCCTGTTTGAAAAAACCGTGTCCAACATTCGCGAGGTGGTATCGCGCGGGGCAAGCGTCGTTCTCGTCACGACGGACGATTTTACCGGCGACGAATCGGTTTGCCGCCATATCGTGCGTTTGCCCAAGTGCCTTTCGGAATTTTCCGCGTCCCTTTCGATTATTCCGTTGCAGCTTCTGGCATACTATGTAGCGGTGGAACGTAGCTGCGACGTGGATAAGCCGCGCAATCTGGCAAAGTCGGTCACGGTCGAATAAATTAAAGCGTTTTGCCGAAGTTGATTGTCTAATTAGCACAAAAATCAAAATCGAAATTTGGCGGAAAATCAATAGGTTCCACAAAAATTACTTGACAAAATGGATTCTTTCGCCTATAATGAGAAGCGACATGAGAAACGATAAGGAATTTGAGGCATTTGCCGCCCTATCCGATGAAGCTTTGTGCCAAATGGCGCAGCAGGGCAAGGGCGAGGCAACAGAAGCGCTCGTTTCGCGGTATTCCCGGCTGGTAAAGACCTGCGCGCGCCCCTACTTTTTGGTTGGCGCCGACGCGGAGGATTTGCTGCAGGAGGGCATGCTTGGACTGCTCAAGGCGATCCGCGAATACGACGAAGCACAAAAAACGCCGTTCGGCGCGTTTGCGCGCCTATGCGTCACCCGGCGGATCTATACCGCGGTGCGTGCGGCGGCGGCGCTCAAGCACGATCCTTTAAATCGTTCCCTGTCCTTTGATCGACCTCTGTTTGAAGACCTTGCTCAATCGCACACCCGGGTTGCGGCACCGATCGGTGACCCCGAATCGCTGGTGATCGGCAATGAGGAACGGGCGGAGCTGATACGCAGGCTCTATTCGCTCCTGTCTGAATTCGAGGCAAAGGTTTTAACATTGTTTCTAGACGGCCTGTCCTATGAGCAAATGGCCGAAACACTGCATAAACCAATCAAGTCTGTGGACAATGCCATCCAGCGCATCAAGCGAAAATCGGCAGCTATCAAACCCCAATAGGCGATTGCAGGCAAAAGAAGCCTGTACGCAATAAATCTAGGTTCCCGAGGGAACGGTATCAAAGAGAGGTAAAAAGCATGTACGAAGACAAGACTTTAGTATGCAAGGAATGCGGTCAGGAATTTGTATTCACCGCAGGTGAGCAGGAGTTTTACGCAGAGCGCGGCTTCCAGAACGAGCCCCAGCGCTGCAAGAACTGCCGCGATGCCCGCAAGAATGCTGCCCGCGGCCCCCGCGAGTATTTCACCGCAGTCTGCGCTTCCTGCGGCGGCGAGGCGAGAGTTCCGTTCGAGCCCAAGTCCGATCGCCCGGTATATTGCAGCGAGTGCTTCGCCAAGATGCGCGAAGAGGGCTAATTTTTTAGCCTATTACCCGCAAAATCAGCGTCCGAGAGTTTTCTCGGACGCTTTTTTAATTTTTACAAATAAGTATTTCAGACGTGATAAATATGATATTTTGATTGAATTTTCTGTTTTTCTGCGGTATACTATAAGAAATCAAACAAACGAGTTAAGGAGGTTCATCATGGCTGCTGTCACGAAGAAAACCACGATCGGCGAGGTTTTGGCCCGCGATCTGAACACGGCGCCCTTTTTCACGGAAATGGGCATGCACTGTCTGGGCTGTCCGGCTTCGCAGGGCGAAAGCATCGAGGAAGCCTGCATGGTTCACGGCACGAATGCGGACGAGCTGGTTGAAAAGCTCAACAGCTTTTTCGGAGAATAAGCTAGTAGGAAACCGGGCCGGCTAAAGCCGGCCCGGTTTTTTTTGAGGAGACTATGGAAAGTTTGATTTTAACGCCGCGCCTTGACTGCCTTGCATCGCTGGTGCCGCAGGGCGCGCGTCTGGCCGATATCGGCACCGATCACGGCAAGCTGCCGATCAGCCTGCTAAAGGCGGGCCGCGTACGGAGCGCCGTCGGCTCGGATATCGGCGCGGGACCGCTCCGACACGCCGAACAAAACGCGCGGGATCACGGCGTTTCGCTGCCGCTTCGCCTTGCGCCCGGCCTTGACGCGATCGCTCCTGACGAGTGCGATACCGTTTCGATCGCGGGCATGGGCGGGCAGACCATTGCGGAAATTTTGGATGCCGCGCCGTGGGCGATTGGCGGAGGTCATCTGCTGTTGCTCCAGCCTATGACGGGCGCGCCCGAGCTGCGCCAATGGCTGTGGCAAAACGGCTGCCGCATCGTTGAGGAAACGATCTGCCGCGAAGGCGCGCGCCGCTGGTACATTGTGATCAGCGCCCGGGGCGGGGCGGATAAGCGGGAAAAACCGCTTTCCGCCTGCCATGTTTCAACCGCGCTGTTGCGGGCGGCCGGTGCGAAGGAATATCTGGCACACCTGCTGCGCATTGAAACGCGCGCGCTGGCCGGTATGGAGCAGGGCAGCGCGGTCGATGAAGCGCGCCTCGCGGCGCAGCGCGATACCGTTACGGCGCTTCGGGACGCTATGGAGGAATTATGATGATAACCGTACAGGATATCCTGACTTTTTTAGAGGGCTTTGCCCCATACGAGCTTGCGGAAAGCTGGGACAACGTCGGCCTATTGGCTGGCGACCGCGTGCAGCCGGTCTCTTCCGTTCTCTGCGCGCTTGATATTACCGAGCAGGTGGTGGAGGAGGCAGCCGCGCTCGGCGCACAGCTGATTGTGGCCCATCATCCGGCGATCTTCACCTCGGTCAGCCGGGTCACGGCGGATGATACCACGGGCCGCCTGCTGCGCGCGGCGATCCGAAACGAGATCGCGCTCATCTGTATGCACACCAACGCGGACTGCGCGCAGGGCGGCGTAAACGACGCGCTGGCCGCCGCGCTGTTCCTGACCGGCGTATCCAATATGGAAGCCGGGGAAAACGGTATGCTGGGCCGTGTCGGCACGTTGCCGCGCGAAATGCAGCCCGAGGAATTTGTCCGCTACGTCAAGGACTGCCTGAACGCGGGCGGCGTGCGTTACTGCGACGGCGGCCGGGCCATCCGCCGTGTCGCGGTCGGCGGCGGCGCCTGTGGAAAAATGATGGATCAGGCGCTCGCAAAGGGCGCGGAAGCCTTTGTGATAGGCGATTGCAGCTACGACTTGATGCAACGCGCACAGGCCCTTGGCCTGACGCTGGTGGACGCCGGGCATTTTCCAACCGAAAACCCGATGACCGCCGTGTTTGCAGAGCAGATCAGGGGCGCTTTTCCCAAGCTTACGGTCAAAACATCGGCGAAGCACGCCGATTGCATCCAATTTATATAAGGAAGGTTTATTATGCCACTCGACGCAATCTGCCTTGGGGCAGTAGTGCACGAACTGAACGCGGCGCTCACGGGCTGTCGCGTGGAAAAAGTATATCAGCCCGACCGGGACGAGATTGTGCTGCAAACGCGCGGCGTGGGCGGCGCAAAGCGCCTGCTTCTCTCGATCGCGGCGGGCGCGCCGCGCGCGCACTTTATCGAAGCCGCGCGGGAAAACCCCGCCGCGCCGCCCATGTTTTGCATGCTGATGCGCAAGCATGTGCAGGGGGCCAAGATCGCCGCCATTTCCCAGCCCGCGACCGAGCGCATGTTCACCATCGAGTTGGACACCAACGATGAAATGGGCGTGCCCTGCAAAAAGCGCCTGATGTGCGAACTCATGGGCAAGCACTCCAATCTGGTTTTATGCGGCGAGGATGGGCGCGTCATCGATTCGCTGCGCCGGGTGGACGGTGATATATCCGGCAAGCGGCAGGTAATGCCGGGCCTGTTTTACCGCATGCCGCCCGCGCAGGACAAACGCGATCCCTTTGGGCTGACCGGTGAAACGCTGGCCGCCCTGCTGCGGGAGGGCGACCCGGAGGCAGCGCTTGACCGTGCGCTTCTCGGCCTGCTTCTCGGCTTTTCGCCGCTGTTGTGCCGTGAGATCGCGTTCCGCGCGACCGGAAACGTACAGCAGCCCCTGCGCGAATTGACGGAAAAGGACTACCGCGCGATTGCGCAGGCGTTCGACGCTTTTTGCGCCGACGTCAAAGGGGGTCGCTTTTCGCCCACGCTTCTGACCCGGCGCGAGGACGGCGCGGTGTTCGATTTCTCCTGCACGCCCATTGCGCAATACGGCGACTTTTTGCAAACAACGGTGTTTGATAGCTTTTCCGCTTTGCTCGCCGCCTTTTACGAGAAAAAGGGCAAGGCCGAGCGCATGGCGCGCCGCACGCAGGATTTGCGTAAAACCGTACAGAACGCGCGCGACCGGCTGGCGCGTAAAATCGCCGCCCAGCAAAAGGAGCTTGCCCAAACGCACGACCGTGACAAGCACAAGCGCATAGGCGACTTGATCACGGCCAACCTGTACCAGATTGAAAAGGGCATGAACAAGGTCCGCGCGGTGGACTATTACGACGAGACCTGCCCAGAGGTCGAGATCACGCTCGATATCAGGCTTACGCCACAGCAGAACGCGCAGCGCTACTTTAAGCTTTATAACAAGGCCAAAACAGCCGAACAGATGCTCACCGTACAGCTGGCGCAGGGGCAGGACGAGCTGCAATACCTCGACAGTGTGCTTGCCCTGATCGAGGAAGCGGAAAACGAACGCGATCTGGCCCAGCTTCGCGAGGAGTTAACGCAGACAGGCGTGCTCTCCAAAAAGCAGACAAGGAACAAACGCGGTCAGGCGCGGCCCGCTTCGGCTAAACCCTACCACTACCGCACCAGCGACGGGTTTGATGTGTTTGCGGGTAAAAACAACCTGCAAAACGATCTGCTCACGCTGAAAACCGCGCTGAAAAGCGATATTTGGTTTCACACACAGAAAATCCATGGCTCCCACGTCATTCTCGCGGTCGACGGCCGCGAGCCGACCGATCAGGCCATGACCGAAGCCGCGATGATCGCGGCGTACCACTCCAAGGCGCGTACCTCGTCGCTGGTTCCGGTCGATTATACGCCGGTACGTCAGGTGAAAAAGCCCGCCGGCGCAAAGCCGGGCATGGTCATTTATCACGTTTACCAAACGGCGTATGTCACACCGGACGAAGCGGCGATCGAAAAGCTGCGCGTGGAATAAACAGAAAGGAACACCTCATATGATCCTATCCGGTCAAGAAATTTTAAAGCACATCGGCAAGGAGATCAAAATTATTCCGTTTGATGAAAAACGGATCAATCCAAACAGCTATAACCTGTCCTTGGCGGATGAACTGCTTGTCTATGACAACGAAGTGCTGGATATGAAGAAGAATAACAGAGCGCACCGCATTTTTATCCCGGAAAACGGTTTGCTTCTCGAACCCAATCGGCTCTATCTGGGCCGCACGAACGAATACACCTCGACCGATGGCTATGTGCCCATGCTGGAGGGGCGTTCTTCGACCGGCCGACTTGGCCTTTTTATCCACGTCACCGCGGGCTTTGGCGATGTGGGTTTCCGGGGCTATTGGACGCTGGAGATATTCTGCGTGCAGCCCATCCGAATATATCCCAATGTTGAGATCTGCCAGATATACTACCATGATATCCACGGCGAGTATACCCCCTATGAAAGCGGTAAGTACCAGAACAACGTTGGCATTCAGCCCAGCTTGCTGTATAAAGATTTTGAAAAGTCGGTTGAATTTTAAAACAGTGGCCACCGGAATACTTTTTTCCGGTGGCCTTACTGATTGACTATTCTTCCATCAGCTGCATGGCGTTGTAAAGCAGCTCACACGCGGTCTGGCGGGAGATCGCGTCGCTCGGCTGCTGCATTTCGGAAAGGGGAGAGAGCACCTGCAGCCGGTTCAGCGAGCCGATCGCGGATTGCGCCCAATCCATTTCCGTTGAGTGTTCCGAGGCGTAGGCCGCTTCGGCGCCCTGAAGCGTTTCGGTCAGCAGATTATTGACGACAACGCAGGCCTCGGCCAACGTGATCGGATTTTGCCCGCGGATCTCGGCATAGCCGCCCGCGGTACGGTAGCCGCTGACCAACCCGCTGGACGCCGCGGCGCTGACATAGGGCTTGGCCCACGGAGAGAGGCCGCCGTCGTCGGCAAAATCGGTCTGCTCGGTCGGCTCAAGCGGCAGATCGGCCACGGCGGAAGCCATTGCAATGAACTCGCTGCGCGTGATCGGCTGTGCTGGATGGAAAAAAGAGCAGTCGCCGATCTTTTCCCCCGTCATCACGCCGGCTTCGGATAAACAGATGGCCGCGTAATGGGATGGATTGCCTTCCATATCCGCGTAGGTCAGTTTAGAGCGGTTCTTCACCACGGTTACCGTTACCGTGGCGGCGGGTGCGGTATTGCCGTTTTCATCCACCGCGGTGTAAGAAAACTTATCCGTACCGGCCTTTTTACCCGGCGTGTAGCGCAGTACTGCGCCGTCGATCTGAGCCGTGCCTAGTCGCGGCTGCTCGGTTAACTGGTACAAGGCAATGTCGTTGTCCTCGTCGGTCGCGGTGAGCGTCAGTTCGATCGGCACACCCAGACAGGTTTCGCCATGAACGCTTTGCGCAATGGGCGGCGCGCCGTCCGCGGGCACGGTTTTCAATCCCGCGGCCAGCGCATAGCCGGAAAACAGCACGGTGATCGGCAGCAGGACCGCGCAAAACAGCAATTTTTTATCCTTTAACATTGTTATTACACCCCTTGAAAGGTTCTCTTGCCCAAAGGATGCACCAATTTCCCGAAAATCATACGTCAAACATAGTTTATTTCTGCCTATTTATCAAAAAATATAGCGGGAAAGTAAAAACACCGGCAAAAAACTTGTCTAAAACGCTGCATTGTGTCATAATAGCAACAGACAGATATTGCTTTGGAAGGAGATTTTTCATGGAAAATCATCAGTTGATTCTGGTGCTAGACTTTGGCGGCCAGTATAACCAGCTGATCGCGCGCCGCGTGCGCGAACAACATGTATACTGCGAGGTCAAAAGCTACAAGACCCCGCTGAGCGAAATCAAGGCGATGCAGCCCGCGGGCATCATTTTCACCGGCGGCCCCAATAGCGTATACGACGATGCCTCGCCGCGCTGCGGCAGGGAAGTGCTGGAACTCGGCATTCCGGTGCTCGGCATCTGCTATGGCTGCCAGTTGATGGCGCACCTTTTGGCCGGCACGGTATCCGACGCCGCCGAAAAGAGCGAATACGGCAAGACTGAGGTGCGGCTCGACCGCACGAGCACGCTGTTTTCCGATCTGCAAGAAAACGAAATTTGCTGGATGAGCCATACCGACTTTATCGCGAACGCGCCCGAGGGTTTCCGTGTCACCGCGACTACAGCGACCTGTCCGACCGCCGCGATGGAAAACGCGGAAAAAAAGTTGTACGGCGTACAGTTCCATCCGGAGGTCAATCACACGCCGCACGGTACGGATATGCTTCGCCACTTTGTATACGACGTGTGCGGCTGCACCGGCGATTGGACGATGGGGAAATACATCGAAAATCAGCTTGTTTCGATTCGTCGGCAAGTGGGGGACGGCAAGGTGCTTTGCGCCCTTTCCGGCGGCGTCGATTCAAGCGTAGCCGCGGCGCTTCTCAGCAAAGCGGTCGGCCGCCAGTTGACCTGTGTGTTCGTCGATAACGGCCTGATGCGTAAAAACGAAGGCATCGAGGTGGAAGAGGCATTCAAAACCCGCTTTGACGCAAACTTTGTCCACGCAAAGGCGCAGCAGCGCTTCTTAAACCGTTTAAAGGGGCTGAGCGAGCCTGAAGCCAAGCGCAAGGCCATTGGCGAAGAGTTCATCCGTGTGTTTGAGGACGAAGCCAAGAAGATCGGCAAGGTCGATTTTCTGGTGCAGGGCACCATCTATCCGGACGTGATCGAGTCCGGCCTTGGCGATTCGGCGGTCATCAAGAGCCACCACAATGTCGGCGGCCTGCCGGACGTCGTCGATTTCGAGGAATTGATCGAGCCGCTGCGCATGCTCTTTAAGGATGAAGTGCGGCAGATGGGCTTGGAGCTTGGCCTGCCCGAGCATCTTGTTTGGCGCCAGCCGTTTCCGGGCCCGGGTCTGGGCATCCGTGTGATCGGCGAGGTGACCGAGGAAAAACTCGCCATTCTGCGCGAGGCCGACGCGATTTATCGCGAAGAGATCGCGAACGCAGGGCTGGACCGCTCGATCAGCCAGTATTTCGCGGTGCTGACCGATATGCGCTCGGTCGGCGTCATGGGCGACGGCCGCACGTATGATTACACGCTCGCTTTGCGCGGCGTGACAACCACGGACTTCATGACCGCGGATTGGGCGCGCATTCCCTATGAGGTGCTCGACCGCGTATCCATCCGTATTGTCAACGAAGTGGGCCATATCAACCGTATCGTGTATGATATCACCTCTAAGCCCCCGGCAACGGTGGAGTGGGAGTAAAAACGATCCCCCAAACCTTATGTTTAGGTTTGGGGGATTTTTTGACAGGGTTCCGTATCAGCGGTATTGCAAATATTCCATGAAGCGCTTGACCGCTATGGATGCGGAGCGCTGATCCCGTAGGGCCAGACCTATGCTGCGGTAAGCAGGTACCTCCAATTCTTTTGCAACGATGCGATAAGGAACCCGCCTGAGAATCAGCCGGGGCAAAATGCTGATACCGAGGTCGCTTTCCACCATTGACATGATCGCATAGTCATCCCAAGTGGTAAAATGTACGTTAGGCGATATCTTGCACCGCTCAAATATTTCGGAGACCTCAGCTTTTTCGCCTTTTTCTAGCAGCATGAACGGATCGTTGCATAACGCGGCGACCGGGAATCTATCACACCCTGCCAAGGGGTGCGCTTCCGGTAAAATGACGAGCAGCTCGTCCTGCTCCAAGAAAATCGTTTGCAGTTCCGGGTGCGTGGGCAGGCGAAGAAAACCGCAATCGACGCGGCCTGTGAGAATCCACTCCTCGATCTCTTTATAGTCGCCCAGCAGCAATTCATATTCAATGTTGGGATAGTCTTTTTGAAATTCCCGGATGATGTTCGGCAGCCAGTGGGTCGCGACGCTGGAAAAGGTGCCGATCCGGATCAGGCCGGCTTGCAGCCCGTTCAGCTCGTCTACCTGCATTTGCAGCTTGCGGTATTCCGTGCAGACGCTTTGGGCGTGCGGCAGCAGCTTGAGACCGTCGGAAGTCAGGCGAACCCCGGCGCGTCCCCGTTCTAGCAAGATGATCTTCCACTCCTTCTCCAAATCGTTGATCATGCGGCTGATGCCGGATTGGGAATAGCTCAGTACCTCGGCGGCCTTTGTAAAGCTGCCATACTCTACTGTTTTAAGGAACGCCATGTATTTTTGTATGTTCATATCCATGCAGTACCGATCCCCTTTAATATTCGATTTTATCATAGAATATATGAAAAACATTCGCTTTTGTGCTTATAGAGGATATGGTACACTATATCCAAAAGAAATGCAATGGGGAGAGGTACCGAAATGATTTTACAAAGCGCCCTGCAAAGGCTGCGGCCAGTAACCGATCGAAACCAAAAAGAGAAGCAGAGGATCACGGAGCACGCGCACATCAAATATTTTGCCGCACTGCTGTTATTCGGGACAAACGGCATTGTAGCCAGTCATATTGCGCTGACCAGCTATGAAATCGTTCTGCTGCGCACGTTGATCGGTAGTCTGCTGTTACTGATTATTTTCTTGTTTCACAAGGGAAAACTTACTTTTGGGAAACATAAGCGGCAGTTTCTCTTTTTATCCATATCGGGTGTTGCGATGGGCGCTAGTTGGATGTTCCTGTATGAAGCATACCAGCAGATCGGGGTCGGTATTGCGTCGCTGGCCTATTACTGCGGGCCGGTCATTGTTATGGCGCTTTCGCCGCTTTTGTTCGGTGAAAAGCTGACGCCGACGAAAATGATTGGTTTTGTTGCGGTGCTGTGTGGGATCTATCTTGTCAACGGCAGAGCACTGCAAGAGGGCGGTATAGGTTGGGGACTCTTCTGTGGCGGCATGTCCGCAATCATGTATGCGGCCATGGTGATCTGCAACAAAAAGGCTGCATGTATTACCGGGTTGGAAAACGCCATGCTGCAACTCATTTTCAGTTTTATAACCGTAGCCGTTTTTGTTTACGTAAAGCAGGGCTTGTTCATTCGGATAGAAAGCTCGGATTGGGCGCCTATCCTTATGCTCGGCTTACTCAACACAGGAATTGGATGTTACTTTTATTTTTCTTCGATCGGTAAGCTGCCGGTGCAGTCAGTGGCGGTGTGCGGTTATTTGGAACCGCTTTCAGCCGTTGCTTTTTCAGTGCTGCTGCTTCATGAAACCCTGTTGCCGGTACAACTCATCGGGGCGGTGCTAATCATCGGCGGCGCGGTCTTTAGCGAACGCAGTGGAAAAATCGGACAGACTAGATGAACCGCCAAATTCGTCTTATGTATGGGACCCGGCGCAAACAAAGACCGCGTCTACTTGACAAATCGAGCGTATTCATCCACAATGAAGGCAGTTCTATATAAAGGAGTGGCATGAAATTGATCGATATGCAGAAGGACGCCGCCCTAAAAGGCTTGCAGTTGCCCTTTGGCGTGCTTGAGGTTTGGTATCCGGATTCATCTGATTGGGATACGGCGGGTTTTGAGGCGCTGAAGCGGAGGGAGCTGGACGAGATCATGCTTTTGGCGCCTGAGTATGACCGCAAACGAGATTTCAGCGAGGACCCTTATTTTCGTTATTTTCGTAAATTCAAAAAGACCTATCCGGTCATGGCGCAGCTCGAAAGTTTTTTGCTCAAGGGCCGGCCGTTTCCAGAATGGAGCCCCATCAATCAAGTGGCGTTTTTGACTGAGCTGAAAACGCGCGTGCTGCTGGGCACGCATGACGTGGAACGTGTGCAGGGCCCGGTCACACTCTATCGCCCGGCTGCTGAGGAGTCCTTTACCGGCATGGGCGGGCGCGAAAGTCACTCATATAAGGGAGATTTGACCGGTCGCGACGATGGCGGCATTATCCTCAGCATGATCGCCGGACCGGACGAGCGCACCTGTTTACAGGAGGATACGCTGCACCCCGTTTATTTGGTGTTTGCGCCCGAAGACTACCCGGCGGCTCGGGTGGAGAGCTGCCTTGAACAGATTGCGGCGTATGTCCGCGCGCTCGCGCCCGGCGCGCGCATGGAGCGTCTGGTCCTATAACCGCGCCGTCCATGGTGAAACGCTTGCATTCAAAAGAAAAATACGGTATGATTAAATATATTAACCGTATAGAAAGATGGAGGGACTGCAATGAAGCAGGATATGATCGTTATCCTTGACCTTGGCAGCGAAGAAAACCCCAGACTGGCCCGCGAGATCCGCGAGCTGGGCGTGTACAGCGAGATCCACCCGCATGATATCACGGCGGCTGAGCTGGACGCGTTGCCGGGCGTAAAAGGCATTATTTTAAACGGCGGCCCCAACCGTGTGGTGGACGGGGTAGAGATCGACGTGGCAAAGGAAGTTTATAATTACAACGTACCCGTGCTGCTTGCCGATCATAAGGGCGATAAGCCATGGCCCGCGGACGAAAGCGAACGCAAAACCGCGCTGTCCAACTTTGTATTCGACTTGTGCGGCGCGCAGCCCAACTGGAACATGGAAAACTTCATTGCGGATCAGATCGAGCTGATCCAGCGGCAAGTGGGGGATCGCAAGGTGCTGCTGGCGCTTTCCGGCGGTGTGGATTCCTCGGTCGTCGCGGCGCTGCTGATCAAGGCGATCGGTAAGCAACTAACCTGCGTGCATGTCAACCACGGTCTGCTGCGCAAGGGCGAACCGGAGCAGGTCGTTTCGGTGTTCCGCGATGAAATGGACGCGAACCTTATCTATGTGGACGCGGTAGACCGTTTTCTGGACAAGCTCGCGGACGTGACCGATCCGGAGCAGAAACGCAAGATCATCGGCGCTGAGTTTATCCGCGTGTTCGAGGAGGAAGCGCGGAAGCTTTCCGGTATTGAATTTTTGGCGCAGGGTACGATTTACCCGGATATCATCGAAAGCGGCACGAAGACGGTCAAGGCGGTAAAGAGCCACCACAACGTCGGCGGCCTGCCGGAGGATATGGACTTTGCGCTGGTCGAGCCGCTGAAAATGCTCTTTAAGGACGAGGTGCGCGCCTGCGGTGTTGCGCTGGGCCTGCCGGAGAGCATGGTCTACCGCCAGCCTTTCCCGGGCCCCGGCCTTGGCGTGCGCTGCCTTGGCGCGATCACGCGCGACCGTCTGGAAGCCCTGCGCGAAGCGGACGCCATCCTGCGCGAAGAGTTTGACAAGGCCGGTCTAGCCGGTAAGGTGTGGCAGTATTTCACCGTTGTACCGGATTTCAAGTCGGTCGGCGTACGTGATAACGCGCGCTCGTTCGAGTGGCCTTGCATCCTCCGCGCGGTCAATACGGTGGACGCCATGACCGCCACGATCGAACTGATCGATTGGCCGGTATTGCAGCGCATCACCGACCGCATCACCCATGAAGTGCCCGGCATCAACCGCGTTCTGTACGATCTGACTCCCAAGCCGGTCGGCACGATCGAGTGGGAATGACAGTAATATGGCAAAGGGACTTGTATACATCTTAACGAATCCTTGTCTTGATGGTTGGGTCAAAATTGGGAGGACAGAGCGTAACGATATTGAAAGCCGCCTGCGAGAGTTAAATGCCCCGACTAATATCCCGCTATCATATCGTTGTTATGCCGTCTACGAAGTTGATAACCCGATGCTCGTCGAGAAGTACATCCACAGTCTTATAGATAGGGTAGATGGTTCGTTGCATGCACGGGAGCAGCTCGGCAACGGGCGGATTCGTGAACGCGAGTTCTTCCGAATATCGCCTGAAACAGCATATGGAATTTTTTACGATGTTGCAATGCTTAGAAATGATAGGGAAAATTTAAGGCTGTATGTTCCTACACAGGAACAATCGGAAGAAGAAGAAATTGCAGAGAGTAGGACAAAACGAACAAATAATTCATTTAAGCTGTTGGGTCTTTCGATTGGTCAAGAGTTAATATTTATGTTCGATGACAGTATAAGTGTTAAAGTAGCTGACGACAAAAATACTGTCGAATATCAGAATGCACAATATTCTGTATCAGCTCTTGCCCGCAAGCTTTTGATAGAAAAACGAGGCTGGTTGGAGAATACTCACGTCAATGGATGGAGATATTTTGTCAAAGATGGCATTACCTTAAGCGAAATGCGTGAGCGATTGGAAAGTCAGGAAGAATAATTAGACCCGCAAACATCTGAATGTATCAGATGTTTGCGGGTCCTTTTAAATGTCTTGTTGACTTTTGCAGGTCTATATATTATAATGCACTTAGCGACCTGCAAAAGGAGGTGTCAAATGGCCGCAAAAAAAATGGGTCGTCCGACAGACAATCCCAAAGACATTACCATGAAAATACGCTTTGATAGAGATACATCTGAATTACTCACACTATGCAGTGAGCAGATGAACATATCAAGAGCAGAAGTGGTTCGGCGTGGTGTTCGCAAAATGTATGACGACCTAGAAAAAAAATGAAAGGAAGCGGCGCGTCCCTCGACAAAGTTACTCGCCACTTCCCATACGCAGCTACCACAAGGGCAGACCGCATAAATATTATACACTGTGCGGACCGTTCTTGCAAGGCACCTGTGAAGCCAAATTGAAAGGACGGATATAGATATGAACGAAAGCATTATCGATAGTTTATTTTATGGCGGGATCTGTGCGATCAGCCGCCGGGTTGAGCCTGACCCCCAGCGCACTTGCATCAATCGCAAGATCGAAGAAGAGCAGCGCTATTTTATCAGTAAAATGTCGGTGGATGATTGCCAGCGGTTTGAAGCTTTAAACAACCTCTATTCGCAAGCGAATACGCTGGAAGAGCGGGACTGCTTTGGATATGGTCTCAAGCTCGGCGTTATGCTGATGTGCGAGATCTTCGTGCAAGGCGGCGGACCGGAAATTTAGTAGGCTTAAGCTCAAGCGATATTCCGAAGCAGTTCTTCGGCGGATATGCCGAAAAGCTTGGCCAGCGCAAGCAGATTTGACGTGCTGGGGTCCGATGTACCCATTTCCCATTTGGAAACGGCTTGCCTGCTCACCCCAATGGATTCCGCCACAAATTCCTGTGTCATTTTACATCTGGTCCGGTGTGCTTTTAAGGTTTCTCCCAAGGATCTCGCCACCGCCGCTTTTTCCTGCCGCACCTCTTTTGATCGGATGTACTTCAAGAGCGCGCATGTGATCAGGACCCCAAAACCGATGAAAACTCCAACCACAATAATACTGATCACGATCAGAATGAACGAAACTGTCATGATTTGATTTCTCCTCTCTTTATTTTGCAATAGTTTATCAAAAATGCGTGGTTGCATCCACCAATTTTTCCGCAATTTTCGGTTGCGTTTGTGTTGCGAGCGAGCTTTTTGAAAATATGGAGCGCAGCTACTTTCTATTTAATTGCGCAGCGTGTATAATGGATGTGGAATCGATCTTGTAACCAGAGCTGGTATGAACGCGCTGTTGCGGACGCCCGTCTGGGTGGGGAGTGGAAAGCATGACTGCTGACAACCTGAGTGGACTTTTGGACGCACTGTCCGAAACCAGCGTGTATGTCATAGATGAGAATACCCGCGAACTGCTGTACTGTAACCGGCGCTGCCGGGATACCGGACGGGGCAGGGCGGTAATTGGCGCAAAGTGCTTCGATGTATGGCCGGAAAAATGCGCCAGCTGTCCGTTAGAGCAGATCGGATCGAAGCAGACGCACCACGTTGTCTGCTTCGATCCGATTCAGAAAACCACGGTGGATATCACGGCCAACCGCATTCAGTGGAACGATCAAACGCCTGCCGTCGTTGTGACTTCGACCCCGCACCGCTTGAATTTTGAAGAGGCGCAAGGCCCTCAAAAAATAGAGCGCATGTACGCCCAAAGTCTGGTAACTGTTTTTAACGAATGCATTATCGCCAACCTGACCGAGGATTACTACGTCAACTGCCAAAAAGACATGTTGTGGACGGACATTCCGGAACAAGGTAATTTTGGCGCGGAGAACAGGCGATATGCGCAAAAAACGCTGCATCCGGACGATCTGCCGCTTTTTGAAGCGAACTTTTCTAGAGAGGCCATGCTGCGGCTGTTTGGAGAAGGCAAAAAGCAGATCATAAAGCGCATGCGCCGTTTGGTGGACGGCGGCGTTTACCATATGGTGGAGTTCAGCGCCGCCAGAATCGAGCGCTTGGGAGAGGACGAGTGCTGGTGCGTTCTCATTTTTCGCGATATTCAGGAGGAATACCAGCTGGAACAGCAGCGCAATGTCGAGGTGAGCCAGCTTGCCACGGCGGCGCAGACAGCCTATCAGATGGTGATCGCGGTCAACTTAACCAAAAACACCTTTCATATGCTGGAATACGAGCGCGAACAGGTGCCAAAGCCCGGCGACGAAGGCGCTTTTCAGGATCTGATCGAGGCTGAATTGCGCACCGTCCATCCGGAATACCGGGATGAATTTAACAGCAGGTTTTCGCGCAAAGCCCTGATCGATGCTTTTACTAACGGCGAGCGCATCGTTTCCATGCGGGTGCCTCATTTGGGGGAAAACGGAGAATATCGCTGGCATTTCACGCAGGTGGTACGGGTGGAAAGCCCCCATACCGATGATCTGATCGAGATCACGCTTTCGCGCAATATCGATGATGAACGCCGCATGCAGGAAGAAGCGCTGCAAAAGGAGCGCAAAGCCAAGCTTATTCTGGAGGACGCGCTGCAAAAGGCGGAAAACGCCAGTCAGGCCAAAAGCGACTTTCTCTCCAGAATGAGCCACGATATCCGCACCCCGTTAAACGCCATCATCGGCATGACCGAGCTGGCGCAGCTGCATCTGGGCGATACGGGGAAGCAGCGGGATTATCTGCAAAAGATCGCCGATTCCGGCGCGCATCTGCTTGGGCTGATCAACGATGTACTGGATGTAAGCAAGATAGAAAGCGGCGCGGTAGAGCTGACGCACGCTCCCTTTAATCTGCGCGATACCGTGCGGGAAGTGGTTTCCATGGTTCGTCTGGCAACGGAAGGCAAGGGCCAATCCCTATCGGTATATGTAGATAAAACGCTTCATCCGCGCGTGATAGGCGACGCGACGCGGCTGAGCCAAGTGCTGGTCAATATTCTGGAAAACGCTTCAAAGTACACGGAAGCGGGCGGAACGATCTCGCTTTACGTGGATGAACTGAAAAAATGGGAAACAAAAGCCGGCACCTATCGCTTTGTGATAGAGGATACCGGCGTAGGAATGGAGCCTGCATACGTAGCGCATATTTTCGAGCCGTTCAGCCGTGCGGAGGATAGCCGGATCAGTAAGATCGCCGGCACCGGGATTGGCATGACGATCGTCAAAAACATCGTTTCGCTGATGAACGGCGATATCAAGGTAGAGAGCGACTACGGAAAAGGATCGCGCTTTACCGTTACCCTGTGTTTGCCCCGGTGCGACGAAGTAGAGACGGCCCCCCTTACCGAAAGCAGCGCTAAAGAGGCGCTGTCCGCCAGCCTTCGTGTGCTTTTGGTGGAGGACAATGAGCTGAACCGCCAGATCGCCACCGAGATGCTGGAACTGCTCGGTGCGCGCGTGGAAACCGCGGAGGACGGTGCGCAGGCAATAAACGCGATCTGCTCGCATCCGCCGCTGTATTACGATATTGTTTTTATGGATGTGCAGATGCCGGTGCTGAACGGTTATGAAGCCACGCGGGCAATACGGCGCTCCGGCATGGAGCGGATCGACGAGCTGCCGATCATCGCCATGACGGCGGACGCTTTCGCCGAGGATGCGCAGCGGGCGCGCCTTTCCGGCATGAACGGGCACTTGGCAAAGCCGATCTCCATCGACCAGCTGAAAAACGCTTTGATAAGCTGTAGCCGGTGGAAAACCAACCACCAGAACGGCATTTCGTAACAGAAAAAGGGACGCTGCAGCTTGAGCTGAAGCGCCCCTTTTCTGTTAGAGTGCGCGGCGGAGCAACGCTTGTACGAATTGATTGGCAGGCTGTTTGCGGATGGCTTCGGGCGTATCATATTGCAGCGCTGCGCCACGGTCCATGACCAGCATGCGCGTGCCAAGACGCAGCGCTTCGTTGATATCATGGGTGACAAACAGGATGGTGATGCCGGTTTCCCGGTGGATACGGGCGATCTCATCCTGCAAAGAAGCGCGCGTGATCTCATCCACCGCGCCGAACGGCTCATCCATCAGCAGCAGGTCGGGGGAGGCGGCGAGCGAGCGCGCAATGCCGACGCGCTGCTGCTGTCCGCCGGAAAGCTGATCCGGATAGCGCTTGCGCAGCGAGTCGTCCAGACGGACGATGCCCATCCATTTCCGTACAGCCTCCGCCGTGCGCTGTTTGTCTCGTTTGTTCAGTAGGTTCGGCACGTAAGCGATGTTCTTTTCCACCGTCATATGGGGAAAGAGCACGCTGCCCTGTATGGCGTAGCCGATGCTTCGGCGCAGCTTGGTGATATCCGCGCGGCTGACGTTTTCGCCGCCCACATAAACCTCGCCGCCCGTTGGCTCGACCAAACCGTTTACCATTTTCAAAAGGGTCGTTTTGCCGCAGCCGGAGGAGCCGATGATCGTTATGAACTCTCCCTGCGGGATGGCAAGGCTGAAATCCTCAATGATTACCCGGTCGCCATAGGCCATACGGATATTTTTGTATTCGATCGCGTTCATGGTATCTCCTTTTCGGCCGGCTTACGCCATGAGCCCCTTTTGCTGCAAGAATGCCGCGGCCACCTCCTCAGGCGCTTTACCCTCGGTCTCTACCTGATAATTCATTTCCGCCATCTCCGCGTCCGTGATTGACTGCGCGACCAGATCGAATACCTGCTGTAGCTCAGGATGCGCCTGCAAGACTTCGTCGCGCACGACAAAACCGCACATGTAAGAAGGATAAAGGTTCTTATCATCCTTAAGCACCACAAGATCGGAAGAGGCAAGCTGGCCGTCTGTCGTAAAGATATTCATCACATCGATTTTTTTCTGCCGAATCGCGTCGTATTTCAGACCGATGTCCAGATCCATCGTGTTATGGAACGATAGGCCGTAGGTCTCACAAAGAGCGTCATACCCGTCGTCGCGCTCGAAGAAGTCATATTCCGCGCCAAAGGTGAGCGAAGGCGCGGCGGCGGCAAGATCGGAATAGGTGTTCAGGCCGTATTGTTCAGCGGCGTCTTTTGTCACGGCGACGCCGAAGGTGTTGTTGAAGCCGAGCATGCCCGTCCAGCGCATGCCCATTTGCTGATAGCCCGCCTGCAGCTGCTCGAACATGCTTTCATCGTAGAGGCCGTCCTCCTTTAAAACGAAGTTCCAGCCGGTTCCGGTGTATTCGGGATAAAAATCAAAATCACCTTTTTCCATCGCGGGCTGAATGTTTGAGGTACCGCCGCCAACGCCTTCTGTCATTTCAACGGTAAGGTCGGTCTCCGCTTCGATCAGCGTCTTCATCATGCTGCCAAGGATATACTGCTCGGTCATGGGTTTGGTCGCCATGTGCAGCGTGTCTTCGCTCTTGCCGCAACCCGCAAGGGCGGAAATAAGCGCGGCCGCCGCCAGCGCCACAACGAGGGTCTTGTTTTTCTTCATGGGTTTCTCCTTTATCTCTGCGCCCTGTGGCGCTGCGTCAATTTTTCCAGCAGGCCGATCAGCGTATCCGCCAAAATGGCCAGCAGAGCGATCAGCAGGCTGCCCGCCAGCGTCATCGCCTTGTTGTTTGTCGTAATACCGCGATAGATGGCGACGCCAAGACCGCCCGCACCGATGAACGAGGCGATACCGGCCAGCGCGATCGTCATGACCGTCATATTGCGCACGCCTGCAAGGATCATGGGCATGGCCAGCGGCAGCTTTACTTTCCATAGGACCTGCGCGCGGGTGCCGCCCATGCCCGTTGCCGCCTCGACCAGCAGCGGTTCGACATTGGCAAGGCCCGTATAGGTATTCCGCACCATGGGCAGCAGTGCGTATATAGTCAACGCGATCACCGCGGTCGTATTCCCGATGCCGGACAGCGGGATTAAAAATCCCAAAAGGGAAATAGACGGTATGGTATAGATAAAGTTGATGACGCCCATCACGACCTTGGAACTTCTGCGGTACTCGCTGATCGCCACGCCGGTCAGCAGACCGATCACAATCGCCAGCGCGATCGAAAGAAGGGAGAGCTGCAGGTGCTCCAACAGCAACCCCCAAAAGAAGTCTCCTCGCGATGAAAGCAGCTGGATCATTTCGTTAATCAAATTCGTTGCTCCTTTATTATACATGCGCTGGGACAAAGCTCCGCGCAGAGACCGCAGTGCAGGCAATGCGCTTGCTCAATACGGTAGGGAGAACCTGCCGCAATGCATTTTTGCGGGCAGGCTGCGGCGCATTTTCCGCAGCCGATACATGCTTCGGTAATGAAAAAGCCCTTGGGTTCCGCGCGGGCGCCGCCAAACGGAAACAGCGCGCGCTCAATCGGGGATACGCCGAGATCGAAAAACTCGACCTGACCCGCGCGGATACAGAAAGCCTCCAGCACATAGCGGCTATCGCCGGGATATACCTCGTTCATCGAAGGATTGGCCTTAAAAATGCGGTCTATCCAGCTAGTTTGCTCATCCAGCCGCTCCGCTATGCCGTTTAGCCGCACCATCTGATACTTTTCGTTCATGCCGGTCACGGCTACATGCCCGTCCCGCATCAGCTCCCGATAAAACGCCTTACCGCGCGCGGTGCAAAAATAAAGAGCTTGCTGTTCCGCCAGCATTACGTCGATCATGCGCACCTGCGGCAGGCCGTTTTCGTCCACGGTCGCAAAGGCCGCGTCCCGTATGCCGCGCAGCATGGCGAGGCAGTTTTGTGCATTCATAGGTATCCTTCCTTTTTTTGCATGAATCGTGATATGTTCATTGTAGCCGTCTTGTTGCGTTTTGGCAAGTACGCACTTTTTTGTAGCATGGTATCGCCCGGGTAACCATCGATTTGTAAATTTTTCTTGACGCTTCTTGACTTTAGCTGGGAAACATGGTTAGATAGTAATAATTTATGAAAAGAAGAGGCGTAAAACCTTGAATTTAGATCGGAATAACGTAAAGAAGATCCTAGGGTTGATCGCATTCGCCGTGCTGCTGTATGTCGGCCTGCAAAATACCAAGCTGGTCGGTTCGGTTTTGCGGTATGTGCTCGGCCTGCTCACGCCGTTTTTGATCGGCGGCTGTATCGCGTTTATCCTGAACGTGCCCCTGCGTTTTTTTGAAAAGAACCTATTTACCGGGCCCAAGGCCACAAAAAATAAAAGGCTGATCAAAATGAAGCGCGTGTGCAGCATCGTGCTGACGCTTCTGGTCGTGATCGGCGTAATCGCGATCGTGCTGTTCATGGTGCTGCCCGAGCTGTACAACTCCATCGCCGCGATCGGCAAGGAGCTTACCGCAGCCCGCGCCCGCGTGCCGGAATGGCTCGATCAGATCGGTCAGGCCGTGCCCATGTTTGAAAAGGAGATCGCCTCGCTCAAAATCAGCTGGCAGGAGATCGACTGGAAGGGGATCGGCACCATGCTCGTCGATTTCCTGCGCAATTCCAGCTTCCTGAGCGACACGTTCAACTTCGCCAGCTCGGCGCTCAGCGGCGTGGCAAACGCTTTCATCGGCCTGATCTTCGCCATCTATATTTTGATGCAGAAGGAAAATCTGGGCCGCCAGTTCCGCCGCTTGTTTTATTCCTTTTTCCCGGAAAAGCACGTCGACCGCTTTTTGGAGGTCTGCCACCTGACGAGCAGTTCGTTCAGCAGCTTTTTATCCGGCCAGTGTTTGGAAGCGTTTATTCTCGGCCTGATGTTCTTTATCGCCATGTCGATCTTCAGTATGCCGTACGCGCTCATGGTCGCCGTGCTGATCGGCGTGACCGCGCTTATTCCGATTTTCGGCGCGTTCATCGGCTGCTTTGTCGGCGTACTGCTTATCTTTATCATCAGCCCGATCCAGTCGCTGTGGTTTTTGGTCCTGTTTCTGGTGCTGCAGCAGGTGGAGGGCAACTTTATCTATCCGCGCGTGGTCGGCGGTTCGGTCGGCCTGCCGTCTATTTGGGTGCTTGCCGCGGTCACGCTCGGCGCGAGTATGGCCGGTATCATTGGTATGCTGTTTTCCATTCCGCTCTTTTCCGTCATTTACACGCTGCTGCGGGAAACCGTGCGCCAGCGTGTGCGGGAACGGCATATCGCGCCCGGTAAAATCAAATAACAGGCGATGATTCGCAGCCGCTCTCCGTTGTTTCCAGATCGGGGGCGGCTGCAATTTTGAATAAACTATAAAATTTTGTATAGGGGCTTGATTTTTCCTGTTTGTGAGCTTATCATAATAACGTTAGCACTCCTTTGCTTAGAGTGCTAACGCCAAAAGACGTTGGCGCTTGCGCAAGCAGAGTGCTAATAAAAAACATAGAGGTGGATTTTGTCATGGCGAAAAAACAATTCAAGGCGGAATCGAAGCGCCTGCTCGATCTGATGATCAATTCGATCTACACGCACAAAGAGATTTTTCTGCGCGAGTTGATCTCCAACGCTTCGGACGCGACCGATAAGCTGTATTACAACGCGATGAAGGAAGGACAGACCGGTATTACGCGCGAGACCCTGCCGATCGAGCTGACGCTCGACAAGGAAAACCGCCGTTTTGTGATCGAGGATCACGGCTGCGGTATGACGGCGGAGGAGATGGAGGCCAACCTCGGCACGATCGCCCGCTCAGGCTCGCTGGCATTCAAACAGGAAAACACCGACCAGACCGATATCGATATCATCGGCCAGTTCGGCGTGGGCTTTTACGCGGCGTTTATGGTGGCAAGCCATGTTGAAGTCGTATCCCGCGCCATGGGAAGCGAAGAGGCCAACTGCTGGCAATCCGACGGGGCGGCGGGCTATACGATCGCGCCGTTCGAAAAGGCCGAAAACGGCACCCGTATCACGCTGACCATTAAGGAAAATACCGAAAACGAAAACTACGATGAGTTTTTAGAGCCGTATCGCATCCAGTCGCTTGTCAAGAAATACTCGGATTATATCCGCTACCCGATCCGCATGGACATGGTCAAGAGCCGCATGAAGGAAAAGCCGGCCGACGCGCCCGAGGATTACACGCCCGAGTGGGAGGAGTACACCGAAAACGAGACCCTCAATTCCATGGTGCCGATCTGGAAGAAATCCAAAAAGGAACTAAAGGACGAGGATTATAACGATTTTTACACCTCCAAGTTTTACGATTACCAGCCGCCGCTGCGCCATATCCATATGAACACCGAGGGCGCGGTCACTTACACCGCCATGTTGTTCATTCCGTCCCACGCGCCAATGGATTATTACACCAAGGATTTTGAGAAGGGCTTGCAGCTTTACTCCAACGGCGTGCTCATCATGGACAAATGCGCCGATCTTCTGCCCGACCATTTCAGCTTTGTGCGCGGCATGGTGGACACGGCGGATCTGTCGCTGAACATCTCCCGCGAAATGCTCCAGCACGACCGTCACCTCAAGGCGATCGCGCAGAGCATCGAAAAAAAGATCAAAAACGAGCTTTTGAAGATCATGACCGACAGCCGCGAGGACTACGAGAAGTTTTGGAACGCCTTTGGGCGTCAGCTGAAGTACGGCGCCTATGTCCAGTACGGCGCGCATAAGGATCTGCTTATGGATCTGCTGCTGTACCATTCCTCCACCGAGAATAAGATGGTTTCGCTCGATGAGTATATCTCCCGCATGAAAGAGGAGCAGAAGTATATTTATTACGCCTGCGGCGAAACGGTCGAAAAGATCAAGCTGCTGCCCGCGATGGAAACGCTTGCCGACAAGGGCATCGAAGTGCTCTGCTTGCACCATGATATCGATGAATTTTGCATCAAGATGATGGCAAGCTATAAGGAGAAGGAATTTAAGTCCATCACCGACGCGGATCTGGGCCTTGAGAGCGAGGACGAGAAGGAAGAGATCAAAAAGCTTTCCGAGGAAAACGCGCCGCTGCTCACCAAGCTCAGTGAAACGCTGACCGGCAAGGTGAAAAAGGTAGAACTGACCGGCCGGCTCAAGAGCCACCCGTGCTGCCTGCGCGCCGAAGGCCCGGTCACGCTGGAAATGGAAAAGGTACTCAACCAGCAGGCCATGGACGACAGCCAGCGCGTACATGCCGAACGCGTGCTGGAACTGAACGCCGAGCACCCGATCTTTAAAAAGCTGTGCGACTTGCAGCAGCAGGGCTCGGATGAGATAAACGCCTATGCCGATATCCTGTACACACAGGCGCTGCTGATCGAGGGCATGCCGGTGGATGATCCGGTGGCCTACGCGAACGCGGTCTGCGCGCTGCTCGCCAAGTAACAAAAGGGAGAAGGGCCCATGCAAAAGCTGCTGTTTATCGTCAATCCGCACGCCGGACGCGGCGAGATCGTCAATAAGGCGGTCGATTGCGTCAGCGTGTTTCAAAACGCGGGCTATGATGTGACGATCTATGTTACGCAAAACGCGCGCGACGCGACCGCGGTGGTGCGGGCCCGCGCCGGCGAATTCGACCGGATCGTGTGCGCCGGCGGAGACGGCACGCTCAACGAAGTCGTCACCGGCCTGATGCAGACCGACCTGCGGCCCATTCTTGGCTATATCCCGGCGGGCACGACAAACGATTTTGCTTCCAGCCTGAGTATTCCCAAAAACCAGCTGGAGGCGGCGCAGACAGCGGTGGGCGCATCGCTGCACGCCATCGATATCGGCCGCTTTAACGAGCGCTATTTTAACTATATCGCCGCTTTCGGCGTATTTACCGAGGTTTCCTATGCCACGCCGCAGCAAAGCAAAAATATATTTGGCAGGGCGGCCTATATTTTCGAGGGCGTTAAATCGCTGACCAGTATCAAGGAGCACCACATCGCGGTCGAGTGCAGCGAGATCGAGGAGGAGGACGACTATATCTATGGTATGGTCACCAACTCGGTGCAGGTGGGCGGCTTCAAGACAATCACGCCGGAAAGCGTGCGTCTGGATGATGGGCTCTATGAAGTGCTGCTTGTCTATCCCGTTTACAACCCCATGGAATTGCAGTGGCTGGTTAACGATCTGCTGACGCGCAACGAGGATTCCTCTAGGTTTCGCTATTTCCGCACCTCTCATATCCGTTTTTCCTCGCCGGAAGAGGTGCCGTGGACGCTGGACGGAGAGTTTGGCGGCGCGACCCGGCACGCGGAGATCGATAACAATCCGCGGGCCATCACTTTTACGACCGGTTAAACAGACGAAGAGCCGTCAGAATCGTGGTAAACACGCTTCTGGCGGCTCTTGCATGCTGGAAATCGCTAAGAAATGGCTATGGCCGTTTCTTAGCAGCACTTCTTCTCGAAAGAGAGGCAGTCGGTGCACTGGTCAACGGTGGGGTTGGCCTCGTGCGTACCAACGGTGATGCAATCGAGAGCGCAGTACTCGGCACAGTTGCTGTGGTTGGCACACTGATCGACAGTGCAGCGAATGGACTTGTTGCAGTTAGACTTATCCATGAGAAAAGACCTCCTTTTTTGATTTCGAGAATAGTGTTGCCGCAGCGCTCCGGATTTATGCATTGACAAAAAAACGGAAACAAGCTATACTTTTTCCATGGACAAATCTTTCTCGAAAGCGTATGCTGACGGGCGAGCGATCCAAACTAACCGACATGATCTGCTGTCAAAGATTCATTCTGCGATGAAAGAACGGAAAATAAGCGTTTGACGTCCTGTATCGCAAGATACAGGACATTTTTTGCGCAAAAGAAGGAGAGCTTTTTATGGAAAACCGCATTGCGATACTGGGTATTATCGTAGAAGACAGAGATGCGAGCTATCAGGTGAATGAGCTGCTGCACGCTTATGGCGACCAGATCATCGGCCGCATGGGCGTTCCGCACCACGACCATTGCTGCTCCATCATCACCATTGTGATGGATTGCCCGGCCGATACCATCAACGCGCTGTGCGGCAAGCTGGGCCGTTTACAGCATGTGCAGGTCAAGTCAATGCTTGCAAAATAAGGAGAAATTCATGAAAAAACACTGGATACGGCTGCTTTCGGCCGTTATGGCGCTTTCCTTGCTCGCGGGCTGCGGCACAAAGCCGCAGCAGGAGCGGCCGGAAGCGACGGAAAATGTTGCCCCGGGGTATGAAAACGGGCTGATTACCCGTATATCCGCGCTAAAGGGCCCAACCTCGATGGGGCTGGTCAAGCTGTTAGCGGACGATGAGGCGGCGGAAGTACAGCGCTATGAGGGTGCCATGTACACCGCGGCAGATGAGATCGTTCCCTTGATCGCCAAAGGGGAGACCGACATCGCGCTGATCCCGACCAATCTCGCGGCGACGCTTTACCAAAAGACCGAGGGCGGCGTTCAGGTGATCAATGTAAACGCGGGCAATGTGCTGTACGCGCTCTCCTATGATGAATCATTACAGCACATGGAGGGACTGAAAGGCAAAACCGTTTATATGACCGGTAAGGGGACGACCCCGGAATGGACGGTGCGTTACCTGATGCAGCTAAACGGCCTGACGGACGCTGATATCACGCTGGAGTTTAAACCGGAATCCGCCGAGGTACTTTCCGCGCTCAGCGCCGATCCCACGGCGGCGGCCATTCTGCCGCAGCCGTTCGCGACCGTCGCCATGATGCAGGATCAGGAGCTTTCGATGAACTTTTCCCTCAGCGATGAATGGGCCGCGAAAAGCGGCGCGGGCGGCACCGTGACCGGCGTTACGATCGTGCGGCGCGCGTTTGCAGAGGAGCACCCCGCGGCCCTCCGGCAGTTTCTGGACGATCACGCCGCTTCGGTCGCCTATATGACGGAAAACACGGCGGACGGCGCGCGGCTGATCGAGGAATACGGTATTGTGGGAGCGGCTGTGGCTGAGGAAGTGCTGGCTTATTTCAGTCCTATTTCTTCCGTTTCCGGCGAAGAGATGAAGACTTCGGTAAACGGTTATTTAAGCGCGCTGTACGAGATCGCGCCCGAGGCGGTGGGAGGAAAAATGCCCGATGAGGCGTTCTACTATCTGGGATAAGACGTGGCTGCGCCGCACGATTGCCGCCTTATTCTGGCTCGGCGTGTGGCAGACACTGGCGCTCATCCTGCCAAAGCTGTTATTTGCAGGCCCTGTACCAACGGTACAGAGCCTGCTTTCTATGCTGTTCACCGCCTCGTTCTGGCTGTCGCTGCTGCACACGATCGGCAAGATCGCGCTCGGTTACCTGCTCGCCCTTGGGTTGGGTTGTCTGCTCGCGGCGCTTTGCCATACCGCTTCGGCGCTCCGTCTGCTGCTCGCGCCCGCCGTACAGATCATGAAAAGCGTGCCGGTCGCCTGTTTTATTGTCGTGGCGCTGATCTGGGTGCGCTCTGCGTGGATATCGGTGATCACAGCCTTTTTTGTGGTGCTGCCCATTTTCTACATCAATTTGAGCGAAGGGCTGGCAAGCATCGACCCTAAAATGCTGGAGATGGCGCGGGTATTTCGCCTGTCTCCCACCGGGCGACTGCGCGCGATCTACCTGCCGGGTGTGATGCCTTATATGCTTTCCGCCACAAGGCTCACGGTCGGCATGGCGCTCAAGGCGGGGATCGCGGGCGAGATCATCGGTTTGCCGCGTTATACCATCGGCGAGCAGCTCTATTTAAGCAAGCTGTATCTGGATATGAGCGGACTGTTCGCTTGGTCGTGCGCGATCATTCTGGTCAGCGTGGGTCTGGAAAAGCTGATGGTGCGTGCGATATCCGCCGCCCAGCGCAGATGGGAGGGCGCCGCATGATTTTGTTGGATAAGGTTTGCAAGTCGTTTAACGGCAAGCCCGTGCTGCGCGATGTCAGTTTAAGCGTAAAGCCGGGCGAGCTGTGGCGGATCGAAGGTCCTTCCGGCGCGGGCAAGACCACGCTGCTGCGCCTGCTGATGGGTCTTGTTGAAGCGGACGCGGGCACGGTCAAAGGTATAAAAGGGCTGCGGTTCGATCCGGTTTTTCAGGAGGATCGGTTGGTCGAGCATTGGAGCGCGCTGGAAAATGTGCGCCTTGTCGGCGGGCAGACGGGGGAGGCGCTGCTTGACGCGCTTTTGCCAAAAGACGCATTGGCGCAGCCCGTTCGCACGCTTTCCGGCGGCATGCGCCGCCGCGTGGCGCTGGCGCGCGCGCTCGCGGCAGAGGGGGATATCCTTGTGCTGGATGAACCGTTCGCCGGGCTGGACGAAGCGAACGCGCAGCGCGCGTTCGAGGTCGTGCTTGACGCGCGTAAGGGCCGCGCGCTGATCCTTGTGTCCCACGGCGCGGGCGCGTCGACGCCGGGCATGCAAACACTTCGTCTGCGCATATAAGCAGACGAAGGTTGCCCCGGATTTGCAAATGATTTCGGCGTGTATTATACTATAGCTATAGCGATAAAGGTTGTGAAGAATATGCAAAAAGGCGATCTGGCCAAGCTGCAGCTGCTGCTGACCGGCATTTCGGCCCGTATGACAAAAAACAGAGATTATTTCATGGAAGCGTCCTTCCGATTTCTTTCAGGTAAAAAAACGTTTCCGGCCAAGCTGACGCGCGCGGAGCAGGGCTATATGCTGACGTTTGAGGGCGCGAGCCGTGCCATCGACGCGGCCGGCGTGTGCGCGTTTTTTACCGAACAGGCAGGGCGGTTCGACGAGGCTGTCATGACCTATACGGAGCGCGGCTCGGTCGTGACGCTGTCGGTCACGCCAAAGGGCGTTGCCATGAAGCAGGCCGAACGTGAAGCCACGGCGGAAGAGCAAACCGCGGCGGCAAACCCCTTGCTGGACGCCGGGCGGCAGTATTTGATCCGTGTCGATCAGGCCGCGCCGCTCTTGAAGGAGATCGGTATCCTGACGCAGGAGGGCAAGCTCCGCAACGATATGATCCGGAAGTACAACCAGATCGATCACTATGTCGAACTGGTCGCCCCCATGTTTGAGGGCGATGAAAGCGACGAGATCGTGCTGCTCGACTGTGCCTGCGGGAAATCCTATTTGAGCTTTGTCATGAACTACTATCTGCGCGACGTGCTGCACCGCCGCTGCCGCGTGATCGGCGTCGATATCAACGAGCACGTCATCGAGGAGAGCCGGGCGATGGCAAAACGCCTTGGTTATCATAATATGGTATTCCAGTGCGCCGATCTGCGCGTCTATCAGCCGCCAAAGCGGGTCACCGCCGTGATTTCGCTGCATGCCTGCGATATCGCGACCGATCTGGCGCTGGCCGCGGCCATTCGGGCCAAAGCAAAGTACATTGCCTGCGTGCCCTGCTGCCACAAGGAACTGCTGGAGCAGTACCGTCTGCCCGAAGCGCTCGCCCCGCTCGCAAAGTCCGGTGTGTTCAAGGCGCGCCTGAACGATGTGATGACCGACAGCATGCGCGCGCTCAAGCTGGAAGCGGAAGGGTATAAGGTTTCCGTGGTCGAATACATTTCGCCGCTTGATACCCCGAAAAACCTGCTGATTCGCGCCACGCGCACCGGCCGCGACGATCCGCGCGCCCGCGCAGCCTATGAGGGAGTAAGGCGGGCGCTCGGCACGACGTCGGAGCTGGATCGGCAATGTGACGCCATGAACAATGAATTTTTTATTTCAGATGACGATCTGATTGAGTAACGCCCCGATTTTCTTCGCATAGGCTGTTATTGAAGATTTCTTCAATCACTATTCGGAGGAGATTACACATGGCTGATAAAGTATGTTGCCCCGGCCCCGTCTGCGGCAATAACAACGCTGCTGCAGGCGGTTTCCGCGAAGCGGTTTGCGTTCACACCAATAAAGTTTACGATTCCTGCAAGAGCAAAGAATGCCTGCGCGACCTGCGCGTTTACCTGTGCCGCGAGGGGCAGGAGCTGCTCAATGCCGGCGGTATCGCGTCGGTAAAGCCCCGCTCTGCCGAGCTGCTCTGCGTCAAGATCGATGTGGAGAAGGTCCAGTTTAACCGTGGCTTCTACACCGTCGATATCCGTTTCTTCTACAAGATCGAAGTCGAAGTCAGTTGCCCGATCGGCCGCCCGCGCATCATCGACGGCCTCTCCGTATTTGACAAGCGCGTCATCCTGTTCGGCAGCGAAGGCGGCGCCCGCATCTTCTCGTCCCGTTATATCGAGGACGGCATGGATGTTCAGCTCTGCCAGAACAGCAATATGCCGCAGGCTGTCGTCGAAGTTGTCGACCCCATTCTGCTGGATGCCAGCATCGTTTCTCCCGAAACCTCGTGCAACTGCTGCTGCTGCGCCCTGAACGAAGTTCCTTCTTCGCTCTGCCGCTGCTTCGCGGGCGACGACATCGTGCTTGACAACCGCGGTTACCAGCTGTTCGTCACGCTGGGCCAGTTCTCGATCATCCGTCTGGAGCGCGATATCCAGTTGCTGATGCCTGCATACGATATCTGCATGCCGCGCCGCGACTGCTCGAACAGCGGCACCGGCGGCGAGCAGGATCCCTGCGCCGTATTCGCAAACTTTGAGTTCCCGATCGACGAGTTCTTCCCGCCCAAGCAGGAGTGCCCGGAGTTCGGCCCCGGCTGCGGCTGCAATCCCTGCGGTAACAACAACAATTCCTGTGGCTGCGGCAACAACAATAGCAACACCTGCGGCTGCGGTTGCAAATAACCGATCAATCGCATAAAAGAAGGGCGCTTAGGCGCCCTTCTTTTCGTACAGATCCATGTCAGGCATGTTCGGCCGATCCTTCGCATACAGTATAACAGACTGTGCGGGGGAGGGCGATCATGAAAGAGGAAAAAAGTGTGGTCTACACGCTGATTCTGGGCGTTTGTATGCTGCTTTGCCTGCTGCTCATTGGCAAAATGCTGCTGCAACAGCCGGTACGGCAGCCTGCCGAACCGCCGGAGGAGGAAGGGGAGGATGAGCAGGTGGAATTACAGCTTAGCGAGAATGATTTAGGGGCGCTGATCAGCGAAGCGCTGCCGCTTACGCCTGATGCAATGACCGTGCGCATTGGCGCGCATGCAACGGTAGAGGTGAGCGCCAGCGTATCCAAGCAGGCGCTGACAGATAGTGGGCTGGACGCCGGCATGCTGCGCACTGCCGCTATGTTTTTGCCCGATCCGTGCAAGCTGTACGGCTCTTGGCAAGTCTCGGTAAAGGACGGTGCGCTGTGCCTCGCCGCAACGCGTGCCGAGATCGCGGGTATCGCGCTGCCCGATCAGGTCGTATCCTCTTTTACGAATTCCTTGGCCGAAACGGTCAATCAAAAGCTGGCGGATTGGGGCCTGTCCGTCAACGAGATCGCAAGCGAAAACGGCTGCCTGCTGTTCAGACCATAAGTACATCAGAGAAAGCCTTCCTGTAAATCAGGAGGGCTTTTTTGGCTTCAGCAGATTTGTAATTATAGTTTTTATGGAGAGGATACAACGATGTTCCCGTAATAATATAAAAGATAATGATAAAAATTTTAATTCCTGACAATCGCGTATATAGCCTATAATAAAAGCACCATAAATAGTACCGGACGTGAAAAAAGGAGGGAATGTACATGCCGGACTCGTTAAAGATCCTGACCAAGCTGCTTGATGAAGCGCGATTCGTCGATCTTTCGCCCACCATCGAGCACAACATGCCCAAATGGCCCACCCATCCTCAAATCATCGTGGATCAGACTATTACGCATGAGCATGACGGATATTATTGTCAATGTCTGGTGCTCGGTGAGCATTCTGGTGCACATGTGGATGCACCAGCACATATCCATTCAGATATGATGAAGCATACCATTGACACCTATTCGCCGAACAAGCTGTTTGGACGGGCAATCTTATACGATCTGTCTCAACTGAATGCTCAACCCGGCGAACGGATCACAGCGGAACAAATTTTGCAGCTTGAGGAAGTCATGGGGGATCGATGTGAACCAAACGACATCGTGCTGCTGCACTTTGGCTGGCAGAAATACTGGACGCTAGATCAAACCGGAAAGTATTATTCGCTCAATGAGCCCGGTCTTGCCGAGGATGCGGTCAAGCTATTTGCCGAACGAAAGGTTAAAGCGGTCGGGAGTGATACGATCGCCTGTGATACGCCGGTAAAAGCGGGGGTTGAAGAGCGCTCTTATGGACATTTTGCGTATTGGCTACCTAATCATATTTTGATTATGGAAATGCTGCACCAGTTGGATCAGCTTCCCACACGCAGTTATTTCGCAGCACTTCCTCTCAAAATCAAAAACGGTTCAGGCTCGCCGATCCGTCCGATTGCTATCATCCCAAAGGATTCATGTAAGGAGGACTGAAAAATGACAAGCATAACGAAACGATTTCTCTCCGTAATCTTGGCAAGTACACTTGGGCTGTGCCTATTTACCGGCTGTTCCGGCGAACATGCAAAAAAGACAGCATTGCCTGCCGATGAAGATGTTGGCAGCAATGCCGCCACGGCTCCGGACCCTGCGGCGGATACACTTGACCTAGCAAGTATTTACGATAACATTTCGAGCGAAATGACATATGTTGATCTTTCTAGCCTAAAATTGGAGAAAGCCGCGACGGAGTACACAATCGGCCTCGCGATGGTAAGCGTAAGTTCAGATTGGTTTCGGCAACTGGCAGATGATTTGACTGCTGAGCTGGAGGACGCTGGCTGCAAGGTGCTTATGGTTGAATGCGATAGCGATGCCACCAAGCAAGTCTCGCAGATTGAGAATTTCATCACACAGGGGGTGGATGCAATTATCGTAAATCCTGCGGATCCGCAAGCAGCAATCAACATTGCTCTGAATAAAGCTTATGACGCCGACATTCCCGTTATCTCCGTCGATTTGCCCCCAGACGACGGTGCAAAGTATATGACTGCCTGTATTACGGACGCATACTCGCTCGGCTATGCGGTTGGCGAGGAATTGGCGACCCGCCTGCTTGAAATGTATCCGGAAGGCGAGATCGAATATGGCTTGATTGGCGGCACGGATGGCAACTACATCGCCTCTAACCGAAACAAAGGTGAACGCGATGCCATTCAGGCTGTGGATAAAGAGGGACGGATCGTTGAAAGCGCGTTTTTATATGCCGGCGCGTATACAGAGGAAGCGGGCCTAAAGACAGCGGAGAACATGCTCGTCGCCCATCCGAACCTAAAAGCGATCATTGGTACCTGCGGCGGACATGCCGTAGGCGCAACTGCCGCGGCTAAGCGGCAGGGAGTCGACCAGAACTTGATCATGGGCTGTGTTGACGGTTCCAAGGCAGAACTAAACATCATGAAGGAGAACGGACCCATTCAGGCAGTCGGTCTGAACAGCCCTACAGAGGTGGCGCAAATGGCCGCCCGTACGATTATCAGCGCACTCAACGGCACGTCATATCCGGCTTCGCGACAGATTGCACCCGAGCCAACTCTTGTAACTCCTAATAATATAGACAATTATTACAATCCTGATTCCGCGTTTTGAACCAATGACTCCGGTTTCGATGCGGAGCACCGGAGCCGGAGTTTCTTCACTCGATCACGGAAAGGAGAAGCGGGCCATGCAGCCGATTCTACAACTAAAGAAAATTGATAAACGCTTTACCATGGTCCACGCGCTAAAAGCGGTTACGCTGGATGTTTACCCGGGCGAAACGCTGGCCCTTGTCGGCGAAAACGGCGCGGGTAAGTCGACGCTGATGAAGATTTTAACCGGCGCATACATTCGTGACAGCGGAGAGATATGGATCAGCGGAAAAAAGGCGGAATATCGGTCACCGCTCGAAGCCAAAAGATTTGGCGTCGCGCAGGTCTACCAGCAGGCCGAATTGATCCCCGAGTTGACAGTTGCAGAAAACCTTTTTTTAGGCGAACAGGGATTTGCACAAAAAGGACTAGTACACTGGCCGGATCTCTTCTGCAAAGCGGAAGGTCTGCTTCGCGGCTGCGGGGTCGATATCGACCCGTATGAAAAAGTGAAAAATTTGAATGTGGCTTACCGACAACTGGTAGCGATCGTTAAGGTCATGAACCGAGACCCAGCGATTCTCATCTTTGACGAGCCAACAGCGGTGCTTTCCAACAAGGAAGTCGGCGTGCTATTCTCACTGCTGGATCAGCTCAAGGCACGCGGGAAAACCATACTCTACATATCTCACAGATTGGAAGAAATTTTTCAGATCAGCGACCGGATTGCTATCATGCGCGACGGCGAATTAGTGACTGTATTGCCGAATCAAAATGTGAGTAAGACCGATTTAATTACCCATATGCTTGGCCGTCAGATGGGCGCTATGTTTCCGAAACGATCCAACTATACGTGCGATGAGACTGTGCTAGAGGTAAAAAACGTTTCTACCTCGAAAGTCTGTGGTATTACCTTCCGCTTGCGGCGAGGAGAGATTCTCGGGGTAACTGGGCTTGTGGGCAGTGGCCGTACGGAGATGGCGCGGGCAATTTACGGACTCGATCCGTTGCTGGAAGGGCAAATACGGATTAACGGACTGCAAAAAAACATCCGTTCGCCGCGTGACGCTATGAAAAACGGAATTTTTCTCGCCCCAGAGGACCGAAAGGGAGAAGCGCTGGTGCTTGTCCGGCCAATACGAGAAAATGTCACGCTCTCTAATCTGAAACGCATCTCAAAATGGGGGTGGTGTCAAAAGTCTGATGAGCGCACTCTCGTTGAGCGGCTGCGCGAGCAAATGCGTATAAAAACGCAAAGCATTGAAACGCTTGTGCGTAACCTAAGCGGAGGCAATCAGCAAAAAGTAGTCATTGCCAAGGCAATTGCGGCACAGCCCGACATCCTGATAGTTGACGAGCCCACTCAGGGAATCGATGTCGGTGCAAAAAGCGAAATCTATGCGCTACTTGAGCAAATGCGGCAAGCGGGCATGTCGATCCTTCTGATTTCCTCAGAAATAGAAGAGGTACAGGGCATGTGTAATCGTATCCTCGTAATGCGTGACGGCGCGATTGTGGGAGAGGTTGAACAAGATTTGGAGAACAGTGAGCATATTCTCAGCTTGATGTATAGGAGTGATCCCTCATGAAAGACGAACGACATACCAGCTTTCGTATCAATTTAATCCTATACCTAAAGGATCAGGCGATCCCTATGATCGTTCTGCTGCTCATGGTCGTCATTGCGTCCATGCTTTCCCCTGTGTTTCTATCTAAAGCCAATGCGCAGAACCTCGTTGTTCAAATTGCGATGAATATGGTAGTCAGCATGGGGATGTTTATTGTGATCCTGACTGGTGGCATCGATCTTTCGGTCGGTTCCATCGTCGCACTTTGCGGTGTGCTCGTTGCCGGCTTTATGCGTTCGCTGCCTATTGGGATTGCCATTCTGCTTGCGATGTTGGTCGGTACTTTGATCGGAGCGTTTAATGGCCTTATCGTTTCTCGTATGCGGATCGCTCCATTTATTGTTACATTGGGCATGCTCAGCTTTGCCCGAGGAATCGCTTATTGGTATACGAATTCAACGCCTATTATATGGTCCTCACTGCCGGGCGCCGATTTCATGAGTTGGCTAGGTGGCGCCAAGCTTCTTGGCGTGCCTATTCTGGCCCTCATTTGGCTGTTAATGATCATTCTCACCTTTTTGCTTCTGCGCTATACCATAGCCGGACGTATTATTTACGCTATCGGCGGCAATGAAGAGGCGGTCAAGTTAAGCGGCGTTGACCTGTGTAGATGGAAAATGATTCCTTACTTGCTATCCGGCTTATGCTGTGCCATCGGCGGTATCCTATTGACCGCACGTCTGGGTGTTGGTGCACCAACAAGCGGCGATGGGTTGGAACTGGACTGTATTGCAGCTGTCGTAATCGGAGGCGCGAGCTTTAACGGTGGTATCGGAAACGTTGGTGGAACGGTTATCGGCGTTTTTATTCTAGGTATCATTAATAACATTCTCGATTTGATGAACGTACCGCAATATCCGCAGATGATGCTAAAGGGCACGATTATCGTGGCGGCTGTTATTCTATCTACCATTCGTGAAAAAAGAAAATAAGCGCATGTTTAGCCCGCAATTCAGGTTGCGGGCTTTCGTGCTGTCCGGTATTTTCTGCAAAAATTGGGGTTTTAATAGGGGAGGTGTTTTCTTGTCCCGTTTTGTATCTTTTTTTCGCAATTCCATGCAGCGCAGGCTGCGCGCCTATTTCATACTTTGGATGATCGTTCCCCTGATCGCCACAGGTCTTATTTTCTACCATGTTTCCGTATCCCGCATTTTTGAATTGTCACTGCAGTCTAGCCGACAGATTATTGGAAAAACCGTAGTTGCTATTGACAGTCTGCTAAATGAAGCGATCCGATTGCCTTCTTTGATCAATGCCGATCCGGATATTCAAGCGATGTCAGATCGCAATTATACTTCGCGTGAGCGCTTCGTCGAGGATACCCGTATGGGTGATCAAAAGCTGCATTCACTCAATCAATACCGTTCGGATATCTTTGGTATATACGTACTGATGGATAATGGAATGCAGCTAAAATCCCGTTATTTTGCGTGGGATGTGGGTGATTTTTTGCAGAGCGACACCTTCAATCGAGCTCATACCAATTATTACGACGTATGGATTGCATCTGCAAATCGTTCGCTGGCCGTGCAGAATGCAGGGCAGTCTGTGATTGCGCTGTGTGCGCAGGTGCGAAGCGCCGTCACAGATCAGCCACGCGGCGTTACGGTCATTGAGATTCAGCACTATTGGCTTGAACAGGCATTACGCATGCAGCCGGAAGCAGGGGTGTTACTATTGCTCAATGAACAAAATGAGTTGATTGCCGCAGGCAAACAAGGACTGGGCGAGCAAAGCATAAAGTCCTATCTTGCGGTGACCGGCAAGTCTGCGATCGGCCGCGAGCCCGTGTTGATCGACCAGTCGGATTGTGTGTTTATATGTCAGCGTCTGGAGCAAAGCAACTGGATCGTCGCAGGTGTGATCCCAAAGCCTTATTTAAATCAAAGCGGCCGTATGCTTACGCTGACGATTCTGGCCGTTTTTGGACTGTTTTTGATCGTTTCCTTGCCGGTGTCTCGGCGTGCGGTCGGGTATGAGCTTCGTCCGATCACTCATTTGGCGGATGGTATCCGACGCCTTGAAAAGGGTGGGTTCGACATCACCTTACCAGTTGAGCGAGGAGACGAGGTTGGCAATTTGACGGCGTCCTTTAATACGATGACTGTACGGCTGCACACATTGGTTGCGCAGAATGCCGAAAAGCAGGAACATTTACATAAGGCGGAATTTCGCGCCCTGCAAGCGCAAATCAAGCCGCATTTTCTCTACAATACGCTTGATTCGATCTCTGGTTTGGCGCGTATGGGACGCGCAGCAGAGGCGGTTCGGCTGGTCGACGCATTGACCGTTTTTTTTAAGACCAGTTTAAGCGGTGGGCGTGACATCATTACGCTTTCGGAAGAAATGAAACATACGGAAAGCTATCTTGCTATACAGAAGATTCGATATGCTGATATTTTTTCTTATCAAATAAATATGGTTCCCAGCGCGGTCGATTGTGCTGTTCCAAAACTGACCCTCCAGCCGCTGGTGGAAAACGCGCTGTATCACGGTATCAAGCCTTGCGCACACCGTTGCCTGCTACAGATCAACGTGCTGGATTATCAAGATTCAATCCAAATAGAGATTATCGATAATGGCGTCGGGATGTCCGCGAGACAGTTGACGGATCTGCGCGCTAGCCTTGTCCCGGACGCGACTCTTTCGTCCGAAGGTTTCGGTGTGCGTAATGTGGATGAGCGGATTCGGGCGCTGATGGGGAAATCATACGGGTTGCGTTTCGAGAGCGAGCCGGGCTTTGGAACAGCGGTCATTGTCCGTATTCAAAAGACACAGGGAGGGCAGACGAATGTATAAGGTGCTCATTGCCGATGACGAACCGATCATCCGCGATAATATTTGCCGCTCAATTTGCTGGGGTCAGCTTGGCCTACAGCTCGCCGCCACGGCCGGCAATGGAAGAGAGGCTGCCGAGCAGGCGCTACTTCATCAACCGGACATTATACTGACCGACATCATGATGCCGCTGGTTAATGGGCTGGAACTGATAAAACAATTGCGACAGAAGGACTGCCGGGCCGTTATTGTAATCATTACCGGATATGATGAGTTTCAATACACCCGCGCTGCCCTACAGCTAGGCGTGCTTGATTATATCCTAAAACCGATTCAGATCGAGCAGATTGACCAGACACTGCACCGGGCAATTGAGGTGCTGCGCTCCCGTGATACGGCTTCCTCCAAACTGGAACAGATGCAGCGGCGGCTGGAGGAACAAAGTGCGCAGTTGCTTCGGCTGGATATGCAGCAATTTTTGCAGAGACGGATGGACGCGCCAACCCTACTCAATAAACTACCTGCTCATATTGATGCCAACGCATGGTATAGCTGCGCGCTGCTGCAAATCGACGACTTTCACCATCTCACCAATGCGTTAGACGAGGAGCGCGTTTTTTCCCTATCCATGCAGGTGGAAAGCTGGGCTTTTCGCGAAAATGGTCCTTTGTCGCTCTCAACCGATGTAGACGGACGATATGCGCTGCTGTTTTCAGGTGCCGATGCGCTGGAGACGGAATCAACGCGGGATTCTTACCTGCATATGCTCCGTTGTTTAGATCCGCCCTATGCCTATACTACGGCGTGCGGACATGCCGTTCAGGGCATTGTTCAGTCTGTGCAGTCCTACGAGCAGGCTTGTGACGTGCTATTAGCCGCCTTTCTCAGCAGTGGTAACGCCGACCTGACTCCGACCGATTTCGGGGAGATAAGCGAAACGTTTATCCCTATCGAGATCGGTGGTATTCTGCAGGCCATTCCTACTCTGAACAAGCGGCAGATCAAGCAGGAACTCGAACAATTTGAGCAATCCGTCCGCAATGCAGGACACAATTCCTATTTGTTTACACGTCTGGCAATCAGCCATGTCTACTCAGAAATTGTACATACACTGGTCACGTTGCATTTTCCGATAGGCAGGATTGTCAATGATCCGACTAGGCTGTATCAAGAAATTTTGCGCTGTCAAACCTTGTCGGACGCCGTAGCTTCTCTCTATGAGTTCGTGTCTCAGGTTTGTGACGCATTGTCCACCGATATCACGCCATCCAATCGGACGACTATCGCAGCGGCAAACGCCTATCTGCAAGCAAATTATCAGAATCCCAAACTCTCACTGGAGCAGACCGCAGCAGCGGTTAACCTTTCACCAAATTATTTCAGTTCTCTTTACAAGCAGACAACCGGGCGTTCCTTTATCAGCAGCCTAACGCAGATCAGAATAGAGCGGGCAAAGCAGCTTCTGCTGACCGGACAGTTTCGCTCTTATGAGGTTGCCTATCAATGCGGTTACGACAATCCCGCATACTTCAGCACAATTTTCAAGCGCCATACCGGGCTTTCTCCATCCGATTACTGCGGTGCGCGCACTGGGGAGGGGGGCGGGAGGCTATGATGAAGCGGCTTTCTTACATTGCCGCAACCACGGCAGTGCTGCTGTTTACACTGTCTCGCCTCTATCGGGTGTGCGATGCAAAGATTGACATGGTTCGAATCGGATATATCAGTATTTCCGAACAGCAGGCTGATCTGTCACAACAGCGCGCTGCACAATGTGGACTTGGTGGTGTGGAGCTTATGGCTGAACAGGCGGAGCAAGCGGGTATCTTTGTTGGGCATAAAGTTGAGATACACGCCTTGCCTGTAGCAGGAGATGCCGGATGGCAAGATGTTTTACTGAAGACGGTTCGAGAAGAAAAGCTATCCGCGCTTTTTTTTGCCCCCGGTACGCCGCTGCCCGATGCTACGTTGCGTCTTGCATTGGAAACGAGAGGCTGCCCGTTTTTTATCGCAACGGATCAAAACTATCCCACGAACGTGTTCGGTCCTTTTCGCGTCGTAAGCACGAATCACGCTATGACCGAAGCGCTTGCCGGATATGCGTTGTCACAGCACTATCGATGCGTTACCGTGCTTATGTCTGATGAAGCGTGCAGCAAAGAACAGGCAGAAGTTTTTTTGCAGTGCTTAAAAGATAGCCAGATATCAAGCAATACACAGCTATCAAACGACCAGTCGAAGTACCTCGCAATCGACGGTGAATTGGCAACGGAAGCGTTTGCCGTCTGGGGCGATCAGCAGTTTCTGATACAAACTATTCGTATGCTGCGTCATACAGGGTACTTAGGGCCTATTTTAGCTTCCTCGAACTGTGGAGAACCAGCGGTAATCAATGCTCTTGGTATTGCATCCAATAATGTCGTGTTTACGGCGCAGTACCGTGTACCGCGTTCGACTGAGGAGATTGAAAGCGAGGTATTAAGCGCTTTAACCGACTGTTATGTCCGGCGCTATGGTGAATATCCTACGTCCCATGCGCTGTTTTCGGGTTACGATCAAATGCTACTTTTTTCGAAGGCTTTTGCTATTCGGACCGAACGACCGGAACTCACGCTACAGCAGGCCGTCAGTTCGATCCAGAACGTGAAGGGAATGGCCGGTATTTTTAATTTTAATAATAGCGGCGACGGAATCGACTATCCTCGCGTCTATACAGTCGAGAGTGGTACGGTCGTACCTGTTCTTTAAAGGGGTCGTCCCAAACCATCATAAGAAAGTAGAACAGGTTGTGAAAAATGTGAAGTATTCTCATCTTGTTGCGATTCACCCGAGAACCTATAATGAAAGCATAGAAAAGGTACGGTAAATAGGCGAGCCAAGTGTTTCGCAGATATACGGGGAGGGATTGAAACGTGGGCCAATAGAAGCGGCTTTTGACAGATTAGATTATGATAACCGATCGGGGAGGAATAACAATGATTTCTGTGAGCAGTATGAAAATCACGCTTGGCGCGCTTGTTGCGTCCGGAAAACTTAAAGTCGATCCCAATACGCCGGCGCAGAATTGGCGGCGTATCGAACAACTGGAGGTGGCCTTCGGAGAACTGGAGGTCTTAACCCGCTGTGTTGGCGTTATAGGGGTAACGCAGGAATTTGAGCATGTCATCGAAACCTTTCATCCAGCTGACGGCGTTATTCCGGCTGGTTTCCGCCCCGCATTTGAGTTTAGCGATGACGGAAGCGCAAGGGTGGACCTAATACGCGATATCTCCTATGGCGAAAACGGCCATAAGCGTCCGACTCGCGTCCTCTTCTCTGCCGACAGTGCCAATCCCTACGAAGTTGCGCCAATCAAAAATTTTGTAGCCAATCTCACCTGCAATCCTGCAATCATTTATAATAGCTTTATCAATAATCCAGCGGCAAATGTCGGCAATAAATTCAAGAACCGACAGGAGGTCATGCGCGAACTATGCAGTATTCTTGGACCCGGAGTGGATATCAGTGTAGAGATCGACAACCCCTTCGCACCGCGCAGCGAGATTCTGGAAGAGGTAGCCGAGTTCGAGGAGATTCTTACGCCGTACCGACTGGTCGTAAAGGTGCCGCACACCGGGCCGATCACCGCCGACAGCGCTGATAAACTGATCGCGGGAGCGTTTGAGAAGGGCTTTGAAGATGGAACGGTAGACAGCAATTTTTACGGACATAATCTGGCGTATTTTCTCGAACAGCACGGCTACCGCACTAACTTTACCCTTATGTTTGAGCCACACCAGACTGCGCTGGCCCTTCAGGCAAAGCCCTATTTCATCAATACCTTCCTGAAACAGAGGTTTTTCGCCACAGATGCGTTACGATCCATGCTGCATAATTATAGCTTGACGAATGATATGCGGTACGCAGAGGCCATCCGAAATTATATGCGCAAGGAAGATATGCTCTCGCCGACGGAAGTAGCTGGACCGATTGCCTTCATTCTGGAAAAGGCTGAGCGCACGATCGCTTACCGTCATGCGCAAGATAGTGAAGGGGCTGATGGTCTGGATGCCACTCGCCACAGCTTGCGTGTATTGCGTGCTTCTAACCTGCCGGATACACGGCTGATCATTTGCTCAATGGGCGGCGAACTGCTTTATCCAAGTATTGACAAGATGCTGACAGAACCTGAGTTTGAAGATATGGTCCATCGCGTCGTCGTCACGGCACCGCCTGCATACCTATCACGTTTCGCCAGCGCTTCCGGCGTGCTCACTTATCAAAAACTATTCTTGAATGCAGCCAAATAACGTTCTACCACCGTCCAAAGGAGGGACGCGAGGCCATGAAAGCGTTAGTCTATTACGACAAAGAGGATCTGCGCTTGGAGGAATTCCCTACTCCTGTGATTGAAAAAGGGGACGACGTGATCGTGAAGGTGCATTATGCCGGCGTATGTGGATCAGAGTTGGCGCGGATCATCGGTGACTATCCGATCCCGCTAGAGCATCCCGTGCCGCACGGACATGAATTCGCCGGCACCGTTCAGGCGGTCGGGGCGGGGGTGACAAGCGTCAAGGTCGGAGACCGTGTCGCGATCGCGCCTAAAACCGTATGCGGCGTGTGTGAGGACTGCCGTAACGATCGTGTCGGTCAGTGCGCTAACACGCGTGGCTTCATTGGCGTTAAGCTGCCGGGCGGCTGGGCGGAATACTGCAAGGTAGACGAGATCAATATTGTCAAACTACCTGACGGCGTCTCTACTTTTGAAGGCGCTTTTCTCGAACCGCTGACCGTAGCTGTGCACGGTATCCGTATGGGAAATTTTGAACAGGGCAAAAGGACTGCTATTGTGGGGTGCGGCACAATCGGCGCTCTGACTCTGCAGGCTGCTGCCGCTATGGGTGCAGAATCCCTTTCGGTATTTGACATCAGCCCACATCAGCTGCAAGCTGCGCAAGGTCTGGGAGCGACCTACACTGTTAGTACCGCAGGAGACTGGTTTGGACAGGCCTGCGAGATCACCGGTGGTCACTTGTTCGATTATGTGTTTGAAACCGGTGGCGTGGAATTTACAGAAAAGGCCGCTATATCCTTAACTGCAGCGCACGGCACGTTAGTCTATATCGGCACGCCGTTTTCGGATGTCCACTTTAAACCGCAGGAGTTTGAACAGATCAACCGTAAGGAAATCTGGATTCGCGGAGCATGGCAATCCTATTCCACACCATTCCCTGGCAGTGAATGGCCAACTGCGGCTATACTGCTGAAAACGGTACAGGTCGGCGGATTAGTAGATCGGTTGATCGAACCTGAGCAGATCTTCGACGCATTGGCGGATGCCCGTGCCAAAAAGGTACATGGAAAAATTATGTTGCGGTGGAACGCGGATGCGGACTTTCCGCCTGCATCCCTTGAGAATGGATGATTGTCATGAAAAAACTTGACGTTTTATGCGTGACCTTGTTGAATTTAAATATTCTCGTTAAGCCCGTCGACCGCGGTGTTTTCGACCGCGATGCCACGCTTGTATCGAATTATAATGTGGTCGTAGGCGGAGACGGCACCAATCAAGCGGTAACTTTATCTCGTCTCGGTCATAGCGTGGGTGTATGCGGCAGCATTGGAGAGGATCATTTCGGCCATCTCGCCATGGAACTGCTGCATGAGCGGGCGATCGATACCGTTCAAGTGGCGGTTAATCCACAGGCACAGACCGCCGTGTGTTTAGTCATGATCGGGCCGGACGGTGAACGGAACTTTATCGTCAAGCGTGGCGCCTGTGACAGTTTTACGCTTGCGGACATTGATCAGGATCTATGCACTCGCGCCAAAATATTGAATATCGGCAGCGTATTTACTTTCAAGAAACTGTTCGGCAACGATCTCGCCGCATTGTTACGAAATGCGCAGCAACACGGCATCATCACCAGCGCGGATGCAATGTATGATTCCTACGGTATCGGTGCGGAAAATATGCTACCTGTTCTACAGCATCTGGATTATTTTCTACCAAGCTACGATGAAGCGAAATATCTAACGCGGGAAGATGATCCGGAGCGCATGGCGGACAAGCTACTGTCCTACGGAGTTAAAAATGTCGTCATTAAGCTAGGCGCGTCGGGCTGCCTGCTGAAGAATGCCCGCGTGCAAATGCTTCAGCCGGCATTCCTTGCACCCGTAGTGGATACGACGGGTGCAGGTGATAATTTTATCGCCGGGTTTCTTCACGGCGTTTTGAACGGCTGGGACGAGCGCCGCTGCTTACTTGCTGCTTCGGCCACCGCGTCGATCAGTATTGGAGCGATCGGCGCGACTGGTGCGGTGCAGAGCGCAGATCAGATGCTTCAGTGGCTTTGGGAAAAACAAAATATTATTTTATAAAAGGAGCATGAAATGTCCAAACTATTACCTATGCTTAAGAAAGCACAAAATGAGGGCTATGCGATCCCGGCTTTTAACTATGCCGACATCTGGGAGCTGGAAGCCATTATTGAAGCTGCGGAGCTGGAAAAATCTCCGGTGATGGTCGCCAGTATCCCCAAAGTGGTAGACGCACATGGCTGTTCGGTATTGGCTGGTATGGCACGGCCTATGATCGAAAGAGCTCAAGTGCCTGTCATTTTGCATCTGGATCATTCCGTCAGCGTTGAGATGTGCAAGGAAGCGGTCGATTGTGGGTTTGATTCGGTTATGATTGACGGTTCTAAACTTCCGCTAGAGGAAAATATCGCATCTGTCAAATCTGTGGTCGATTATGCGCATGCGCGCGACATCTGCGTGGAAGGTGAGATCGGACAGATCATGGGGCGCGGCTATGAAGGCAATTTTGAAGGTGGGGACTATCTGGTACAGGTTCCGGAAGCAGTCAGGCTGGTAGAGGAGACCGGCGCCGATTCGCTTGCTGTGGGTATCGGCACGGCGCATGGTTTTTACAAGGGCGAACCCAAGCTTAATTTTGGGCGTTTGGCCCAAGTACGCGATCAGCTTGATATACCGCTTGTCTTGCACGGCGGCACTGGTATCCCGGAAGTCGACGTGCAGCATAGCATTCGGCTCGGCATGTGCAAGGTGAATGTTGGTACGGCAATTTGGCACGCCCATGTGCAAGCTCTGGAAACAGTATTCCGCGAGCAAGGCTTGATCCATACGATCGATGCAAACGAATTTGCCAAGCAAAAAATTCGAGAAGTTGTTACAAACGCCATTCGCATGTGCATGTCATGCGGAAAGGCTGAATAATTCAATAAAACCTCTCTTTTTTCTTCCTCTTCTTCTTTTTAAACAGGCATGGCGGCGTCTAATTGTGACGCCGCCATGCCTGTTTAAAATGTTACCCCGTCGTTAGACGACTAAATTGTTCCCGATACTCCTTAGGGGAGAGGCCAAAATGCTTTTTGAAAATCGTTGAAAAATACGTTGGATTTTCATATCCGCACCGGTAACTGATCTCATATGAGCGATAATCGCTTGATTCCAGCAATTTTTTTGCGTGTTCTAGCCGTAGGTCGGTCAGGTAACTGACAAAGGACTGTCCCATCGTCTTCTTGAACAGCAGGCTAAAGTAGTTAGTCGATACGTTAACTTGCTTTGCCACAATCTCCAATGTTAGCTTTGGGTCTTGAAAATTCGCTCGAAGAAAAACCTTTGCCTGCTCGATCATCACGCTGGATGCATTGCGTTTTTCCTCGGCTAGAGCGTCGCAGATAGCCGCAACGAATCGATAAAGCTCCTGCATCATGTCAGATAGCGTCGTGCAACTCAATATTTGTTTATACGCGGTCTCAGGTGATTCGCAAAGGTGTCCTAGCGGACGCCGAATATCGCTGAGAAGGTGGATGATTTCCATAAATACGTTGCTCACCAGCATGCGCGTGAGCAAAAAGGAATTGACACCGGATTGGCGGATCGTTTGTTCAACACGGTCAAACTCTTCACGGATTTTCGTCTTGTCGAAGCTGGATATCGTCTGCAGGATCAAACCGTTATCAAAGCGACTCAATGCGTTATTTGAGAGTGGCTCGTGGTACATATAGTCACAGTTGCCGCCCTTCAAAAAGACCTGATACAACGCTTCAGAAGCTTCATTATATAATTGTGCACAAGCAGCAAGCCCCTTTTTGACCCCCGTGGTCGAGGTGACATAGGCGCATTCTTTCCAGTTCATTCGCAGACGGCGAATGGTAGCGTCTCGCAGCGCCGCCGTCTCTTGTTCCTCACCACTCGTCCAAAGTAGAACGTATTTTCCTGCAGTTTCTTCGACCAATATTGGCGGACGAAGGCTGCTGTAGAAAATCATTTGCTCAAACCGCTCTGTCAGATCGAAAATCTCCTCACCCTTCATACGGCGAGTCAGATCATCGAATCGCTCCAGCTGTACAATCACACCCGCGACATAGTCTTTGGAACGAATGTTCTCCGGCAGTACTTTTATCAGGCTATGCGCGTCTACTCCACCCAACATATAGCGCCGCAGCGCATTTTGCAGTTCCCAGTTGTTCGCCTCTTCGATGCGTTTGCGAAGCTCTTCCATTTTATCGTGCTCTGCCCGCTTTTGATCAAGCTGTGCCGCAATCTCAATAAGCAACTGCTCAAGTTCCATGATATCAATCGGCTTAGAAATATAATCATAAACTCCAAGTTGTAATGCCTTTCTGGCATAACAGAATTCATTGTGTCCTGTAATAATAATGATGATCGGGTGATAGCATAGCTCGCTGATTCGCTGCAACATTTGCAAGCCATCCATGCCAGGCATACGAATATCGGTCAGGATAACGTCAGGCCGCAGCTTTGCAACGCCCCGATAAGCGGAGCAGCCATCCCGTGCCGTACCTACAATAGAAAACCCCAGCTTATCCCACCGAACGGTGGAGCATATCCCATCCAAAATGATATCTTCATCATCCGCTATAAAGACCTGATACATCTCTTAGTCTCCTTTACTCAGCTCGGTTCAGTGGAACGCACCAAAAGTCCTGTGGTGAACACAGGACTTTTAGGTCAATCTGATCCATGTTTGCTTATTGTTCTCCAAGATAGCTCTTGCGCACCTCGTCGTTGTGAAGCAGATTTTGTCCCGTATCTGACAAGGTGATACGTCCGGTTTCCATTACATAGCCACGGTCTGCAATCGCCAACGCCATACTGGCGTTTTGCTCGACCAGTAATATCGTAGTTCCCATCCGCTGCAATCGCGGTATGATATGAAAGATTTCTTCAATAAAAATCGGTGCAAGGCCTAGAGATGGCTCGTCCAAAATTAATAGCGTCGGGTTTGCGATCATTGCGCGTACGATGACCAGCATTTGCTGTTCGCCACCGGATAGCGTACCCGCTTTTTGATCCACGCGCTCGCGCAGCCGCGGAAAAATTTCGAATAACTCCTCAATATCATCCGGAATCTTTTTCTTATCCTTTCGCATAAAGGCGCCCATTTGGATATTTTCCATAACCGTCAGCTTGGGGAATACATGGCGCGATTCCAGAACCTGTGAAATACCTTTGTGCGCCACCTTATAGGAAGGCAGACCGTTAATCGCTTCGCCGCGATACAAGATATCGCCGCCACACGGCTTGAGAATACCCGAGATGCAGCGCAGTAACGTGGTCTTTCCTGCGCCGTTTGCCCCGATCAACGCGACAACTTCTCCCTCATTTACCTCCATGCTGACGCCCTTGAGTGAGACGATCGCACCGTATTTGTGATGCAGATCATTTACTTTGAGCATGCGGCGCACCTCCCTTACCCAAATAGGCTTCTATTACTGCAGGATTTGTTTGTATCACATGTGGCAGACCTTCAGCGATCTTTGCGCCATGGTCGAGTACAGTGATTTCGTCTGAAAGTCCCATCGCAAGCTTCATATCATGTTCGATCATCAGGATCGTGATGCCCTGCGCACTAATCGCACGAATAATGCGGATCAAGTTGTCCTTTTCCACCGAATTCATACCTGCGGAAGCTTCATCCAGCATTAGCAACTTGGGCGTGCTGGCCAGTCCGCGCGCAATCTCCAGAAGACGCTGCTCGCCATAGGGTAAATTGCACGCCTTTTCGCCTGCACGGTGCGCAAGTCCTACGAAATCCAACAGCTCATATGCTCTCGCAACGATACGCGCTTCCTCAGCTCGTTCCTCCTTTGTACGAAAGATCGCGCCGATAAATTCTTCTTTGGTGCGGCAGTGCTGTCCAACCATAATGTTGTCCAATACGCTCATCTCACCAAACAGGCTGATATGTTGAAAAGTGCGGGCGATGCCCAAGCCGCTGATTTCATGTCTCTGATTGCCATTGATGCGATTACCCTCCAGCAACACCTCGCCTTGCGTCGGCTGATAGACGCCACTGATTACATTGAAACAGGTAGTTTTCCCCGAGCCGTTCGGACCAAGTAGCCCGTGGATCTCTCCCTTGCGAACACACATGGTCAGCGCGTTGATCGCCTTCAAGCCGCCGAATTGCATGGTCACATTCTCCACTTTCAGCAGTTCCATCCGTTTATCCTCCCTCTGCGCTATGGTTTGGCATCGTGTCTTCTTTCACACGAACAGGCACATGTACAAATTCATGATAAAACCGGTTGCGCAAGGTGCCCGCGATGCCGTTGGGCATGGCAAAGAGTACGAAGATAATAATCAAGCCATAGAGCAGCATCTGATAATTGCCGAACTTCTGCAAAAGTTCGGTCACCGTTATGATAATGCCGGAGCCTAGAATCGGACCGAGCAGTGTTCCCATACCGCCGATCAAGATCATGACGAGAAACATATTGGATTGTTCGGATGAAAAGGATTCTGGACTAATAAACCGTACCAAATGCGCATAAAGAGCACCCCCGAAACCGGCATAAAACGCGGAAAGCGTAAATGCTCGCGATTTATACCGGGATAGTTTTAATCCAAACGCTTCGCTTGCCTCCGGGTTGTCGCGGATCGCGACAAACGCGCGACCAACACGGGAATTGACAATACGGGACTTGACGATAACGAATAGGAGTACCATGGCCAGTACAAAGTAAAAATATTTTCCATAGTCGCGCAACTCTATACCGAATAGACTGAGCGCCGGAATCCCGATTAGACCGTCCGGTCCACCGGTCACTGCGCCGCCATTCAAAACAACTAGTCGAACAATCTCGCCAAAGCCGATCGTAACAATCGCCAAAAAGTGATGTACTAGCTTAACACAGGGTTTGGCGAGCACAAAGCCGACCAACGCCGCAACCCCTGCGCTAAGAAACAGCGAGAGAACGACCGGCACACCAGCGAAGCTTAAGAACGCAGTAGCGTATGCACCGATGGCGTAGAAGCCCGCTTGGCCCAACGAAATCTGTCCGGAATATCCAAACGCCAGATCAAAGCCTGTGTTGACGATAATGTAAATCCCAAACATGCACAGAAGAAACAGCATATAGGTTTCGCTGCTGAATAAGATTGGATATAACAGGGCTGCGGCGAGCGCCACAAATAAAATGTGTTTTTGCATCCGCTTTCCTGCAAGACAGCTCATTATTTTACGCACGGATAACACCTCCTTTATCAATCCGCCTTCACCTTCAAAATACCGCTTGGCATAACAAACAGCACCACAATCAGTACTCCAAAGGAAATAATGTCTTTCAACGAAGAAGACAGGTAACCTGCCGCCATTGTTTCCACTACACCGAAGATTAATCCACCGATCATCGCACCGTACATATTGCCATAGCCGCCAAGTACGGCCGCTGCAAAGCCCTTGGTGGACAAAAGTGCGCCCATTTTCGCATATACACCATAAATCGGCGCGAGCAGTATGCCTGCAATCGCAGAAAGCACCGCCGCCAAAGCCCATGCCAAACCGACCGTAAGCGGTACATTAATGCCGGCTACACCGGCAGCCATTGGTTCCTGCGCCGCAGCACGTAAACTGGTTCCCATTTTAGTGCGCGTCATGAAAAAATGGATACCGATCATGCATGCTATCGTCACAAAGATGATCGCGATCTGCTGGGGGATAATGGAGACTAGACCAATCCGTATCGGCGTTTCACCAAACGCAGAAGGGAAGTTCTTGATATCTGTGCCCCATACCAGCATGGCAAAGTTCTGTAAAAAGATTGACAGACCGATCGTTGCCAGAACGATATGGATCTGCTTGCTGCCTTTACGCAGCAACGGACCGATCATGCCGCGCTCCAACAGCATACCGAAAAGAAACATGACCAGCATGGACAGCACTGCCGCGATCGCAAAGGGAACCTCAAAAGATATGTGAATCGTAAACGCGACGAACGCGCCCAACATAAATATCTCGCCTTGAACAAAGCTCATCAAGCCGGAAGCGCTGTAAATCAGGTTGAATCCTAAACCGATTAGCGAATAGATGCAGCCGACGGCCAGCCCGCCGACCAGCAGTTGCCAAAACATAAGCTACCTCCTCATACAAACGTCCTAAAAATATAACCGGATTGCTCCGCACAACCCGGTTATATCGCCGACCGTTAATTGGCTTCGATAAATTTGCCGCCCTGCATTTTATAGATGCGCATGGTATCAATACCCTCGCCATTTTTGCCTTTGTAGCTGAACGTACCGGCCAAGCCCTTATAACCATCAATATCATTATAAGCGTCACGCAGTTCCGGGCCGTTGGCCTTGCCACAGGTCTCCATTGCTAGAGCGATCATCTTCATGCCGTCATAAGCGCGGTAAGCATTGTCCGATGCGGGTGGTTCGTTATAGGAATCCAGATAGGCTTGTAGAAATGCTTGCATCTGCGGATCTTCTGCGTCTTCCGGATTTGCATATACCAGATATTGTGCGGCAAAACAGACACCGTCCGTTGCATCGCCTGCGATCTCATAAATTTCCGGCAGCGTATAGCCTTCAGGCCCAAGAATCGGACCGGTATACCCGGACTGTCTTAGCTGCTTGGTCACCGCTCCCAACTCCTCGCCAACGCTCCAGACTAGTACGGCTTCCGGCTCTGCCGCATTAATCTTAGCAAACTGGCCGGTATAGTCCCGGTCGCCCACAGTAAACGTTTCGTTCGCCACAAATTCTATGCCAAGCGGCGTGGCAGCCTGAATAAATCCCTGCCCGCCAGTGGAACCATACTCGTCGTTGCTAGTAAAGATAGCGATACGCTTAAAGTTCTGGCTCTGTGCGTATTTTGCGAGCTGTACCGCTGCCACATCGCTGTTCGCCAACGCACGGAACAAGTAGGTATAGCCTTGCTGCAGCCAGGTGGGGGAAGTGCCACCCGCAACAGTCAATGTTTTTGAGTCCTCGATCACAGGAGCCGCCGCCAAAACATTGCCGCTGTGCAGCGAACCGAAGATAGCGTCAACCTTATCGACTTGTACCAGCTTTGTCGCTGCTCGTACCGCCTGTTCCGGCGAGGATTTGTCGTCATATTCGATCACATCAACCTGTCTGCCGAGTACGCCGCCGGCAGCGTTCAGCTCATCAACGGCAATTTGCAGACCGTTTCGCGCAGCTTGTCCAGATTGCGCGGTACCGCCTGTTAGCGGACCAAAATAACCGATTTTAATCGGCGCTTCCTCTCCGCCTTTGCCGCAGCCTGCCAATGCCCCCAGCAGCATGGCACCGCATAACGCTAAACTAATTGTTCGCTTCACCATAATACCTTCTTTCATTTGATTTCTTCTGGTTTCCATGTATTTATGATATCCGTTGCGCACTACAAAAGAAATCAAGATATTCAAGATAATATTTCACATTTTATTCATGCTGGCGCGGAGCCATTTTGCCAATCCGCAGTGTGACTAATGTACCCATACCGGAGTCACTGGCGATGGAAAGACCAAATTTACCGCCCGAAAAGCTTTGAATACGGTCGTTAACATTCACCATACCAAGACCGTGGCTCGGTGTGGTTTCACAATGTCTGAGCGCATCCTTGAGCTGAAGCAGCTTATCCGGCGGAATACCGTTGCCGTCGTCCAGCACCTCAAATAGCAAACAATCCGGCTGGTCAAATATATTGATATGGATCATACAGTGCCGGCCGCTCGGTTTGATTCCGTGATATAGCGCATTCTCCACGATTGGTTGCAGTATCAGCTTGGGAATCAGATATTGTTCTGATGCCGGATCCACAAATATATCATAGTCAAACAGGCTTTCATAACGAATTTTCTGAATTTTCAGATAACTGGTCACATGTTCCACCTCGACGGACACCGGAATAATGTCCGCACCGCGGCTTAGTGAGGTCCGAAAAAAATCTGTCAGCGCCATGACCATGTGAATTACTTTTTGGTTTTCCTGTTTACGTGACAACCAAACGATTGAATCGAGCGTGTTATACAGAAAATGGGGCTGAATCTGCGCTTGTAAGGCGCGGAACTCCGCTTGTCGCAGCCGCTCCTGCTCTAGACGAATGTTTTCGTTGAGCTGCAGTACATGTGCGGTCATTTGATTAAAGCTTGCAGCCATTGCACCAATTTCATCTCGCCTTACTACCTCGCAGCGCGCATGTAGATCATTTTTTTCGATTTTTTTAATGGTTTGCACAATGATGCGGATCGGCTTCAGTTCATAACGACTTACCCTTGTCGCTGCAAAGCAAATCATTGCCCAAAAAAATATCGCCAGCACCGCAACAAGCAAGGAAATAATCTTACCTTTTTCCCTTAGTGCGCTCTGCGGAATAAAACCAGCCACATACCAACCGTTCGCACTCAGTCGATGATAGACTAATATACCGTCCTTGACGGACAGAGTGTTAGAATCCCCATCAAACTGTTCCTTCTGCAAGCTGGCAATCAATTTCTTTAAGTAATCTTCTTGGGGGGATTGTCGTGCCAGCGCCACGGTGTTCAGTTGCTGGTCCAACAGAAAAAGTTCTCCCCCCTTGCCGATATCCAACGCAAGCTTTTTCTGTAAAAGAAATTTACGCGCTTCCACCATGATGATGCCGCGTGGCTCCCCGGTGATAATGTCTCTCATAGGCATACCGCAGGCGATAATAGGATCGCCCACTGTTTCTGCCAGCATGGAACCTTGATCAGGTGTGAACCATACCGGTCCTTCGGCCGCTCGTACGTTTTGGTATAGAGTGGAAGTTCGGAAATCCTCCATTTGGAAATCAAAATACCTAGATTTCATCGCAGCACCATTGTCCATCAGCACATAAATCCCGTAAATATCAGGCTGAAACTCATTGAGTGATGCCAGTGTTGCCGTCCCTTTTGACTCATCGGTTACACGTGCGGTCTCACTTTGATATTCCGTGCGCAACATACGCTGGAAAGAGGCGTCGCTACGAATAATCAGGGGGAGGGAAGACATGCTGAGCATCAATTCATCCAGCTCTTTACCAGCAGAGTCTACAATTTGACGGCTTGAAGAAGCTGCCATATCAACAATATTATTTATTGAAACCTGATGAAGCAGTAGGCTGGTGATTAGTACAGGGATTAGTGTTAGCACATAGAAATAAATCGTCATTCGCGTTTGAAAGGAACTCTCAAATTTTTTCTTCATATTGACCATAATGTCCCTCCCGAATGTCGTTTACGCACACAAGAATCGGAATCAGACCACCGGAACGTCTGGGCGACACGCTTTAGCGGTCTCACCGTATTATTATAGTCGGAAGCGGTTTTTTACTCAATGGAAAATTTGTGTAATCAAACACCAGCCGCCGTCTAGGAGATACGGCGGCTGGTGTTTGATCAAAAAGAATAATATCCGGGCGGCTATTAATCCGTGAAAGTTAAAATGACCTTGAGAGCTTTTCGTTCGCGCACCATACGCAACGCCTCGTCCAGCTGTGTGTATGGAAACACATGTGAATAAAAATCTTTTGGGTCGACCCGACTGCTTTCAATCAACGCGATCGTTTCGTCCATAATTTTATATTCCCCATACGGGAAATTCAGCATATGCAGGGACGTGTTGCATTGTAGGCGTGCAGTATCCACAATACGATCGTCTTTCTTTAATACACCGAGCGAGCACACCTTTCCACCAGATTTCAGTCGACCGCTGCCTTCATATAAAATACTTGTTGAACCGACCGCATCGATGACCAAATCAAAATAACGGCCCGCTAATAAACGGTTTTTGTCATCTATTGAAAAGTTCACGGTTTGGTCTACTCCAGCTACACGAGTTGCTTGCTCCAACCGGTCGGCTACACCGTCAATCTGTACAATGGTTTTCGCGCCCCGCAGCTTACAAAACAGGGCCAGAGCTATCCCCATTGGTCCGGCACCATAAATTAATATTTCCATACCGGGTCCGGCTCCAAAGTTTTTTGCTGCGCTATGACATTCCGCCAGAGACAGCAAAACTCCCGCGTCTACATAGCTGATGCTGTCCGGGAAAGCGTGCTGCTTAGGAAATGGGATCTCAGATTCGTCAAATCCATCCTCTCGCATAGCTTGCCGGTCGCATACCAGTCCGAATTGCGCCATGCTGCCGTGAGTTTTGGAATAGCCATTACCAACATCGGTGTGGAGGTTAGGGTGAATAAAGCGCTCGCCAAGATGAATATGACGTACCTTTGGACCGATCGAAACGACTTCGCCAGCTCCTTCGTGTCCCAGCACGGTAGGGAATCCGCCAAAACCGTTTTCCAACGTGCCTGCAATAATCTGCTGATCGGTTCCGCTGCATATGCCGCAAGCATGTACCCGAATTAATGCTTCATAATCACCCGGCACTGGCTTTGGAACATCATTCACCACGCGTACGTCGCCTGCGTTCAACACTGCAACTGCCTTCATCATTTCCATCATCTAAGTTCTCCTTTCGTCCTATCTATTTTAACGTTATCATGACGCTTCTTTGACTGCAATCGCAATATACTTTACTATTTCAATAAACTCTTTCACATTTTTAAGCAGTCGTTCGTTTCAAGGACCGGATCCGAACACACAAAAAACGCCGCCTTTGAAAAAGCGACGTTGATATGGCATAGGTATACTGGGGTGCGAGCGCTTCTTCGACAAACAAAGAGCCTTCCTACGAATAGGAAGGCTCTTTGGTATGCCATTTAATCGTTGATCACGCGGCCGCCGCCTTGGAAACGGGAGGCATATGTACCGGAAAGCGATTCGTATTTGACAACGTCGCCGGTGTGGGGGGAGTGGATGAACTGATCGTCGCCCACATAGATGCCGACATGGCTGATCGAATATTCGCTTGCGCCAAAGAAGACTAGATCGCCAGGAAGCAGTTCTTCGCGTTCCACATGTGCAATCGCATCAAACTGGGACTGCGCGACGCGCGGGATCGATCCGACGGTGTTGTTAAAAACATAAGAGGTAAAGCCTGAGCAGTCAAAGCCGCTCGGTGTGGAGCCGCCGTAAACATAGGGCGTACCGAGGAACTGAGCCGCATAGTCTAGCACTTCGCCGCGCTGCGCGTTATCACCCGTATAGGATACTTTCGCTGCGGTGGGCTCGTTCGTTTTTGTTTCTTCCGGGTCCGAGGCAACCTGAGCGCCGCCAAAGGTTAGATAATCGGGGTGCACATAGCCTGTCCGCCCGTTAAAGCTTACTTTGTACCAACCGCTGTACACGCCCAGCGCGCTGACCGTGCTGCCGTTTTTCATGGTGGTGAGCACTTTTGCGGACATGTTTGGCTGCTCGCGGAGATTAACCGTGGTATCGCACGCGATCCGGCCGGAGCCAAGGTTAAAATCGCTGTTCGGAGCGCCGGTCAGGAATTCGCCGCTGACATAGCCCTCTTTACCGCCGACAGCGATCTTGAACCAGCTGTTGCTGTTATTGATAACGGCGACCTTGGTGCCGTTCGGAAGCGTGGTGATGATATCGCCGCCGGGGGCGGAACGCAGATAAAGCGAATCCGCCTTTACCTGCGCGGGGTAGAGCGCAAACGCGCTCGGCAAAAGCATGGAAGCGGCAAGCGCCGCAGAAATCATCATGCGAGAAAGTCGTTTAGAAAATTTCATTGGGTCAAACCTCCGTTTCGCGTACAGCCGGTTTACTTGCTGCCCAGAGCGCGGTTCAGCCAGATCGAGGCTATATCCATAGCGGCCCAAAGACTGTCCTTCTCCGTTTTCTTCACGATCCGTTCCTTGATACGAACGTTGGGATCGGTCTGCTGCAGCTGCACGGAAACGCGCTTTGCAAGAGGCATACCCTTCATATCGCCGGATTCGAGGATCTGCATCATAATAATATGAGAATCGCTCATGCTGCCATAATAGATGATGTTTTCCTTGCGCATCAGCGGGTGGCCTTTATATTGAAGAAGATCGGTGTTCTTTGCAGTGGTCGGCATATTGGCACTCCTTTATAGTTACAAAACGGTTACATTTCAAAGTTACATTATGGAAACAGTATACCACGTGATGGGCGATTTGTCAAATTGTATTTCGGAAACATTGGATTTTTGCGCATTTTGTGTTATAATGCGATACAAAACACCAAGTTTCGTTATATTGGGAGACATACCATGAAATTTGCTTTCCACACGCTCGGCTGCAAAGTCAACTTATTTGAAACGCAGGCGCTGATGCAGCTTGCCGCCGAACGCGGGCATGAGATCGTCGATCAGGGGGCGGACGCGGTAATCGTCAACACCTGCACGGTGACCGCTGTGTCCGATCATAAAAACATCCGAGCTTTTCATAAGCTGCGGCGCGATAATCCGGATGCCGTGATCGCCGCCTGCGGCTGCTTCGCCCAGCTTGAACCCGAGCGCGTACGCGCGAGCGGAGAGATCGATCTGATCTGCGGAACGCGCGAGCGCGCGGCTATCCTCCGTCAGTGCGAGCAGGCGGTCTGCGGCCATGTGGAGCCTGCGGCCACGCATACAGATGAACGCTTTGAAGTTCTGCCGGCCGGCGTACCGCGCGGCAGAACGCGCGCCCTGTTAAAAATCGAGGATGGCTGCGATAACTTTTGCGCTTACTGTATCATTCCCTATGCGCGCGGCAGGGTGCGTTCGATGCCGCCGGAGCGGGTGGAAAGCGAGGTAAACCGGCTGCAAACTTTTGGCGTGCACGAGATCGTGCTCACCGGTATCGAGCTTTCCTCTTATGGGCGTGACCTATCGCAGGATATATCGCTCGTACCATTGCTGCGCTCGCTTCTTGGGGCGCATCCCGGTCTGCGTTTTCGCCTTGGGTCGCTCGATCCACGCACGGCAGATCAAGCTTTTTGCAACGAGCTTTCCGGGTACGACAATCTCGCCCGGCACTTCCATTTGTCCCTGCAAAGCGGCTGCGACAGCGTGCTGCAACGGATGAACCGGAAATATGATACGGCGCTTTTTCATCAAAACGTATCATCTCTGCGCCGCGCTTTTCCGGACTGCTCGATTACGACCGACCTGATCGTCGGCTTTCCCGGCGAGACCGAGGCGGAATTTCAAGAAACGCTGACTTTTTTGGAGCGCTGCGCCTTTGCCTCCGTGCACGTTTTCCCCTATTCACGCCGCGCCGGTACGCGTGCGGATCAAATGGAGGGGCAGGTGCCGCAGCCGGTCAAGGAAGCGCGCGCCGCACGCGCCAAAGCGCTGGCGGAGCATCTCAGCGAGCGTTACCGCGCGGGGTTTGTTGGGCGTGCGCTTTCCGTCCTGCCGGAGCATCCCGTTTCCGGTGGCCTGTGGGCCTGCCACAGCAGTTTTTTCTTTCCCGTCTATCTATCCGGCGGCGGGCTGTCCAAAAACACTCCGGTCTCGGCGCGTATCACCGAATTATACCGCGACGGCCTACGCGCAGAAAAAATATTATGAGCGATTAGGCACATATCTCTGTTTCCGACCATAGGATGAAGTGAAATCTTTGATAGGAGGAAATAACTTATGTGTTCTTCTAATGGTCTTTGGGGCGAAAATAACTGGTGGTGAACTATAATCAAAAAGCGCGTAGAGCCTGCTCGGTCAAGGCTTACGCGCTTTTTCTTTTCATAGGATCGTACCAAATTCGTACGGTTAGGTGAGTGCGCTGAGTTGGGCGGCCACATCGGCCTGCTTGTTGGGGTAAAGATGGCTGTATATGCGAAGGGTGGTATCCACGCTGTCGTGGCCAAGGCGCTCGGCGATCAGGAGTGGCGAGCAGCCAATTTCGATCAGCATGGAAGCGTGACTATGCCGCAGGTCATGCACGCGAATGGCGGGCGTCTGCGCGCGCGCCGCATAGCGTTTGATAGCGGCGGAAACGAAACCTGGCGAACGGTGAAACAGTTTATCCTTTTGGGAGGGCTTATATAAGCCCTCGATATAAGCGCGCAGCCCATCGCAAAGCGGACCGGGCAGGGTGACGGTTCGGTTGCTGTTCTCCGTTTTGGGAGACGTTACGACGTCCAGTCCATGGCGGCGGTCGAGTGTTTTGGTGATCGATACGGTCTTACGGTCGAGATCGATATCGGATACGGTCAGGGCGAGGCACTCGCCGCGACGCATACCCGTCCAAAACAAAATTTCATAGATCATACGAAGCTCGGGATCGTCCACGACGGCGATGACCTTGCGGTACTGCTCCAGCGTCCAAAATTGCATGACCTTAGCGTCGCGCTTGCCCATACGCGGTTCTTTGCGGCAAGGGTTAAGCGATAGGCCGTAATAGCGCTCGGCAAAGGTGAATAGCGCGGCCAGATCATTATTGATGGTGCGCAGATAGGTGCTGCTGAAGTTCTGCCGCATCATTTGGTTTTGCCACTGATGAATCATGAGCGGTGTGATCGATCCGACGGGGATATCGCCAAAGGTAGGTAAGATCTTATCCCTAAAAATATGCCGTTTTTTGATGATCGTTGCTTCCTTGAGGCGCGTTTCGCAGGAGGCAAGGTAAAGCTCATACATGCTGCGAAAGGTCATATTGCAGCTGCCGCTGTGCTGTTTGGCGTAGGCATCCTCGTATTTCTTAGCGTCCGACTGGCGGGCAAAGCCCTCCTTCTTTTTGCGGTGCACGGCGCCGAATGCGTCACGGTAATAAAAGGACGCATACCACCGGCCACTGCCGTCGGTCATTTTCTTTACGGACATACGAAACCCCTCTCCATATCATAACTGTTCTGAAAATTGTATGATTGGGGCAGGGAAAAGTAGTCCGCAAGGATTTGCTTCCGCAGGATCTCGTCCGGCGGCAATGTAATTCTTTTTGCATACGCGTACGAAAAAGGACAACCCGCGACAGCATAAGATAAAACAAAGCAGGAGGCGATTGAATGGAGCTGATCGATGTCAAAGAAGTTCAAAAAGTACTCGGCGGTATTGGAAAAAGCAAAGCGTATGAAATTATGCAGCAGCTGAATCAGGAACTAGAGCAAAAAGGATACCTTGTCATTCGCGGCAAAGTGCCGCGCGGGTATTTGGAAGAGCGATTCCATAAATAGATGGGAACGGCGGATCCGTATAAAGGTAAGAGCTACCCAAACGAAAATTTTCACCAAAATAAAGCGCGCCGGACGCTCTGCTGTATGCGATGCGTCCGGCGCGCTTTTGGTACTATAAATAGCCAAGTATTTGGATACTTAGCAATATTCTCCAAAATGCGATAAGATGCTCCTTACAAAAGGAGGTATCCCAATGCTAGAAGAACTGATTTGCACATCGATGGCCAGAACCCGAAAAAGATTGGATCTGAAACAGAACCAGATCGAGGTCAAGGCGGAAATGGCGGAAGGGAATTATGGCAAGTATGAACGAGGAGAGATGAATCCGACGCTTTCTACCGTATGGAGGATCGAGCAGGCGCTTTCATTGCCGCGCTATACGCTATTTAATGAAAACGCCGGAATAGAGGGGGCGGAACCTTGCTATGAAACACTCAATCGCTTTGCCCGTCACAATATTTTTGTGGATGACGATACGCCGGATACCGAGCCGTCCCCGCTGCTAGACCTTGTGAGCGATGCGCTGATCGAAAAGTTTACGCTTGAGGCCATAGAGCTTATGGCCGAAGAATGATCGACAGCGGGAACGTACCGTTACCGTACTCCTCAAATAAGGAACGAGCGGTAAACTGCGTAAAAACATTTACTTATCGGCTGTTTTAGCACAAGTTACCGCATTTTGGTACGGATCGGTATGTTTTTCAAACTGGTGGTGGATCATCATCGTGATCATCCTTATCTGGATCTGCTGCTGTGATCAGGGTGGTAGCTGCGGCTCGAACAATAATAACTGTGGCTGCGGCGGTTGCTGCGACAATAATGGCTGCGGCTGTGGCTGCTGCTGATCATCCCCACATACCCAGGTAAATTTTCCTATGCGGCGGCGCGGCTTTTGGGCCGCGCCGCAGTTTTTTTTATTTTTTTGAAATTTCCTCTTGCAAAAGTGAAAAAAATGGGTTAGAATAAATAAGCGCTGTTCAGGGGAACAGCTTAACGAAGGATATTTCTTTTGGAGGAATTACGATATGATTTCCGCAGGTGATTTTCGCAACGGCGTGACCTTTGAGATGGACGGTCAGGTGCAGCAGGTTGTTGAGTTCCAGCACGTTAAGCCGGGCAAGGGTGCAGCTTTTGTTCGCGTAAAAATGAAGAACGTCATCACCGGCGCGGTAACCGAACGTTCCTTCAACCCTACCGATAAATACGAGGAAGCTTTTGTGGAGCGCCGCGATATGCAGTACCTCTATAACGAAGGCGACCTGTACTACTTCATGGATAACGAATCCTACGAGCAGATCCCGATTAACAAGTCTACACTTGGCGACGGTTTCCGCTTTGTTAAGGAAAACGAGAATGTCAAGGTTTGCTCCTATAAGGGCAGCGTGTTTGCCGTAGAGCCGCCGCTGTTCGTTGAACTTGAGATTACCGAGACCGATCCGGGCTTCAAGGGCAATACCGCGACTAACACACTCAAGCCCGCTATCGTTGAAACCGGCGCCAGCGTTCCGGTACCGCTTTTCCTCGAGACCGGCGACCGCATCAAAATTGATACCCGCACCGGCGAGTATCTTGAGCGCGCCAAGGGCTGATCCGCACAAAATGGACGGTGTATTTTCGCCGTCCTTCCAATGGACATTTAGCTCAGCTGGAAGAGCATCCGCTTGACGTGCGGAAGGTCGGCGGTTCGAACCCGTCAATGTCCACCATACAAAAACCACCTCGTTTGAGGTGGTTTTTCTGTTTTTGCGCGGTTCAGCGCTACAGGCACTTTTTAATTTCGTTCATCCATACCGATAGGTCAATGGGCTTGGTGAGGTAGCCGTTCATGCCGGCTTCGGCAGCGGCGGCCATATCCTCGGCATAAGCGTTGGCGCTCATGGCTAGAATGGGTAGCGAGGTGTCGCTGCGCGCTAACGAGCGGATGTGTTTCGCGGCCTCATAGCCATTCATCCGCGGCATCTGTATATCCATTAAAATAAGGTCAAAGCTGCCTTCGGCGGATGCGGTGAATATAGAAACACAATCCGCGCCATCCATGCCCCACATGACCGCGGCGCCTGCTTCGGTCAATACTGTTCGTGCAATTTCTAAGTTAAGTTCATTATCGTCGATCAGCAAAATATTGGTGCCCGAAAGGTCGATTGCCGTTTCGTTGGACGCTTGCTCCGCCGTTGGTTCAGCCGCGTTTCTCAGCGCATGACTAAGCGTGGCGCGCAGCAGCGGCTTTTGAATGAAATAACGAATACCGGCCTTTGTGGCCTCACGCCGAATGTCTTCCCAATCGTAAGCGGCGAGGAGCAGGACCGGGGGCGATTCGCCGGCACAACGAAGGGCAGCGATCCCTTTGGCGGAATAGACGGCGCGATCGACAAAGACCGCTTGGAAGGCTTCGCTCTGCAGCCGCTGTACGGCGGATACTATTTCTGGCACCCACGTAGCGGATACACCCATGGCTTTCAGTGTGCGTACGGTCTCGTCGCCTTCGTCTTCGTGCCCATCCACCACCAGAACACGCCAATCCGGCGGTGAAAGTTCCTCTGGCGCAGCGCGGTCAACAAGGAAGGAGAGCGTCACCACAAAAACGCTTCCTTTTCCCTCCGCGCTTTTTACCTCGATGGAGCCGCCCATCAGTTCAACGATTCGTTTGGTGATGGTCATGCCTAGACCGCTGCCTTCGGTGCTGTCCACACGGCTGTTCCGCTCGCGGACAAAGGGCACAAACAGTTCTTTCAAGAACGCCGGTTTCATGCCAATCCCATTATCCGTAAAGGTGAAACGGAACCGCGCGGTGTCTGGCCTTTGCGCAGGTAGTTCTTCCACGTCAACGGTGATGCGGCCGCCCTCTGGCGTGAATTTCATGGCGTTTGTGAGAAGATTAATAAAGATTTGGCTGAGTCGGAGGCTGTCGCCTAGGAAAGAATCGCTTTTTACGTGGTGCGGCCGAACAGCGAAATGCTGTCCCTTGGCATGCATGTGGGGGAAAGTCATGTTTTCCACACTTTCCAGCACCGTGGAAAGGCAAAACGGCTCTTGTGATAGGGTCATCTTGCCGCTTTCGATTCGGGACATATCCAGCACATCGTTAATCAGGCCCAGTAAGTGCGAGCTGGAAAAGCCGATTTTGCGCATACAGTCCCGCACCGTGCCGGGCTCTTCAGCGTGTGTCTCGGCAATGGCAGTCATTCCTATAATGGCGTTCATGGGGGTGCGCATATCATGGCTCATGTTGGCCAAAAAGTCCGACTTGGCGCGGTTGGTCCGCCGCCGGCTTTCCAAGCGGAGGAACAAAAGCCCGACAATAATCAGCAGACCCAAAAACACCAGCGCGGCGAGCGTGCACATGATGATCAATTCCCGGGATAGCGCCGACGTGCGCGCTGTGACGACCCCCTTCGGTACGAAACTTACGACTGTCCAATCGTTAAAACGTAAGGGACGGTAGTAAGCATACTTTTCAACACCCAGATCGGAATAGGCCGTCATTCCGGAGCGGCAGGACGCGATATCTTCGCGCATCTTGTCTAAACTATAGCCTTTCTCAAAGGTCAAATTGGCCATAGACTGAAACAGATTATTATATACCATGCTGCGGGCGTGGAGCACTTGGTTGCCATCCGCGTCGATAATGTAGGAAAAGCCGCTGCCGCCAAAGCTGTCCACCTGTATGTCCGCGCCAAGCTTAGCCGTGCTCAGCATCGCGACTACCGCCGTACCGGTATCCTCCGGCGCGGGTATGGATAAAATTACGCCGCTTACCGCCCTATCCCAGAAAATCTGTCGTTTTAGACCGGTGATATAGGTTTCGCCGCCGCTTGCCGCCAGATAATAATCCTTCTGTGAAATATCCTGCGGCTCCGAAAAGGCCGTGGTATAAAGATGGCCGACCGAATCCGCGAGACCGATATAGGTAAAATTCAGCTGGTCCGCCATTTGGCCGAGATAGTTCACGCGTGTTTCCAAATCGGGCAGGGACGAGGCCGCGGCCGCAGCGACGCGCAGCTCTTCCCACTGCTGCTCCACCGCCCGCTCCATGTAAACGGCTACATGCTCGGAAACCTCCTCCAAGCGGGAACGGTTTTCCTCCGTCAATGTCCGTTCAAAGCGCCGGGCATAGGCGGTAAAAAGCAGCGTGAAGATTACAGCGGCGCATATTAATGCCGCGACCGCGCATACCATGCGTGTCTGTTCCCGATGCAGCTTTTTCACGCACGCTTCCTCCTTTGCCGTTTTCTATCGTTTATGAATACGCTCCGTCCGCAGCCTGTCCATATCCCGCAGGCACTGCTCCGCCGTGTATCCCTCGCGAGCCTGCATATAATGTAGGATACATGTGGCGTCCGACTGAGAGAAACCCTCGATGCGCAGCCAAGCGGTAGAATCCCGATAGTTTTCCTCGACCCAGCGCTCGGCTTCCACATATTGCGGCGTGGAAATTCCAGCTACCTGACGCTTAAAGACTGGTGCTGTGTAGATTCCCTCAAATGCAGCGTTATAATTGTAGGGATCGGCCATAAAGGTGATCAGATCCAGCGCCGCATCCATTTGCTCGCTATGCCGGTTGACCAGCATCAGCGATAGGTTGGGTCCTTCAAAGGTGCCGTTTTCGGGTATTCCGACAAAAGCCGGCATCAAACCGAAGCGAGAAGCGTCACCCTGAAAGTCGGTATAAAGCCAGGTATCCCAACAAAGCATCATCGCATATTCGCCGCTCTCCAAAGCGTCGCTCATACCGTCCCAGTCGTTTGTCAGATAGCTTGCGCCCAGATAGCCTGACTCTGCCATCGTCCGGTACCAGTCCGCCACTTGCTGCATGCCGGGTAGATCGGCGTAGCTCAGTTCGCCGTTATTCAGCTTCTCCAGCGTATCCGTTTGTTCTACCAGTGTATCCAGCGGCAGTTGATAAAGCAGCATGGTGGGGGAGGCTGCTGGAAGATACAAGGGCGTTACACCGTTTTGCAGCAGGGTTTCACAAGCGGTAAGAAATTCCGCTTGCGTGCGCGGCGGCGTTAGGTCCAGCTTTTCAAATATCTCCTTGTTGTAGAGCGTGCCCGCGATTGAAGCTTCCCAATGGGGAAGGCCGATCACCTTGCCGTGGTAAATGGTCTGATTGATGGACACCTCGGTCAGATCATCCACCCATTCCGCCGCACTGAAATCATATAGGTTTTGATCAGGGTCCAAAGCGTCAATATTGGTACCGCCAAAGCTGAGTATCAGATCGGGCGTGTTGGAACCGCGTTGGAGCGCTTCCGCGGCGGCAGCTTCGAGCTGGTCCGGCGTATAGGCGACAGCATCAATCGTGTTGCCTGTAAGCTCTTCATAGCGCGCAAAGGCCCGCGTCATATAACTACGGCTCAGGTCGGTCTCACGCCCCCACACGGTCAGCGTGCGGCCCGTAATATTGCCCCACGCATATTGCGGTTCCTCGTACGCAGGCGCGGGCGATTTTGGTTTTGCGGCCGAACAGCCGTAAAACAACAAAAGAAGGGCCGACAAGAGAATACCGCCCGCAATGGCGCGTTTCATCATCTCTGGCCCTCCTTTAAATGGAAACCATATGGACAATTACCTTTTGCCAGATGGTGTTTGATAGTTTATAGTATAATCGAATTGCACAGAAAAAACCAGCCCTTTTGACACATATTTGTAAAAACGCGATAGATAGCGCTGCGGCTGAGAAAAAAATATAAAGGTTGCCACGCAAAAATGCCGACCGATTGTGCAATCTGCGCATTTTGCAACAGGCCTTGCTATTGCCCACCGCACACACGATGTGGTATGATAACACATAAAATATATTTTGTTCAGATTGGACGATACAGGAAGGAAGGAGTGATTTGCAGAAGCTTATACCAGCCATATCATGTAAGAAACGGATAACTGAAAATAAAAGGCAAATAGACAAGGCGTTTTCGGATATACGGACCGAACCTTCTGAGAGCGTTGGGCTGTTCTCACCCGTCCTCGGTGCCGAAAGGCGCCAAGGGCGGGTGTTCCTTTATGAAGAGGTAACGTGGGAACTGCTGCGGCAGTGTCGGCGTTTCATAAAATATATTGCAAAGGCTGCAAATCAAGCGCAGTGTGCATATGTTTCGGGAGGAAAGACATATGATCACCTCATCCCAAGTCGCCACCTATGTCAATCATGTAAATTCTGTTAAAATAGGAACTCGAGATCGTTTTTTGAAAGTGTGGGTTGATGTAAAATCTCATAAAGAGGGTTTTTATGTCGATTAAATCAAATTTTTCGGGGAAACTTTTTCAGTACCGCAAATGCAATGGCTTGACCCAGCAAAAAATGGCTGAGCTTTGCGGCGTTTCGCTGCGCCATTATCAGGATCTGGAAATGGGCCGGTCGCTGCCTAATTTGACCAATGCCGTATTGATAGCCGCCAAATTGGATATCAGCTTGGATTCCTTGAAAAGCGAGGTGAATAGTGATTCGGTATCGGTATCTGTATATTAGAGAGATCTGCTTTTTGGAAGATTATGGCTATTACCGTTCTTTTAGCATCCTCTGCTGGAAAGAGGGCGACGCCGGCAGACGCTTCATTACCAAACTATCGGATGTTTCAACGAATCAAGCGTGTGTTTCCGGACTCGTCAGGCTGCTGACGCAAATGCAGCTCCGTCCGGTCCATTTGCAGGATGCGGTCCTCAACGTACTGCCCTAGGGCTGTTGTAAGAGTCGATCGGCCAGTTTGCTTTCTATAAACCAGATCCTGTCATCGCGCATCCACATGGCTGCCGATATTCCACCAATACGAACGCCATACCGCAGCATATTCTGCCGCATACCATCATACCGACAGCCGTATACCCGCGAAACAGAAAGTGCTTTTCCACCCGGCAGCTGCATACGTTCAGGCAGCAGCAGTCCTTGTTCGGTGCGGGTCACAACCTGTATGCGAACCAACGCGCGGCGCTCGGCCGCGGCCGAGCGCCCTATTGTTTTTTTGTTGGAAACATTGCCGCTGGAAGGATCAAATGCGCACATAACTATCACCCAAAAGATAGTATGTGCGCATTTGATTCTTCGCTTGCATATTGCGTCTGATCACGGCCGCACATGTTTTGACCGTGAATGGTCAAACTGAGGGCAGGAGGTGAAACGCATGGGGTTCTTTAACGATTTGGTTACAGCGCGGGAGTACGAGCTGAAGGCGTTTATCATGAAATATCGCGTACCCAAAAGTAAGGACAAGAAAACGCACAAATAAAAGGAATACGCAGGGTAGGAGCGGCCGGTCTTTCCAAATTTTCGACGCTGTGGTATAATAGCCGTAAAACGGCTATTATACCCGGATTAAATTAATTATACCACCAGCGGCGCATAAGTGTATTTTAACACTTCGAAAATGCTTGCCGCTGTGGTATAATAGCCCCATATAGAATGACCGCCGCACCGGCGGCGTATTTTAGAAGGGGAGTGTGCGTGGATGCCGGATTATATGATCACCTGCTGTTCCACAGCGGATCTGTCGGCGGACTATTTTCGAGAAAAAGGCGTGCCATACGCCTGCTTTCATTTTCATTTAGAGGGAAAGGATTATCAGGACGACCTAGGGCAAAGTATTTCCTTTCCGGATTATTACGCGGCGATCGCAGCGGGCGCCATGCCGACGACGTCGCAGGTCAACACCGAGGAGTACGAGGCGTTATTCGAGCCCCTGCTCAAGCGCGGCAAAGATATTTTACACCTGACGCTTTCCTCGGGTCTGTCGGGCACGTATACCTCGGCCTGCATCGCACGGGATGAACTAAAGGAGCGATACCCTGAACGCCGTATTTATGTGGTGGACACGCTGGGCGCCTCTTCGGGCTACGGTCTGCTGGTCGATACCGCGTGCGAAAAACGCGACGCCGGCATGCCCATTGACGAGCTATACAACTGGCTGGAGCAGAACAAGCTGCGTCTGCATCACTGGTTTTTCTCGACAGATCTGACCAGCTATAAGCGCGGCGGCCGTATTTCACCCACCGCGGCGACCTTCGGCACGCTGCTGGGCATCTGCCCGCTGCTCAATATGGACAGGGAAGGGCACCTGATCCCACGCAAAAAAATCCGTGGCAAAAAGCAGGTCGTTCGTGAGATCGTACGGATGATGGAGGAGCATGCGGAAAACGGGCTGGGCTACAGCGGCAAATGTTTTATCTCCGAGTCCGCCTGCATGGAGGATGCGCGCGCGGTAGCCGATCAGGTGCAGGCGCAGTTCCCAAATCTAAACGGCAAGGTATGCATCAACAGTATTGGCACGGTGATCGGCGCACATACGGGCCCGGGGACGGTCGCGCTCTTTTTCTGGGGCGACGAACGATTCGATTGAACGCGGCCCGCTCAGGAACCGGCCTGATAAGGTATAAACCTCCCTACTGCTTGGCAAAATAGCGGTAGGGAGGTGTTTTATATGTTTAAACATGAAAAACAGTATTTACAGCCGGTGCGCGTCGATCGCCCCAACCCCAATTATGCCGCGATGCTGCAGGAACAGCTTGGCGGCCCGCAGGGCGAACTGAAGGCTGCGCTGCAATATTTGTCGCAGTCCATGCGCATCAAGGACCCGGAGATCAAGGATTTGTTCCTCGACGTCGCTGCTGAGGAGTTATGCCATCTGGAAATGATCTCGGCAACAGTGAACATGCTCAACGGCCATCATTTAGACGCTGAAAACGCAACGGTAGGCAATGTGGAAGCGCATGTGCTGACCGGCCTTACCCCGATGCTGGCCAATGCGAGCGGTTTTCTATGGACGGCGGCCTATGTCAATGAGACGGGCGACGCCGCCGCCGATATTCTGTCCGATATCGCGGCGGAGCAACGCGCCAAGGTGGTTTATCAATACCTGTACCGCCAGATTGACGACAAGGGCGTGCGTGAAACGATCGATTTCCTGCTCAATCGCGAAGAGGCCCATAATACCATGTTCCGTGAAGCGTTCAACCGTATTCAGGATACGGGTTCGCAGAAGGATTGGGGCACGACGAAGGATGCGCGCATTTATTTTGATCTGTCCACACCCGGCGGCCAAAGTTTTGATCCGGCGAAAAGCCAGCCGCCCTCTTTTAACATTTAGATAAGAAAAAGTGCTGCACCAAAATGGTGCAGCACTTTTTCTTATTGCGCTACGGCTGTTTGAAAAATGTCCTCAAACGCCTGAGAAATGCGCCCGGTCGGCGGATAAATGTTGTAAAGCAGGTTGTGATCATATCCTTCGTAGATATGAACGGTCAAATTGGTTTTTCCCTTGTCCGCAAAGCTCTTTTCGATCGCGCGCACCCCGGCCACATCGCAGTTCTGATCGGCTGTGCCGTGGAAAATGGTGATCGGCAGATCGAGCTTCGGCAAGGTTTCCCGGTTGGGCGCCAGCTTTTCATGCGCTTGGAACCACGCGCTGGTCAGGCGCACAGGATAGTTTTGAGCCAGCCATTCGTCGTCGCCGCGCTCGATCGCGTCATACAGCGCCTTTTTGCCGGGTTCCAGCATGATCGCCAGATCAGCGGTGGTGATTGTCCCATCCTGATTGAGATCGATAGCGGAAAAGTCGGTGTTTTGCAGCACGCTTGTAACGATCCCATAGGGATCGGCCTTGTATTCGGCTTCCGAGATCGCGCCGTCGCCGTCGGTATCGAAATATAGGCGATAGAAGATCATGCTCGATTCGCCGGATTGCTGCCATTCCAAGATTTCGTCCAGCCGGTCGTTACAGTACCCCGCAAGCAGCAAGCCGCTGATCTGGTCGCTGAACCGTTCGGCGGCAAGCGGCGCGATGATCGTACCCTCGCTCCAGCCCAGCAGATAGATCTTCGCGTCTTTCAGACGAGGCTCCTGCCGCAAAACACCGATCCACTCGCCGATATCGCTGACGCTGGTTTCAGGCAGATACGTGCGGTAGACGTTCTCGTCGATCGAATCATACATAGGCGGCTGATCCCCAATGCTGACGCCGCGCGTATTATACCGGAAAAAACCGATCCGCCGCGCGCCGAACTGCTCGGCAAACAGATCAAAGTATTTGGCGTCCAGCGTGCCTTCACTGCGCCGGTTATCATAGGTATTGGGGCCCGAACCGTTGACGAACAGCACAAGCTTATCGACTGCGCCGTCGCCAGCGGGCAGGTCCAGCTTGCCGGTGAGGGATACGCCGTCCGCCGCCGTATGTATTTTCACTTCGGCGTCGCGGCGCATTAGGTCTTGATCGACTGTGGCGTAATAAACGGCGGCTTCGCCGCGTGTGATCGGGGCGTTGCTATCCTGTCCGTTTAGGGCAAGCCCTTTCTCGGGCAGACCCAGCCACGCGCGATACCGCGTGAGCATGGCGGCAAGCTCTTTGTGGGTAACGGTGCGGTCCGGCTCGAACGTGGCGTCGGTCGCGACGCGCACCATGCCGTTCTGATGGGCCCACCCGAGATCCTTCGTATAGTACGCATCGCCCCGCACATCGGTAAAGACGTCGGTCGGGACGCCGGGAGCGTGGGCCATGCGCGCGAGCACGGCAACGGCCTGCGCCCGGGTCAGCGGCGCGTCGGGTGAAAAGAGGTTCTCCTCGGTTCCGGAGAACAGTCCGTTTCCGGTCACATAGTCGATCGCTGCGCGGTCGGAGCGGCTTTGCGGCACATCGTCAAAGCTTGCGAAAGCACTGGGTAACAGCAAAGCGCCCAGCAGGGGCAATAAAATGAGCTTACGCTTCATATGATACCTCTCGTTTCGTGGTTAATCACTATCATTTGCAGGCTGGCCATGACATCCAGCGCCTTATCGTGCAGCATCGGGTCAAAACTGCGGCAGAGCGCGGCGTCCACCGTAATGACGGCTTCCGGCCACTGCGCCTGCATCAGCACCGCGTTGGAAATGACGCACATGTTGGTGACCACGCCGACCACAAGGATCTCGCGCAGATCGGGCAGCTCTTTTCCAAGTCGTAACAACTCGGCGGGCGGCATACCGAAGGTGTGCTTATTGACGGTGTGGATCTGGCTGTTGCAGCACGTTTCGCAGCAAAGCTCCTGCGTTTTGCCGTACAGCCGCCAGCCGCTGTTCTTGGGGTTGCAATGGGGTATGGGTAGCGCGCGTCCCTCGCGCGTTTCTAAATATTCATCGTCGTGCGTATCGTAGGTGAACAGTACGTGATCGCCCTGCGCCAGATATTGCTGGGCCAAACGCGCGATGCCGCCGTCAATCGCGGCCGCGCCCTCAAAGCCGAGCGAACCCGTCACAAAGTCGTTTTGATAATCGATCACAGCAAGCAGCTTGGGCATTGCCGGTCACACTCCCTTTCATTTTTCTTAAGTGTACCATGATTTTGCACCGCGCACAATGAATTTATTGCGTCTGGAGCGAAAGCGGGATATAATAAGTAACATAGCGCGCCCGGTACCGGCATAGGCTGGAAACCAAGGGGGTGCGCGGGTTTGAATCATAAATTTGGGAAGCGTCTGCTCGCGGGCGGCTTGGCCGTGCTCGCGGTGCTTGCCGCGCGCGGCGGGAGCCGGGCGGTCCGCGCCGCAGCGGAAGCGGCGGAAACGCCGCCGACATTGGTGATCGACGCCGGTCACGGCGGCTTTGACGGCGGCGCGATCGGCGCGACCGGTACGACCGAGCAGGATATCAACCTGTCGATCGCGCAGCGCGTACAGGCGCTCGCCGGCTTTTTCGGCGTGCGTACCGCGATGACGCGGGACAGCAGCGAGGCGCTTGATTATAACGCGGGCCGGTCGGTGCGGGAAAATAAGGTGACGGATATCAAGGCGCGGGAAATGATTGTGGCGGACACGATAAATCCGGTCTTTTTGAGCATTCACCTCAACAAGTTCACCGATCCGCAGTATCATGGCGCGCAGGTGTTCTATTCGCCCAACCACGCGGACAGCAAGACACTGGCCGAACTGCTGCAAAACGATCTGATCGCGGGCGCCGACCCGGAAAACCACCGGCAGGCCAAGCAGGCCGAAAAAACGATCTATTTAATGAAAAAACTCAACTGCCCGGCGGTGATCGTCGAATGCGGCTTTTTATCCAATCCCGCGGAGGAAAAGCTGCTTGCGCAGGAGGAATACCATAAAAAACTCGCCGTTTGTATCGTCAGCGGATACCTGCACTATCAAAACGGCGCTTGACGGAGGAATTATGAAACAAAAAACGGTGTATTTATGCGGCGATTGCGGCTATGAAAGCGCAAAATGGTACGGCAAATGCCCAAGCTGCGGCGCATGGAATACGATGAGCGAATATAAGGTGCGGCCGGAACCCGCCACGCGCGGTGTGACCAGCTTTGCGCGCGGCGCGGCGCGCCCGGCGCTGCTTCAGGAGATCGCGGTCGACGACGAGGCGCGTTTTTATTCCGGCATCGGCGAGCTGGACCGCGTGCTCGGCGGCGGCGCGGTTCACGGCTCGTTCGTGCTGGTCGGCGGCGAACCCGGTATCGGCAAATCGACGCTCTTGCTGCAAATGTGTCAGGAGATGTGTAAAAACGCCAAGGTGCTATATGTTTCAGGCGAGGAATCGCTGCGGCAGATCAAGCTGCGCGCGTCGCGCCTTAAAATAGCCTCATCCAATCTGTTCGTGCTGGCTGAAACCGATATGGAGCAAATTCTCAGTGAAACCGAGATGCTTTCGCCCGATATCCTGATCGTCGACTCGATCCAGACCGTTTACAAGCGCGATCTGACCGCCGCGCCGGGCGGCACCACGCAGATCAAGGAATGCGCGATGAGCCTGATGCAATATGCAAAGAATAAAAACGTGACGATCTTTATCGTCGGCCATGTCAATAAGGAGGGCACGCTCGCGGGCCCTAAAATCTTGGAACACATGGTCGATTGCGTGCTCTACTTCGAGGGGGAACAGGCGGGCCCGTTCCGTTGCCTGCGGGCGGCGAAAAACCGCTACGGCTCGACGAATGAGATCGGCGTGTTTGAAATGAGCGACCACGGCCTGCTTGAGGTGCAGAATCCCTCCGCCGCCATGCTTGCCGGACACCCGAGCGGCGCTTCGGGCAACTGTATCGCCTGCGTGATGGAGGGCAGCCGTCCCATGCTGGCGGAGGTGCAGGCCCTCGCGGCTAAAACACAGTTCGGTATGCCGCGACGCACGGCGGCGGGTGTGGATTACAACCGCATGGTGCTGCTGCTCGCCATTTTGGAAAAGCGGTGCGGGCTGTTCCTCTCTTCTTCGGATGTGTATGTCAACGTTGTCGGCGGTATGCGGCTCGACGAGCCCGCGGTCGATCTTCCCATGGTGCTCGCCATTGCATCGAGTTTTCGGGACAAGCCCTTGCCGGAGGGCGTGATGAGCTTTGGCGAGATCGGACTGACCGGGGAGCTGCGCGCGGTATCGAACGCTTCCCAGCGCATTGGCGAAGCGTACCGGCTCGGCTTCCACACCTGTGTCATGCCTGATCAGGAGCTAAGCGATAAGCTGCCGGGCAAAATGAATATCGTGCGCGTCAAAACCGTGGGCGAGGCGATCAGCGCGGTGCTGTAACTGAAATTTTCCAAGAGTAAAATCGGCCTTTTGCTGCAAACTATGGATAGTTAGCAGCGGGAGGTCGGTTTTTATATGGATAAAAAAGCGCGCGCCGTGCTCGGATTGACCGCGGCGCTTTTGTCATGTGTGCTTGCTTGGGCGTGGATGCAGCGCCCGCCCGAGCCGCAGCGGGTGCGGGTTTCAAAGTCCTTTTCACAGGATATCTACAACAGCATTTCAGTGCCCGGCACGGTGGAAGCGGAAGCCTCGGCCGCCGTTGCGTCCGGTATAACGGGAGAGGTCGCCGCCCTGTGTGTGCAGGTGGGCGATACGGTGCGGGAAGGCGACGCGCTGTTTACCGTCGCACCGTCGGAGGAAAGCAACGCACCCGCCATATCGGCGGCGGGGCTGGAGCAGGCCGTGCAGGTGCTCGCGGGCGCGGACCAAGGCCGCACGGCTGTGAGCGGCGCGGACGGTGTGGTGCGCGCATCCTGCGCGGGCACGGTGCTCTCGCTGCCGGCGGAAGGGCAAACGGTGTATCAGGGCCTGCCGGCGGCGCGTATCGCTGATTTGAGCAGCCTTTGCGTGCGTGCAAAGGTGCCCGAGACCTATGTGCAGCAGTTGAGCCTGAGCCAAAACGCGAATGTGACCGCGACGGCGGCGGGGGACAGGGTATACGCGGCCACCGTGGGCTCGATCGCGCCGGTGGCGACGCGGGCGGTCAGCCTGACCGGAGAAAGCGGCACGGCCGAGGTGGAAGCGCTGCTTTCGCTGAACGGCAATCTGGACGGTTTGCGCCCCGGCTACTCCGTGACCGCAAAGATCTTTACCGATTATCATCCCGCGGCGGTGGTCGTGCCTTATGAGGCCGTGTTCCAGCAGGGGGAGCAGGAATATGTGTTCACCATAGAAAACGGCCGTGCACGTCGTACCGCGATAAAGACCGGGTATTTGCTCGAACAGGCGACCGAGGTGACAGAGGGCTTGGAAGCAAACTGCGCGGTCATCCTGTCGCCGCCCGAAACGCTGGGGGACGGCGACGCGGTGGAGGCGGCAGCGTGAGGGCGGCGGACCAACTGCGTCTGGCCGCTTCTGGCCTGCGGCAAAATCCGGTTCGCACGCTGCTGTGCGCACTTTCCGTTGCGGTCGGCACGGGCGCACTGATGCTGATCGCGGCGCTCGGCCTGTACGGGCAGGCACAGGTAGAGACCAGTCTGCGCACGCTGGGCGTAAGCGGGCTGACCGTGTATCTGGATGATCACAAGGGAGGCAATACGATTTCCTCCGGCACGGCGGACGAGATAGAAAAGGCCCTTCCGCAGGTCGCGCGCGCCATGGCGATCAAAGCCAAGACCGGCTCGGTGCGCGCGGGGCACGGCAATGCGAACGCGGTGTTTCTCGGTGTGGACGAGAAGCTGGGCGAGGTGATGCAGCTAGAACTAGTGGCGGGCTCGCTCCTTTCCGAACGGCAGGCTGCGTTTGGGGAAAACGCCGTGATCATAGACGACGGGCTGGCCCGTTCGCTTTATGGGCGGGATAATATCGTGGGCCGGCAGGTGCGGCTGCGAATTGAGGGGCGCGACGCGTACTACACCGTGCAGGGCGTCGTCAAGGCGCAGACCGGCGCGCTTGGCGGCACGCTCAGCGCGTTCGCGCCGCATTTGGTCTATTTGCCCTATGCATGCCTTGCCACGCCCGAGGATACGGCGGATCAGGTATTCGTCAAATGCACGGCCGATGCCGCACCCGGTACGGTCAGCACGCAGGTGGAGCGGTATTTGACCGACCGCAAACAGGTGAGCGGCACGGTGCGCGTACAAAACATGACCGGCATGGTGGATACCGTGCGCAGCCTTACGGGACTGGTCACGGCGCTTTTCATCGCGGTGGGCGGCATTACGCTATGCGTCGCGCTGATCGGCGTCACGTGCAGCATGTTGGCCGCCGCGCATGAAAAAACCGAGGAGATCGGCGTGTTTCTCGCTTTGGGCGCGCAGCGGGGCGATATCCTGCGTATTTTTCTGATACAGTCCGTCTTGCTCTGTCTGCTCGGCGGCCTGTGCGGGTTGGGACTGGCGGCGGGCCTTTTGTATTTCGGCGCGTCGATCCTGCCGCCGGGCCTTCCGCTTTGCGCGGCGCTCCTGCTGCTTTCCGCCGGGTGCGGCGCGCTGGCGGGGCTTTTGCCCGCGGTTCGGGCGGCCCGGCTCAGCCCCGTGGACGCGATGCGGAAATAGCCCTTTCCTTCTCTTACCCATTGTGGTAGAATAAAACGAGAAAAAAGTAGAGAAAGGGCGACGCCACATGCGGCACATCATCGATCTAAGCGACCTGACGGAAAAGGAATTTTCCGATCTTTATAAGCTGACCACCAATATCATCGACCGTCCGGAGGGCTATACGGACGCTTGCCGCGGCAAGGTGCTGGGCAGTCTGTTTTACGAGCCTTCGACCCGTACCAACCTTTCCTTTTCCACCGCGATGATGCGGCTGGGCGGCAGCGTGGTCGGCTTTTCCGATCCCGGCTCGTCCTCCACGGCCAAGGGCGAAACGCTCAAGGACACCATCCGCATGGTATCGAGCTACACCGACCTGATCGTGATGCGCAACCCGCGCGAGGGCGCGGCGGCGGCGGCTTCGCTGTATTCTCCGGTGCCGGTGATCAACGCGGGCGACGGCGGCCATCTGCACCCGACGCAGACGCTGACCGACATGGTCACCATTTTGCGTCTGCGCGGCTCGGCGGATCATATGAAGATCGGTCTGTGCGGGGATTTGAAATATGGGCGCACCGTGCATTCGCTGCTGCACTTTCTGGAACGCTACCGAGACGTGCAGATCTATCTGATCGCGCCCGACGCTTTGCAGCTGCCGGATTACATGGTGCAGTTTTTAAAAGCGCGAAACATGCCGTTTTGCGAGGTCAAAAGTGTGGATGAAGCGTTGCCCGAGCTTGATGTGCTGTACATGACGCGCATTCAGCGCGAACGCTTTACCGACGCGCAGGAATATGAAAATCTTGAAGGCAATTATCAGCTGACCGCTGAAAAGCTAAAGCGGGCGAAAAAAGATCTGCTCGTGCTGCATCCGCTGCCGCGTGTGGACGAGATCGCGCAGGACGTGGACGACGATCCGCGCGCGGTCTACTTCCGTCAAGCGCGGTTCGGCATGTTTGGCCGCATGGCGCTGCTGCTGACGCTGTCCAAGCTGCCTTTTATCCACGCGGAACGGCAGCCGATCGGCGCGCAAGGCGTCAAATGTTCCAACTATAAGTGTATCACCCATACCGAGCCTTATTTGCCGCTCGCGGGCCGGGCGGGAGAGCGCTGCCCCTACTGCGACGCCGCGCTGGAACTGCTTTTATAAACATTACAGCCTGCCGAAAAACGGCAGGCTGTGTTGTTGTATCTTATGCGCGGAAGGCCGCATCAAGCTTGATCTTTCCAGTTCCACCACTTGCATTTTTCGGGATCGGGGTTTTCCGTTTCCGCGAAATAGACCGCGCAGCGGTATACATAGAGCACGCATCGGTCGACCGGCTGCCCGCGAAGGATACATTCGCGCTGATACATCTCTTCCGGGTCCGCGCCGCGCAGGGAATCGATAGTCGTATAACCGAGCGCCAGTAAATCTTTTTCCGTTTGCTTGCCCACACTGGGGATCTTGCGAAGCTCGCCCATGCCTAATCCTCCCACTCGATATGATGGCAAAGCGGGCCGGCGCCTTGCCCAAGGTCTAGTCCCGCGCGGATACACGCGGTCAGATAGCGTTTGGCGCTTTGCACACTGGCCGGTATCGAACGTCCGCTCGCCAGACCACAGGCGATGGCGGAGGACAAGGTGCAGCCGGTGCCATGCGTGTTGGGGTTTTCGATGCGCGGGGCGGCCAACCACTGGATCGCGCCGTTATAATACAGCAGATCATCCGCGCAGTCCGTCAAATGGCCGCCCTTGACGAGTACCGCGCCCGGCGTTTTGACGCTGATCTCCTTGGCGGCCGATACCATTTGCTCGCGTGTTTCGACCGGGTGGCCGCATAGCGCGGCGGCTTCCGCCAGATTGGGCGTTACCACGTCGCAAAGGGGCAAAAGCGCGTCGACCAGCGCCCGCACCGCGTCCGGCGCGAGTAGCGCGCGGCCGCTGGTCGAGATCATGACAGGGTCTAAAACTATGTTTCGCGCCCTATACAGCCGCAGACGCTCCGCGACCGCGGCGATCGTATCCGCACCGTACAGCATGCCGAGCTTTACCGCGTCCGGCGGGATATCCTCGCACACACAGTCTATTTGCTCGGCTACAAACTTTGGCGGCACCGCATGCACGCCGCGCACGGCCAACGTGTTTTGCGCGGTAACCGCGGTGATCACGCTCATGCCGTACAGGCGGTGCGCCTCGATCGTTTTTAGATCGGCTTCGATTCCCGCGCCGCCGGAGGGATCGGAGCCCGCAATGGATAAAACGGTTTTCATTTATGGTTCTCCTCTCAGCCCGGTGCCGTCAAAAGCGGGGATAAAGCTTTCGCTGATCGCCTCGCCCTCTTGGAAAAAGCCGGTCAGGCCAAGCGCGAGAAAGCGCTCGCAGGCTTCGGCGTATTCCGCTTCGGTCACCGCGCGGTCAAGCTCGGGATAGTCCCGCATGTCAAACGGGGTATACTGCCGCATCAGACTGACGAGTATGCTGTCGCCAAAGCAGCAAGCGAGGTCGCGCAGTACCTGCGCGGTATCGCCCGCAAGGCCGGGCAGCATCAGATGACGCACCACCGTGCCGCGCAGCAGCAGGCCGTCCGCGCCGTACGCAGGCGCGCCGGTCTGGCGCGCCATTTCCGTTATCGCGGCAATGGCGATCTCGTGATAGTCGGGCGCGGCCGAATAGCGGGCGGCATAATAGGAGCTGTAGTATTTATCATCCGGCAGATAGATATCGATATACCCCTCCAGCAGGCGCAAAGTCTCCAACGCTTCATAACCGCTGGAATTATACACGATAGGCACGGCCAGTCCCTTCTGCTTGGCAAGGGCAAGCGCCCGTACCACATGGGGCGCGTAATGCGCCGCCGTGACAAGGTTGATATTATGCGCGCCCTCCGCCTCAAGCGCGAGAAAGGTATCCGCGAGCGCGGCGGGGGAGATCGTCCGACCAAACGCCTCTCTCCGTGCGATCTCTCGGTTTTGACAGTAAACGCAGCCGAGCGTACAGTGTGAAAAAAACACCGCGCCCGAGCCGCGCGAACCCGAGATCGGCGGCTCCTCCCAAAAGTGCAGGGCGGCGCGCGCCGCGCGCATGGTATCGCTTGCCCCGCAAAAGCCGGTCTGCCCGCGCGTGCGGTCTACCCCGCAGGCGCGGGGACAAAGCGTACAATTTTCAAAAAGGGTGTGCAAAGCGATCCCTCCAATACGAATGATTATAGCGGATTTTTTGAGGAAAAGGAAGTGATTTTGAAGGGAGAATATGCTATACTAATGAAAAAGATTTTTTGAGGAGCAAGAAGGATGAAGATTATCGATATCTTGCGGCAGGATAAAGTGACCCTGTCGTTTGAGGTTTTTCCGCCCAAGACAAGCGACACCTATGAGGCGGTCGCGCAGGCGACGCATGAGATCGCCGCGCTGAAACCGGATTTTATGAGCGTTACATACGGCGCGGGCGGCGGCACGAGCGCGCATACCGTGAACATTGCGTCGGAGCTGTCCGAACAGTACGGGGTAGACGCGCTGGCGCACCTGACCTGTGTCTCTTCCACCAAGGAGCATGTGAAAAATATGCTCGCGCAGCTAAAAGATAAAGGGATTCAGAACATTCTGGCTCTGCGCGGCGATATTCCGGAGGGCGGCGCGCCCGCGAGCGACTACCGCTACGCGGCAGAACTGGTGCGCGACATCAAGTCGCAGGGCGATTTCTGTGTAGGCGGCGCATGCTACCCGGAGGGGCATGTGGAATCCGCCAACAAGGCCGAGGATATCCGCTACTTGAAGGAAAAAGTGGATGCCGGCTGCGAATTTTTGACCACGCAAATGTTTTTTGACAATCACATCCTTTACAATTTTCTGTACCGCATCCGCGAGCAGGGCATCACGGTGCCGGTCGTCGCGGGTATCATGCCGGTGACCAACGTCAAGCAGATCAAGCGCATCACATCGATGAGCGGCACCTATCTGCCCGAACGCTTCAAGGCGATCGTCGACCGGTTCGGCGACAACCCCGCCGCCATGCGGCAGGCGGGCGTGATCTATGCGACCGAGCAGATCATCGATCTGATCGCGAACGGCGTAAACCACATCCATGTGTACTCCATGAACCGGCCCGAGATCGCCGCGGGCATTCAGGCCAGCCTGTCGGAGATACTGGGATGACGGAGAACGAACAGCGGGAGATTTACCGCTATCTGGGTTACCATGGCGAAACGCCGACCGATGAGGTACAGCAATCGGTCGCCGAATGTGCGGAGGAAATTGGGCGTGTGGCCCGCCCGAAGTCTGTGTTCCGCGAGTTTTCGCTTGCCCTTCCGATCGAAGGCGTTGTACGGATCGATACGCTAAGCGTCATCAGCCGCAATTTGGCACGCAACCTAAAGGGATGCAGCTGTGTATTTCTGATGGCGGCAACGCTCGGCGTGGAGGTCGACCGGTTGATCGCCCGCGCCAGTGCGGTGCGTATGAGTCAGGCCGTGGTCTATCAGGCGGCTGCCGCCGCCCGGATCGAAGCGTATTGCGACGAGATAAACGACGTGCTGCGTGAGGAAGCGAGAACACAGGGGCTATATTGCCGCCCGCGCTTCAGTCCGGGCTACGGCGATTTTGATATCAAGCACCAGCAGGACATCGTGCGGCTGCTGGATACGCCGCGCCAGATCGGCCTGACGGTGACCGACAGCCTGCTATTGGCGCCGGTCAAATCGGTCACGGCGGTGATCGGTCTGTCAAGCGAGCCGCAGCCCTGCCACAAGAACGGCTGCGAGGAATGCGGGAAGAAAAACTGCGAATACCGCAGGTAATAGAAACATTTCAGCCGCGCCGCGGCTTTTGGGGGATATACAATGACCTTTCTTGAAGCAATGAGTAAAAAACGCCTTTTCTGCGACGGCGGCATGGGCACCATCCTGCAGGAACGCGGCCTGAAGGCCGGTGAGCTGCCGGAAACGTGGAACCTGTCGCACCCGGATGCGATCACCGCGGTGCACCGCGCCTATCTGGAAGCGGGAAGCGATATCATTACCACCAACACCTTTGGCGCCAACGCGCTGAAATATCCGGACGACCTGTGTCAGGTTGTCACGGCGGCGGTGCGGTGCGCCCAAACAGCCCGCGACAAGGCCGCTAGGCCGGATGCTTATATCGCGCTCGATCTGGGTCCAACGGGCAAACTGTTAAAACCCATGGGCGATCTGGACTTTGAAAAGGCGGTAGCGCTCTTCTCCGAGACCGCGCGTATCGGCGCGGAAGCGGGCGCGGACCTCATTTTGATCGAGACCATGAGCGACAGCTATGAGGCCAAAGCCGCCGTGTTGGGCGCCAAGGAAGGCTGCGATCTGCCCGTGCTCATCACGCTGATCTTTGACGAAAAGGGCAAACTGCTCACTGGCGGCACGGTGGATTCCGCATGCGCCATGCTGGAAGGACTGCGCGTGGACGCGCTTGGCGTGAACTGTGGGTTGGGTCCGAAGCAGATGCTGCCGATCGTTAAGCGTCTGCGAGAGATCAGTTCGCTGCCGCTGATCGTCAATCCCAACGCCGGACTGCCGCGCAGTGAAAACGGCAAGACCGTGTTCGATGTCAACCCGGCGGAATTTGCGGACTGTATGGCCGAACTCGCCTCGCTGGGCGTTTCTATCATGGGCGGCTGCTGTGGTACCACGCCCGAGCACATCCGCCACACCGTGGCGGCCTGTCGGGATCTCCCGTTTACGCAGCCCGTAAAAAAGCACCGCACCGTGGTTTGCTCCTTTTCGCAGGCGGTCGAGATCGGCGGCGCGCCGGTCATCATCGGCGAACGCATCAATCCCACGGGAAAAAGCAAATTTAAGGAAGCGCTGCGGGAAAACCGCATGGAATATATTTTGAACGAGGGCCTGACGCAGGAGGATAACGGCGCGCACATTCTGGATGTCAACGTCGGCCTGCCCGGAATCGATGAGCCCGCGATGATGGAGCGGGTCGTTACCGGACTGCAAAGCGTCACCGCGCTGCCGCTGCAGATCGACACCTCGGATTATACCGCGATGGAACGCGGCATGCGCCTTTACAACGGCAAGCCCATGCTCAACTCGGTCAGCGGCAAGCGCGAGAGCATGGAGGCCGTACTCCCGCTGGTACGGAAATACGGCGGCGTGGTCGTCGGTTTGGCGCTGGACGAAAGCGGCATCCCGGATACCGCCGAAGGCCGCGTCGCGATCGCAAAGCGCATCTACGAGACCGCCGAGGCTTACGGAATTTCTCGGGACGATATCGTGATCGACGCGCTGGCGATGACCATCTCTTCGGACAGCGGCTCGGCGCTCGTCACGTTGGAAACGCTGCGCCGGATCCGTGATGAATTGCAGGGGCACACGATTCTTGGCGTGTCCAACATCTCGTTCGGTCTGCCGCAGCGTGAAATCATCAACGCCAACTTTTATACCATGGCGCTGCAAAACGGATTGAGCTGCGCGATCATCAACCCAAACGCGGACGCAATGATGCGTTCCTACCGCGCCTTCCTAGCCCTTTCGGACCGCGATCCGCAGTGCGCCGAATATATCACGGCCTACGGCGGGCAGGCGGCGGTAGAAAAGGCGCAGCCCGCCGGAGCGCCACTGCCACTCGGAGAGACCATTGAAAAGGGCCTGCGCGAGCATGCCGCAAAAGCGACGGCGGAGCTGCTTCAAGCGATGGCGCCGCTTGAAGTTGTGAATACCGAATTGATCCCTGCGCTTGACCGCGTGGGCAAGGGCTTTGAAAAGGGCACGGTTTTCCTGCCACAGCTGCTGATGAGCGCGGAAGCCGCCAAAGCCGCTTTTGAAGTTGTGAAAGACGCAATGAAGGGCGAAGCCACGGAAAAGAAGGGCAAGATCATTTTGGCGACGGTCAAGGGCGATATCCATGATATTGGCAAAAACATCGTCAAGGTGCTGCTCGAAAATTACGGTTATGAGGTCATGGATCTGGGCAAGGACGTGCCGCCTGAATCGATCGTTCTCGCGGCGGAGCAAAACGGCGTCGCACTCGTCGGCCTGAGCGCCTTGATGACGACGACGGTGGTTAGTATGGAGGCGACGATCCGGCTGCTGCGCGAGCGCTGCCCCAAAACGAAGATCGTGGTCGGCGGCGCGGTGCTGACGCCTGAGTACGCGGAATCGATCGACGCGGACTTTTACGCGCGCGACGCCATGGCGACCGTTCATTGCGCACAAAAGGTACTGGGCTAACAACAAAGTCAGGGCGTGTTGCTTTTTATGCAACACGCCCTGTTTTTCAATTTTAAGCAGCGGCAAGCTCTTGCAGCGCTTCCTGTTTATTATCGGCGGAGAAGAGAAATGCGCCGGATGCGTCATACACCTCTACATGCCCGCCTACATACTCAATCGAATAGCTCATTTTTCGTTCTCCTTTCTTTTACTATCCTTAGTATAGCAAAGAAGGAGTCCAATAAACCGGACTTAATCGAGCATGGCGTAAAGTTGTTTTTGGAAATCAGCGCGTACTTCGGCGGGTTCAGCAATGGTGACCGCGCCGCCCAGCCCAAATACCCACGAGAAAAACTGCGGACTGACCGCAACCGTGACGGAGATGGAAAAATGCGTGTCACTATGTCGGCGGATCATTACATCCGTACCAAACCGGTCGCGGATCACACCGATAAAACGGTTTTCACAAACAAGGGTCACAGCCTTTTCCTCGCCGGAAAACATACCGAACATTTTGCGGGAATAGGCGGCGATGTCAAAAGCGTCCTCAAAATGCCGCTGTCCCTCGCGAGGTTCAGGCAGCACCTCAAGCTGTTCCATCTTGTCCACGCGGTAATGGCGTATTTGATCGGCCGCGCTGTCAAAGCCGACGAGATAGTAGTTTTCGTCGTCCCAAGTGAGCGCCCATGGACTGATGCGGTAGGCCGCGCCATTCTTTCGGTATCTCTTTTGGATAGGCGGCTGCGCGTTGTAATCTAGCGCCCATTCAAAATAGCGAAACGAGATCTTCATCCCGGCGGAAATCGCCTCATGCAGACGGTCGATGCTATAGTAGATACCCTCGTTCATGGTTTTGACTCGACCCGATATGTATACCTGACGCTGGAGCGCGCGGGCTTGCGGCTCGCTGGCGAGCGATTCCACCTTATGGATCAGCTCGCGCGATTTTTTCTCGGTGATGAAACGCGAGCACTGTACCGCGTCCACGAGCAGCTTTAGCTCGGGCAGCTCAAAATCTCGCGAGGCCACATAATAACCGCCGTTTCGTCCCCGCTGCATCAGGATATCCAGACCAAAATCCTGCAAAGCGGCAATATCGTCGTAAATACTTTTGCGCTCAGCCTCGATGCCTTGCTGGGCAAGGGCGGCAATCAGCTCGTCCATGGTCAGCCGGTTGTTTTCGTCGGTCTTCTCGGTCAAAATCTTGGCCAAATAAAGCAGCTTTAACTTTTGATGCGCGTTTTTAGCCATGGCCCGCCCCCCAATCCGCCAGTGCGCTTTCGTAGGCCGCGCTGGTTACGGGGTCAAAGCAAACCATGGTCACGCGTTCGATCGCCGGGTGCGCGGCAAGCGCGGCCATGATCGTTTGAATGGCGATGGCCGCCGCGCGATCAAGCGGGAAATGGTATACCCCCGTACTGATCGACGGAAAGGCCACGGTTTTGCAGCCGAGAGACGCCGCGACATCCAAACAATTCCGATAGCACGAAGCGAGCAGCTCATCTTCACCTTGGGCGCCGCCATGCCAAATAGGGCCCGGCGTATGGATGATATGTCGGCAGGGCAGACGGTAAGCCTTTGTCGACTTAGCCTGACCCGTTTGACAGCCATGAAGCGTGCGGCATTCCGCCAGCAGCTCCGGTCCCGCCGCACGGTGGATCGCCCCGTCCACACCGCCGCCGCCAAGCAGGCTGGTGTTGGCAGCATTGACGATCGCATCCGTCTGCATATGCGTAATATCGCCTTGGATCACCTGTAAACGTTCCATTGTATACGCCTCCTGAAAAGGAAATTCTGGATGGGACCAGTATAAGCTATTTTGCTAAAAAAGGCAAGTTTGACGGCGGCGGCCAGCCGCGGTATAATACTAATAACGCGCTTCCGGCCGCATGAAACGCCGCGCTTATGTAGGAGAAAATAAATATGAAACTGCGAAGTGAATACACCTGTCCGCTGGAAATGACGCATGACATGCTCAAGGGTAAATGGAAGCCCATTATCATATGGCAGCTCAGCCAAGGCGGCTGTTCCTTATCTGAAATGAAAAAGGCGATACAGGGCATCAGTCAAAAGATGCTGGTGCAGCATTTAAACGAACTGCTGGAATGCGGCATGATCGGCAAGACCGTCAGCGATGGTTATCCGCTGAAATCCGATTACTTTCTCACGGAGCGGGGGAGAAAGGTGTTTGAAGCGATCTCCATCATGCAAAGCATTGGGATAGAAATGATGTTGGAGGACGACAGGGAGGACTTTTTACGCGAAAAGGGCTTGCTTTAGGCGCTCCGAAGAAAATGGATATGAAATAGCAGGGAAAGGGGCAGGCGAGTTTGGATAAGCCAATGAGCGTATACGCCGCGGACGCACCGCGTGTTTTGCGCGATTTTTTGACCTATATTTCGACGATCCGCGGTAAATCCGCTAAAACAGCACACGAATACTATCTGGATCTGCGGCTGTTTTTTCGCGTACTCAAGCGTAACAAGGGCATGGTACCGGCGGACATGCCGATCGAGCAGATCCCGATAGAGGATATCGACGTGTCGTTTTTACAAGGCGTTACGCTGTCGGATGCATACGACTATTTGGAGTACATGTCCGGTGAACGGCCGACACAGCAAAACAGCACGGAAAGCGGCTATGGACTGAGCAGCACCTCGCGCGCGCGCAAGGTATCCTCCATCCGCGCTTTTTTTCGCTATGTGTGCGATAAGCAGCATTTACTCGAAACCAATCCAATGGCCGGTTTGGAATCTCCCAAGGTGCGCCACGCGCTGCCCGCATACCTGTCGACTGAGGATTCACTGCGCTTGCTCCAATCGGTGGAGGGGGAATACCGGGAACGGGATTATTGCATTCTGACGCTGTTCCTGAATTGCGGCATGCGTGTATCCGAGCTCGTCGGCCTTAATTTGCAGGACTTTCAGGGCGACACCGTACGTGTGACCGGCAAAGGCAATAAGCAGCGCACGGTCTATCTGAACGAGGCCTGCGCCGCCGCGCTTGCGGCTTATTTGCCCACGCGCCTGAAACCGCATGATAAGGATAAAAACGCACTATTCGTCAGCCGTAACCGCAATCGCATCAATGTGCAGACGGTCAAATGGCTGGTGAAAAAGTATCTGGGGCAGGCGGGGCTGGATACGCAGAAATACTCGGCTCACAAGCTGCGCCACACCGCGGCCACGCTCATGTACCAGAATGGCGTTGATATTCGCACGCTGCAAAGCATTCTAGGCCATACAAGCGTGGATACGACCATGATCTATACCCATATCGAAGATCAAAGCATCCGCGAGGCGGCACACAAAAATCCGCTGGCCTCGGTGCGCCCGCCGGACAACGATGAGCCGGACAGCGACGGGGAGTAAAAACGGGAGATCGACGGCATAGTCGATCGGCTATGCCGTTTTTATATAAGAAATACATTTGAAAAGGTACCTTTCTGCCGTGCTCTGAATAAAACAAAAGACGGACGACCGGGATTTTACCGGCAGTCCGTCTTTTGTTTACTTGGAAGCGATCACGTCCGACATATCGTACATGCCGGGCTGGGTGCAGGTCGCCATGAAGGCGGCGGCGTCCACCGCGCCGACGGCGAATACCTCGCGCGAGAGTGCCGTGTGGCGAATCTCAATGACCTCGTCGCGGCCGCAGAACAATACGCTGTGCTCGCCTACGATCGTACCGCCGCGGATCGCGGAAATACCGATCTCGTGCGCGGGCCGCTTTTCGCGACGCTCATGGCGGTCGTAGACGTACGCCGCATCATAGGGCAGCGCTTCGGAAACAGCGTCCGCCAGCATGAGTGCGGTACCGGAGGGAGCGTCAAGCTTTTGGTTGTGGTGCTTTTCTATGATCTCCACATCAAAGCCTTCGCCAAGGACACCGGCGCTTTTTTTCAATAGATCAATCATCAAATTGATGCCGAGCGACATGTTGCCCGAACGGAACACCGGAAACTTTGCCGAAGCCGCGCGAATGTTTTGCAGCTGCTCGGCGGAATGGCCGGTGGTGCAGATAACGATCGGGACCTGATGCTTTTCGCAGTAGGAGAGCAGGTGCTCGGTGCTCGATGCATTGGAAAAATCGATGATCACATCGCAAACGCCCGTATACTCAAACGGATCGGCAAAAACAGGGAAGTCACCGGTTTTTGCGGCGTTCAGGTCAAAGCCCGCCGCAATGCGCATATCGCTCCGCTTGGAAACGATATCGGTCACGACATGGCCCATACGGCCGTTGCAGCCGGAAAGCGCAATATTCAGCATTTTTCAAACTCCTTACTTTTCGGGCGGCAGCCTTAGATCTTGCAGCCCGCAGCCGCGAGTTCGCGGCGGATAAATTCCGTGTGCTCGTCGCTCGGATCGACCAGCGGCATACGCAGACCACCGACATCCCAGCCAAGCAGCGCCATGGCCTTCTTGACCGGAATGGGGTTGACCTCGCAGAACAGCGCGTCAATCAGGTTATGCAGGCCAAGCTGTAGCTTTGCCGCTTCCGGATAGCGGTTTTCCAAACAAAGCTGGGTCAGATCGTGCGTTTCACGCGGGGCAACGTTGGAAAGTACCGAGATAACACCCTTTCCGCCGAGCGCCATCAAGGGAACGATCTGGTCGTCGTTGCCGGACCAAACGTTCAGTTCGTCGCCGCACTTGCTCATGACCTCGGCCAGCAGCGTGAAGTTGCCTGAAGCCGCCTTCAGTCCGTTGATATTCGGATGCTTCGACAGCTCCAGAAGCGTATCCGCCGTAAAGCACACGCCGGTGCGGCTGGGCACGTTGTAAAGGATGATCGGCAGGTCCGAGCAGTCCGCGATCTCCGTAAAGTGTGCGACAAGGCCGCGCTGAGAGGTCTTATTGTAATAGGGCGTGACCGAAAGACCGCCGTCGGCGCCGCAGGATGCGGCAAACTTTGTCAGTTCTACCGCGTAGTCGGTGTGGTTGGAGCCGACGCCCGCGACCACGGGCACGCGGTGGTTGACGTATTCGCAGGTAAAGGAGAGCACTTCCTTGTGCTCCTTGTCGCGCAGCGCGGAGGCTTCGCCGGTCGTACCGCAAACGATGATCGCATCCGTGCCGTTTTCGATCTGGTGGTCAAGGATCTTCTTAAAGGATTCGTAATTGACCGAACCGTCCGCATGGAACGGCGTAATGACGGCAACGCCCGCACCTGTAAAAATGGGATTCTTCATAGTAGTTTGGCCTCCTTAACGGTCCATATACCCTTCGGCGCAAAGCAACTCGGCCATCAGGACCGCGCCGCCCGCCGCACCGCGCAGGGTGTTGTGAGAAAGACTGACGAACTTGTAATCATAGAGGCTGTCCTCGCGCAGGCGGCCGATCGAAACGCCCATGCCGCCTTCCAGATCGCGGTCAAGCCGGGTCTGCGGCCGGTTATCCTCTTCAAAATAGGTAAGAAAGTGTTCCGGCGCGGAAGGAAGCTTCAGTTCCTGCGCCCGGCCGGAAAAGCTCTTCCAGCGCGCGATCATTTTCTCCTTCGAGGGTTTGTTTTTAAACTTTACAAAAGCGGCCGCCATATGTCCGTCCGACGCGGCGACACGCAGGCACTGCGCGGTAATCACGGGGCAAACAGCGGAAACGATCCGGTCGCCTTCGATATGGCCCCAAACCTTCATCGGCTCCTTTTCGCTCTTCTCTTCCTCGCCGCCGATGTAGGGAATCACGTTGTCGACCATCTCGGGCCACGATTCAAAGGTTTTGCCCGCGCCGGAGATCGCCTGATAGGTGCACACGGCGACCTCGGTCGGTTCAAAATCCATCAACGCGGAAAGGGCGGGGACATAGCTTTGGATCGAGCAGTTGGACTTGACCGCGATAAAGCCGCGCTTCGTGCCAAGGCGCTCCCGCTGCGCGGGGATGATCTTTGCATGGTCCGCGTTGATCTCCGGGATGATCATCGGAACGTCGGGGGTCATGCGGTGCGCAGAGTTGTTGGAACAGACCGGGCACTCAAGCTTTGCGTAGCGCTCTTCCAAGGCGCGGATCTCTTCTTTTTTCATATCGACGGCGCAGAAAATGAAATCCACCTTAGCGGCGATCTCCTCCGCGTCGGCCGTTGCGTCGAACAGCACCATGTCTTTGTACCCTTCGGGCATTGGCTTCGCCATCTTCCAGCGGCCTTCGCAGGCTTCCGCATAGGTTTTGCCACGGTTGCGGCCGCTGGCCGCAAGCGCAACGACCTCGAACCAAGGGTGGTCTTCGAGCAGCAGGGAAAACCGCTGGCCCACCATGCCCGTCGCACCGACTATGCCGACTTTGTAATGATTCATTTCGTTCAGATCCTCCCAAAAGAATTAAAATCACACGGATTTCGGTAAAATCACGTGAAATAATGGCGGCAAAGAAAAATACCGGTTGAAAAACCGGTATGACCTATACTATAATAGAAGCTGCGAACATCGCATCGCTTCTAAAAAAGGATAGCTCTCCACCGGCATAACTGCTGATGACAGACGCTGGGATATTCTCCCCGGCATCCAGCACAGCTTGCCGTAACAAGGCTGCACTTCGGCGGGAGACCCTTTTTCGACTGCTCCTTGGGGTTAACGGCCCCTCCCAGACGATACTGATGAAACCCGCGCCTCTATCTTTGCGATCCACTTGTTCCTATATTGTAAAATAATGCAGGATATTTGTCAATAGAGCGCGCAAAATTAACTGGAGGACAAAAAAGATGAAACGATTCCTTTCCATGCTGCTGTCGTGTACGCTGGCGGTCGGCCTGCTGAGCGCTGTGCCGGCTTCGGCCGTCGATACGGATATCACGCTCCGCGTCGGCCTGTTTTACGAATCTACCGCGCTGCCCGAGGCAAAGCTGGAAAACGTCGATACCGCGGGCTACACCGCCGGTAAGTACGATGGCATGACCTTTGTGCCCGATAAGACCATATCCAATAAAGAGCTGACGGTGAAGATCATTTCCGATGTTTTTACGGTGACCGATACGATTTCCGGAGAAACGCTATATACGTCCGCCGCCGGGGCGGACAATCTGGCGATCCGCCCCAACAGCGAGCTGACATGGTGCAAGGGCTACAAATGGCGCGGCGATTTTGTTTACCGCAAGGCGTCCAATGGAAACGTCGCCGTTATAAACTATGTCGGCTTAGAAGATTATGTGAAGGGCGTGCTGCCCTACGAGGTCAGTGCGGATTGGCCGATCGAAGCGCTCAAGGCGCAGGCGGTCTGCGCGCGCTCCTTTGCGCTCGGCACACTGGACAAGCATGCTTCCTATGGGTTTGACGTTTGTAACACGACCAACTGTCAGGTCTATAAAGGCGCGAACCTTGCCACGGATAATTCCGATAACGCGGTAGACCAGACCAAGGGCGAATATCTGACATACGGCGGCAAGCTTGCCGTGGGCTATTTCTTCTCCTCCGACGGCGGCGCGACAGAGGACGCTAAAAACGTTTGGGGCGGCGACTATCCGTACTTAAAGGGCAAGATCGATCCTTACGAGGATGTCAAGGGCGCGCAGAACGGCGTGTGGAGCGTAACGCTGACGCCTTCCGAGGTGCAGCAGAAGCTGATCGCCGCGGGCCATATGATCGGCGAGGTCGCGAGTGTCGCTGTGACCAAACGCACGGCGACCGACAATGTGAACGAAGTGACCGTGACGGATACGACGGGCAAGCAGGTCACGATCACCAAGGACGCGGTGCGCTCGGTCTTTGGGCTGAACAGCATCCGCTACACGATTACGCCCAATGTGGACGGGCGGCCGATCACGACCCAAACGCCGAACATCACCCAAACAGCAGACACGCTGCCCAAAACCGAGCCGATCAAGATCAGCGCGACCGATCAAAACATTACGCTGAACGGTAAGGCGGTCGCGCCGCAGGGCTACAATATCAATGATTACAACTATTTTAAGCTGCGCGATCTGGCCTATCTACTGAACGGCACCTCGGCGCAGTTCAACGTGGTCTGGAACAGTAAGGATAACCAGATCGAGCTTGCGAGCAAAACCAATTATGAAAAGGTTGGCGGCGAAATGACCCCGGCCGAGGGAACCGTAATAAAAAACTGCACGCCATCCGATTCCACGATCCTGCTGGATGGCAAAACGATCGAGCTTGACGGCTACCGCGTCAACGGCAATAACTATTACAAGGTGCGCGACGTGGGCGAAAAGCTTGGCTTTGGCGTTGATTGGGACAAGCAAAGCCAGACCGTTTTGCTGTCAAGCACGATTCCCGGCGACCCGGAGAGCCCGGACGACGGCGGAACAACCACGCCCGAGACCCCCACGGCCAAGGTGGACAGCTACACCTTCAACGGCACCGGCTGGGGCCACAGCGTGGGTATGAGCCAATACGGCGCGCTGGCCATGGCGAAAAAGGGCTTTGATTACGACGAGATCTTATCGTTCTACTTCACCGATATTGAGATCAAGAAATAAGGAGGACGGGGCGCTCCGTGCGGGCGCCCCTGCTTTTTGAGATGAAAAAAAGTGATTTTTATTACGACCTGCCCGAGCGCCTGATCGCGCAGCATCCGCTGGCTGAACGGGACTCCTCGCGCCTGTTGGTGCTAGACCGGCGGGACGGCTCGGTGCAGCACCGGCATTTTAGGGAGCTTTTGGAATATGTGCGGCCGGGCGATTGCATGGTCTTTAACAATTCCCGCGTCATTCCGGCGCGGTTGATGGGGCACGCGGTCGGCCATACAACACCGATCGAGGTCCTGCTTTTGAATGACCGGGGAGAAGGCCTTTGGGAATGCCTGACGCGCCCGGGCAGAAAAACGCGCGAGGGCGTCGAACTCACCTTTGGCGACGGCCTGCTCACCGCGACGGTGGAGAGCATCAATCCCAAAGACGGCAACCGCATGATCCGCTTTCACTACGAGGGCATTTTTCTGGAACTGCTAGATAAGCTTGGAACCATGCCGCTGCCGCCCTATATCCGTGAAAAGCTGGACGACCCCGAGCGCTACCAGACGGTCTACTCCAAGACGCCCGGCTCGGCCGCCGCGCCGACGGCGGGCCTGCATTTCACCGAAGAACTGCTTCAACTGCTGCGCGACAAGGGGGTAAAGCTCGCCTTTGTAACGCTGCACGTCGGTCTTGGCACGTTCCGCCCGGTCAAGGAAGAAGAGATCACCGACCATGTGATGCATTCCGAATTCTATATTATGGATGAGGACACCGCCCGTCTGATTAATGAAACAAGGGACGCGGGTGGAAGCGTTTGGGCGGTCGGCACCACGGCCTGCCGCACGATGGAGACCATCGCGGACGAGACCGGCCATGTGCGGGCTCAATCAGGTTGGACAGATATTTTTATCTATCCCGGCTACCGGTTTAAATCCATCGATCATTTGGTCACCAACTTCCATCTGCCCGAAAGCACGCTGATGATGCTGATCTCGGCCTTCGCGTCCCGCGAGATGGTGATGGAGGCTTACCGTCAGGCGGTCGAGGCCGAATACCGCTTTTTCTCGTTCGGCGATTCCATGCTGATATTATAAACCCCATAGGTGTGTGATTCGGCGTAATATGCGAAGATCGGCGATTATCTGGTGTGAGGATGACAAAGAGCGTCCACACGTATATCAAGAGCTAACAACAGGAGAGAAAAATAATGAGCGGACAAAACAGGTCTGATGTGAAGGTCGGAGCGGCAGTCAAGGTTATCCTGAAAGCAGACCAACGTACCGGCAAGTTGACAGAAGGTATTGTGGCGCGGATACTGACAAAGAGTAGCTGCCATCCTCACGGCATTAAAGTGATGCTTGCGGATGGGCAAGTCGGCCGGGTACAGGAAATCGTCGGATAGATGTTGGCAAATGTGATATGAAGGAACCTTTAATAGCAAAGACAAATGACATGATTGTAGCTAGAATATGGAAACAATGAACGTTGAATAAGGTGAAATATTCAGTCAAATTATTGCATTATCAATACAATCAAGCAGATAATTTTGAGGATAGGGTTACTGTCATATGAATTTGAAAGAAATCATGGTGCTTGTAGATGGACAAGATAAAACACATGAAGTCCGCGTAATTCAACATGATGCAAAAAGCAATAAAATGCTAATCAGTTATTTCAAAGGGGAAAAAGTATATCCTTATTCTTGCAGCCGTGTTCAAAAACTTGAGAATCCCAAGGTTATTGAATTAAACGAATGCGTTGCTTTTGTCGACGGTATGCCGGTTTTTGAACCGCAGGCTATCCTTGACTTTGGGGCGCGGATTCGGATAATTGGATACCGCGGCATAGCGGAAACCGTACTTCCGAGCGCGTTTTGTTTAGTAGAAAACAGTGCTTGCAATAACGATGCAGCGAGTATTTTAAACTACTTGAAAGATATCTCTCAGTACACGTCAAAAGCGAAAGAAGAAAACGCATTTCTAAAGCGTGAAATGGATAAGCTTACTTTCGTTCATCCTGAAAGCGTTTTAAGCTGTTATTTGAATCGGTTGCCGATTCAGGAAAGAACTCCTGAAATGGACGGCGTTATATTCCCGTTTCGGTTTAATTTGAGTCAAAAGAAGGCCTTGGAGAATGCCCTCGCACATTCCGTTTCTGTAATCGAAGGACCTCCCGGCACAGGCAAAACGCAGACAATTTTGAATATTATTGCTAACCTCATAGCTGTTCAGAAAAAAAGTGTCGGTGTCGTATCAAATAACAATGAAGCGGTCAAAAACGTCATTGAAAAGCTTTCAAAAGGTGGATACGGGTTCTTGACCGCTATGCTTGGAAAGAGCGAGAATCAGGACGCTTTTTTTGCAGATATGCCTGCTTCACAGGTAAAAGAATGGGATTGCGAAGAAGAGAAGAAAGCATTGATGGAGCAGCTTGCATCTATGAATGTGAAATTAGATCATTTACTGCAAGCAGACCGAAAGAGAGCCCAGCTCAAGCAGGAGTTATTGGGCTGGAGACTTGAACAGGAACACTTTGAGATTTACTATGATCGGCAGGCTGTTGAGGAAATCGCAAAACTACCGCTTCTAAAGGCAAATCCAGATCAGATAATTTCATTTCTGGCGGAAACGACTCTGGCGCAAGAGCGTCAGCAATCAGATAAAATATTCTATAAGTTAAAGCTGCTGATTAAGTATGGTATTTGGAATCAAAAAGTGTTGCGGCAGCATGAGACGTCAGTTTTGCTAGGATTGCAGAAAGCGTTTTATAAAAAGCAAATAAGTAAATTGGAAAAAGAAATTATCGATTATAATCATCAGCTGGAAGGAGCCTGCTTTGAAGATTTGCTAAAGGATCATCAGCAGCTTTCAGAGAAATTCTTTCGCAAATGCCTCAATGAGAGTCATGGAAAGATGGCGGCGCCCAACTTTTCGAAAAAGAATTTTAAATTTCGCTTTCAGGAATTTATTAAAACTTTCCCCATCATTCTTAGCACGACACATGCTCTGCGGTTATCGATTCCGCAAAACTACCTTTTAGATTATGTGATTATAGATGAAGCATCTCAAGTCGATTTAATTACAGGTGTATTGGCCCTTTCCTGTTGCCGGAATGTCATCATTGTAGGCGATACAAAGCAACTACCCCAAATTACCAATGATAAAATCAAAACCAAGCTAAAAACGGAGGCCGCTACTCCTATTTATGATTATTTCGCCCACAGTATCCTGTCCTCAGCCATAAACCTATATGGAGATCAACTGCCGCGTGAAATATTACGGGAGCATTATCGCTGTCATCCTCGAATTATTGAATTTTGCAATCAGAAATATTATGATGGTGAACTGATACCGTTCACAGAGACAAGTTTGTCGGAGCATCCTCTGGTGCTCTATCGAACGGTAGAGGGCAATCATATGCGTCAGGTGACGCAGGGAAACCAAAAGGGTATATATAATCAGAGAGAACTTGATGTTATTATTCAGGAGGTTTTGACTGCGCCAGAGTTTGCAATGGATCAGGGATCTATCGGAATTGTAACCCCGTATCGAAAGCAGGCGGATGAAGCTGGGAGAATAATTTCAGGTGGTGTTCAAAGCGATACTGTACATAAATATCAAGGGCGTGAAAAAGATACCATGATAATGTCCACGGTTCTGTCCGGAACCAGAGGCGAATATAGTTTAAATTTTGTGGATGACCCTCAAATGATCAATGTTGCTGTTTCTAGGGCCATTCGTCAGTTTATTCTGGTGACAGATCATGACTTGTTTTATAAAAAAGGAAAGGACATTGGTGACCTGATCCGGTATATACAATACAGCACATTGGATGAAAACGTGATTGAAAGTCAGGTTGTTTCTATTTTTGATCTACTGTATCAGAAGTACTCAAGTAAGCTGCTTCGGCTCAAAGCCAAAATGAAGTCTAGCGCGCCATACCAATCGGAAGAGGCTCTCCGCGTGCTGTTAGAGGATATCCTCAGCAAAGAAGAATTTCATCGGTTCAGTTATACGCAGCAGGTTCTGCTGCGAAATTTGCTCCATGATACAGGATTATTAACGCCAGATGAATTGAGATATGTCAATAACAGAGCATCACTGGACTTTGTTGTGTTTTATAAGCAAGATAAAACTTGTGTTCTCGTCATTGAAGTGGATGGCTTTGCGTTCCATGAAAATAAACCGGATCAGTTCATAAGAGATGAGCTGAAGGACAATATTTTAAAAAAATACGGAATTCGGGTTTTGCGGCTGCCGACGAATGGTAGCGGGGAAGATGAAAAAATTCGCAATGCGTTGAGAGATTGTATCGCCTGATAGTAGCAGATAATCATTGATTGGAGAATGTATCAAAAGAGAACATCGGAAAACAGGGAAGAAGTTTGTGTTTGAGATAAGGCAGATAGCCATGCTTTTGTACTAAAGACACTGGGAAGATGCTTAAAAAAGAAAGAAACGCCCGTGCAGCAAGGGGGTGTTTCTTTCTTTTTGTGCATAATCCACGGAAAAGCGACAAAAACATGGAGGCGTTCGGTTGATTATTTCGTGTGGGGATGATAATATAAGGTAATAACGAGCTTTGCTGCCGTTCTAGAGATCGGCAGGCGCAAAAAGCTCTGTACACGGCTGGCCGTGGTGTGTCTTGGCGGGTTGTGTGCGGAAAGGAGCGATCGTCATGGAGTTATTTACCGTATTACAACAGGCCGGCGTGGATGTGGAAACCACGCTGCACCGTTTTGTCGGAAACGCCGCGCTGCTGAATCGATTTGTGAAAAAGTTTGCGCAGGATCCCACTTATCAGCAGTTGCGCGACGCCGTTGCCGCCGGGGATGTCGAGCGGATTGAAACAAGCGCCCATACGCTAAAAGGGACGGCGGCAAATTTGGGTTTCCAAAAGCTGAGCGACAATAGCGCCGCGTTGGTGTCAGCTATACGTGAACAGAAGGACGCGGAACAGGTCCGCCGGCTTTTTCAGGCGGTGCAAGAGGAATATCAAAAGCTTTTGAGCCTGATCGACCTGATCGACTAAGGAGAGAAGATGAGCGTTTTGGCTAAACAGAAGACGATACTGATTGTTGACGACGTCGAGCTTAACCGAGCCATCCTCTGCGAGCTATTCCAGCACACCTATGCCATTTTGGAGGCGGAGAACGGAGAAGAAGCGCTGCGCGTCATCAAGCAGCATCAGGAGGAGCTTTCGATCGTGCTGCTCGACGTCGTCATGCCGGTGATGGACGGAATCGAGGTGTTGCGCCGCTTGCAGGGCAACGCCGCGCTGGAGCGTATCCCCGTCATCCTGATCACGGCGGAAAGCAGCGAGAGCACCGCGCTGAAGGGCTACAACCTAGGCGTGGCCGATATTGTCAACAAGCCGTTCAATCCGGAGATCGTCAGCCGCCGCGTTGAAAACGTCATGGAGCTGTACGAACATAAGCGACATTTGGAAAGCAAGCTGCAGGAGCAGTACGCCGCGCTGGAGGAACAGGCGAAGAAGCTGGCGCGCACCAGCGCGTTCGTGATCGATACGCTGTCCACCGTGGTCGAGTTCCGAAACGGCGAATCCGGCTCTCATATCCGCCGCATCCGGCAGATCACGCGCGTGCTGCTGGAAGCGCTGTCCGCGCAGTATGAGGAATACCGCTTTACCGACGCGCAAATCAGCCTGATCACCGACGCTTCGGCCCTGCATGATATCGGTAAGATTGCCATTCCTGACTCGGTGCTTTTAAAGCCCGGCAAGCTGACCGAAAAAGAGTTCGAGGTGATGAAGTCTCACACCATCAAGGGCTGTGAAATTTTGCAGCGACTCGATCTCGGCCATCTGCAAAACGATGAGTTTTACCAGTACTGTTACGAGATCTGCCGCCACCACCATGAACGGTGGGACGGTCGCGGTTATCCCGACGGGCTGCAGGGGAGCGAGATCACGATCTGGGCGCAGGTCGTATCATTGGCCGATGTGTATGAGGCGCTGACCAACGAGCGCGTCTATAAGCCGCCGTACACACACAGCAGCGCGGTATCCATGATCCTGAACGGCGAATGCGGCTCGTTCAACCCGCAGCTGCTCGACTGTTTTTTGCAGGCGTCCGACAAACTGCGTGAAATCACCGTTGTGCCGGCCCGTTCGGCTGGCGACGGCTCGGTGTCGCTCGAATCCGAGCTGGTATCCCAGCAGCCGCCCACGCCTTCGGGCCCGGCCACACTGACCGAACGCACCCTGCGCCTTTTGGAATTGGAGCGTGAAAAGTATCACGTGCTGGCCGAGCTTTCGGGCGAGATCACCTTTGACTACGACGTCAGCACCGACGTGCTGCAATTTTCAGAAAAGTTTGTTTCTGTTTTTAACGAAAGCTTCCGTATGATGCACGCGCGCGAAACGCTGTGCAACTCCACCATGATCTACGAAGCGGATAAAAAGATCATTGAGGAAAAGCTGGCCCAGCTGACGCCCGCCGACAACGTGCGGAAATTTGAGCTGCGGATCAAGACCAACACCGGGGAATACGAATGGTTTGAAATTTGGATTAACGGCATCTATATGGCGGATGAAAGCGATTCGTGCTCCAACCTGATCGGCAAGCTGACCAATGTAAACGAAACCAAGCTGGAAAACGCGCGGCTGCGGCGGCGGGCGGAGACCGATCCGCTAACCGGCCTTTATAACCGCTCGGCGGTCAAACGCATGGCCGAGGGCGAGGTCGGCGCGGTGTTTTTTATCGATGTGGACAATTTCAAAGGCATCAACGACCGCTTCGGCCATGCCAACGGAGACCGCGTTCTGCAGCAGATCGGCAGCGGACTTAAAGCGATGTTCCGGCATGACGATCTGGTCGGTCGGATCGGCGGGGATGAGTTCGCGGTGTTCCTGCACGGCCAAAACGATCGGAGCCTGCTGGAACGCAAGGCGCAGGATATTTGCCGGATGTTTCAGGAGGTCCGCATTCCGGAAGTGCGCGCGGCTTCGGTCTCGGGCAGCGTAGGCATCGCGCTCTGTCCGGAGGACGGCGCGGATTACGACGCTGCGATCGACTGCGCGGATCAGGCTCTTTACAGCGCGAAAAACGCGGGCAAAAACCGCTACGCTTTTTATGACCGCAACGCGAAAACGGCGGGCTTTCGCACCGTTCTTTCCGAGCCGGACAGCGATAAGCGCGAATAAGGCGGCGGCAAACGGAACACGATAACGGAAAAGAGGTGTGAGGCATGGCCGAAAAACGAAAAGCCGATTTGTGCGTCCGGCACGTATCGGTGTTGAACAGCTATTTTAAAACCTTTGACCGCGCCGATGTATACATGAGGGACGGCAAGATCTTATATGTCGACCGCGCGGAAGAGCAGTGCTACGAAGCGGCGGAAGAGATCGATGCGGGCGGGGCCTATATGGCGCCCGGTCTGATCGATATCCATATGCACATCGAAAGCTCGATGATGACGCCCGCGGCCTTTTGCGAAAGGCTGGCACAGTGCGGGGTGACCACGATCGTATCCGAGCCGCACGAAATGGCGAACGTGGGCGGACTGAGCGGTGTGACCGAAATGATTGAAGCGGGACGCGGCGCGCCTATTGATGTGCGGTACGGCATACCGAGCTGTGTGCCTTCCACCTCGTCCCGCCTTGAGACGACGGGCGGGGAGATTGGCTGCGCGGATATGGAGGCGCTGTACGGCGACCCTGCCGTCGCTTGTGTCGGCGAGGTGATGAATTACCGCCAGATCATACATGAAAACGATTTGGAGATCACGAAGTTTCTGAAAAAACTGCGCGCCAGGGATACGATTTTTCCGATCGAGGGCCATTGTCCGGCGCTTATGGGGGCCGATCTGGCTGAATTTTTGTTTCTAGGGATCAACGGCGACCATACCGAGCACAGCGTGGCGGAGCTCAGGGCCCGCTTCGAGGGCGGTATGTTCGTGGAGATCCAGCAAAAGACGCTGTCCCCAGAGGTGCTTGCGCTCATCCGAGAAAATAATTTGTACGAATACTTTTGCTTTGTCACCGACGACGTCATGGCGGACAAGCTGGTGGAGGAAGGCCATCTGGACGCGCTGGTGCGCCGGGCGATCGCGCTTGGCCTTGCGCCGGCGCAGGCGATTTATAACGCCACCTTTACGCCGGCGCGGCGTATGAACCTGCTCGACCGGGGCGCGCTCGATTCAGGCAAGCGCGCGGATTTTGTGCTGCTCTCCGATCTGGCGCGGTTCGAGGTGCAGGCGACCTACCGCGGCGGCAAATGTATTTATAAAAAGGGGGCGGCGAGGCACGAGGCAGCGCGCGCGAGGCCGTTCAGCGCGCCGTACTACAGCAGCATCCATTTAACGCCGCAGACGGAGCAGCGCTTTGCGGTGCAGGCGCCGGTACGGCAGGGCGTGGTACGCGTTCGCGCCATCGAGGTACGGGACGGCAGTACCCGGACGGAAGAGCGCGTTTTCGAGCTGCCCGTCCAGGACGGTCTGGTGCAGTGGGAGGGGAGCGGCCTGCTGCTCGCGGTCGTGCTGGAACGGTACGGAAAAAACGGCGGGGTAGGCTACGGCTTTATGACGGGCGACTGCCATAAGCGCGGCGCGGTCGCGACCAGCTATGCGCACGATTGCCACAACCTGCTCGCGGCCGGCGCAACGGCGCGCGATCTAACGGCGGCGGTCAACCGCGTGATCGCGCTGCAAGGCGGCTTCGTCTGCGCCGAGGACGGGGAGATATTGGCCGAGCTTAAGCTGGGTGTCGGCGGTATTTTGTCCGACCGCCCCGCGGAAGAGGTCGGCGCGGCCCTAGGCCGCGTGCGCGCGGCCATGACCGCGCTCGGTTACCGGCATTACAACCCGATCATGTCGTTCGGCACGATTACGCTGCCGGTCAGTCCGGCGCTCAAGCTGACGGATAAAGGCCTGATCGATGTCAAGGCGGCGCAGATCGTGCCGCTATTTGTTGACAGCGTTTGATTGAAGACATAAAAATAGGGGGATTCTTTTATGAACAACTGGATGGAAAAGCGGTTCCACCTTAGCGAATACAAGACGAGTGTGCGCACCGAGATCGTGGCGGGCATCACGACCTTTGTCACGATGGCGTACGTGCTGGGCACGATACCGAACATGATGGGCAATGCCGGTATGGATCGCGGCGTTATCCTAACTTCGATGATCCTGCTCATTATTTTGACCACCGTGGCTATGGCGCTTGTCACCAACCGGCCCTTCGCGCTCGCGCCCGGCCTTGGCAGCGTCGGCATCGTGGTGGGTATGATGGCGAACGACGGCGTTTCTCCGGCGGTAACGGCGGGCGTCATTTTCTGGAGCGGCATGATTTTTGTCGTCATCTCCTATATCGGCCTGCGCGACGCGGTCGTCAAGGCGATCCCGCCCAGCCTCAAGCACGCGGTCAGCGCGGGCATCGGCCTGTTCATCGCGCTGCTCGGCTGCAAGAACGCCAAGCTCATCATCGCGGTAGAGGGCAAGAATAATCTGGGATGGGGCGAGCTGGCCAGCCCGACCGTGGTTTTGGCGCTCATTGGCTTTATTCTAATCCTTGTCACCAAAACCATGAAGGTGCCTGGCTATATGATCGTTTCTATTTTGGTCACCACGCTGATCGGTATTCCGATGGGCATCACCAAGCTGCCGGAAACGCTGTTCACCGCGCCCGGCAACCCGCTCGGCAACTTTTTGAACATTGATCTGCTCGGCGCGCTGCGCTTCGCCTATATCCCGTTCCTGATCGCACTGTTCGTGCCTGATTTCTTTTCAACCTTTGGCACGGCGATCGGTGTGGGCGGCAAGGCAGGCTATCTGGATAAGGACGGCAACCTGCCCGGTATCGATCGTGTGTTCAAGGTAGACGCGGTCTCGACCGTGATCGGCTCGGCATTTTGCATGCCCTGTATGACCACCTATCTTGAATCCTCCGCGGGCGTCGAGGCGGGCGGCAAGACCGGTCTTACCGCCGTGTCCACCGCGGTATGCTTCGCGTTTACGCTGCTGCTCACGCCGATTGCGCTGATGATCCCATCGGCCGCGACGGCGCCCGCGCTGATCATCATCGGCGTCGGCATGATGAGCGCGCTCAGAAACGTCGATTTCTCCGATTATACCGAGAGCTTTCCAGCGTTTATTTGTGTGGCGTTCACCGTTTTTGCGAACAATATTGCAAACGGCATCTGCGTGGCGCTGCCGATCTATCTGATCCTCAAGCTGGCCGCCGGCCGTATCCGCGAGATACCGAAGGTTATGTATGTGCTGATCGCGGTGTGCCTGCTGTATTTCTGGACCATCTTATAATTGGCTTGAAGGGCTGCTCCGAAAGCATGCGGGGCAGCCTTTTTGATTGAAGCGCACCCGTGCTGCGCAAACTGAAAATGATAGGAGGGAACTGCATGAAGCGGCTTTATCAAAACGGAACGATCCTGACCATGGAGAACGACGAGCTAGCGGAAGCGGTGCTTGTGGAGGATGGACGAATCCGCTATGTAGGCACGCAGCGAAGCGCGCCGCGTGTGGCGCCGACTGAAACCGTTGATTTGAACGGTAAAGCGCTGCTGCCCGCTTTCATTGACGCGCACAGCCATTTTTCCGCTGCGGCAAACGCCTTGCTGCAAGTACCGCTTGAGGAATGCGTGACCAAGGAAGAAATCACGGAGCGCGTCGGCGCGTTCATCAAGGAACGCCGGATCGCGCCCGGAGAATGGGTGACCGCGCGCGGATACGATCACAACCAGCTTGCCGGTGGACTGCACCCGGATCGCGACACGCTGGACCGTGTGGCGCCGACGAATCCGCTTGTGTTGCAGCACAGGTCCGGGCATGTGGGCGTGTTCAATACGCGGGCGCTTCAAAGGCTTGGCGTTACAGACGAGACCGTACCGCCGCCGGGCGGACTGATCCAAAAGAAGGACGGACGTTTGACCGGCTATATGGAAGAGACCGCATTCCTTCAGTATTTAAAGCAGGTACCCACGCCGGAGCCGGCAGCGCTTTTAGACGCTTACCGGCTGGCGCAGCAAAAATACGCTTCCCACGGGATCACGACCGTGCAGGAAGGCATGATGGTTGATTTGATGGAGCCGATGCTGCGCGCGATGCTGGACGCCGGACTGCTGCGCCTTGATCTGGTCGGCTATGTGGACGCGGCAGGGGGCGAGCGCTTGCTCAATGCGTTCCGCGCGCACCTCCGCACGTATGTGGGTCATTTTAAGATCGGCGGCTATAAGATGTTTCTGGACGGCTCGCCGCAGGGGCGGACGGCTTGGATGCGCACGCCATACGTGGGCGGAGGCTGCGGCTATCCCACATTGACGGATGATGAGGCGCGGCGGTATTTGCAGCGAGCGCTGAAGGACGGTATGCAGCTGCTGGCCCATTGCAATGGGGACGCGGCGGCGGCGCAGTACTTGCGGCTTTGCCGCGAGGCCGCAGGGCAGGGCGCCGACCTTGCGGCGATTCGTCCGGTGATGATCCACGCGCAGCTATTGGGGCCGGACCAGCTGGACGAGGTGCGTGCGCTTTCCGTCATTCCTTCCTTTTTTGTCGCGCATGTATATCATTGGGGCGATACGCATATCAGAAACTTCGGCGCCGACCGCGCAAAGCTAATCAGCCCGACTGGATCGGCGCTGCATCAAGATATTTGTTTCACGTTTCATCAGGATACGCCGGTGCTCGATCCGGACATGCTGGAAACGATCTGGTGCGCGGCTACGCGCCGCACCAAGGCCGGCGTGCTGCTCGGCGAAAACGAGCGCATCCCCGTATATGAAGCGCTGCGCGCGGTGACGGCGAACGCCGCTTATCAGTACTTTGAGGAAAACGAAAAGGGCAGTATCGCCGTGGGCAAACGGGCCGATCTGGTCGTGCTCGATCAAGATCCGCTGGCCGTACCGCCGGAGGACCTACGCGGCGTACGTGTTGTCGAGACCATCAAGGACGGCGAGACGATTTATGCTGCGGATAGTTGAATCCCCCGTGTATTTGTGATAGAATAACTGCAATTATGAATTTTGCAGAGCGAGGGAATTATGGAGATCGGAACATTTGAATTGTTAAAAACCGAAGAGCAGGCGCGTCGCGGCCGCTTTATGACCGCGCACGGCGAGGTGCAAACGCCGGTTTTTATGAACGTCGGCACGCAGGGAGCGATCAAGGGCGCGCTCGACGCGTTTGACCTGAAGGAGGTCGACTGCCAGATCGAGCTGTCCAACACCTACCATTTGCACGTGCGGCCGGGCGATCAGATCGTGCGGCAGATGGGCGGTCTGCACCGTTTTATGCGCTGGGATGGGCCGATGCTGACCGATTCGGGCGGTTTTCAGGTTTTCTCACTCGCCACACTGCGTAAGATCAAGGAAGAGGGCGTTTATTTCCATTCCCACGTGGATGGACGCAAAATCTTCATGGGCCCGGAGGAGAGCATGCGCATCCAGTCGAATCTTGGCTCGGATATTGCCATGGCCTTTGATGAGTGCATTGAAAACCCCGCGCCGCGCGAATATGTCAAGGCTTCGATCGACCGCACGACGCGTTGGCTGCGACGCTGCAAAGAGGAGCTGGCTCGGCTGAACAGCCTGCCGGAAACGGTCAACCCCCGCCAGCTGCTGTTTGGCATCAATCAGGGCGGCACGTATGACGACCTTCGCGCCGAGCATATGCAGGAGATCGCCGCGCTCGACCTGCCGGGCTACGCGATCGGCGGCCTGGCGGTCGGAGAATCGACCGATGTGATGTATCATATCCTAGACGTTACTCTGCCGCACGCACCGGCGCGTAAGCCGCGTTACCTGATGGGCGTCGGCACGCCATCCAACATCATCGAGGGCGTTGCGCGCGGTATCGACTTCTTCGACTGCGTCATGCCGACGCGCAACGCGCGTCACGGCCATCTGTTCACGCATGACGGCATTTTGAACATTATGAACGCCAAGTACCAGACGGACGACCGCCCAATTGAAGAGGGCTGCCAGTGCCCGACCTGTCGCCGGTTCAGCCGCGCCTACCTGCGCCATTTGCTCAAAGCGGGTGAAATGCTGTCCCAGCGTCTGCTGGTGACGCACAACCTTTGGTTCTACAACCACCTGATGGAAGATATCCGCGAGGCTTTGGATCACGGCGACTTTGCCGCATACCGCGCGGCCAACAGCGAGAAAATGGCAAAACGCATTTAAACACCCCAAAACCGGGAACGCCAATTTTGGCGTTCCCGTTCTGTTGTTTGGGCGGACCGCATACCCTGTAGAGGGAAATGGGGTCGTGCAGTGCGGATACGAAAAAAGACAATTTTATACGCGGCCAGCGTGCTGGCCTGCGGTAATATAGCGCTGCAAGCGCTGGGGTTTTTATACCGCGTCCTGCTCAGCCACTACGCGGGCGCGGAAGGTCTGGGCGTGTACCGGCTGGTCAATTCCGCCTATCTGGTACTCAACGCGGGCTGCCTATCCGGGGTGACGATGGCATGCTCCCGCCTATCCGCGGCGAGCGCGGCGAGGCGGGAGCGCGGCAAGCTGCCCGCCATTTTGCGTTTATCCTTTGTGTCGTTCGGCACCATGTTCTGCACGTGCGCGGTCCTTGTTTTGCCGCTGCGCACCAAAATCGCGGCCGACCTTTTGGGCGATGCGCGATGCGCGATGGCGCTGCCGTTTTTGCTGCTCTGTTTGGCGCTCACCGGCATTGAAAATATTTTTAAATCCTTTTGCATCGGATTGGAACAGATGCAGTTCTCCGCGGTATCCGAGGTAGGGGAGCAGTTGATACGCATCCTCGCGGTTTATTTTTTGCTATCGCGCTACCATGGCGAGGATTATGGCGTGATCGCGATGCTGATTTTCGCGGGTATGGTGGTGAGCGAGATCTTCAGCGCGGTTTTTTTGACCACGTTGTATAAAAAGCAGCTGCGCGCGCCGGCGCGGCCGTTGCCGGTAGACCGGGTGCTTGGCGGCCAGTTTTTTGCCATTGCGCTGCCGCTATCGATATCCGCGCTGGCAAGCAACCTGCTCTCCTCCGCGGGCGCAGTGCTGCTCCCGCAGCGCCTCATGGCAGCGGGACTCACCTACGGTCAGGCGCTTTCCGCGCTCGGCGTCGTTTCCGGTATGGCGATGCCGCTGATCCTGCTGCCGGTGGCGCTCGTGAGCTCGGTGTGCACGGCGCTGCTGCCCGCTATCACGGCGGCGCAGGCAGTGGGGAACGAAAAGCGCATGCGTTCGCTGGTCGGCCGGACGATCTCGACCGTCGGCCTGATCGCGCTGCCGGCAACGGCGGTGCTTGTGCCGATGGCGCCCAGACTATCCGAATTAATTTTCGGCCAGCCGCTGTCCACCCACTATGTGATGCTGCTCGGCGCGGTGGCGGTGGCAAGCTATTACCAGATGGCTTCGGGCAGCTTGCTCAACGCGCTCGGTTTACAGCACATCAATGTCGCCACCGCTATTCTGTCCGAGCTGATGCAGCTTGCCGTCATGTACCGATGGGCGGCGCGGCCGACACTCGGCATTTACGGCTACCTGCTTGCCATGCTGCTTTCAGCCATTGCGGCGTTCGCGGCCAATCTCACGGTGCTGCACCAGCACACGCGCTTTCCGCTGCGGCCCTTACGGCGTTTCGGCGTACCTGTTTTGTGCGCGCTGACGCTGTTTTATTGGACGCAGGTCTGTTACCGCCTCGTTCGCCCGTTTGTATCGGACGCGGTGCCCGCTTTATTGTGCACAGCGCTTGGCGCCGTCGCGGTCTACCTGTTTGTGCTGCGCCTGTGCGGCGTGCGGCTGATGACCTATCTCGGCCGCCGAATTGAAACTTCCGCCGGGACGCTGTCGATGCGCGGGCGGCCTTGACAAGCGGAGACAAAACCGATATCATGTTAAACAAGTGTACGGCTCTTGACCGCGGGCGCGGCAAGAGCTGTTTTTTTGGATTGGAAAAGAGGAACAAAATTAATGGAATTGACGATGTGCTGCCCAACACTGTTTGGGCTGGAAGGTATCGTAGCGGATGAGCTGCGCTTTAACGGAAAGCTTACCGATGTAACGGCGGAAAATGGCCGCGTGCTGTTTACCGGAGATGAGCATACGCTCGCTTGGGCCAATTTAAACCTGCGCTGCGCCGAGCGCGTGCTGATCCGCCTTGGCGTGTTTTCCGCGGGGAGCTTTGACGCGCTCTTTGAAGGGGTGCGCGCGCTGCCGTGGGAGCAGTTTATCCCGAAAGACGGCGCGTTTCCGGTAAAGGGGCACAGCCTCGACTCTGCGCTGCATTCGATCCCGGATTGCCAGAAGATCATCAAAAAGGCCGTGGCAGAGCGCCTGCGGCAGGCCTACGGCCAAAGCTGGTTTGAAGAGAGCGGCGCAAGGCATCAGATCCAGTTCTCCATCATGCACGACAAGGCCGAGCTGTTTCTCGATACCTCGGGCGCGGGCCTGCACAAGCGCGGCTACCGGGCCGAGGCGAACGCGGCTCCGCTGCGGGAAACGCTGGCGGCCGCCATGGTGAAGCTCGCGCGGTGGCGGGGCAGGGAACCGTTTCTGGATCCTTTTTGCGGCTCGGGTACGATCGCCATCGAAGCGGGGCTGATCGCCTGCCGCCGCGCGCCCGGGCTGATGCGCACGTTTGAAGCGGAAACATGGCCGGTGCTCGATCCGGCGGTTTGGCAAAGAGCGCGGCAGCAGGCAGTGGACGAGGCGATAGCGGGCGCGCGTTTTTCGATCGTGGGCAGCGATATCGACCCCGCCTGCGTCGCGCTTTCCATGGCTAACGCGCGCAAGGCGGGCGTCGGCCACACCGTGTGGTTTGAACAGGCGGACGCCGCGAAACGCGACTATTCGCAGGGCGGCGTTCTATTCGCCAACCCGCCCTACGGCGAGCGCCTGCTCGATATCGAGCGGGCCGAGCAGCTTTACGCCGCCTTTGGCAAAGCGGTGTCCGCGTCGCCCATGAAGCAGTATGTGCTCAGTTCGGACGCGCAGTTTGAGCATTTCTACGGCAAGAAGGCCGATAAGCGGCGCAAACTCTATAACGGCATGATCAAATGCGACCTATATATGTATTTTAAGCACTCGCCAAGGCCGGCTGCTAAAACCGACGTTGGATAATTCGGGCGATTCACAAAAAATTCATAAATTTCGTGGGGAAATTTCCAAAAAAACTCTTGCAGAATCGCATGCAGTGGTGTAATATAATACTCATGTTAGCACTCTTGCTAAACGAGTGCTAAAACTCACTTCGTTAATTTTTATATTTATAGGAGGAACCCGTTATGAAACTCAAGCCCCTTACCGATCGAGTCGTACTCAAAATGATCGAGGCGGAGGAGACCACGGCCAGCGGAATCATTCTTGCCGGCTCTGCCAAGGAAAAGCCGCAGGTTGCGGAAATCATCGAGGTTGGCCCCGGCGGCATTGTGGATGGCAAGGAGATCAAGATGGAGGTCCATAAGGGCCAGAAGGTCATCACCGGCAAGTACACCGGAACTGAGATCAAGCTCGACGGCGAGGAATACATCATCGTTCGCCAGAGCGATATCCTTGCAGTCGTTGAATAACTGACCACCTTTTTACCAAGATACGATTTTTAGGAGGAATAGCAATCATGGCTAAGCAACTGATCTACGGCGAAGAAGCACGCAAGGCGCTGGAGCGCGGCATCAACATGCTCGCCGATACCGTTAAAGTGACCATTGGCCCCAAGGGCCGCAACGTAGTGCTGGACAAGAAGTTCGGCTCTCCGCTCATCACGAACGACGGCGTGACCATCGCCAAGGAGATCGAACTGGAAGATCCCTATGAGAACATGGGCGCGCAGCTGGTCAAGGAAGTCGCGACCAAGACCAACGACGTCGCGGGCGACGGCACCACCACCGCGACCGTACTGGCGCAGGCGTTTGTTCACGAAGGCCTCAAGAACGTGGCGGCGGGCGCCAACCCGATGGTTATGCGCCGCGGCATCGCCAAGGCTGTGGACGCTGCTGTTGCGGCGATTCAGGAGCACTCTAAAAAGGTAGACGGCACGGGCGATATCGCTCGCGTAGGCGCTGTTTCTTCCGGCGACGAGGAGATCGGTAAGCTGATCGCCGAGGCGATGGAAAAGGTTTCGACCGATGGCGTTATCACGGTCGAGGAATCCAAGACCGCCGAGACCTATTCCGAGGTAGTCGAGGGCATGCAGTTCGACCGCGGCTATATCACCCCCTATATGTGCACCGATACCGAGAAGATGGAAGCCGTTCTGGACGACGCCCTCATTCTCATCACCGATAAGAAGCTTTCCAACATTCAGGAGCTGCTTCCGATCCTTGAGCAGATCGTCAAGGCCGGCAAGAAGCTGCTGCTCGTTGCGGAGGACGTAGAGGGCGAGGCTCTGTCCACCCTGATCGTCAACCGTCTGCGCGGCACCTTCACCTGCGTTGCCGTTAAGGCGCCGGGCTTCGGCGACCGCCGCAAGGAAATGCTGCAGGATATCGCTGTTCTGACCGGCGGCACCGTGATCTCCGAGGAGATCGGTATCGAGTTGAAGGACGCGACCATGGATATGCTGGGCACCGCGCGCCAGATCAAGGTGAGCAAGGAAACCACCACGATCGTTGACGGCGCAGGCGATAAGAAGGATATCGAGGCGCGCGTCAACGAGATCCGCAATGCGATCGAGCGCACCACCTCCGATTTTGACCGTGAGAAGCTGCAGGAGCGTCTGGCCAAGTTGGCCGGCGGCGTAGCCGTCATCAAGGTCGGCGCCGCTACCGAGACCGAAATGAAGGAAAAGAAGCTGCGCATCGAGGACGCTCTCAACGCGACCCGCGCCGCTGTGGAAGAGGGCATTGTCGCGGGCGGCGGCGTGTCCTATATCAACGCGATCCCGGCTGTTATCGCGCTGGCTGAGAAGGCCGAGGGCGACGAGAAGACCGGCATGCAAATCGTTGCGCGCGGTTTGGAAGCGCCAATCCAGCAGATCGCTTTCAACGCGGGCATCGAAGGCGCCGTCGTTGTCGATAAGGTCAAGACCTCCGGCAAGGTCGGCTATGGCTTTGACGCCGCGACCGAGACCTACGGCGATATGATCGCCAACGGCATTGTCGATCCGACCAAGGTAAACCGTTCCGCGCTGCAGAACGCGGCCTCCGTCGCTTCCATGGTTCTCACCACCGAGAGTCTGGTCGCCGATAAGAAGGAGCCTGCGGCTCCGGCTGCTCCGATGCCGGACATGGGCGGCATGTATTAATTTAGCAGATGCTTTTTAAAGCGGGGTGCAGTTCAATACTGCGCCCCGCTTCGCGTTTTGATTTTTTCCTGTACTTCTGGGGAATACTATGGTAAACTATGCTCGTAGAAGAAAGGAGGCGCTGCCATGATCTTTGGAATTAACAGCCTCTACATTTGGACTGCGGTGATCATCATCGGCGTCGCGGTGGAAGCGTTCACTCTCGATTTGTCGGCGATCTGGTTCGCGGTCGGCTCGGTTGCGGCGCTTGTCGCTGCGAGTATCGGCTTGCCGTTGCCTGCGCAGCTGCTCATCTTTGTGCTGTTTTCCGCGGCGCTGCTCATTCTGGTGCGACCCTTTTGCCGCAAATTTCTGCACACGAAAAACGAACCGACCAACGCGGACCGTATCATAGGAGAACCGGCCATCGTTGTGATCGAGATCGACAACGTGCAGGAAACGGGAGAAATCAAGGTGTTCGGTCAGCTGTGGACCGCGCGCTCCGCGGATGATTCGGTCATTCCCAAGGGCGCTGCCGTGCGCGTGACCGCGATACGCGGCGTAAAGGCCATTGTAGAAAAGGTGTAGCGAAGACCGTTTTGGAGTAAAGGAGAATTATCATGCCATTTATCGTTCCGTTTATCTGGATTATCCTTGCGATCATCCTGATTGCGTTCATTGCGAGCAACATCGTCATCGTGCCGCAGGCACGCGCGTTCATCATTGAACGCCTCGGCACCTATCAGGGCACATGGGGCACCGGCCTGCATTTTAAAATCCCGCTGTTCGAGCGCATTGCCCGCAAGGTGACGCTCAAGGAGCAGGTGGTCGATTTTCCGCCGCAGCCCGTTATCACAAAGGATAACGTCACCATGCAGATCGATACGGTCGTCTATTTCCAAATAACCGACCCCAAGCTGTTCACCTACGGTATCGAAGCGCCGATGAGCGCGATCGAAAACCTGACCGCGACCACGCTGCGTAATATCATCGGCGATCTGGAACTCGATCAGACGCTGACCAGCCGCGACATCATCAACACCAAAATGCGCGCCATCCTTGATGAAGCGACCGACGCATGGGGCATCAAGGTAAACCGCGTGGAACTGAAAAATATCATCCCGCCCGCCGCGATCCAAGAATCCATGGAAAAGCAGATGAAGGCGGAGCGCGAGCGCCGCGAAGCAATTCTCGTGGCGGAAGGCAAGAAGCAATCCGCTATTCTGGTGGCGGAAGGCGAAAAGGAATCCACCGTACTGCGCGCGGAAGCCAGCCGTATGGCGAAAATCCGTGAAGCGGAAGGCGAAGCCGAAGCGCTGCTGACCGTGCAGAAGGCGCTGGCCGATTCGATCGTCATGCTGAACAACGCCGAGCCGACCGAGCAGATCATCAAGCTCAAGTCGCTTGAAGCCTTCGGCAAGGCGGCAGACGGCAAGGCGACCAAAATCATTATTCCGAGCCAGATCCAGAGTCTCGCAGGTCTGGCGACCTCGTTCAAGGAAGTTATCACCGACCCCAAGGGCGAATAAACCAGCAAAAGCGGCCGCCGAATCCGTTCGGCAGGCCGCTTTTTTGTCGCTGACATTGACAAAAACCCGTTTTAATGGTAGCATTATTCAATGGATGTTTCTACATCGCGGGAGGGATTGCGGTTGGCAACGAAAAAGAAAGCGGCGGAGGCGGAATGCTGCGAAGAGCATGTGATTCATGCGGGCCCGATCGAGCACGCAAGGCAGCAAATGCCGGCGGAGGAGATCACCAGCGCCGCTTCGGATTTCTTTAAGGCGTTTTCCGATAAAACGCGCCTGCGCATTCTCGCCGCATTGGGTACGGAGGAGCTCTGCGTGTGCGATATCGCCTCGCTTTTGAATATGAGCCAATCCGCCATATCCCATCAGCTGCGTTTTCTGAAACAGGCGCGGCTCGTCCGCAGCCGGAAAAGCGGCAAAACGGTGTATTACGCCTTGTGCGATAGCCATATCCAAACGATATTGGCGCAGGGCATCGCACATGTGCAGGAGGGATAGATTGATGAGTAAAAAAGTAGAACGCTCGGATGAGGCGGAACAGTCGCCGGAGCAGCGCGCGCCGGAGGAAATACTCGCCGCGCCCGAGCCGATTGAATTTCCCACCGAGCTGGTCGAGGAGATTCTGTCCGATCTGGAGGGCACGGCGGATATCGCTGCGCCCGGCAACACGGTGCCCTTTCCTCAGCCGGTAGCGCCGCTGCCGGACGAGCCGGAGCAGCCCGCCCCCGAACCGCCGCAGGACGCTGCCGACGAGCCGCCGACTGAAGAGGCCGCGCCGGACGAGACAGACGAAGCGGCGGCTGAGGACGAAGGCGGCGAAGCCGAAGCCGCGTCCGCCGAGGACGAAGAAGCCTCGCCGGACGAGCAGGGCGAAGAACTGCCGCCGATCTCGGAGACCGCGCTTACCGTAAAGGACGATCTAAGCCCCAATCTGGACGGGCTTTCCTTTGTCGAACGCGCACGGGTGCGCGCCAAAATACGCCGCCGCGAACAGACCCGCCAGCGCCGTGAAAACGCGCGCCGGGGCATCAGCGGCGACGAGGCCGTGTACCAGCCCATGACAACGGCCGATATTCGCTTTACGCTGATCCGTTTAGCGATCGCCGCCGTTTTCTTGGTGCTCGGCATGGTGTTGCCGATCGCCGGCGTTTCGCTGGCCATGTATGTGGTCGCATACCTGATCACGGTGCTGCCGGTCGCGGCGCGTGTCGTTCGCGGCTTTACGCACGGCAAATATTTTAACGAATACCTGCTGATCTTTATCGCGTCCCTAGGCGCCTTTCTGCTTGGCCGCCGCCCGGAAGCCAGCATCGTGCTGATCCTTCACAGCGTGGGCAAGCTGATCTCCGATATGGTGCTGCATTCGACGCACGGCGCTTTGCGGGAACAGACCGATTTTGTGCCTGAAAGAGCGTCCATCGTCAACATGCAGGGCGAAGAAAAGCACGTACAGCCGGTGGAAATCAACGTTGGCGATTTTATTATGGTGCGCTCCGGCGAGCGTATCCCGATCGACGGCGTGATCCTGCGCGGCGAGGGTACGGTGGACGACACCGTACTGACCGGCGACAGCGAACCGAAGGCGGTCGAAAAGGGCGCCAAGGTGCTGGCCGGCAGCCTTTATACCGGCACGCTGATGCTGATCCGCGCGACAGCGAAGTTTGAAGACTGCGCCGTCAGCCAAATCCTGCGCATGCGGGAGGAATCCGCAGGCCGCCGCGCGTCGCTGGAAAACAGCGTGATCCACGGCGCGTCCCGCTACATGCCGATCATTATCGTGCTGGCGGTACTGCTCTCCTTGCTGCCGCCTCTATTCCGTATCGGCGATACAGCCACGTGGATTTATCGCGCGCTGACCGTGCTTGTCATCTGCTGTCCGACCGCGCTGCTGCTCTCCGTGCCGATGAGCTTTGTCGGCGGCAACGGCCGGCTTGCACAAAAGGGCATTCAGGTCAAGGGCAACGACGCCATCGAAAAGCTTGCCGAGCTGCGCATGGTCGTGTTTGGTAAAACCGGCACGCTGACCGAGGGCAAGCTGCATGTCAAGGAGATTCAGGCCACCCCTGATTTCAACGCGGAAAGCTGTTTGGCTCTCGCCGCGACGGCGGAGCAGCTCTCCGACCATCCGGTGGCGCGCGCCATTGTGGCCGCCTATCAAGGCATTCCGCAGAAAATATCCGAATTTGAGGAGTTCCCGGGGCGCGGCGTGCGCGCGCGCATCGGCAACCACAACCTGCTGGTCGGCAACCGCAAGCTGATGATCTCGCGCGGCGTCAAGGGCGTGCCCGATCTAGCGGGCACCGTCGTATATGTATCATACGAAGGCGATTACGCGGGTGCGATCGTTTTGCAGGATACCGTGCGGAGCGAAGCTTCGGAGGCGGTCTCCGGCTTAAAATCGCTCGGCGTTCTGCGCACCGTCATTCTGACCGGCGACACCGAGCTGCCCGCGCAGCAGGCGGCCGATACGATCGGTATCGACACGGTGCACGCAGGGCTGCTACCGGAGGAAAAGGCCTCCAAGCTTGAATTCCTTTTGCGCACCATCCCGACGGACGGCACGGCCGCCTATGTGGGAGACGGCGTAAACGACGCGTCTGAACTGGGGCAGGCGGATATCGGCGTTGAGATGGGCGCGGCAGGCTCTCCGGAATCGGCTGGCGCGGCAAATGTGCTCATTATGACCAACGACCTGACCCGTCTGACCGACGCGGTGCGCATCAGCCGCCGCACGCACGGCGTGGCGCTGCAAAACATGGTGCTGTTGCTCGGCGTTAAGGTGGTTTTGCTGCTGCTGACGATGTTCGGCGTAACGATGATGTGGCAGGCGGTCGCGGCCGATGTGCTGCTCACCGTACTCACCGTGCTCAACGCCTCGCGCACGCTCAGCATCAAGTGATATTTCGCGGGCGAAACAAACGCTGTACCGTTTTTCGGTATGGCGTTTTTTCGCGTTTTATGATATACTAAAAATGTATTTCGCTTGGGAGGAAAACATATTGCACAAGAAAATGGAAGCCATCCTGTCCCGTGTTCAGAAGCCGGCGCGCTATGTCGGCGGCGAATGGGGTTCGGTGATGAAAAACAGGGAAGAGGTAGACCTGCGGTTTGCTTTTTGCTTTCCCGATGTATATGAAGTAGGCATGTCCCACTTGGGCTCGCGCATTCTGTACGGCCTGTTAAACGATCAACCCGGCGTTTGGTGCGAGCGCGTTTGCGCGCCTTGGGTCGATATGGAGGACGAACTGCGCAGCGCGGGCATCCCGCTGTACGCGCTGGAGAGCGGCGATCCGCTCCATCTGTTTGATATAATCGGTTTTACGCTGCAATACGAGCTTTCCTTCACCAACATCCTGAACATGCTGGATCTCGGCGGTATCCCGGTGCTTGCGGCGGAGCGGAAGGCGCTTTCCCATCTGGTCGTCTGCGGCGGACCGTGCGCCTATAACCCGGAGCCGCTGGCTGATTTTGTCGATGTGTTCCTGATCGGCGACGGGGAAGAGGTCATGCTTGAGTTCACCGATCTGTACCGTCAGGCCAAGCGGGAAAGCTGGGACAAACCCCGCTTTTTGCGTCAGGCCGCCGGCATTCCGGGCGTCTACGTGCCTGCGCTGTACGAGGTGCGCTACCACGAGGACGGCACGGTGGAAAGCGTTGCGCCGATAGACGGCGCGCCCGCTAAGGTGCAAAAGCGCATTGTAGAGGATCTCGACACGATGTACTATCCGGAATCGTTCGTCGTCCCGTCCACCGATATCGTGTTCGACCGCGCGATGGTGGAGCTGTTTCGCGGGTGTCCGCGCGGCTGCCGCTTCTGTCAGGCCGGGCACACCTACCGGCCGCTGCGCAGCAAGTCAAAAGAAGTGCTGCAAAAGCAGGCCGAGGCTGTTTTGAAAAACTCGGGCTATGAGGAAATTTCGCTCTCTTCGCTTTCGACCAGCGACTATGGCGACCTGTCGGGGCTGACCTCCACCATGCTGGATTACTGCGAGCCGCGTCATATCAGCCTGTCGCTGCCCAGCCTGCGCGCGGACAGCTTCAACGCCGAGCTGATGGAGCGCGTGCAGAAGGTGCGCAAAAGCGGCCTGACCTTTGCGCCGGAAGCGGGTTCCAAGCGCCTGCGCGACGTGATCAACAAAAATCTGGAGGAGGACGACCTGCTCTCCGCCTGTGCGATCGCTTTTCGCGGCGGCTGGAACAATATCAAGCTGTATTTCATGATGGGCCTGCCCACCGAGACCACGGAGGATTTAGACGGCATTTTGGAGACCTGCAAAAAGGTCGCTTTCTGCTGGAAGGAAAATACACAAAATCGTGCGCGCGGCGTAAGGGTCACGGCGTCGGCTTCGTGCTTTGTGCCCAAGCCGCAAACGCCGTTCCAGTGGGACGCGCAGGACACGCTGGACATGCTGCGTGAAAAGCAGGCCTACATGAAAAAGATCATGAAGACCAAAAACGTGACGTATAACTGGCACGACGCCGAAACTTCGGTTCTCGAGGGCGTGATCGCCCGCGGCGACCGCAGGCAGGGCAAGGCGATCTATCTGGCTTGGCAGCGCGGCTGCAAATTCGATGGGTGGGACCAGTTCTTCGATTATGAAAAATGGATGCAGGCTTTTGCCGACTGCGGGCTCGACCCCGCGTTTTACGCTTCCCGCCAGCGTCCGCTGACCGAAGTGTTCCCGTGGGATCACATCGGCTGCGGCACGGATAAGGAACACCTAAAGCGCGAGTGGGAGCGCTCACGCGAGGCGGTCCCCACCGTGGACTGCATGCAGAAGTGCGCGGGGTGCGGCGCGAGCGCCCTGCTGAAGGGAGGCCGCTGCCATGTTTAAGGCCCGCATGAAATTTGCCAAGGAGGGGCGCGCCAAGTATATTTCGCACCTCGACCTGATGCACACCATGCAGCGCTCGATGGCGCGCTGCCAAATGCCCCTTTGGTTTACCGAAGGCTTTAACCAGCACGCTTATGTTTCCGTGGCGCTGCCGTTATCGACCGGATTTTCCGGCGCGTGCGAATTTTTGGATTTCAACATCACCTCCGAAAGCGTGCCGATTAATGCGGTCGAGGCGCTGAACGATGTTTTCCCGGAAGGCCTGCGCGCGATCGAAATCTATCCGCTAGAGGACGGCGGCATGAAGATCGCGCGGATCGCTTGGTCGCAGTACCGTATCACTTGGGGCTTTGAGGATGGCCTGCCCGCTTCATTCCTGACCGATGTGCGCACGCTGTTCGCGCAAAAGCAGATCGAAATTTTGAAAAAGTCCAAGCGCGGAGAAAAGCTCGTCAATATGCGCGAGCTAATGCGGGACTTTTCCGTAGAGGAAAAGGAGGGCGAAGCCGTCGCGGTCGTCACCACGGCGGCCGGCAGCGTGAGCCTGAGCCCGGAATACCTGACCCGCGCAATCAGGCAATATTTGCCGCAGTATGCGCTTCCGTTTTGCGCTTACCACCGTATGAACGTATTTACCGCCGAGGGCGAGCCGTTTCGTTAAACCGGAAAGCGCCGTTTGAATGCGGCATTCGTATATAGAGGAGCAATTACCGCATGAGTCAGCAAACCACCGTTTCCGCCGAACAGCTGCGCGCGCAGTTTGGCGATATGTCCCTTGTGGCCGCGATGAATCACGGCAGGGAGAAACGCGCGTACACCCATACCTTCGGCTGCCAGCAGAACGAGGCCGATACCGAGACCATTCGCGGCATGCTCGCGGAGATGGGCTACCAGATGACCGATTCGCCGGAGCATGCGGATTTTATCCTGTTTAACACCTGCGCGGTGCGCGAGCACGCGGAGGATCGGGCGTTCGGCAATATCGGCGCGCTGTCCCATTTGAAAAAGCAGCGTCCCGATGTAATTATCGCGCTGTGCGGCTGTATGGCACAGCAGGAGAAGAATGTAGAGAAGATTAAAAAAAGCTATCCGCAGGTCAGCCTGCTGTTTGGCACGCACGCGCTCTGGCGTTTCCCGTCGCTGCTGCGGCGGGTGCTGACCGGTGAAAAGCGCGTGTTCGATATCGGCGGTGCGGACGATATCGCCGAGGGCCTGCCCCTTTTGCGCGGGGAGGGACCCAAGGCGTGGCTGTCGATCATGTATGGCTGCAACAATTTCTGTACTTACTGCATCGTGCCCTATGTGCGCGGCCGCGAACGCAGCCGACGGCCGGAGGAAATCGAGGCCGAACTGCGCGAGCTTACGCGGGAGGGCTATAAGGACATCACCCTCTTGGGGCAAAACGTCAATTCTTACGGCAAGGATCTGGGGCTGGAAATCGATTTTTCTGATCTGCTGCGGCGTTTGAATGACGTGCCGGGCGATTTTCTATTGCGCTTCATGACGAGCCACCCGAAGGATGCGTCGAGAAAGCTGATTGATACCATGGCCGCGTGTTCCAAGGTGGCAAAGCAGCTGCATTTGCCGGTGCAATCCGGCAGCGACGCCGTGCTTTCTCGTATGAACCGGCGCTACACGGCGGGCGAATACCGGGAGCTGATCCGTTATGCGCGCGAAGAAATACCCGAAATTGTGCTTTCCAGCGATATTATCGTCGGCTTTCCGGGCGAGACCGAGGCCGATTTTGAAGAGACCCTGCGTTTGACGCAGGAGATCGAATACGATCTCCTGTTCACCTTTTTGTATTCCAAACGCAGCGGCACGCCTGCCGCGTCCTACGAGGACCCCGCGACAAGCGCGGAAAAGCAGGCTCGTTTTGAACGTCTGCTGCGGGCGCAGGACGAGATCGTTGCCCGCCGGCAGGCGGCCTATCAGGGCAAAACGCTGCGTCTGCTGGTGGACGGCGAATCAAAAAATCCGGACTATCCCTTTACGGCGAGGACCGAAGGCAATTTACTCGTCTGCGTGCGCGGCGAAGACATTGTGGTGGGTTCCTTTATCGAAGCAGAGATTGAGAAAACCTCTTTGCGCTGTTTGTACGCGCAAAAAAGATAGAAACGAGGAAATAGCATGGCAGAACTTACGCCCATGATGAAGCAGTATTTTGAGATCAAGGACAAGCACCGGGATTATATTCTGTTTTACCGCTTGGGCGATTTCTACGAAATGTTTTTTGACGACGCCAAGCTCGCTTCACGCGAGCTTGAACTGACCCTGACCGGCCGCGACTGCGGGCAGGAGGAGCGCGCGCCTATGTGCGGCGTTCCTTACCACAGCGCGGAAGGTTATATCGCCAAGCTGGTGCGGAAGGGCTATAAGGTCGCGATCTGCGAGCAGGTGGAGGATCCCAAGCTGGCCAAGGGCCTTGTCCGCCGTGAGATTGTTCGCATGGTAACGCCCGGCACGGTGATTGAATCCTCCATGCTGGATGAAAACCGCAACAATTTTCTCGGCTGCGTTTTTTCCGCGGGCGGCCGGATCGGCGTTTGCTTTGCCGATATCACGACAGGCGAAGCTTACGCGACCGGCTCGGATTCTTGGGGCGAGATCCTCAGCGAGCTGGGCCGGTTTGGCCCGCGTGAGGTGCTGGTCGGCGGGGAAGCGGCGGGAGAAGCGCAGCTTACGGCCTTTCTGCATGAACGGCTGGAAGCCTTGATCGAGCCCATGCCCGAGGCAAGCTTTGACGCGGACGCTGCGTCAAAGCGCATCATCGATCGTTTTCGCGTGACCGACTTTGACGCGGTCGGATTGACCGAGCTGCCGCAGGCCGCGCAAAGCATCGGCGGCATGCTCTGCTATCTGGAACAAACGCAAAAATCGAGCCTTGCGAACCTCAACTCCTTGCAGGTATACCAGCAGGGCAAATACATGGAGGTAGACCTGATCGCCCGCCGCAATTTAGAGCTGTGCGAGACCATGCGCACGCAGGAAAAGCGCGGCACGCTGCTGTGGGTGCTGGACCGCACCAAAACCGCCATGGGCGCGCGCCTGATCCGGCAGTGGATTGAAAAACCGCTGCGCAACCCGCTCCATATCGAACGGAGGCAGCACGCGGTGAGCGCGCTGTTTGAAGATGTGATCGCGCGGGGCGCGCTCGCCGACGAGCTCAACCGGGTGTTCGACATGGAACGGCTGATCGGCCGCGTGGTATACGGCACGGCCGGCGCGCGCGATCTGCGGGCGCTCTGCGCCGCGATCGAGCATCTGCCCGCCATTCGCGAGGAGGCTTCGCGCTTCGGCACGGGTTTGCTGCGCGAACTGACCGGCAGGATTGATCTTTTGGAGGATGTGCGCGTGCTGATCGCCTCCGCGATTGTGGACGAACCGCCGATCAGCCTACGCGACGGCGGACTGATCCGTACCGGACACCACGAAGAGATCGACCACCTGCGCGATCTGGCCAGCGGCGGCAAGGGGGAAATCGCGGCGATCGAGCAGGTCGAGCGCGAAAAAACGGGAATCAAGGGCCTGAAGATCGGCTACAACCGCGTGTTCGGCTATTATATCGAGGTAACGAAGTCCAATGTGAGCATGGTGCCGGATCATTATATCCGCAAACAGACGCTCGCGAACTGCGAGCGCTATATCACAGAGGAGCTTAAAACGCTCGAAAGCACGGTGCTCGGCGCGCAGGAACGCCTGACGGCGCTCGAATACGAGGTGTTTGTTCAGGTGCGCGAAGCGGTCGGCGCCGAGGTGCACCGCGTACAGGCCACCGCGCAGGCGCTCGCCACGCTGGATGTGCTGTGCGCGCTCGCGGAAGCGGCGGCGGAAAACAACTATGTTTGCCCCACGGTCGACTTTTCCGGCCGCATCGATATCCGGGACGGCCGCCATCCAGTGGTGGAAAAAATGCTGGCGGACAGCCTGTTTATCCCGAACGACACGGTGCTCGATAACAAGGAAAACCGCACCGCCATCATCACCGGGCCCAACATGGCCGGCAAATCTACTTATATGCGCCAAGTGGCGCTGATCACCATCATGGCGCAGATCGGCTCGTTCGTACCGGCGGCCGCGGCGCACATCGGCGTGGCCGACCGCGTGTTTACCCGCGTCGGTGCGTCGGACGATCTGGCGAGCGGCCAGTCCACCTTCATGGTAGAGATGACCGAGGTTGCCGAAATCTTAAAAAACGCGACCAAGGCCAGCCTGATCGTGCTGGATGAGATCGGACGCGGCACATCGACATACGACGGCATGTCGATCGCGCGCGCAGTCGTCGAATACGTCACGGATATGAAAAAAATCGGCGCGCGCACGCTGTTTGCCACCCATTATCACGAATTGACCGCGCTGGAAGACCTTGTGCCGGGCGTAAAGAACTACAACATCGCGGTGAAGAAGCGCGGAGACGATATCACCTTTTTGCGCAAGATCGTCCGCGGTGGAGCGGACGACAGCTACGGCATTGAAGTGGCCGGACTTGCCGGCGTGCCAAACGCGGTGATCCGCCGCGCCAAGCACGTGCTTGCCGATCTGGAAGCCACCGCGCCCAAGCCCGAGGTGCGCGCCGTAGAGAGCAAGGAAGAAGCGCCGCAGCTTACCATGAACGAGCTTTCCGGCGGCGCTGTGGCCGACCGCCTGCGCGCCATGCAGGTGGATACCATGACGCCGATCGAGGCGCTCAACGCACTGTACGAGCTGAAAAAGCTGCTTTGACAACAAGCGCTGTATTTGACCCGACCTTCTGAAAGGAATCAAAATGGCAATCATCCATGAACTATCCCCGCATTTGGCCGACCTGATCGCGGCGGGCGAGGTCGTCGAACGGCCTGCGTCCGTTGCGAAAGAGCTGGTGGAAAACGCGATCGACGCGGGTGCGACGCGTATCACGGTGGAAATCGAAAACGGCGGCATATCCTATCTGCGCATCGCGGATAACGGCTGCGGTATCGCGGCGGAGGACGCGCCCATCGCGTTTCGCCGCCACGCGACCAGTAAGCTGCGCACCGAGGAGGATCTGAACAAGATCGGCACGCTCGGTTTCCGTGGCGAAGCGCTGGCCGCTATTTCCTCCGTCACCCGCATCGATCTGTTTACCCGTCAGGCCGACGCGATCGCGGGCCTGCACCTGCATCTGGAAGCGGGCCAGATAAAGACGTGCGAAGAAGCGGGCTGCCCGGTGGGCACGACCATGGTTGTGCGCGATCTGTTTTATAATACGCCCGCGCGCATGAAATTTCTAAAAAAGGACTTTACCGAAGCGGGCTATATTCTCGGCGTTGTGCAGCACGCGGCGCTGTCGCATCCCGAGATCGGTTTCACCATGATCCGGGACGGCAAGCAGGTCTTTACGACCGATGGGCGCGGCAAGCTGATCGCGCCCGTGTTTGCTGTTTTCGGCAAGGAAATGACCGATAGCATGCTGCCCGTCCCCAAAACCGAGCACCAAAATATGACGGTGACCGGCTATATCGTCAAGCCTCATCTGGGGCGTCCCAACCGGGGCATGCAGCATTTTTTCGTCAACGGCCGCTATGTCAAAAGCAAGCTGATGCAGGCTGCGATGGAAGAAGCGTACCGCAATGCCATGATCACGGGCAAGTACCCCTCCGGCGCGGTCTTTCTGGAATTGCCGCTGAATTCGGTCGACGTTAACGTGCATCCGGCTAAAACAGAGGTGAAATTTTCGCAGGAAAAGCCGGTGTTCGAGGCCGTCTATATCGCCTGCAAAAATGCGCTCGCGGCGGGCGATAATATCCCGCTCTTGACGCATCAGGAAAAACCGGCTCCCACGCCCGCGCCCCGGGAGGATAATCTTTCGGCCGCGCAGCAGCAGATCGCGGTTCCGGTTTCGCCACCCGCGACAGCGCATGAGGCGCTTCCGCGTGAGGAAAAAAACGCGCCGCCGCCCATAGAAGACTTTTTTGTCGCCGTGCCGCCGCGCGCTGTGCGTCCTCAGCGGCCCATAGAAAGCGACACGGCCGCCGCGCCTATGCAGCCCTATCAATCCGCGCCCGGCTTTGCGCCGCGGCGCGTCGACCCGGCGCTGCTTCAGCCGCTGCGAGAGGAGGCGGAACCGGTACAGGCGCCGCCGGAGCAAGCGCTCGCCGCCATGCCGGCGGTACCCGCCGAAAAGCAGGAGCCGGCGGTTCAGACGATTACCGGCGGCGCGCGCGTGATCGGCGAGTGCTTCCACACCTACTTGATTGCGGAGGACGCGGACGGACTGATTTTAATCGATAAACACGCCGCGCATGAGCGCATGCTGTTCAATAAGCTGCGCCGGGAGAGCGTTATCCCCTCACAAGAGCTATTGACGCCCGCCGTTGTCGAATTGACGGCCGAGCAGGCCGCCGTGCTGCGCGAGCAGCTCAACGAACTGCTGCAGGCCGGGTTTGACGTGGATCCTTTTGGGGAAAATAGCTTTGCTGTTCGTTCTGCGCCCGCTTATCTGGATTTCGGCGATATCCCCGCGGTGATCAGCGAGCTGGCGGAAAAGACGCTGACCAGCCGCGCGCCCGTGCCCGACCGGCTAGACGATCTGATCCATATGGTCGCCTGCAAGGCCGCCATCAAAGCGGGCAAGGCGACTTCGCTGACGGAATTGCAGGATCTGTGCGACCGGGTGCTGAGCGACGAGGACGTGCGTTCGTGCCCCCATGGCAGACCCACCACCGTACGACTGACCAAATACGAGCTGGACAAGCTGTTTAAGCGTGTCAACCAATAGGAGTGAACCGATGGATAACCGCCTGATCTGCCTGTGCGGTCCAACGGCGAGCGGCAAAACTGCGCTTGCCGTTGCGCTTGCCAAAATGCTGGATACGGAAATTATATCGGCTGATTCGATGCAGGTGTACCGCTATCTCGATATCGGCACGGCCAAGCCCACGCTGGCCGAGCGCGAGGGCGTACCGCATCATCTGATCGACGTGTGCGAGCCGGATGAGAGCTTTTCCGTTGCACGCTATGTCGAGCTTGCGGACGGCGCCGCCGCCGATATCCTGCGCCGTGGCATGGTGCCGATCGTCGCGGGCGGAACCGGGCTTTATATGAACGCGCTGATCGAATGCGCCGCCTTTTCCGGCAACGAGACCGACGAGGCCGTGCGCGAAAAATATCGCCTCATGGCGCGGGAGCAGGGGAACGACGCGGTGCATGCCTGTCTTGCGCGGGTCGACCCCGAAAGCGCGGGCAACCTGCACCCCAATAATCTCAAACGCGTGATCCGCGCGCTCGAGGTGTACGAGCAGACCGGCATGACGATTGGCGAGTTGAATAGGAAAAATAAGCGGCCCGCGCCCAAATACGACGCGCTGATGATCGGCGTATGCCCGGCCGACCGGCAGGTGCTTTATGAACGCATCGACCGCCGCGTCGATCAGATGCTGGAACAGGGCCTGCTGGAAGAGACCCGCCGCCTTTTGGAGGCCGGCCGCCTGACCGGGACCGCCGCGCAGGCGATCGGCTACAAGGAATTAACGGCCTATTTGCACGGCGAAGCGACGCTCGCCGCATGCACCGAGCTACTCAAGCGCCGCAGCCGCAACTACGCGAAAAGACAGCTGACATGGCTGAAAAAGGATGACAGGATCCACTGGATCTATTATAATAAAGGGGAAGAACTTCGCTTCCTCCTCCAAGAAACGACAAAATATCTGCAAAAACACGGTGTACAATGAGACCATAATTTGTAAATTATGGAGGAATTGTTGTGAGAAACGAAATCAACCTACAGGACAGAATGCTTTGCGCGGTGCGCCAGCAAGGCCAAAACGTGACCGTGTTCCTGACCAACGGCTTTCAGATGCGGGGCGCCGTGCGCGGCTATGATAATTTCACCGTTATTCTGGAAAGCGACGGCAAGCAGCAGATGATCTATAAACATGCCATATCCACCATTATTCCGCAGCATCGCGTGGATCTTTCCGGACACAGGGAGGAGAATGACGGCGCGGAATAAATTACATAGCGAGGACAAGCCATGGCGAAAAAGACAAAAGCCAAACAAAAACAAAATCAAAGACAGGGCACAGGCGCAAGGCCGATCTTGATCGTCATTTCTGTGCTCTTAGTCGTTTATCTGGGCGCGCAAATCTATTCCGCCTTTTCCGGCTCGATCGAGACGGCCAGCGCGGTGCATATCACGGCGAACGACAGCTTTGCGGCGAACGGTTGGTTTTTCCGTACGGAAACCACCGTGTCCGGCAGTGAAAGCTCCACGGTAAAGCACATCGTTTACAGTGGCGAGCGTGTGCAGCAGGACGCGGCGCTGGCCACCGTTTACGCGGACGAGCAGACGTTGTCCCTCAGCCGCGAGCTCGAAGAGGTCGAAGGCCAGATCGCCACGCTCGACGCCGCGCTACAAACCGCGGGCGACGGTTCGGACGCGGCCAAGCTCGACCAGTTGATCACGCTGAATCTACAGCAAATGACGGCGCTTCTCAAGTCCGGTTCGGGCACGACGCTCGCGCCCGCCGTGGAGTCTCTGCGCTCGCTCTCGCTCAAGCGCGACGCGGGCAATCTGGACGCCGCCACGGTTTCAGCGGAGCGCGACGCGTTGACAGGCGAGCAGCAAAGCCTGTCCCAGCAGGTCTCCGGACGCACCAATCAGATCACTTCGCCCGCCTCCGGCTATTTTTCCGAGATCGTGGACGGATATGAAAGCATCCTAAACCCCGATCAGCTCGAAAAAATGACCGTGGAGGAGTTCCGGGATTTGACCGAGACCAAACCCGTGCGGGCTGACGACGCGCTTGGCAAGATCGTGCAGGGCTTTAGCTGGTATCTTGCCGCCGAGGTGCCTGTCGCGGAAGCCGACCGGCTGGCCAAGGCGGGCAGCGTGCGCGTCAATTTTACGCGCGCTTCGATCGAAACGGCGGCAACGGTATATGCCGTCAACAAGGAACGGGACGCGGAGACCGCGCTGATCGTTTTGGAGGGTAATGAGTTTAACAGCGAGATGGTTTCGATGCGTGACCAGCCGATCGATATCATCCTCGGCACCTACACCGGCTTGAAAGTGCCGAAGGAGGCCGCGCGCATGATGACCGATTCCGAAGGAAACAGCCGCCTCGGCGTATTCATCCTGAGCGGTTCGGTTACCAAATTTAAAAATATCACACCGCTTTTTGAGACAGATTCGTATTATGTCGTCGAACAGAGCGCGACCGACGCGAGCGCTCTGGTAGCGCAGGATAAGATCATCGTGCGCGGTAAGGGCCTGCAAAATAATATGGTGGTGAACACATGACACAAGAAGAGAGAATAACGCTGGCGGAAAGAATAAAGGACGTGCAGGCGCACGTTGCGCGCGCGGCCGTAGCCAGCGGCCGCCGCGCGGAGGATATCACCCTTGTCGCCGCGACCAAGATGAACGACGCGGACAGGGTGCGCGCCGCAATCGAGGCGGGCATTCGCGTATGCGGCGAAAACCGCGTGCAGGAGCTGACCGATAAATATGAACAAAACGCCTACGCGGGCGCTGATCTGCAATTTATCGGCACGCTGCAGTCTAATAAAATCAAATATCTGATCGGCAAGGTATCTCTCATCCAGTCGGTCGGCTCCCTGAAGCTCGGGCAGGCGATCGCAAAAGAAGCTGCAAAAAAGGGGATCACGCAGGATATTTTGCTGGAAGTCAACATCGGCAGGGAGCAGGCAAAGAGCGGACTTATGCCCGAAATGCTCCCGGAAGCGCTCGATCAGCTGCGTTTGCTGCCCGCAATACGTATCCGCGGCCTGATGGCAATTCCGCCGATTGCAGATGAAACCACGAAAAATTTGCGCTATTTCAACGAAATGCACCAGATATTTGTTGACATTTTGACGAAAAAATACGATAATGTAAATATGGATTATTTGTCTATGGGTATGACAAATGACTTTGAAACAGCGATTTCATGCGGTTCCAACATGGTTCGGATCGGCACGGCGATTTTTGGCGCGCGTCCCTATCCCGTTCCCTAGCCGCAAGTCATAAGGAGGAACTTTCTATGGGTTCGATCAAGGGTTTTATTGATTGGGTCAAGGGGGAAGATGTCGAAGACGATTTTGACGAGCAGGTGCCCCGCCAGCGCGCGGAGGAACCCGCTATCTCGTCTTCGCCGTCCGCGTTCGACGCGCCCGAGACCACATCTTCCGTACGACGCAGCAATAAGGTCGTCAATATCAACGCGACAACGCAACTGGCTGTTGTGCTCGTTAAGCCCGACCGGTTTGAAAACGCCGCCGAGATTGCCGACCATCTCAAGGACAAGCGCACGGTTGTGCTCAACTTAGAGCAGACCAATAAGGACGTTGCGCGTCGCTTGGTCGATTTCCTCAGCGGAGTGGCTTATGCCAATGAAGGTAAAATAAAAAAAGTTGCAAACAGCACATACATCATAACGCCGTATAACGTCGATATCATGGGTGATCTGATCGATGAGCTGGAAAACAACGGCATGTACTTTTAAGGCTGAATAACGTGAATCATTTTGTAATTTATCTAGTTTCGTCCATCATCCGGTGTTTTGAGTTTATGTTCTTCGCGCGTGCGATCATGTCTTGGTTCTCTCAGGGCAGTAAGATTCAGGAGTTTCTTTATCTCATCACAGAGCCGGTCATTATGCCGTTTCGCGCCTTGTTTGATCGCTTACAGATCCTGCGCGGCTTTCCGCTGGACATACCGTTTTTTGCAGCGTTTTTAATGCTGGAGTTACTACAGGTTTTACTTTACAGCCTATAGGTCTTTTCAGCGGGTATGCCGCAGCAAACTGACGAAACCATGGTTTCGGTTCGAGGTGGTCGGGTTCGCCCGGCCATTTTACCGTGTTTAACGGCAATATAGAAAGATAAGCAGAAAAGCGCCGGGCAAACCGGCGCGAAAGTACGGAGGAAAAACGATATGACGGTGCAGGAAATTCAGGAAATCGGTTTTGAAAAGGCGGTCTTCGGCGGCTATGATATGAAGTCGGTCGATACCTTTTTGGAGCGCGTGGCCGAGGAATTTGCCACGATGCAGAAGGAAAACGCCGCGCTCAAGGCCAAAATGAAGGTTCTTGTCGATAAGATCGAGGAATACCGCGGCGTGGAGGACGGCATGCGCCGCGCGCTGATGAGCGCGCAGAGCATTGCGCAGGAAACGGTCGACAAGGCCAAGGCGGAAGCGGAGCAGATCCTTGCCGCCGCCAAAAACGAAACGGAAAACAAGGTCAAGACCACGCAGGGCGAAATCGCGCTGGAGGAGCAGAAGCTGAAAACGGCGCGCAAATATACGTCGGACTTTATATATCGCGTTTCCGCGGTCTATCAGGCGCAGGCAAAGGCGCTGGCCGATCTGGCGAAGGCGGAAAAGCTTGTTCGCGAGCAAGCGCCCAAGTCCCCGGCGCAGCAACAGACCCAGCCGCTCGACCAGCAGGTGGGACAGCAGGTATCCAATATCATCGAGGATGAAACCGCTGAAAAGGGGGATGAGCCGGTCGCGGAAGCGACCCGCCGTATACCCATGCCGGATAGCGGCAGAACAGAAAAAAACTTTGATTTTGGCGAACTGAAATTTGGGAACGATTACGATCCCAAGGATGTTAAATAAGGAAAGCCCAAACACGAAAGGACGGACACGACGGTATGTCGCAGGATTACAACCAGACGATCAATCTTCCCAAAACCGATTTTCCCATGCGCGCAGGTTTGCCAAAGCGCGAGCCTGATTTTCTGACAGGCTGGGAAAAGGACGATCTTTATCAGACACTGATGCAAAAGAACGAAGGCAAGCCGCTCTTTGTTCTGCACGACGGCCCTCCGTATGCCAACGGCAATCTGCATATGGGGCATGCGCTCAACAAGATTCTGAAGGATTTCATTGTGCGCTATAAAAATATGGCGGGCTTTCAGGCGCCCTATATCCCGGGCTGGGATACGCACGGCCTGCCGATCGAGCGGCAGGCGATCAAGGCCTACGGCATGGATCGGGACAAGGTGTCGACTGCGGAGTTCCGCTCTAAGTGCGAGGAATTTGCACAGGCGCACGTCGATACGCAGCGCACGCAATTCAAGCGCCTCGGCGTAATCGGCGAGTGGGATCGCCCGTACCTGACGCTGACGCATGATTACGAGGCCAGCCAGATCGAGATTTTCGGCGAGATGGCGAAAAAGGGCTATATTTACAAGGGCCTAAAGCCCGTCTACTGGTGCCCGCACGATGAGACCGCGCTGGCCGAGGCTGAAATTGAATATCAGGACGAGCCGTGCTCGTCCATCTATGTAAAGTTCCATGTGACCGACGATAAGGGCAAGATCAGCCCGATTACCGGCGGTCTGGATCATGTATACTTCGTCATCTGGACAACGACGACTTGGACGTTGCCGGGCAACTTGGCAATCTCGGTCAATCCCGCGTTTGCGTATGATCTGGTGAAGGTTCCTTCCGGCGATATTTATGTGCTGGCCAAGGAACTGGCCGCCGCGGTCATGAAGGCGGCGGGGATCGATTCGTATGAGGTCGTCGGCACGCTGATGGGCTCGGATTTAGAGATGATGCGCACCAAGCATCCGGTTATGGATCGCGAAAGCGTCATCCTCTGCGGCGACCATGTTACGCTTGACGCCGGTACCGGCTGCGTACACACCGCGCCCGGCTTTGGCGCGGACGACTTTGTCGTCTGTCAAAAGTACGACATTCCGATCATCGTCCCGGTCGACGGCAGAGGCATCACAACAAAGGATGCGGGCAAGTATGCCGGTATGTACTACGAAAAGTCCACGCCCGTCATTTTGGAGGATCTCAAGGCTTGCCATGCGCTGCTGGCGATTGAAAACATCGTGCACAGCTATCCGCACTGCTGGCGCTGCAAGAACCCGATCATTTTCCGCGCGACCGAACAGTGGTTCTGCTCGATCGACGCGCTCAAGGACGATGCGGTGAAGGCCTGCGCCGGTATCAAATGGATCCCTGCTTGGGGCGAGGAGCGCATGACCTCGATGATCCGCGAACGTTCGGATTGGTGTATTTCGCGCCAGCGCGTCTGGGGCGTACCGATTCCGATCTTTACCTGCAAAAAATGCGGTAAGCCGCTCGTAAGCGAGCAGACGATCCGCTTGGTTGCCGACCTGTTCCGCGAAAAGGGCTCGAACGCTTGGTTTGAACTGGACGCAAGCGAGATTCTGCCCGCCGATGTCACTTGCGAATGCGGCAGCCACGAGTTTGAAAAAGAAACCGATACCATGGACGTTTGGTTCGATTCCGGCTCGTCTTGGCGCGCGGTGATTGAAAACCGCGAGGGCCAGCAGACCCCGGTGGACGTTTATCTCGAGGGCAACGACCAATACCGCGGCTGGTTCCAGTCCTCCATGCTCACCTCGATCGCAACACAGGGCAAGGCGCCCTACAAGACCGTCATCACACACGGCATGATCGTGGATGAAGAACGTCAGAAAATGTCCAAGTCGCTTGGCAACGGCATTGCGCCGGACGATATCCTGAACCAGTACGGCGCCGACGTCATGCGCCTTTGGGTCGCTTCCGCCGATTATCGGCAGGATATGCGCATTTCCAAGGACATGCTCAAGCACTTGTCGCAGAATTATCTGAAAATCCGCAATACGGCGCGTTATATCCTCGGCAATCTCAGCGATTTTGATCCCGCAAAGGATCAGATCGCCTATGCGGATATGCCTGAACTGGATAAATGGGCGCTGATGAAGTTGAGCGAGCTTACCGCTAAGGTGCGCGCCGGTTATGATGCGTATGAATTCCACACCGTCTTCCACGCGATTCATAACTTCTGTGTGGTGGATATGTCGAATTTCTATCTGGATGTGATCAAAGATCGTCTGTACTGCGACGATACGACCGGCTTAAGCCGCCGTTCCGCGCAGACTGCGATGTACCTGATCCTCAACGCGCTGGTGCGTATGCTCTCGCCGATCCTTTGCTTTACTGCGGATGAGATCTGGCAGGCTATGCCGCACGGCGAGGGAGACGATACCCGCAATGTCGCCTATAACGATATGCCTTCCGCCTGCGACGCCTATACGTTCGATGAGGCCGGCATGGCAAAGTGGAGCAAGCTTACCGCTTTCCGCGATGACGTGAACAAGGCGCTTGAGGGCGCGCGAAACGAAAAGGTAATCGGCAAGCCGCTAGAAGCCAGCGTCACGATTTACGCGTCTGAAGAAGACGCAAAGATGCTTAGCGGCTGCGGTCAGGATCTGGCCGATCTTTGCATCGTTTCCGAACTCAAAGTCGTTTCCGGCGAGGGCGAGGGGATGGCGAGCGAATACTTCCCGGGCCTGACGATTGCGGTTCAGCGGGCCGCTGGCGAAAAATGCCTGCGCTGCTGGAAACAATCCCACTCCGTCGGTACGGATGCCAAGCATCCGGCGCTGTGCGCGCGCTGCGCACAGGTCGTCGGCTGAAATGAAAAGGGGAAGGGGGAACAGAAATGTATCTGTTCCCCTTTTTTACGAAAAGGAGTTTCATCTATGCCTTTCTTCATCATCGCGGCTGTGCTGATGATCGCCGCCGATCAGGCGGTAAAATACTGGGCGCTGACTGTTTTGCAGCCACAAGGGACGATCCCGGTGATCGAAAACGTATTCCATCTGACCTATGTAGAAAATCGCGGCGCGGCGTTCAGCCTGTTTGCGAAGTTTGACTCTCCATGGCTTTTTGTCGTGCTCGCAACGGTGATCACTATTGTGATCATCTATGTGCTGCACAAAGGCGTCATCCAGAGCAATCTGGGCCGCTGGTCCCTTGTGCTGGTTGCCGCCGGTGCTCTAGGCAACGCGATAGACCGTGCGGTACGCGGTTTTGTGGTCGATCTTTTTGACTTTCGATTGATCCATTTTCCTGTGTTCAACGTTGCCGATATTTTTATTTGTTTGGGCGGGCTGCTGTTTGTGATCTACGTGCTGTTCCAGCATAAGGATAAAGAACCCGCCGTGACTCAGGAGACGGAAGACCATGAATGAGCATATCCTTTCCGCTATGTCGGAGGACGCGGGCAAGCGGATCGATAGTTACCTATCGGAGCAGATCGAAGGACTGACCCGTTCGGCGGCGCAGAACCTGCTCAGCGACGGTGCGGTCGTCGTGAAGGGGAAAAAACTGAAAAAGAATTACAAGCTGCTTGGCGGCGAACAGATTACCGTTACCATACCCGCGCTCCGCGAAACTGAGCTGCTTCCTGAAAATATACCGCTTGATATAGTCTATGAAGATGCGGATATCATCGTGGTCAATAAGCCGCGCGGCATGGTCGTTCATCCGGCTGCTGGAAACTGGTCGGGCACGTTGGTCAATGCGCTGATGTATCACTGCGGCGACAGCTTATCCGGCATTAACGGCGAGCACCGGCCCGGTATCGTGCACCGGATTGATAAAGATACGAGCGGCCTGCTCGTGGTCGCTAAAAACGATGCGTCACACCAAGGCCTAGCCGCCCAAATTGCGTCGCATAGCGCGTTTCGCGGCTATGAAGCAATCGTTGTGGGATCGCCGCGACTCGATGAAGGCGTGGTGGATAAGCCGATCGCCCGCCATAAGACCGATCGCAAGAAGATGGCGATCATCGAAGGCGGCCGCGAAGCGGTGACGCACTATCAGGTCATCAAACGGTATCACGGCTATACGCACCTGTCGTTCCAACTGGAAACCGGCCGCACGCATCAAATTCGCGTACACATGGCGTCGCTGGGACATCCGATTATCGGGGACCCGTTGTATGGCCTGAAAAAAGATCGTTTTTCTAGTATCGGGGGACAGTGTCTGCATGCCGTGCGTTTGACGCTGCGGCATCCCAAAACAGGGGAACTAATGGAATTTTGCGCCCCGCTGCCCCTATACTTTACAGAAATTCTTGCTAAACTGGAGCGTATGGAATGAAAAAGTTTGAAGGCGTCCTTTTGGCCTGCGACATGGACGGCACGCTGCTAGACAGCGACCGGCGCATTTCGCCCCGCAACGAGCAGGCACTCCGTCACTTTACCGAGCAGGGGGGACTGTTCTCTCTGGCGACCGGCCGCGCGCCCAAAGCGATTTTAGCCTATCTGCCGCAGCTGCCGTTTAATGCGCCGTATAGCCTGCTGAACGGCTCGCTGGTGATGGATGAACAGCATAAAGTGCTGCGCTGCGCCGGTATGCCGGCGGACACGAAGGAACTGATCAGCGTAGCATTGTCAACTTTTTCACAAATCGGTTGTGAAATCTTTGTAGATGACCGGATCCTGATCCGGCAGATGGGTGAAGTCACGGCGGAACACCTACGGATCTTAAAGCTCGACTACGAATTGGTCGCACAGGATGAGCTTGGCGACACCGCCGGCTGGTGCAAGATCAACCTAACCGGAGACCCGGCCGTGATGCGGCAGCTGAGAGAGCTGCTGCAGCCTTATGCGGATCGGTTTTGTATCTCTTCCAGCATGCCGTCGTTCTGTGAAATCACAGCGCTGGGCGTACACAAGGGTACAGCCTTGCGATCGATCGCAGCGCGCTGTGGTGTGGCTGAACAAAACATTTATGCGGTCGGCGACAGCTATAACGATGAGATGATGCTGCGCACCGCGCATATCGGATTTGCACCTCAAAATGCCGAAACAGATATCGTAAAGGTTGCGGACGTTGTCGTCTGCGATAACAATCGCGGCGCCGTGGCCGATGCTGTGGAATGGCTGGACAAACAATACACTTAAAATAAAATTCAGAGGGCCGTTCTGGTTTGGTTGGTAAACCCCTCCCCTTAATTATACAAAATCTTTATTTTGTATAATTGGATTAGTTGAACGCACCCAGCGCCTTAGGGTATGCTGACGC
>NZ_JANGCE010000010.1 GCF_024462775.1 Butyricicoccus faecihominis
GGGAAACGCATAGGAAAAAACAAGAGAATCACCGAGCTAGTAGGGCGCGACGCCCTCGGCGCGCCGTCCCGAAGGGACGTAACACTATCTGAGAAACCATGTCCCTTCGCTCGGCTGTACCAGCCTGTTTGATGCTCTCACTAATCCCGGTGCTTCGCTCTCGGCGCGCCGAGGGCGTCGCGCCCTACATTTCCTGTGTTTGCGATACCTTCTTGTCTTGCCTGACGAAGTGCGGCCCAGACTGGCCTCTCTTGGCCTGCGGCCAATTCACCTTCTGCCCAAAGATGTGTTAAAACCGCATCAATGGTATCTGGTGCGGGGTGGCTTCGCCCTCGGGCAGGAGCATGGCGGTCATATCGGGCCGCCCGGTCTCAATGAAATTAACGCCGTCCTTAATCAACCGCGACAGCGTATCCATATGATCCGTGGGCAAACTCATGGTAAACAAGCCCGCGCGCTTGCAGGCGGAAAGGAGCGGCGCGGTCAGGTCGCTCGGCGCGGCGCGAAGGCCGAAAAGCCCCGTCGTCTGCGCGGCGCGCACCAGCGCGTCGATATTATCGGGCAGCGCGGGCAGCTCGCCCATGATATGCAGCTCCGGGTTGGCGACCGCAAGGCGCGCGGCTTCCACCAGCCCAAGGCCGACGAAGATGGTTTCATCTAAGTACTCCGCGTGGCGCAGCGTCATGCGAAGCTGCGGCAGCAATGTTTGGTTGCGCACCGTGATGGCGATCTTGGCCTGACAGGTCTTGGCCAATTCGATCGCCTGCCCGGCGGGCACCAACTGGGAGGACGCCGTGTGCAGCTCGGCGTAGCTGTAATCGCTGATGGCCATCTGCGTGCCGTCCGCCGCGACGCAGTAGCCGTCGCTCGATAAAACGGCAATGCCGTCCGCTGACATATCGACGGTCAGGCAGCAGCCCTTCGCACCCTCTTCGTTTCCGGCAAGGATGGATTCCAGCCCGTCCCGCTCCGTGCCCATGCAGCCCACCGCGGAAAGCACGAATATATCTTTATTGGTATAATACAATACCGTTCCCCTCTTTCTCCGTTTACAGGGTTTCGGGAGGATCGAACGTAGCGCCCCAAGTTTCCACCGTCACGGTCTTCATGCGCTGATCCTCGCGCGGACGGTCGTTCCAGTCGCGCGCGGTGGACACGATCGCGTCGGCCACTTCCATGCCTTCGATCACCATGCCGAAGGAGGCGTACTGGCCGTCCAGATGCGGCGCGTCCGAGGTCATGATAAAGAACTGGCTGCCGGCGGAATCGGGCACCATGGTGCGCGCCATAGATAAAACGCCGCGGCTGTGCTTGAGATCGTTCTGGAAACCGTTGCCGGTGAATTCGCCGCGGATCTCGTAGCCCGGGCCGCCCGCGCCGGTGCCTTCGGGGTCGCCGCCTTGGATCATAAAGCCGGGAATGACGCGGTGGAAGATCACGCCGTCATAAAAGCCCTTTTGGGCCAGAGAAATAAAGTTGCGCACCGTGTTGGGCGCGACTTCGGGATAAAGTTCGGCGCGAATAATGCCGCCGTTTTCCATTTCGATCGTAACGATAGGATTGTTCATGTTCATTTCACTCCGTATTCTGCCGCAATGCTGCGTCGTTTTACACGCATATATATTTATTATATTGTAACAAAGATTCGGGCAAACGGCAATACATGTTTCCATATTGAAACTGCGGTCAGTTACGCGCCGCACCGAAGTTATACACATATCAAGAGAATATTACCCCCGCGCATGGGGATAACTCTGTGCATAAAGTGGATAACTACTTGTATTCTCCCCACCATGCCCACGGAATATGGGGCGCGACTGTTTACAAATTGTAATATTTGATTTTTTACCATGCACATGCCGCATAAATTCCGTTTTTTTGCGGCACACTTTTGTTAAACGAGCGTTTTATGGGAAAGGGAGAGCGAACGTATGGCGGAAGAATTAGAGAATATAGAAGCACCGGAACAAAATAGTATTGCACAGACCGGCTCCATCACCGCGCACACCTCGCGCGGCACGGTGCACTGCATCACGATTATCGGACAGATCGAGGGACACATGGAGTTGCCCTCGCAGAACAAAACGACCAAATACGAGCACCTGATCCCGCAGATCACGGCGGTGGAGCAGGCGGAAGAGATTGACGGCCTGCTGATTTTGCTGAACACGGTGGGCGGCGACGTGGAGGCCGGGCTGGCGATTGCGGAGCTGATCGCGGGCATGGAAAAGCCCACGGTTTCGCTGGTGCTGGGCGGCGGTCACTCAATCGGCGTGCCGCTCGCGGTGGCGGCGAAAAAAAGCCTGATCGCCTCTTCGGCGGCCATGACCATTCACCCGGTGCGCATGAACGGCACCATTATCGCGGTGCCGCAGGCCTTTGAGTACTTGGCCAAGATTCAGGAGCGGATCGTGGACTTTATCACCTCGCACTCGCACATTTCGGCGAGCGTATTGCAGGACCTGATGCGCGAGACCGGCCAACTGACGAGCGATATCGGTACGGTAATATCGGGCGAACAGGCGGTGCAATTCGGCCTGATCGACGAGGTGGGCACGCTGAAGGACGCGTTGCAAGCGCTTTATGATCAGATAGAGGAAAGAAAAAAAGAGAAGGAAGCCGAAGCCCCTTCTCAGTCATAACGTGCAAAAGGGCGGGGACAGCCTTACGGTATCCCCGCCCTTTACCTATACCGAGCAATCATATCTCGATCACTCTGATTTCACGTCCCAAACTGTGCGCGTAGCGCATCGTGAATAGCGTTCCGCCGCGCTCACGGCCATCGTATACCGCGATCACGCGCGCGGACTGCCGCACCATATAGCGGTTGCGCTGCATAAAACAAGCTGGAAAGTAATGATCGCTTACGATCTTTACCGACTGACAGCATGCAATCAGCTTTTGAAACTGTCCGTCTTTTGCATGCAGCCGGTTGGGATAGGGAATGGCCGCTTCCAAGCAAACGCCGGGGTGACGCTGCGCTTGCTCCGCGACAATCGCGGCAAATAAAAGGTCGGTTCCCTCCGCAAAACCGGAAAGAAAGCGGTTGTAGCCATCCTCAAACGCCAGCGAAACCTCGCGCCGCAGTTTCTCCGCAATGTATTCTTGCTGATCCATCGGTATATTCCGGTGCCCCGTCACGCAGCAGGTTTTAAACTCCATGTGTATTGCCCCTTTATTTTATAAATCTAACAGCGCGTTTGGCAGATCTATATAGAGCCGGTCAAAAAGCTGATGTAACCCTTGCAAAAAGCCTTGCTTGACCGGATATGCTTGGTCAAAGGCGATGAACTGCGCCACCTCTTGCTCATAACCGGCGATAACGTCCAAATAGCAACACGCGAGCCTGCGTTTAAGCAAAGCGATTCGATACCGCCGGTTTGTATCCGGGTGTTTGGTAAGCGCGGCGGCGCGGGCAAGTCCCTCCAGCGCGCCACGGCGCCGCGCGGCCATATAATCAGACTGCAAAAATGTGCCCAGCTCGCTGTTTATTTGCGCCATAAGCTGTTCCGGGCTGCTTTGCAGCCCCATATATTCATGCAGCGCGGCGCTTGCGCCCTGATAAAAGAAAAACTGCTGAATATCAGCCAAATAATGAGAGTACTCATAGTGATGGTTTTCAACCTCGATGTAGTCGATCCCCTCATCACAGGTTTCCATCATATCATCCCAAGCGTCGTTCAATTCTTGCAAAAGCTTTACGTATGCAGGAAAGTGCTCGTTCACATATTTGCACACATGATCGAAGGGGTCATAAAGATCATCTTGCTTGTACACAGATATTTCGGTGACTAGGCGGGGGAAAAGGAACTGATTATATTTCATGTTTTAGACCTCCGTTAATGATTTTAAATCCCCATACCGTGCTAACGAATGATTATATACTCATTATCGTTCTAAAGAACGTTTTTTAATGTAAAAAAATAAGATAACATAGAAATAGAGATTTTTAACAAGGTGGTGTTATACGTTGGCAAAAAAATTAGTGCCTGATAATCTTGCGCAGAATATTGGAAAACGTATACGCCAGTGTCGAGATGCAGCCGGATTAACACAAGATCAGTTAGCTGAAATACTTGGCAAAGATGCGAAATACATTTCAGTCATTGAAAATGGAAAAAAGAAGGTTCAAATTGACACCTTCGTAAGTATTTGCAATGCTCTTCAAGTTGATTATACCTATATTATCACAGGGAATCCTACCAATTTTAAAAGCAAAGAGATACAAGATAAGCTTTTACAGCTGACCGAACGACAATTTAATGCTTCTATGGAGATAATTGATACTTTTCTAAGCAAGGATTGATTCTCTTTCATTATATAAAATGTTTTTTATCGTGTAAACTGTTATTTGAAATAATTCTACATTTTCCACCATGCAAGGTAACCGTTTTTATTATGATATAATTTTTATCATAAACGACGTTATGATAGGACATGTTGCTTGTGATTGGCGAAATTTTACAAGAGCTACGAAAGGATCGACACTTAGAACAAGCCGAGCTTGCGGAGGCTTTTGGTGTAAGTCGGTCTACTATTAGCTCATATGAAGTGGGCCGAACGGAACCCCCAATTGAAATATTATGTAAATACGCATCATTTTTTAATGTTTCTCTGGACTACATATGTGAAATGACACGTGACCTTCCTAATACATACTCGGCAGGTACACAATTCGAGCTGGAAAATAAGGAAATCTATCCTTTAAGTAATTTTGTGAAGGACATGAATTCTTTGTCTTTACCAAAGCGAAGTCATTTGATTCAACACTTAAACTACTTGACGCAACTAGAGTTGTACGAAAAAAAGAATAAAAAGCCGCCTAAAAGCAAGTAATTTCATGTGCTTTCAGGCGGTTTCATTTGCTTTTAGTCTTAGAAACTTCGCAATACAATAAAAAGGAGATGCCATACAATGTCCAATGAAAAGAAAAAGCTTGCAGTCGAAGTGGGGCAACGAATTGGTTTTCTTCGGCAGAAATTCGGCATGACGCAGGAGCAACTAGCGGAAAAAATTGAAACAAATGCTAAGTATATTACTGTTCTTGAATCCGGAAATAAAGTTATGCGCATAGATACTTTCGTAAACATTTGTAACGCGCTCAATGCTGATTATTCGTATTTGCTCACAGGAAATGAGCTATTACAACAGAGCAAACAGTTACAGCAACGGCTAGAAAAGCTATCTACAGACGAATATGCGGCATTAATCGCCTTTCTCGATGCCATTACAAAGGATAGATAGAATATGCAATGAAGCGTGAAACTCGCTGATTATGATGCAGTCAGGTGATTTTATGAATTATAGCAGATTAAAAGATTTAAGAATATACGAGGATCTATCACAGCAAAAAATTGCTGATATGATACAATGTCATCTTCATACTTATCGTAACTACGAGAATAAATCATGGGATACTATGCCTTTGTCCAAGGCGCTGGTTTTAGCCAAATTTTATAATGTTTCAGTCCGCTATTTATTTTGCGAAACAGAGGTATCGGAAAAGTATGCTATCCAGCAAAACGAAATAACAAAACGGATGCGATATATGCGAAAAAAGAATGGATTTAATCAAGAAGAGATGGCTGCTAAGTTATTTTGCAGCACCTTAACTTACAAACGGTATGAAGCAGACGCACTTGATATGCCAATGGGCCCTGTAATATCGCTTGCCCGCATATATCACATCACGCCTGACTTACTGATTGGGGAAGGAAATATTCTTGAATTTCAACTGCCACCCTTACATTAGCCTATATCGGTGGCTCGCTTTGCTCGCTCATTAAAAACGCGGCAATAGCCGCGAGCGGCCGCGTGAGGTCACGCGGCCCTACATGCGCGCGCTTCGCCATGCGTAGGGCAAGGTGACCCCACCAATGTTATTAAGATAAGGGAACAAGGGATTCACCGAGATTGTAGGGCGCGACGCCCTACAATCTCGGTCAATCCCTTGTTTTTCCTATGCGTTTCCCTTAACTAAATGACATTGGTGACCCACCCCGCCGCCCCGCGGCTACTGCCGCGCATTTTATCGCGAGCGCAGCGAGCCACCTGAAATATCGGTGGCTCGCTTTGCTCGCTCATTAAAAACGCGGCAATAGCCGCGTGGGGTCACTCAGCCCTACATGCGCGCGCTTCGCCCATGGGTGGGGGGGGGGGGGGGGGCCCCCCCCCGCCGCCTCGCGGCTACCGCCGCGCATTTTATCGCGAGCGCAGCGAGCCACCGATTTCGGGTAGGGCGGGGTGACCCCACCCCGCCGTCCCGTGGCTACCGCCGCGCATTTTATTGCGAGCGCAGCGAGCCACCTATTGACAAGCCCCCGTTTGTTCGGTATGCTTGAGTATATCGTGATTGTCGGATTTAGGAATAGAGGGATTGATTTTGATGAATGAAAAGGAATTATTAGCTTCCATTTCCGAACTATTTGAGCAGCAAAATGAACGAATAGACAAAAAATTCGACAAGATTGATCGAAGGTTCGAGCAGATTGATCAGAAAGTTGAGCAAATGAACACTTCGCTTGCCAAACTGCAAATCAATCAGGAAGGCATCATCATGCCGCGCCTTGATCTGCTTTTTGAAGGACACACCAGCATATTGGAAAAAATGCAGCACGATACCAGACTGCAACTGATCCAAGACCGTGTCGATACGTTGGAAAGTGCCGTGAAATACCTTTCCACCGAGCTAAAGCACTTAAAGAAAGCGGAATAACTACATAGAAAACGCCTGAAAGCATGCGAAAACTTGCTTTCAGGCGTTTTTTCATTTTTTAGTCGCTCGCCGGCGCGCGGCGCGCGCCGCCTATCCGTTCCGGCAGCTGCGCCAGAACGATGGCGGCAAACATGAGCACGCACCCAAACAGCTCGCGCACGCTCAGAGTCTGCCCCAAAATCAGCCAACCCGCCAAAACGGAAATCACCGATTCCAAACTCATGATGAGCGAGGCCACGGCCGGGTTCATGCCCTTTTGCCCGACAATCTGCAGCGTATAGCCCACGCCGCTGGACAGTAGGCCCGCGTACAAAACAGGCGCCCACGCCGCGAGGAGCTGCTCCCACGAGGGCTGCTCGAACACCAGCATGCCGACGGCGGCAAAACCCGCGCACACAAAAAACTGGATGCACGACATTTTAACGCAATCCACCTTGGGCGAAAAATGGTCGATGACCAGAATATGCAGCGAAAACAGCAGCGCGCAGATCAGCACCATGCCGTCCCCCAAGCTGATGGAGAACCCATCCTTGATGCAGAGCAGGTACAGGCCAACGAGCGCCAACCCCACCCCGCACCACACCTTTGCGCCGCACCGGCGGCCAAACAGCAGGCCGATCAGCGGCACAATCAGGATATAGCACGCGGTTAGAAAGCCCGCTTTGCCTACCGTGGTGTACAAAATGCCAACCTGCTGAAACACGCTGGCAAAGCACAGCACCGCGCCGCAGCACACGCCGCCGAGCAGCAGGGTCCGGCGGGCTTTTTGCCCTTCCTCCCGCGTTTGCTTGGGATTTGTTCCCGTTTGGCGCAGCACGGCGATCACCGGCAAAAGCGCAAGCCCGCCGATGACCGAACGCGCGCACACAAACGTAAACGGGCCGACGTGCTCCATGCCCACGCTCTGCGCCACAAAGGCAACGCCCCAAATAGTGGCGGTCAGTAACAATAACAGTGAATTTTTTAACTTCATAGAGACCCTTTTATTTTACCTTTTCAATCTGCCAGATATCGCGCGCGTATTCCGCGATTGCGCGGTCGGAAGAGAATTTGCCGCACATGCAGATGTTGTGCCAGCCCTTTTTCGCAAAGGCAAGCTCATCCTGCGCGTCGCGGTTGACCTGCTTCTTCGCATCCAGATAGCGGCCAAAGTCCAGCATGAGATAATACTGGTCCGGGCGCTGCCAGTCCGCGCCGTGCAGGATCGAATCGTACAGCTCGCGGAAATCGCCAGAGCCGCCGTCGTTCAGCGTGCCGTTGACGAGCGCGTCCATCACGCGGTGCACGCGGCCGTCGGATTCGTAAATGCCGTGGGGATTGTAATCGTTCGCGCGGTCGTTTATTTCTTCCACATGCGCGCCGAAAATGTAGTTGTTGCTTTCGCCCGCTTCCTCGACGATCTCGACGTTCGCGCCGTCCAGCGTGCCGAGCGTGACCGAGCCGTTCGCCATCAGCTTCATGTTTCCGGTGCCGCTGGCTTCGGTGCCCGCGGTGGATATCTGCTCGGAAACATCGGCCGCCGCGACCATATACTCCGCGCAGGAAACATTATAGTTGGGCACAAAGACGACGCGCAGCTTTTGCCGTACCTGCGGATCGCTTTCGATCACGCGGGCCACCTCGCCGATCAGCTTGATAATCGCCTTGGCGCGGCGGTAACCCGGGGCCGATTTGCCCGCGAAGAAATAGGTGGTGGGCTTAAAATCGTTTAGCTGGCCTTCCTTGATCTCGTAATACAGCTCCAAAACAGCCAAAATGTTCAGGAACTGGCGCTTATACTCATGGATGCGCTTGATCTGCACATCAAACAGGCGGGTCGGGTCGACGGTGATGTCGTGCGTCTTTTGCAGCCAATCGGCAAATTCGCCGCGGCGGGTGCGCTTGATGGCAAGGAATTCGCGCATGACGGCTTCGTCGTTCTCATAATGCGTCAGCTCGGTTAGGGCGGAAAGGTCGGTCAGCCACCGGTCGGAACCGAGCAGGCGGGTGAGCAGCGCGGCGAGTTCCGGGTTGCACAGGGCAAGCCAGCGCCGCTGGGTCACGCCGTTGGTCTTGTTCTGGAAGCGCTCGGGATAGACGGAATACCAATCGCGCAGCACGCGGTTTTTGAGAATCTCGGTATGCAGGCGCGCCACGCCGTTGACATAGCGGCCCGCGAACACGGCCAAATCGGCCATGTGGGCGCAGTTGTCCCGGGTAATAGACAGGCGGCCCACCACATCGCCGGGCACGCCTTTTTCCGAAAGCTCCTGCCGCAGCTTGCCGTCGATCTTCTCAATGATCGGGTACAGGCCGGGCACGGCGCGTTCCAGCAAATGGCGCGGCCAGGTTTCCAGCGCTTCGGGCATAACGGTGTGGTTGGTGTAGGAGAAAACGCCGCGCGTAATCGCAAAGGCGGCTTCAAAATCCAGCCCTTCCTGCATCAGCAGGCGCACCAGTTCGGGAATGGCAAGCACGGGGTGCGTATCGTTGAGCTGCACGGCGTGCAGGGCGGCAAACTGCGAAAAATCGTTTCCGTGCCGCTTCTTATACTGCCGCAGCATATCCTGCAAGGACGCGGAGGAGAAGAAATACTCCTGCTCCAGACGGAGCACCTTGCCCTCGTCACCCGAATCGTTCGGGTAAAGCACGCGGGAGATATCCTCCGCGCGGTTCTTTTCCGCGACCGAGCCGTCGTAATCCTGATTGTTGAAGCGGACAAAATCGAACGGCTCCACCGGCTCGGCCTGCCACAGGCGCAGCGTGCCGATGTGATCCGTGCCGTAGCCCAAAACCGGCATATCATACGGCACGGCGCGCACGGTGCGGCAGCCGTATTCGATCAAAACTGTCTCATCCTCGCGGCGGATCGACCACGGATCGCCGTATTTCGTCCAATCGTCCGGCACTTCCTTTTGGAAGCCGTTATCGATCTGCTGTTTGAACAGGCCGTAACGGTAGCGGATGCCGTAGCCGTCCAGCGGCAGTTCCAGCGTGGCGGCGGAATCCAAATAGCACGCGGCCAAGCGGCCAAGGCCGCCGTTGCCGAGCGCGGCGTCCTCTACCTGTTCCAGATCGGCGAGGGATACGCCCTCGGCCCGCATCATCTCGTCGACCTCTTTCGTCAGGCCGAGGCAGAGCAGGTTATTGAAGATCGCGCGGCCCACCAAAAACTCCGCGGAAAAGTAAAGCGCGTGGCGCGCGTTTAAATGCTGCTCGCGGCTCTTCTGCCAATCATCCGTGATCACGCCCACCAGCGCGCGCGACAGCGCCGTGTGCAGCTCCGCCGGGGTGGCGGTCGCAAGGGTCTTGTGATAATCGGTCTTGAGCGCGAAATTCATCGCTGCCTTTACGGCTTTGGTTCGTTCATTCATCTGTGTGTCCTCCTTATCCTCCAAAAGCGGCAAGCGGCGGTACAGCGCCGTTTCGCGCCGAAGCCGCGCCGCTAATGTTCCATCAAATTGGCCGGCGCAAAGGCGCCAGACCCAGTTGCCCCCGAGCGTTGAAGGCGTGTTCATCCGCGCTTCCGACGATAGGCCGAGTATATCCTGCATGGGCACGATGGCAAGATCGGCCACGCTGGCCCATACCGAGCGCAAAACGCCCCAGTTCAGGCCCTCCCGCTCGTTTAGGCGCAGATAGGCCTTGGCAAAGGCCACGTCCGCGGGCGGCGCGGTGCGCATCCAGCCCATGATCGTATCGTTATCGTGCGTGCCGGGGTAGACCACGCAGTGCTTTTCGTAGTTATGGGGCAGGTAATCGCTGTTTTCGCGGCTGTCAAAGGCGAATTGCAGCACCTTCATGCCGGGGTAGCCGGTCCCGCGCAGCAGGGCGCGCACCGAATCGGTCAGGTAGCCGAGGTCCTCCGCGATCACCGGCAGCGGGCCGAGCGCTTTTTCCGCCGCGCGGAACAGGCGGATGCCCGGCCCCTTGCGCCAGCGGCCGCGTTTTGCGTCTGCATCGCCCGCGGGCACGGCGTAATAGCTGTCAAACCCGCGAAAATGGTCGATACGCAGCCGGTCAAACCGGGAAAGCAGCACGGAAAGCCGCCTGATCCACCAGCGAAAGCCGTCCTTTTCCATCGCGTCCCAATCGTACAGCGGGTTTCCCCAAAGCTGCCCGCCGTCCGTAAACCCATCTGGCGGCACGCCCGCGACCTCGCGCGGCAAGCGGTCGCCGTCCAGTTGGAACTCGGCCGGGTCGGCCCACACCTCCGCCGAATCGAGCGCGGCATAAATGGGCAGATCTCCGATCAGGCGAACGCCCTTTTGCGCCGCGTATGCGCGCAGCGCGTTCCACTGGCGGAAAAATAAGTACTGCACCGCGCTCCAAAAGGAGGTCTGTTCAGCCAAGTCCCACTCGGCACGCCGCATTGCGGCAGGCTCGCGAAAGCAAAAATCGCGTTCCCACGCCGTCCACGGCGCGCCGCCGTGCGTTTCCTTTAGCGCCATGAACAGCGCGTATGGCCGCAGCCAGTCGGCGTTTGTTTGCTTAAACCGCCGCAGATCGGCGGGCGGGCTTTTCAGCAGGCGGCGAACGGCCTGCCTCAGCACCGGGAACCGGTTTTGATACAAAAGGCCATAATCGACCCGCGCGGGGTCACATCCCCAGTCTATGCCCCGCAGCTCGGCCGGAGTGAGTAACCCATCCCGGACCAGCTCATCCAGATCGATCAGGTAGGGGTTACCGGCAAGCGCGGAAAAGGACTGGTACGGCGAATCGCCGTAGCCGGTGGGGCAGATGGGCAAAAGCTGCCAGTAGGACTGCCCGGCCTCGGCCAGAAAATCGATAAAGCGCCGTGCCTCGCGTCCCATGGCGCCCACGCCGTGGGGCGAGGGGAGAGAGGTCATATGCAGTAAAATACCGCTTTGGCGCATGCGGTCACCCCCTTTCCAGTGAAAACTCCATAGAGCAAGCATATAACATTTTTCGGTAAAATGCAAGGCGCGGGGCGTGAACAGCGCAAAAAGCTGTTGCAGTTTTCGGGAAAAAGTGGTAAGTTAAAGATACCGAAAGTCGCGCCGTATGGCGGCGCGCCAACCGGTGCAGACTATGTTTTGGAAAAGAGGCGGTTCTTTATGATGGAAAAGTTAAGCGACGACTTAAAGAAGATCTTCTTGGCCGGCGTGGGCGCGGTCAGCGTGACGGCGGAAAAGTCTGGCGAACTCATCGATAAGCTTGTCGAAAAGGGCCAGCTTACCGTGGAGCAGGGCAAGGTGCTCAACGAGGAGCTCAAGCACACCGCCAAGGAAAAGGTGAAAAGCGCGCTCGATATCGACGACAGCGCCGAAGGCATAGCTGCCCGTATGGACAAAATGACGCCCGAGGAGCTTGCCGTCCTGCGCGCAAAGCTCGATGCACTCCAAGGCGGGGACGCATCCAAGGAAGGGTAAAACCTGCCCGCGGCTTTTCCCCAAACGGGAAAGCCGCGGGCGATTTTCTATTGTAAAGTGGAGAAAAAAATGGACGAGAAAAAAACCGGCCGTGGATCGCGCCTCGGCGAGATCCTGTCGGTTCTGCGCCGGAACGACGTCATGCACGGGCTGGACCCCAAAAAGCTGCGCACGATCTTGGAGGAGCTTGGCCCCACCTTTATCAAGCTGGGGCAGATCCTGTCCATGCGCGCCGACCTGATCCCGCGCAAATATTGCGACGAGCTGGAAAACCTGCGCACCGAAGTAACCCCCATGCCCTTTGAAGAGGTGGAGGCCGTGGTGACCGAGGAATACGGCGCCGCGCTTACCGACCTATTTTCCTCGTTCGACGCAAAGGCCTTGGGCTCGGCCTCCATGGCGCAGGTGCACAAGGCCGTGCTGAAAAGCAGCGGCGAAACCGTGGCCGTCAAAGTGCAGCGGCGCGGTATTTTTGAGACCATGCAGCGCGACATGCAGCTGCTGCGCCGCGCCGCGGGCATGCTCAAGGCCGTCACGGGCGAGGGCATGCTGGACGATCTGCTTACGATCTTAAACGAAATGTGGGTCGCCGCGCTGGAGGAAATGGATTTTATCATAGAGGCCGAACATATGGAGCGCTTTGCGCGCGATAACGAGGGCATTGTTTACACCGGCTGCCCGGTGGTAAAGCGCAACCTGACCACGCGGCGCATTCTGGTGATGGAGTATATCGACGGCATTCCGATCAACGATCTGGACGCGCTTAATAGCGCCGGGTACGATCCGGAGGAGATCGGCGCCAAGCTGGCCGAAAGCTATGCCCGGCAGGTGCTGGACAACGGTTTTTTCCACGCCGACCCGCACCCGGGCAACTTATTTGTGCGCGGCGGTAAAATAGAATGGCTCGATCTGGGCATGATGGGCGAACTGACCGGCCGCGACCGGCAGCTGTTCGGCAAGCTGATCTTCGCCTTTGTTTCGGGCGATGTGTACGCCCTCAAGGACGCGGCGCTGCTGCTCGGCGTGCAGCGCGGCGAGATCGACCACGCGGCGCTGTACGGCGATATCGACCTGCTGCTTTCCAAGTACGGCACGGCGGCCTTCGCGGAGATCGATCTGGGCGAAGCCCTGCGCGACCTGACCGATATTTTCAACCGCTACCATTTGGGCCTGTCGCCCGGCCTGAGCATGCTCGCGCGCGGCGTGATGACGATCGAAGGGGTATTGAGCCGCGTCAGCCCGTCGATCAATTTTATTCAGATCTTCTCCGGCCATATGACGGAGGCCGGCTTTGAACGGGAGGGCCTCGCGCACGAGCTGCGCGAGCAGGGCATGCGCCTGCTGCACACGCTGCACAAGGCCGTGGACATCCCTTCTTATATGGCGGATGTGCTGAAAATGACGGTCAAGGGCCAGACCAAGGTCAATCTTGAGCTGACCGGCTCGGAGGAGCCGCTCCGCCGCATTGACCGCATGGTGGACAAGCTGATTCTCGCGATCATCACCACCGGCCTGCTGGTCGGCTCCAGCCTGATCTGCACGACCGATATGAAGGGCAAGCTGTTCGGCATTCCCGCCCTCGGCGCGGTGGGCTATCTGCTCGCCATCCTGCTCGGCCTGCGCCTTTTATACGATATCGCGCGGAAACGGTAGGGGAGAAAAAGCAACAGGGCTGATTTGGCGAAAAATCAGCCCTGTTGCTTTTGTATGTGGGACAGGAGTATCACGATGTGTTCCGTATGCTTCCGCCGGTTAAAGGGCGGGGATCATGCATAATCCGCAACGTTTTCAGCCGTGACCAGCTCGAAATTGACCGTCACTTCGCTGCCGACCGCTTCGCCGCTTCGGATCTTGCTGATCGTTTCCACGCAGGTCTGCGCTATTTTGACCGCCGGCTGGGAGATGGAGAACAGCATTTCTTCGCTTTTGATCTTGGCGCACGCGTCGGCGGTCGCGTCAACGCCGCAAACCGACACGCCGTCCAAACGGTTCGCCGCTTTGAGCGCTTCGATCGCGCCCATGGCCATCTCATCGTTGGCGCATACGATCGCGTCGAACGACGGATAGGCTTGGCACCAGTCCTCCACAACCTTCATCGCCTTATCGCGCATGTATTCGCCGGTCATGCTGGCGAGTATTTCGACGTCCGGCCGCTTTTCATTGATCACGGTGGTAAAGCCCTCTTCCCGCTGAACGGAATGATACAGACCCGGCGTACCGGACAAATACAGTACCTTTGCGTTTTCCGGCAGCGAGTTTGCCAAATAATCCGCCTGCATAACGCCGGCTTCACGGTGCTGGCAGCCCACGAACGTGCTTTCGCCGCCCTCCGAGGCGATCGCCAGACAAATGACCGGAATATTCGCGGTATTGGCGGCCTGCACGCCCGGCGTAACGCCGGCGTAGTCGCAGGCGACCACAACGATCAGATCCATCTTCTGCATAATGAAGTTATCAATCTGGTCGAGCTGCTTTTGCTGATCGTTATTTGCTTCGACGCAGGTGACCTCCACGGTTTGATCACCGGCCATTTCCTTGATAAAGCTATCCTCCACCAGTTTGAGCCATACGTCGGAATCCGCCTGATTGGTGTAGCCGATGCGGAAAACGCCGTCGGCGTCCGCCGCGTCCGTCGGCGCCGCGCTGTTTCCACAGCCTGTGCATAAAGTAAGCAGAAGCGCCGCTCCCGTGATTCCCGCCAGTATTCGTTTGATTGCTGCCATTTTTCTTACCTCCATTTTCTCTTTTCTCTTTATGAACGATTGAAGGGTACTCAATGCTTGGCCTTTGTCGCCGATTGCTTGGTTACCACATCAATAATCACCGCAAATAATATGATCAGGCCCTTTATCACCTGCTGCCAATAGGTGTTTACGCCCAAAAGATTTTGCACATTGTTGACGATGCCCACGATCAACGCGCCAATCAGCGTGCCGAAAACATTGCCCACGCCGCCGGCCAGCGAGGTACCGCCGACGACAACCGCCGTGATTGCGTCGAATTCATACGAAACGCCGCCCGCCGGTGTGCCGGAAGCCTGCCGCGCCATAAAGACGACCGCCGCGATCGCGGTGATGAAGCCGTCCAGCAAAAACGCTTTGCGCACCACACTTTTGGATTTGATACCGGAGGCGATCGCCGCGTTTTCATTGCCGCCCACCGCATATACATACCGGCCAAACGGGGTCTTGTTTAACAGAATGAGGACCAAAATAAAAAAGAGGATCATAATCACCACGGAACTCGGGATAAAGCCGATATACCCCTGACCGAACCAGTTGAACGCGGGATAACCGACCATGGACACCGGTGAGCCGTCGGTCATCAGCAGCGCGCCGCCGCGCGCGATGGTTTGCAGGCCCAGCGTCATGATAAAAGCCGGAATGCCAAAACGGGTAATGATATAGCCATTGATCAGGCCGATCAGCATGCCCACCGCGATCGCCGCCAGAAAAGCGAGCAGCACGTTGTTCGTGTAGGACATCACCAGACAGGCAAAGCAGCCGATAAAAGCCAGCTCCGCGCCGTAGGCTACGTTGATATGGCCTAAAATAATCACGAACGTAGCGCCGTACGCCAGCAGGATGACCACGGCGTTTTGCAGCAGCACGTTGCGCAGATTGATCGGGTTGATAAAATTCGGGACCAACAAGCTGGCTAATGCAAAAATCACGATCAAAATGAGAAGCGTGCCGTATTTGCCGTAGAATTTGCCGAAATTAAACGGTTCTTTTGTTTTACTGCTGTTCAAGATTCATCCCTCCTGTTGCAAGCCGCATGATGTTTTCCTGCGTCGCCTGTTCGCGGTCCAAAATGCCTTTTTGCACGCCCTCCTGCATGACGACCACCCGGTCGCTCATGCCGACGACCTCGGGCAGCTCGGAGGAGATCATGATCACGGCCATGCCTTGCCGGGCAAATTGTCCCATGAGCTTGTGGATCTCCGATTTCGCGCCCACGTCGATGCCGCGCGTCGGTTCGTCAAGGATCATGATCTTGGTATTGCCGATCAGCCACTTTGCCAGAACCACCTTTTGCTGGTTGCCGCCCGACAGGGTATAGGCGGCTACGTCCAAACCCGCGATTTTGATACGCAGCAACTCAACCATTTCCCTTGATCGCTCCGCGATACGCTGATCGTTGACCAGCCCCCACTTGGTAAACTGCTTCATATTGGCCAGCGAAATGTTTTGAGCGATATTCCGTCCCAGCACCAGTCCGTATTCCTTGCGATCCTCGGAAACCATGGCGATGCCGTGCGCGATCGCGTCCGCGGTATTGCGGATGTGCACGGGCTTGCCGTCTATGTAAATCTCGCCGCTGGTATAGGCATCCAGCCCAAAGATCGCGCGCATCAACTCGCTGCGGCCCGCGCCGACCAGACCGGAAAACCCAAGGATTTCGCCCCGGTGTAGCTGAAAACTGATGTCGCGGAACCGGCCGCCATCCGCCTCTTGCTGAGTCAGGTGCTTTACTTCCAGCACCACATCCCCGATCGGGATCGTGGTATCCTTGGGGAAAATGCTGGTGATCTCGCGCCCGACCATCAAGGAAACCAGCTTGTTGCTGTCATATTCGCCGGCCGGACCCGATTCGATCCATTTGCCATCTCGAATGATCGTGATCTCGTCCGCTATGCGAAAGATCTCGTCCATCTTGTGCGTGATATATAGGATAGCGACTCCTTTTTCCTTGAGCGCCGCGATCTGCCGGAACAAAACGTCCACCTCTGCATCCGCGATAGCGGAAGAGGGTTCGTCCATAATGATCACCTTGGCTTTCATGGAGATCGCCTTGGCGATTTCGATCAGCTGATGGCCCGCGATGGACAGCTCCTTCATTTTCTGCCGCGCCTGATAGGGAATGTTCAGCTGATCCAGTAATTGCTGCGTTTGCCTGTACAGCTCGTTAAAATTGACAAAGGCGCCCGTTTTGGGTTCCCGACCCAGAAAGATGTTTTCGCCCAGCGTCATTTCCATGATCGGGTTGAGCTCCTGATAGATCATCGCGATCCCCATTTTCATGGTGTCTTGGATCGTGTGGCGCCCTACCGGTTTTCCCTCAAACAGCATTTCGCCTTCGTCCGCGGCATACGTGCCGTTTATGATTTTCATGAGCGTTGACTTGCCCGCCCCGTTTTCACCACAGATGACATGAACCGCGCCCTTGCGCACCTTAAGATCGACCCCGTCGAGCGCTTTGACCCCGGGAAATATCTTGACGATATGCCGCATCTCCAGAATGATCTGCTCTTGCCGTTCCATGCTCCGCCTCCTTTTCCCTTATCCTTTCCGGTACGGTCTGTTTGCTTAACAATATATAACCACAGTGGGGGAGCGGTCTCAATACGGTTTTCCGGTGTTTTATAAAAACCGTTTTCTCAAAACGTTTCATTCTTCCACCTAAAAAAATAAACACAACCGATATATGCGGGATATACCGGTTGTGTTTTAAGAGGAAGAGAGGTTAGCGTATTAATGCGGGTTTATTTTACTTCGCGCCAGCAAATATCGCGGAGCAGAGCGGTAAGCTCGTCCTTGACGGCCTTATTGGCCTTGGGATCGCGGTTCAGGCCCCACGCCTTGTTCAGTTCCAGCAGCTTTGCGTGCTCGTCCGCCGTGATACGGCCGCGCTTTTCTTCGGAATCCATCCAGGTGTTGAAGTTGCCGATCCAGCGGTTCTCGTCGCCCAGCTTGTCGTCGGTGCGGTAACGCTTGGCGGTATCCAAACGGCCGTAGTTGAGGCGCGGCGTCTTGCCCGTGATCGAGCATTCATACAGCAGATCGACGCCGCCGAGTCCGGGCTCGTCCTCGATCGCCATATCGCGTTCCAGCGCGTCCTTCTGCACGGAGCAGCTCACAACCTTGCCGATGAACAGCGTATTGTTGCTCAGCGGATAGGTATCCACGATCTTGACCTCTAAATTGGAAACGCACTCGGCAATGCCGGGTACCGATACCTGCTTGGAGGGCAGTTCGGTCATTTTGGCCACATCGGCCTCGCTGATGCCGGAGGGGATCGGCATGCCCGCGATCCAGCTCTCGGTGAGCAGGTCGGCGGTGTAATAGCTGACCGTACACTCGCGGGTCAGCATCAGGTTTTTGCGGCCCTGCCGGCGGTTGTGCATATTAAAGCAGAAATACCAGCCGCATTCCGCGGGCTCGCCCCACATGGCGGTGCCCATGGATACCGGGGTGCTGTTCAGGTTGCCGTTTTGATCGTACGTATTGATAAAATAGCAGGCCACAGGCGTCTGAATCCAGCGGTGCGAGAAACCATAGTCCTCATACTTGGTCAAAATATCGCCCATGTCGAACTTGTCCTTGGCCTCGATATCGGCATAGATCTCGGCCACATCAAAATATTTGTGTTCCATTTTACATACCTCCGTTTTTACTTGGATCAATACATGACATTGCCGCCGGCAATCAGGATATCGGTGCCGGTCACGTACGAATTCTTTTCGCTTGCCAAAAAGCAGACCAACTCGGCTATTTCCTCGGGCTGCGCGGGGCGGCGGATCGGTACCGTGCTCATCAGTTCGTCGATCAGCTCGTGCGCCGGACGGCCTTCCTGCACGGCGCGGTCGGCCATACCGTTGCGGAACAGGGTCGTATCTGTGTAGCCAGGGGAGATAGAATTGGCGAGAATGCCGTATTGCGACAGCTCGATCGTCAGCACCTGCATCATCATCGCGATAGTCGCCTTGGATACACAGTACGGGCCGTTCGCAAACTCGCCCGCCTTGCCGGACTGGGATGCGGTCACGATGATGCGGCCATAGCGGTTCTTTTTCATGATCTGGCCCGCGGCTTGACACATGAACATCGCGCCCTTGCAGTTGACCGCAAAGGATTTATCCCACTGGGCCTCGGTCACTTCGGTCATTTGGGCCGGGATGCAGATGCCCGCGTTGTTGGACAGGATATCCACCTTGCCGAATTCCTTGACGGCGGCGGCGAAAGCCGCGTCGACCTGCGCCTTGCTCGAAACGTCCACCTGCATGGCGACCGCGCGGCGGCCAAGCGCCCGAACTTCGTCCGCCGTTTGCTGCGCGCTCTTTTCATCCAGATCGAGCGCCACGATATCCGCGCCGTAACCCGCCATTTTTAGGCAGATCTGCTTGCCCATGCCGCGCGCCGCGCCTGTGACGACTGCTACTCTGTCTTTTAACATACTTGGTTCCTCCTCATTTATTCACCCGGATAGGTCAGGCCCCACTGGCTTCTGACCTCATCCATGATTTTCATTACGCCCAGCGTTTCATCCAGCGGCAGCACGTCGCTTTCCAGCTTGCCTGCCTTTAGGCAGCGCATAGCCTCTTCAGCCTCGTACCGGTAACCCGGCCCGTCGATCGGGATAACGGCTTGCTCCACCGCGGTGTGTTCGTCCGTCAGCTTTTGCTCCATGACGAGCGTCGCGCGATCGGCGTTCATAAACGGCATACGCACCTTGATAAAGCCTTTCGTGCCGACGATCCATGCCTCCTGCGGGGTTTCCGCCAGCATGGTGCAGCTTAAGATCGCGATCTGTCCCTTCGGATACCGCAGCAAAACGACCGATTGTTCATCCACCTCGGTATCGCCGATCGTCGCCATGCTCTTAATCTCCACAGGCTGGTGGCCGAGCACCATTGACGCGAAGGAGAGCGCGTAGACGCCCAGATCCATCATCGCGCCGCCGCCGACCTTGCGGTCAAACTGGCGGGTCGAATGGTCTTCAAACAAAAATCCGTGATCCGCGCGCACATATTGAATCTCTCCGATCGCGCCCTTGTCCAGCCACGCGCGCACCGTTTGGGCGATTGGCAGGAACCGGCTCCACATCGCTTCCATGAGGAACAGCTTTGCTTCGCGCGCCGCTTCGATCATCTCCGCCGTTTCTTTTGCGTTCAGCGCAAAGGGCTTTTCACACACGACCGGCTTGCCCGCTTTGAAACAGTCCAGTACCATTTGCTTGTGCGCCGGGTTTAGGATCGATATGTAAACAATGTCGATATCCGCATCGGCGAGAAATTCCTCATAGCTGCCGTAGGCCTTTTTTATTCCGTGCGCCTCGGCGAACGCTTGCGCCTTCGCCAGCGAAGTTTTGGAAACGACCGCTTCCAAAACGCCGTCCTCCGTGTAAGTGATGCCGGTAGCAAAGCGTTCCGCCACCCAGCCGGGGCCCACGATCCCCCAACGTACTTTTTCCATTGCCGCACTCCTTTCACATTTAAAAAAATGCTTTTTTTAATCCTTGCCGTTGTGTCTTGTTGTGTTCGATGCTGTGCCTATACTATAACAATCCGCCCTATTGGAAACAATTCGTTTTGCGCCACTTTGACTAGAAATGCTCTATCGAAACGTTTCGATGAATCTTTTAAAACGATTTTATTTGTTCAGGCAGTTTCATAAAAGCGGACGATCCCCGATAAATCGCCTGCTATAAATTGAAAAAGTACCATGTTGGGAGATTTCCCCTGCGCCAAACAGGTTTGTTTTTAGCCTGTCAGTCGTGCTAAAATGTCGGTAATGCAATAGAGGTGAAAGGATGTGCACGACATGATCACCATCAAGGATGTGGCGAAAAAGGCCGGCGTATCGATTTCCACGGTCTCCAATGTGATCAACGGAAAAGGCGCGATCGGCACGGAAAAGTATAAGCGCGTCAAGGCGGCCATGGAGGAGCTGGATTACCACCCCAGCTTTATTGCGCAGAATTTACGCAACAATCGTTCCCATCTGATCGGCGTTATTTTACCGACGCTGGACGAGCCTTACAGCAGTATGTTCCAAGGGATCGACGAGAGACTCAACCGCTATGGATATTTTCCCATTGTCAAGCTGACGGAAAATAACCATAGCCTTGAGGAAAACGCTGTCAAACAGCTTGCGGGGCTCGGGGTCTCCGGTATGATCCTGACCTCCTGCTCTCCGAAGCAGCTATGCTGCCGCAGCCTTTTGCAGTCGCAGCGTATTCCTTTGGTGCTGCTTGACCGGGATATCGCGCAGCTTGATTGTCCCAAGGTCATGTTCGACAAGCGCGCCTATATATACGAAAGGACCGCGCTTCTGCTCAAACGCGAACCCAATACGCGCCTGCTCCTTATCCGCTACAAGGAAGCGCTGAGCTGCGACGAGGCCTGTACGCAAGGCTTTCAGCAGGCCTATCAAAAAAATATGACCGAGCACAGCATTCTGTCTGTGAAATTTGAATCGGTCAGCTATTTCAACCAAATCTATACCTATTTACAGGAGCACGGCGAGCAGATCGATCAGATTATTACCACCGACCCGCCGCTCGCGCAGGCGGTGAGCGACGCGGCCGATTTGATTGGTAAAAGCTACCCGATCCATGTGCTGACCGGGGACAACTGGCAGATATCCCGGCGCTATTCCAGCTTGAAGCCTATTGAGCAAAACACGATATACGGAGGCATGCAGGCGGCCTCCCTGCTGGTCGAACAACTGCGGGACAGCGGTTCGGAGAACCGGACCGTTAAGATCAAGCCAAAGCTTTTGCGCAAGGACGCGGCGCCGTTTTTACGTGTTCCAACCGATACGGTGCATATTCTCTCGATGGATTGCACCGCTATTTCGGTTTTGGAACGGCTCAGCTCGGTTTCGGGACGCGAAGTAGGCGTAAACGTGCAGTTTGAAAAGCTGCCGCCCACCGAATTGACGCTTGCCGTGGAGCAGGAGCTGCTCGAAGGGCGTAGCGAACACGACCTGTTCATGATCGACATGCCATGGCTGCAACACATCGTCAATCAGGATCTGCTTTACGATATCAGCGATAAGATCGCCGAAGAAATCGTGTCTTCGTTTCCCGAAGCCATTCAGCGCACGTTTTACAAGAATTTGAACCATCGCAACATCGTGCCGATCATCGCGGGCATTCAGGCGCTTTATTACCGGCGCGATATTTTCAACGATCCAGATCATCAAACCGCCTTTTTTCAGCGTTACGGCATTTCACTCGGCGCGCCGCATAATTGGAAGGAATTCAACTATATCTGCGAGTTTTTTACGCGCGCCCACAATCCGGATTCTCCCTTTGAGTACGGCACGGCCATGACCACAAACTACGACATCAATTTAGCCAATGAATATTTGCCCCGGCAGTGGGCTTTTCACGGGAATTTTGTGGATGAATGGGGCGCCGCGACGCTGAACGACGATGCGAACTACCGTGCTTTGGAAAGCATTCGCGCCACTTACCGCTATTCCTTCAACCAAGCGATGAACGACAATTTGGACGACGATGTTTTCAGCCTGCTGCTGGAAGGAAAAATCCCCATGGCGCATGGCTTTGCCAACCACTATATTCCGGAAAAATATTCCGATACCGATGGCGGCGCGGATATCAAGCGCCATATCGTCGTTTGCGAAGCCCCGGGCCGCTCTTCTCTGCTCAGTGGCTGGGCGCTCGGCGTCAACCGCAACTCCAAACGGGTACCGGCCTGCTGCGCCTACCTGAAATGGCTGATGACCGACCGCATCGCGGTATCCAATATGCGTCTTGGCGGCTGTATCCCGACGTTGGCCGTACATGAAAACGCTGACCTCCGCATTCAATACCCTTGGTTGAATTTGATGACGCAGGCGTTTTCCGGCGGACGGACGCGAAATGTGATCTACGACCGTTTTGGCAATTTGATCGAACCCGTGCAGCTAGACTACATCATCGCGAACGCGCTGCGGGAAGCCTTTTCCACCCCGCACAGCAGCCGCGATATTCTGGCGGGCGCGCAGGAGCGCCTGTCTTCTCTGATTCGTTAAAACCAGCTTTTTAAAGACCCCTCGCGCCGCAGCGCGCATAAGATAGGATTTTGCCGCTTGCGGCAAATTCCATAAAAAGCCGCGACATGTGCGTGGTTTTGCTCTCATTTAATCGCCGCCCGAGCGGCGGTTATAGGATAGAGGCCTACGGGCTATACAAACCGACTTCAAGTGCCGTCCAGACCGGCTTTTCTTGCCCCGAAGGGGCAATTCAACTTCTGCCTGAAAGGCGCGCGCAGAAGCCGGAATACTCGACCGAAAGGGTGCTTTGTTTCGATCGACAGACTGTAAAAAATTGTTTTTTGACAGTCCGGTTAAAACATCGATACCCTGTTTTGTAACGTTTTATTGGAATGGTTTGTCTTTTTCTCCTTCCATTTGCCTTGCGTAGGGTTTTGCTCTTCTGCTATGCTTTAGCACGGTAAGGATACATCACAACCGTACGAATGGAGGAGCCCAACATGCAAATGCAACGTTTTACAATTCCGCGCGATGTGTATATCGGTTCTGGAGCGATCGACCGGCTCAAGGAGCTGCAAGGCCGCCGGGCGTTCATCGTCATCGGCTCACAGCGCCTGATCAAGGACGGCACCGTGCCCAAGGTGCAAACTCTGCTGCGCGAAGCCGGTATTGCTTCGGAGGTGCTGGCCGGTATTGAAGCCGACCCGACGGTCGCGACCGTCAAAATGGGGGCGCAAAAAATGCTCGATTATCAGCCCGATCTGATCATCGGCATAGGCGGCGGCTCTCCAATCGACGCGGCTAAGGCAATGTGGATCTTTTATGAATACCCCTCGTTTACCTTTGAAGAAGCCGCGAAACCGTTCAATTTACCCACGCTTCGCAAAAAGGCGCGCTTTATCGCCATCCCGACCACAAGCGGTACAGGCACCGAGGTCACCTCTTTTTCGGTTATTTCGGACACGGATTCCAATATCAAGTACCCCATCGCGGATTTTAATGTGACCCCCGATCTGGCTCTTGTCGATACCGATCTTGTTTCGTCCATGACGCCGCAGCTGATTGCCAACACCGGTATGGACGCGCTGACCCACGCGATCGAAGCCTATGTGTCGACGGCGCGCAACCCCATCACCGATGCGCTGGCTATGCGATCGATCGAGATGACCGCGCGTGATATCATTCCCTCCTACAAGGGCGACAACGCGGCGCGCGAAAACATGCATATTTCCCAGTGCATGGCCGGTATGGCGTTTTCCAACGCGATCTTAGGCATCGTCCACTCGATGGCGCATAAGACGGGCCGCCTGTTTGGCGTGCCGCATGGCTGTGCAAACGCCATTTATCTGCCCTATTGCATCCAGTACAATGCAAAGACCGCCGCGCCGATCTTTGCGGATATCGCCCGCCGTTTGTCGCTTTACGGACAAACGGATGCGGAATTGACGGACCGTTTGGTAGAGCTGATCCGAGATCTGCGCCGGCAAATGTCCATGCCCGCGACCCTTCAGGAGTTTGGTGTTGACGAAGGCTTTTTCCTGAGTCAACTGGATTCGATTGCGGAAGGCGCCGTAGGCGATCCGTGCACCGGTACCAATCCGCGTCCAATCGATCCGGCGCAAATGCGCGAGCTATTCCTTGCCACCTACTATGGCAAAGAAGTCGATTTCTAAGACCGCGACCGGATCATTTTCCATAAAAATAAGCCGTCGGCTCCAAAAGGCCGGCGGCTTTGCGTGTTTTAGAAATAAAAAAGGTTCCGGAACCTACATTCCAGAACCTTTTTTATGGAGCTGTTGACGAGATTCGAACTCGTGACCTCATCCTTACCAAGGATGTACTCTGCCTACTGAGCTACAACAGCGTTGGCAGGGGCAGAAGGGATCGAACCCTCGGCACGCGGTTTTGGAGACCGCTGCTCTACCAGCTGAGCTATACCCCTGTGTTGGCTCCTCAAGTTGGACTCGAACCAACGACCCTGCGGTTAACAGCCGCATGCTCTACCAACTGAGCTATTGAGGAATATTGATAAGCGCTACCCGCGCATGCATGCTCGCCTCGGCTTCAAGAGCCGCCTGCGGCGGTTCGCCTCGACACGCCGGCCTGCGGACCGGTGTACCAACGAAGCTATTGAGGAATATTAGAAATCTATTTGCTACGTCATGATAGCCTAAATATTATACCGTGGTTTTTGTGGTTTTGTCAATAGCAAAATGAAGGAAAATTCACCCCTTTTTTTGCATTTGAAAACCTCCTCACTCAGACCCGCGCCTTACGTATTTATTGTTTATCAATAAATAATACTTGTAATTCAATATATTCTATGGTAGCATATACCTGTATACACATCCATTATTCATTTAGGAGGCGATTTTATGTCAACCGGTGTTCCGCTCGCGGAGGCGATGCAATATTTTCCGCACATTGTTTTTCTCTATGATATCACGCTCGTTGTGGTGCTTTTATCCATTTACCGCGTCGTACGGAGCAAAGGGTCTTATAACCCAGCGCCCGATATGATCGTGCATGTGCTGCTGATTATCGGCGTCATGCGCGGGCTTATTTTTCAGGGCGTGCTCACCGATATCACGAATAACGGCTATAATCAGTATCTCAACAACCTATTTATCGTGCTGGGGCTGCATATCGTGCTCAATGTGGTTTATTTATTTTTGGTCTACCGCAAATGGAAAAAGGCAAATGCCTAGCGGAATCCTGAAAGCACGCGTCAATTTCCCTCCTTTTTGTTTCGCAAAACTTGTATCCGGTCGCGAAATGCGGTATACTGAATGTTGACAAAACCGGACTTTTGGAGAGAAATACACGAAATGAAACTAAAAAGCATGCTTGCGCTTTGGGTCTGCAAGGCCTCGGGCGCTGTCCTTCGGCGGATGGGCCGCGGCGGCACCAATCTGCCCGGCAAGCTCGCGCTGAAGATGGACCGCGATATTTTGGGCGCGCTGGCGCAGGGCGTCCGTGTGACGGTCGTGACCGGCACCAACGGCAAAACGACCACCTCCCGCATGATCGAGCAGGCGTTTGAGGACGCGGGGCTCAAATATTTTTCCAACAAATCGGGCGCCAATCTGCTTACCGGTATCATTGCGGAATTTGCGCGGCATACCTCACTTTCCGGCAAGCGCCTGTATACCCACGCGCTGATCGAATGCGACGAAGCCGCGTTCCGCACGGCCAGCAAATACTTGCCGGTGGAATGTCTGGTGGTAAACAATATATTCCGCGACCAGCTCGACCGCTTTGGCGAGATCACGCACACGCTGAACAGTATCCGCATTGGCGTAAAAAACGTGCCGGGCGCAACCCTTTGCCTGAACGCGGATTGCTCGCTGACCGCTTCGCTTGCGGATGATTGCCCGAACAAGATCGTTTGGTTTGGCGTCAATGTGCCGATTTATGAAAACGCCGCGCACGAGCTGTCGGACGCGCCCTATTGCATCCACTGTAAAACCGAGTATGAATATGACTATATCACCTATGGTCATCTGGGCGGCTTCCACTGCCCGCACTGCGGCTATTGCAGGCACACGCCGGATGTAGCGGTGACCAAGGTTCTCCGCGCCGGGGCCGACGCGTCCGAGATCGAGCTTACGGTTTTTGGAAACGCCCACGAAGTGCGGGTCAACCTGCCCGGCGGCTACAACATCTACAACGCGGCGGGCGCCGCAGCGGCGGCCCATGTCGTCGGGATCACGGACGAAACCGCGGTGGAAGCCCTCGCGAAGTTCGAGTGCGGCTTTGGCCGGGCCGAGCAATTCATGCTGGGCAGCGCGTCTTCGCGGATGATGCTGGTCAAAAACCCGGCGGGCTTTAATCAGGTCATCAACCTGATCGCGCACGGCGACGGCGCGTACCAGCTCGCCTTCCTGCTCAACGACCGGTTCGCGGACGGCACCGATATCAGCTGGATCTGGGACGTCGATTTTGAGACGTTGGCCGCGCAGAAGGAACGGTTTTCACCCATTTACGTTTCCGGCGGGCGGGCGGACGATATGGCGCTGCGCCTGAAATACGCGGGCTTTGACGCCGATACGCTGCACCTACTGCGCGAGAACGACGCGCTGCTGGACGAGATCGGCAAAGCCGAAACGCCCGCCTTTTTAATGCCGACCTACACCGCCATGTTCGACCTGCGGGAAGCGATCGGCAAGCGCACCGCCGTAAAGGCATTCTACGAATAAGGGGGAATGGAAAAAATGGAGCTCAACCTTTGCCATCTATACCCCGATATTCTGAACCTTTATGGCGACCGGGGCAACATTATCGCCATGCGGCGCAGGCTGGAAGCGCGCGGCGTTACCGTAAACATCAGCGAATGCTCGATCGGCGAGCCCATCGATCCGAGCGCCTTTGATATCTTTTTCATCGGCGGCGGGCAGGACTTTGAGCAAGAAGTGCTGCTGCGCGACCTGTCCACCGGTAAAGCGGACGCGATCCGCGCCGCGGTGGAGGACGAGAAGGTCTTTCTCGCCATTTGCGGCGGCTATCAAATGCTGGGCCAATACTACGAGACCTGGGACGGCCACCGGCTGGATTTCATCGGCGCGATTGATATCCACACCGTGGGGGCAAAGGATCGCATGATTGGCAACTATATGTTCCAAACGCCGCCCGAAAGCGGCGATACCACCGTGGTAGGCTTTGAAAACCATTCGGGCAAGACCTTTTTGGGCGAGGGCGTACGGCCGCTAGGCAAGGTGCTCGCCGGTTTTGGCAACAACGGCGAGGACGGGACCGAGGGCGCGCGCTATAAAAATGTGTTTGCGACCTATTCCCACGGTTCGCTGCTGCCTAAAAACCCGGTTTTGTGCGATTTCCTTCTCAAAACCGCGCTCATTCGCAAATATGGGGAAATAGAACCCTTTATCCCGCTGGACGACGCCATTGAAAACGCCGCGCATGACTACATGCAGCAGCGCTTAACCAAATAAAAAAGACGATATGCTGCATGCTTGTTTGCAGCATATCGTCTTTTTCTTTATCGATTGTTCCAAAATGTCTATTGCTTACCTGCAAGCCGATCGTTTATACCGGACGGAATATCGTATAATCATCCTTGCCGTGTTTTTTTACCTGATAGAGCGCAAAATCGGCGTTTTGATAGAGCGAATCAAAATCGTCGCCCGCTTCAGGGGACAGCGCGATACCGATGCTGGTCGAGATGTGGCACTGCTTACCTCCGTTTTTAAAATCATACCGCAGGATTTCCAGCAGGCTTTTTGCTTTTTCTTCCACCCATGCGCGCGACGGGGCGGCGATAAACACAACAAATTCATCCCCGCCGATCCGGCCCACGATATCGCTATCCCGAAACTGCCGGCGAAGCAGCCCGGCAAAATCCTCGATCACGAGATCGCCCATGGTGTGCCCCCATGTGTCGTTCACTTTTTTGAAAAAGTCGATATCGAGCATAAAAAAGGCGTACAGCCGGCCGGGCTCTTCGGTCAGACATCGGCGTATCAGATTTTGTGTGGCGGCTTTGTTATATAGGCCGCTCAGAGAATCCCGGTTTAGCTGTTCCAAAATGCGTTCCTCCTGTTGTTTCTGGGTGTCTATATTCTGCCGGTAAATGAACATACGAATGGATTCATCGTCATCCCAATAAAAAATACGGGCAATGATACGCATCCAATAAAAATTCTTTCCGCCGTCGGTCGATATCATAAAATCATATTTTAAGCTCTGTTCGCCGCTGTGATAGGCCCGCAGAACGTTTTCCGGCGAGAAGGTATTCAAATATCCCTGCCTGAACTCTTCCTTGATCTGTTGTCTGGCTATGATGGGAAGCGCTAGATCATATGGCGTGTTGTGCGGCACGCCGAGGCTTTCAAAGTAGCTTTCTGTTTCTTCGCTTGCCGCTCGGTTGTGTGTTACATCAATCTCATAAATGTTTTCATAAAGCTTCTCCGTTGCGCGCTGAAACACCAGCTGGTGCTTTTGCGCGGAGGACGCCGTTTCACCGTATAGCTTTTGAATCAGGCCCAAAACGATCGCTAAAGCCGCCGCGACCGTTGTGACCGCGCAAATAACGCCCACGATCACCTGCTGCGCGATGATGCCCGGCATGATAAAAAGCGCGTGCATTGTCAGGCAGCTGTATAGAATGATTACAAGAAAACCGGACGCAACGACCAGACTGAGAAGCAGGCCGATTTTTCCTATTGATTTTTGCTGCATATCCTTCCTCCCAGCCCTTTTGCTTCAACAACAGAATTGCGGTTCTGTTGTAATCCGCTGTTCCAATCAGCCTGAAAGGCAATAAAATAATCAAATAAGCGTGCTGTGCGATCTAAAATAAAAAATTGCGTACACGAAATAGGCCGATCCGCTATCTTTCCAAGCGAACGGCCTTATTCTGTTGCATATAAATACCATATTGTAATACGCATGGTTGATACTTTCTTGTCAACCTTCCCTCTTTCGTGCTACAATAAGATATACTGTACCGCTATGTACAACAGAACCGCAATTCCGTAGTTTGCGCCAATAAGCTGGGAGGAAGGATATGCAGAAAAAAATAATACGGGAGATTCATTTGTTACAACAGAACCGCAATTATGTGACGAGAAGGCCCATTCGCTCGATTTGACGCGCGTGTGTGCCGCCGCTTTCCACGGTGTAAATGCGCGTGGTGGAGATACTGGTGTGACCCAGCAGATCGGCCAACCGGGACAGATCCTTTTCCACCGCGTAATAGGTGCGCGCGAAAAGATGGCGCAGATTATGCGGAAACACCTTGCCCGGCTGCACGCCCGCGGATTCGCACAATGCTTTCATATCGCGCCAAATGTTCGATCGGTCGAGAGGTTTTCCACACCTTGTGCAAAACACCGCGCCCGACCCGATGCCCCGCCCCTTTGCAAAACGAAGAAGCATGCGGCGCAGCTTTTCCGGCAAAAACACCGTGCGGCGCTTGCCCTTGCAGTTCACTTCGGCCCGGCCCGATCTTGCCGCTTCCAGCGTAATAAATTGCAGTTCGGATACGCGGATGCCGGTCGCGCAAATGGTTTGCAGCAGCAGCGCCAAGCGCTCGTTACCCCGCTGGCCCGCCGCTTGTACCAAGCGAACATACTCGTCGCGCGTCAATTCCTTTTCCACGCGGCAGAACAGATCCCGCTGCATCCGCAGCGGCTTTACCCGCAGTTCGCCCCTTCCACGATAGCTTAAATAGCTGTTTACCGCCGCCAGCATGGCATTTACGCTGGCAGTCGCATAGTTTTCCTGCAAGTTTTCCTTCCAGCTGATCAGCGCCGCCTTTGTAAGCGATTCACCATTTAAAAATACCATAAGCGCACGCAAATCGTGCAGATATTTTTCGATGGTCTGTTCCGCCCGCTCTTGTTCCCGCAGGAACGCTTTAAATTGCGTCAAATCCCATGCCGTCAGGGTGGTCTGCTGCTGTTTGTTTCGCATACCGTTCTCCTCCTTCGTATCCCGTTATTATGTCTGGAACGCAAACGTAATATGCTTATTTATAGCCTATTTTCGCCAATAAAAAAAGTGCCGCAACATATTTGCAGCACTATTTTAATATTTAAAGTAAAAAGCGGACATTCCTTGTCCCATTATCTATGGTATTGTTAAAACATAGACCGGTTATTTCTACTAAGGAGGCGTCAGATATGGCTTTTGATTTTAAGAAAGCGTACAAGGAATTCTATATGCCGAAAAACAAGCCCGAGGTTGTCGACGTTCCCGCCGCAAACTATATAGCAGTCCGCGGAAAAGGGGACCCGAATGAGGAAAACGGCGCTTACCAGCAGGCCATCGGTATTTTGTACGCGGTCGCTTATACGCTGAAGATGAGCTATAAAGGCTCGCGCAAGATCGAGGGCTTTTATGAATACGTCGTTCCGCCGCTGGAGGGCTTTTGGTGGCAGGAGGGGATTACCGGCGTAGACTATGCCGACAAAAGCGCTTTTTGCTGGATCTCCGTGATCCGCCTGCCCGATTTTATTTCCCGGGATGATTTTGATTGGGCCGTGGAGGAAGCTTCCAAAAAGAAAAAATTAGACTGCTCCGCCGCGGAATTATTAACCGTGCGCGAGGGACTGTGCGTACAAATCATGCATTTCGGCCCCTACGACGACGAGCCCGCCACCGTCGCCCTGATGGACGACTATTTGCGGCAAAATGGTTACGAAAATGATTTTACTTCCACCCGGCTGCACCACGAAATCTACCTTTCCGACGCGCGCCGTGTCGATCCTGCGAAATGGAAAACCGTTATACGACACCCTGTGAAAATTAGGAATTAGTAATTAGTAGTTAGTAATTATGGAGTCCGGCAAAGCCGGATATTTCATATTCGCGCTTCGCGCGAAACCTTCATTCCTAATTCCTAACTCCTAATTCCTAATTAATTAAAGCGGTTTCGACCGGATCTTGGCAAAACGGCGCGGATAGGCGGCCGGCGTGGGCGCGATCTTTTCCATGCGGACGACCGCGCGTTCGGCTTCGCTGAAGGGAGGGCGCAACCGGATGATTTCGGGCGGCGCGCTGCCGAGCACCTTAGCGGCGTTAAGGGCGTTTTCGGTCTCCTGCTCACAGTCCGCAGCCTTCATCGCGAGAAACACGCCGCCCATGCGCAGCAGCGGAAACGCCAGCTCACAGAGCTGGTTCAGCTCCGCCACCGCGCGCGAGGTGACAAAATCAAAGCTTTCACGGTTTTCCGCCGCGAATTCCTCCGCCCGCGCGTGTACCGCGCGGGCATTTTTTACGCCCAGCGCCGCTAGCGTTTCATTTAAAAAATCCACGCGCTTGCGCTGCGCGTCCAGCAGCGTGAATTCCGCCCCAGTCAGCACCGCGAGCGGCACGCCCGGAAAGCCCGCGCCCGTGCCCAGATCGAGCACCCTCACCCCCTGCGTCAGCATGGGCGCAAGCACCGCGCAATCTAAAAAGTGGCGGGTGACGATCTCGTTCGGCTCGGTGATCGCGGTCAAATTCATATGAAGGTTGGCCTCGCGCAGTCTTTCGGAAAAGGACAATAAATTATCCACAGCCTGTGGAGGATAATCCGGCGCACACCGCTCAAGACCTTCGATCAGCAGTTCCCTTTCGTTCACGGCTTTCCTCCATTCCGTTTTGCGTCAATATAGATCATTAGCGCGGTAATATCCGCGGGGGAAACGCCGGAAATACGCGCCGCCTGCCCAAAGTTCAAGGGTTTTACCGCGTCCAGCTTTTGCCGCGCCTCTAAACGAAGGGTATCGATGCAGCTATAATCCAGATCGGGCGGCAGCTCGCGCGACTGTAAGCGGCGGTATTGTTCAACATCGCGGTATTGCCGCTCGATATAGCCCGCGTATTTCACCCGGATATCCACCTGCTCCCGCACAACGGCGGGCAGCGCGGGCCGCTCGGGGTCAAAGGGCGCGAGCAGCTCATAGCTCAATTCCGGGCGGCGCAGCAAATCGATCAGGCGGCAGCCCGCTTTCAGCGGCGTGCTGCCCTGTCCGGCCAAAAAGCCGTTTAGCCGCTCACTGGGCGCGACCGGCACACTGGACACACGGTCGATCTCCTGCTGCACGCGGGCATACTTTTCCCGCACGCGCTCGCCGCGCGCGGACGGATTTAAACCGATACGTACGCCGATTGGCACCAAACGCTCATCCGCGTTGTCTTGGCGTAGCAGCAGGCGGTATTCCGAACGCGAAGTCATCATGCGGTAGGGCTCGTTCGCGCCGCAGGTGACCAGATCGTCGATCAGCGTACCGATGTAGCCGTCCGCGCGGTCGAGGACAAGCGGCTTTTCGCCCTTGATCCCCAGCGCCGCGTTCACACCCGCGACAAGTCCCTGCGCGGCGGCCTCTTCATAGCCGGAGGAACCGCAGAATTGGCCCGCGCCGTAAAGGCCGGTTATTTTTTTTGTTTCCAGCGTTGGGCGCAGCTCCAACGGATCGACGCAGTCGTATTCGATCGCATAAGCCGGTCGCATAATCTCGGCCTGCGAAAGGCCCCTTACTGTGCGCAGCATGTTGCGCTGCACATCGAACGGCATGGAAGAGGAAAAGCCCTGCACGTAAATTTCCTCGGTATCCAGCCCCATGGGCTCCAGAAACAGCTGATGGCGCGGCTTGTCCGCGAAACGTACCACCTTATCCTCAATGGAGGGGCAATACCGCGGGCCAATGCCCTCGATCATCCCGCCGTAAAGCGGCGAGCGGTCCAGATTTTGCCGAATGACTTCGTGCGTTTCATCCGTCGTATAGGTCAGGTGGCACACGGCCTGATTGGGCGGCGGGCTCTCTGTCTCAAACGAAAAGGGAATGATCTCCTCTTCGCCGCGCTGCTCTTCCAGCCCGGTAAAATCGATCGAACGGCGGTGAATACGGGGCGGCGTGCCGGTTTTGAAGCGCTGTAAACGCAAACCGAGCGACCGGAGCGATTCGGTCAGCTTGGTCGCGGCAAACATGCCGTCCGGCCCGCCTTCTCGCATGAATTCACCGATGATGATGCGGCCGCCGAGAAACGTGCCCGAGCACACAATCGCCGCCTTCACCGAATGGCGCGCGCCGACCGCGGTGACCACGGCGGATACCGCCCCGTTTTCCTGCTCGATGGACACGATCTCATCCTGCATCAGATAAAGACCCTGCTGCTGTTCCAGTGCGTGCTTCATATACGATCTGTATTTAACCCGGTCGGCCTGCGCGCGCAGCGAATGCACGGCAGGGCCCTTGCCCCGGTTCAGCATGCGGTATTGGATGCAGGCGGCGTCCGCCGCGCGCGCCATTTCACCGCCCAGCGCATCGATCTCGCGCACCAAATGCCCCTTTGCCGTGCCGCCGATCGCCGGATTACAGGGCATGTTGCCCACCGCGTCCAGATTGATCGTAAAGCACGCTGTCTTGCAGCCGAGCCGGGCGCACGCCAGCGCGGCTTCAATCCCTGCGTGTCCGGCGCCGATCACGGCGACGTCGAATGTCTCTGCTTCAAAAACCGTCATGTGCAGCCCTCTCTTTCTATTGAAATAACCGGGGAAAACCGATCGAATAAATGGTTTTCTCCTGCTTTTTCTTTCCGATTGCCTGTTGATAACTCTGTGTAAACTTTGGATAACTCACTTTTTTTGCAAATTTTTTCAGTCCAAATAGTAATAAACTCGATGTTATATTACTATTTGTATAAAAATATCACATACCGTAAAACTTTATACACAGCAAGCTGTGTTTTTCATTCATGTTCCATAAAAAGGCCGCTGCCGGAAAGCAGCGGCCTTTTCTCATCGGATAAACCGGCCTTTATTTGCCGACACAAAAATCGCTGAAAATGCGGGATACGACGGCTTCCTTCACCGTTTCACCGGTGATTTCGCCAAGGGCGGCGACCGCGCCCTCCGCATCCATGACGACGGCGTCCGGCGTCATACCGGACTGCGCCGCGTAAAGAGCTGCCTCGCACCGTTCGGCGGCGCGGGCCAAGGCGGCGGCCTGCCGGGCGTTGGTAATCAGCGCGCCGTCAAGCGCGCCATCCCCAAGGCCCACAAGACGCGGAATAAGGCTCAATAATTCCTCAAATCCCTCGCCGGTTTTGGCGGAAAGGGAAATGATATGTTCAAAATAAGGCGTGAGTTTCGCGTCGTCGCACGCATGCGGCAGATCGCTTTTGTTTAAAATGGCCACCGCTCGGTGTCCCGCCGTACGGGCAAGCACCAGCATATCCTCCTCGCCAAGGGGGGTAGAGCCGTCAAACACCGCAAGGATCAGGGACGAAGCGTTTGCCTCGGCCATCGCGCGGTCAATACCGGCCTGCTCGATCGGATCGTTCGTATCGCGCAAGCCGGCGGTATCGGTCACGCGCAGCAAAAGCTGGCCAACCTTGACATTTTCCTCAATCAGGTCGCGCGTCGTACCCGGGATAGGGGTGACGATCGCGCGCTCCCGTCCGAGCAGGGCGTTCAAAAGCGTGCTTTTTCCCGCGTTCGGGCGGCCGAGTATGACACAGGGCACGCCTTCGCGCAAAATACGGCCGCGTTCATAGCTTTCAGCCATACGGTACAGGCGGCTGGTCACACGGTGCAGCAGCGCGGCTGCTTCGTCAAACAGCAGGGGATCAATCTCTTCATCCGGAAAATCGACCACCGCATGGAAATGCGCGATCATGCCGATCAGCTCCTCGCGCATTTCATGCACGGGGGAGCCGACCGCGCCCATCACCTGCGCCGCGGCATTTTGCGCGGCTTCCGCCGTGCGGGCCGTGATCAGATCGTGCACAGCCTCCGCGCCGGATAGATCCATTTTACCGTTCAAAAAAGCGCGGCGGGTAAATTCCCCTGCTTCCGCCTGACGCACCCCCTGCTGAAACAGCGCTTCAAGCGCGAGACGCAGCACCGCGGTCGAACCGTGGCACTGTAATTCCGCCATCGGCTCGCCGGTATAGGTGTGGGGCATGTGCATCGCCACCGCGTAGCAGCAGTCGATCACCGCGCCCTTCTGGTCGCGCAGAACGCCGTAGACAAGCTTTTGTGCGGGCGCATCCGTCAGCGGCGCGCCGTTTTTTGCTTCAAAAACAGCGCTTACCGCTTCTATCGCCCGTTCGCCCGATACCCGGATCAGTCCGATCGGTCCGCCGGCCGAAGAGATGGCGGCAATGGTATCGTTCATGTTTGCCCTCCCAGCCCGATCAATGGTGGGAGCGGTAACCGTTTTCGGGCGCGATCACAACGCGGCGGCCAGGTTCGGTGCCGGTCGAATAGGTCGTCACGCCGTTAAAATCCTGCAAAGCGGCATGGATAATGCGGCGCTCATAGGGGTTCATCGGTTCCAGCGTCATCGAACGGTGGGATTTTACCACCTTCATGGCCATTTTGCGGGCCAGCCGCTCCAGACTCTCACTGCGTTTCTCACGATAATTTTCGGTATCCACCGACAGGCGGACATGCTCTTCAAGCGCGTTGTTCAGCACCAGAGAGCCGAGATACTGGATCGCGTCCAGCGTATCGCCGCGTCGACCAATGACCGGGCCCATATCCGGGCCGGCGATATTCAGGCGCAGCTGATCCGCCTCCACCTGAGGCAGTACGGTGATCTCATTTTCGATGCCCATCTTATGGAGAAGGCCGCCTACAAAATTGATCGCAAGCTCCTCTGCCTGCTTCATAGCGGCTTCGGATACCGGAATAATTTCGCGCTCCTTGGGTACGGAGGGCGTGATGGGTCGTTCGATCCGCTCGCGGCGCGGGCGGCTGCCCTCGCGGCGGGGACGGTCGGTACGGGTGGGGCGGTCGGTACGCTCCGTGCGCTCACGGCGCGGGGGACGCTCGCCGTCCAGCTTCTGGGGGACAAAATCCTTGGGCGCGGGCTTTACCAGACGGGGCGTGGTATCTTCCGTTGTGATGGAGAGCTTTTCCGTCGGCGCCGGTCTCGGCGCGGGCTTTTGCACCGGCTTTTCCGCCTTTTTCTCCACAGGAGCGGGAGCGGATTTCTGCACGGGTTCATCCGGCCCTTCATAGGAGACACGCACGCGCGCGGGCGTCGCGCCGATCCCTAAAAAGCCTCGTTTGCCGTTATCGAGCACTTCGACGGATACGTCGTCCCGGTCCATACCGAGCTGGCGCAGCGCGTTTTCAATCGCGGCGTCGCGGTTTTCACCGGTGGCTTCCAAAACTTTCAGCATTTTATTTCTCCCCCTTCTTTTTCTTTGCGTTCTGTTCCGCGTTCAATTCACGCTGTTTTTCTTTCTTTTGCTGTTTTTCGCGCTCTAATTCCGCGGCGGCTTCACTTTCCTTCAGCTGCTGCTTTTTGCGGAAATGGCGGGTCAGGATGATTTCCTGCAAGCAGGTCAGCACGTTGTTCAGAATCCAGTAGATACCGATCGTGCCGGGCAGGATGAAGCCGAAGTAAACGCTCATCAGCGGCATCATCATCATCATGGCCTTCATCGAGCCGTTCTGCTGAACGGCGGTGTTGTTGCCCTGCATCTTCTGCATGATAAAGCTGGACAGGAAAGCGGTCGCGCCCGACAGGATCGGGATGAGCCACATGATGCCGAAGTGCTTGATCGAGGGGATTTCGGCCAGATTGAGGCCTAGGAAGGTGAAATTGATCGGCACCAGCGTACCGCTTGTCCCTTCGACGATCTTCATGATATCCGCCGGGAAATTGCCGTTGGCGTCGATCAACTGGCTGAGCTTGTCGATGATCGTGATCTGGCCATAGTAGCCGGCGGTCGCCGTGTCGATGCCGACCTTGACGGCGAGCGCGTCGATTACATCCTGACCAAAGCCGAGCATGAACTTCATCGGCTGCTGCACGGCGTAGTACAGACCCATCATGATGGGCAGCTGGATAAACTGCGGCAGGCAGCCCGTCATCGGGTTTACGCCGTGCTTATCGTACAGCTTCTGCACTTCTTCGTTCATTTTAACGCGGTTGTTTGCGTATTTCTTCTGGATCGCCTGCATTTCGGCGTTCATCGCCGTCATAGACATCATGTTCTTTTTGCTTTTAACGCCAAGCGGGATCAGGATCAATTTGATCAGCAGCGCAAACAGCATGACCGCAAGGCCATACGAATGCACCGCGTTGAAGATCGCCATCAGTACGATACCGAAAGGCCGTACGATGACGAGTCCGAATATATCGCCCATATGTTCCTCCAAAAAGTTTTCGGTCAAAAAATCCTATGACCGTTTTCTCGCGCACAGCGCGCATTAAATGTTAAATGGGAGCTTTGCTTCCATTTAACAAAAAACCGGGAGCATGTATCTCGGTTTTTTAACAAACCGGCGTAGAAGTGTGCCCAAAGGGCGCGCGCCGAAGCCGGAATTTTAAATCGAAACTGTAGTTTCGATTTAATTATGGGACTGGGTCATACGGCTCGTGGTGACTGAACGGGTGACAGCGCATCAGCCGTTTGAACGCGAGCCATCCTCCCTTGAGTGCGCCGTATTTTTCGATCGCTTCGACAGCGTACTGCGAGCAGGTCGGAATATAACGGCAGCAGGGGGATTTTAAAGGCGAGAGATACCGGCGGTAAAAACGAATGGCCGCCAGCATCGCGCGCTTCATGATTTTGCCGCGGCGCTGTTTTGCCCAAGCGTCCGCAGCAGCGATTTTTCAATTTCGTGGTAAGTGGCGCCGACCGCGCGGCTGCGCGCGACGAGCACCAGATCAAATCCCACGCCAAACCGGTCTTCATTCAGGCGGTATGCCTCTCGAAACAGGCGCTTTACGCGGTTTCTTCCCACCGCGCCGGCAAGCTTAACGCTTACCGTAAGCCCCAGCCGGTTATAGCCGAGATTGTTTTTGCGGCTGTACAGCACGAGATACCGGTCAGCCGTTTGATTCCCCCGGTGATAAAGCCGGCGGAACTCATAATTTTGTTTGAGTGAAACCGTGTGTTTCATAATGTTACTCCCCGTTTTTCCGGTGCCCCCAAAAAAACGAAATCGCTTTGCATCTAGTCGATCTGCAAAGATAGCCGGGTCTTTTTCTGCTCCGCGGCGGCCCGGCCCAAAACCTTTTTTACCGCGCCCTATAAACGGGAAAAAACGGGCCCGCATTTTTCAAAACGGGCCCGTTCTTTGAGGTTTCAAATTAGTGGGTCAAACGTGCGCGACCCTTGGCGCGGCGGCGGGCCAGAACCTTGCGGCCGTTCGACGTGCGCATACGCTTGCGAAAGCCGTGCTCCTTGGAACGCTGACGCTTCTTGGGCTGGTATGTTCTCTTCATTTCGTGCACCTCCTGTTTTTCAAATTTACGGATGGGCACCGGCATAAGTCCGGTACAAATGCGGGCGCATGCCGCTGCCTTTCCGTATACGTTGATACAATGATTATTATCTTATAAAAAGCTCAAAATGTCAAGGTTTTTTTCTTTTTTCAACATCTTGGGGCCTATCTGAATTCAACCACCATTTCTTGCGTTTTTTATGCCGTCCGATTGCCCTCCCACCTTGTTCCATACCGGTATTTTTCATTGAAACACGTCATATTTTGTGCTAAAATAGATTTATCTATTTGAAAACGGAATTTAGGAGGCATTTCATGGCCAATAACATATTGGAAATGGCGCTCACATTGCTTGAGCGCGATTTTCCTCCCTCCAGCCTTTCCGCTTGGTTCGACGACGTCACCGTCGTTTCCTTTGCGGAGGGCCATTTAATTCTGCACTCACCCGTGCAGTTTAAACAGGAATTTATCGAACAGAAGTTTACCGAGCCGTTGCAAAACGCCATGCAGGAGCTGACGGGCGATCCGGTATCCGTACAAATTGTCACGGGCGAATACAGCGCCCCTTCGGCCACCGCCTCTCCCTATGACGATTACACGTTCGAGCGCTTCATCGTCGGTTCCAGCAATAAATTCGCGCACGCCGCCGCGATCGCGGTATCCAAAAGCCCGGCTGAAATCTACAATCCGCTGTTTATCTACGGCCAATCCGGTCTTGGCAAAACGCACCTGATGTATGCGATTGCGGGCGCGATCCGCATCAGCCATCCGAATTACCGCATCATCTACGTCAAGGGCGAGGATTTCACCAATGAAGTCATCACCGCTATCCAACAGGGCAACATGCAGAATTTCCGCGCCAAGTACCGCATGGCCGATCTGCTCCTGATCGACGATATCCAGTTCATCGCGGGCAAGGAACGCACGCAGGAAGAATTTTTCCATACCTTCAACGCCCTGTACGAAGCCCAGCGCCAGATCGTGCTGACGAGCGACCGTCCCCCGAAGGAGATCAACACGCTGGAGGACCGCCTCAAGACCCGTTTTGAATGGGGCCTGATCGCGGACATTCAGCCGCCCGATTTCGAGACCCGCGTCGCTATCATCCGCGCCAAGGCTGAAAAAATGACCATTGCCCTGCCGGACGAGGTATCCACCTATATCGCGCAGAACATTCAGGCCAACATCCGCCAGCTCGAAGGCGCGGTGAAAAAGATCAAGGCCATGAAGGAACTGATGGGAGAGACCATCGACGTGGAGCTTGCCCAGCGCGCGATCGAAGCGGTCAAAACCGAAAACCCGGGTCTCAACCCGACGCCCGAACGCATCATGGAAGCGGTCGCGAACTATTTCTACATCCCGGTCGGCCAGCTGCTCTCGCACAACCGCTCCAAGGACGTGGCCTATTCCAGACAGATGGCCATGTACCTGATTCGTCAGGAACTGGAATATTCCTTCCCCGATATCGCCAAAATATTCAACCGCGACCATACCACCGTCATGCACGCGTGCAACAAAATCGATGTGGAACGCCGCCAGTCCGGCGAAACCGAGGAAGTCATCAAAAAGCTGCATAACAACATCCGGGGCGAGTGAGAATTTATCCACAATTCCCCTGTGTATTCCACAGCGGCTCCGCTGTGGACAAACTTTTGCCGGAAATACGCTGTGGAAATGATCCAAACCATGCACAAACTTTTCGCCATGCCATTTCCCCAGTAAAATCGACGGCAAAAATACTTATCCACATGATACACAGCCCTACTACTACGATAAATACCTATCTATTTCTTTTTACTCAAAAAGCGCAGAAAGAGGAGAAACCATGAAATTTTCCTGTGAAAAAGAAACGCTGCTCGGTTTGCTCGGCACCGCATCCCGCGCAGTAACCGGAAAAAGCGCCATGCCGCTGCTTGAAGGATTGCTGATCGAAGCGGAAAACGGCGAGCTCACCATTACCGGCTACGACCTTTCCATGGGCATACGAACCACGGCGGAAGCCGATATTGTGGAACCCGGCCGCATTGTACTGAATGCAAGGCTGTTTTTCGATATCGTCCGCAAGCTGCCGACCGACGCGGTCTATCTCGAAACCGACGACAAGCTGCTCACCACAATCAAGTGCGGCCGTTCGGTATTCAACCTGATCGCGACCGAAGCGGACGAATACCCCGCGTTGGCCGAAGTTTCAAACGACACCGGCTTTACCCTGCCGCAGGCGATCCTCAAGAGCATGATCGCGCAAACGATCTTTTCCGTTTCCGATAACGAATCCAAGCCAATCCACACCGGCTGCCTGTTTGAACTGGAACCCGGCCAACTAAACGTGGTCGCCGTGGACGGCTATCGTCTTTCCGTGCGGCGTGAGCGCATCGATAGTATTTCCGGGGCCATGAAATTCGTGGTGCCGGGCGCCTCGCTGCGCGAGATCGAACGCATTTTGACCGAGGAGGACGGCACGGTCGACATTTTTCCCGATCGCAAGAACATTTTGTTCCGCATTGGCTCCACCACGCTGATTACCCGCCTGATCGACGGCGAATTTCTCAATTACCGCGCGGCCATCCCCGCGGAATTTGAGCATAACGTGACCGTGGACCGGCACGAGCTGATCACCTGTATCGAACGCGTTTCTCTGATCGTTTCCGAAAAGCTGAAAAACCCGGTCCGTTTCCACTTTGACGGCAGCTTTGTGCAGCTTTCCTGCATCACCGCGATTGGCAAGAGCTATGACGAATGCGCGATAGACGGCGAGGTAAGCGATCTGGAGATCGGTTTCAATAACCGCTACATGCTCGAAGCGCTGCGCGCAGCGGGCGAGGATACCGTGCGCCTGTCTCTCAAAGGCTCGCTCAATCCGGTGGTTGTCACGCCGCTGGAAGGCGACGCTTACACCTATCTGGTCCTTCCGGTGAGGCTGAAAGCCAATGATTGAACTGGAGATCCGCGAAGAGTATATTAAGCTCGATTCGTTTCTAAAGCTGGCAAACCTTGTTTCCTCCGGCGGCGAAGCAAAGATCCGCATCGCCGAAGGCGAGGTGCTGGTCAACGGAACACCCTGCCTACAGCGCGGGAAAAAGTTGCGTCCGGGCGATACGGTATGCATGGACGGTCAGGAAGCCCGTGTGAAAGAGAAAATATGAAGCTGATTACGCTGAATTTGCAAAATTTCCGCAATTATACCGAAGAAAAGTTTGTTTTCGATCCGTCGGTCAATCTGATTTGCGGCGAAAACGGACAGGGAAAGACCAACCTTCTCGAAGCGGTGGCCGCCCTTTCCACGATGCGCCTGTTCCGTACGGCGCAAAAGCGGGAAGGGTTGCGCTTTGACGCGGATTTCGCCAAAATATTGGCCGAAGTAGAGGCGCAGCACCGTGATTTTTCGCTCGATCTGCGCTTTTCCCGCGTAAAACCGATGGAGATCTACAAAAACGGCGTGCGTCAAAAGCGGCAGTCCGATGTGCAAGGACTTTTTAAAACTGTTTTATTCTGCCCGGAGGATCTTTCTTTGGTACGGCAGGGCGCGGCGGCGCGGCGGCGTTTTTTAGATACCGCGCTTTGCCAGCTTCGGCCTAATTACGCGCGCTGTCTGGAAGAATACCACCGCCTGCACGAACATAAAATACGTATTCTGCGGGATAGCGAGCAAAATCCCTCCCTCCTCTCACTGTGGGAGGATTTTTCGCTTCGTATGGCCAAATTCGGCGCGCATATCATCCGTTACCGCGCCTATTATTGCAAGAAATTGCTCGCCGCTTCGGCCGAGCTGCACCGGGCGATCGCGCCGCAGGAAGAGCTATCCGGTGAATATCAGACCGTTAAGACCGTGACCGATCCGTTTGCCGCGGCCTCTGTCATCGAGCAGCAGCTGATCGAGCATGTGTTATCCCATAAAACGGCGGAAATCAAGGCGAGAAGCTGTCTTTCCGGACCCCATAAGGACGATCTGGTCATGCTGCTGAACGGCCGCAGCGCGTCGGCTTACGGCTCGCAGGGGCAGGTGCGTACCTGCACGCTGTCGCTCAAGCTGGCCGAGCGTGAATTATTCAACGGAGAGGACGGGGAATACCCGGTTTTGCTGCTGGACGACGTGCTTTCCGAGCTGGACCGTCGCCGGCAGGACTTTGTTTTGAACCATATTTCCGGCGGTCAGGTGCTGATCACCTGCTGTGAGGACGGAATATCTGAAAAACTGCACGCCGGCGCAGTATTTCCCATAGAAAACGGCAAAATTATTTAAGTTTATCCCAGTTTTTTATACACAAGCTGGGGAAAAAGTGGTATAATGATAATTAGGAATTAGTAATGAGTAATTAGTAATTGGAGCAGCTTCGGCGGAGTCGGTCTTTTTTAATATTTAGCGCTAGGCGCGAGACTTTATTTCAATTACTAATTCCTAACTACTAATTATTCATTAATAAAAACGGAGTTTTTATCAAAAGTGTATTTGCATTTGGGTCAGGATTATGTAGTGCCGCTCCGGCAGGTTACCTGTGTGTTCGATATGGACACCGCGACCGCGTCAAAATGGACGCAGAAGCTGGTACGCCGCCTGCAGGAAGAAGGGCGCATCATCGAGCTGTACGAGGATCTGCCCCGTGCGGCCGTTTTGTGTGTGGGAGAGCTTGGCGAGTATCTGTACCTGACCGAGCTTTCTTCGCGCGCCCTGCAACGAAGAGTAGAAAAAAGATTTGCGATCTAACGGATCCCCGCGCCTGCCCCCAGTAGTTTTGCCACCGAAAGGATTTTTATGAGTATGAGTGAAGAAATCAAAGACGAGATGCTTGATCTAACCGTGACCGAAGCATACGACGAAAACCAAATTCAGGTGCTCGAAGGCCTGGAAGCCGTGCGTAAGCGCCCCGGTATGTACATCGGTTCTACCTCGGCGAGAGGTTTGCATCATCTGGTGTACGAGATCGTAGACAACTCGATCGATGAAGCGCTCGCGGGCTATTGTACGCATATCGAAGTAACGATCGAAAAGGGAGATATCATCCGCGTGCAGGATAATGGCCGCGGTATTCCCTGCGGCATCCATCCGCAGATGGGCATTCCCACGCTGGAGGTCGTTTTGACCGTACTGCATGCGGGCGGCAAGTTCGACGGCTCTGGCTACAAGGTATCGGGCGGCTTGCACGGCGTCGGTTCGTCTGTTGTGAACGCGCTGTCCGATTGGATGGAAGCCGAAGTGCGCGACGGCAAGGAAAAGCACTTTATGCGCTTTGAACGCGGCGTTACCGCGAAAAAGATGGAATCCGTGCCCTGCGAAAGCGAAACCGGCACCACCATCCGCTTCCATGCCGATCCTGAAATTTTTGAAACCACCGATTATGATTACGATACGCTGGAAAAGCGGCTGCGCGAGCAGGCGTTTTTAAACGCGGGCATCCGCATCACGCTGCGCGACGAGCGCGACGACGACGTGGTGGAGGACCTGATGCATTACGAGGGCGGTATCCGCCAATTCGTTCAGCATTTGAACCGCACCAAGACCCCGCTGCACGAAGAAGTCATCTATATGGAGGGCAGCCGCGAGGGCTCGATGGCCGAGGTGGCCATGCAATATACGGACAGCTACAGCGAACTGATGCTTTCCTTTGCCAATAACATCAATACGACCGAGGGCGGCACCCATGAGACCGGCTTTAAATCCGCCTTGACCCGTGTGCTGAACGATTATGGCCGTAAATACAGCGTTCTGAAGGAAGGCGAGAGCTTTAAGGGCGAGGACGCCCGCGAAGGGCTGACCGCCATCATCTCGGTCAAGCTGCAAGAAGCACAGTTCGAGGGCCAGACCAAGACCAAGCTGGGCAACAGCGATATGCGCACCTTGGTGGAAACCATGGTGGGCGATAAGCTGATGACCTTTTTTGAGGAAAACCCCGCGGTAGCGCGCACGATCATCGAAAAGGCGCAAACCGCCGCCCGCGCGCGTGAAGCCGCCAAAAAGGCCCGCGAAATGACGCGCCGGAAATCCGCGTTGGATTCCGCTTCTCTGCCCGGCAAGCTGGCCGACTGTATTGAAAAGGACCCCGCCTATACGGAAATCTACATCGTGGAGGGCGATTCCGCGGGCGGCTCGGCCAAGGAAGGGCGCGACCGGCGCTATCAGGCCATTCTGCCGCTCTGGGGCAAGATGCTGAACGTGGAAAAAGCCCGTTTGGACCGCGTATACGGCAACGATAAGCTGACGCCGATGATCACCGCCTTCGGCGCGGGCTTTGGCGACGATTTCGACCCCGCGAGACTGCGCTACGGCAAGATCATCCTCATGGCCGATGCCGACGTGGACGGCAGCCATATCCGCACGCTTCTTTTGACCTTCTTCTTCCGCTTTATGCGTCCGCTGATCGAAAAGGGACACGTGTATATCGCCCAGCCGCCGCTTTTCAAGAATGAAAAGGGCAAGGATGTGCGCTATATCTACGATGAGGACCAGCAGCGCGCCTGTATCGAAGAGATGGGCGACGGCGTGCGCGTACAGCGCTACAAAGGTTTGGGCGAGATGGACCCCCAGCAGCTTTGGGAAACCACGATGGACCCCACAAACCGCATTTTGAAGCAGGTGACCATGGACGACGCGGCCGCCGCGGACGAAACCTTTGCCCTGCTGATGGGCGAAAAGGTAGAACCGCGCCGCGAATTCATTGAGAAAAACGCCAAGTATGTTATGAATTTGGATGTTTGATGTATTATTATGTCTATATTTTGACGAATAGTAATCATCACGTATTATATACGGGTATTACAAATAACTTAATACGGCGTATATATGAACATAAACATCATGTTGTAGATGGTTTTACAAAAAGATATCATGTTGATCAGCTGATCTATTTTGAACAGACAACCGATGTTTATGCTGCTATTGCCCGAGAAAAGCAAGTAAAAGGTTGGACAAGGGCAAAAAAAGTAAAATTAATTACGGATCAAAATCCGTCATGGAAGGATCTTTATAGCGAAATTATTCAATAGGAAATTTCGGTGTGGTTCCGCGCGTTCGCGCGAGATTCTTCACTCCACTGCGTTACGTTCAGAATGACAAAACTGGGTCTTGTCATTCTGAGGAGGCCGTTTGGCCGACGAAGAATCCCGCGCGAACGCGCGAGGTTCTATATAAGTACAGCCAACTTTTTGGAGGCATAGAATGAGTCAAGAATACGAAGAACAGAAAATCATACAGGTCGATCTGGAACGGGAGATGAAAAAGTCCTATATCGATTACGCGATGAGCGTAATCGTGGGACGCGCCCTGCCCGATGTACGCGATGGCCTAAAGCCCGTCCATCGCCGTATCCTGTATGCAATGTATGAGGACGGGCTGACCTCGGACAAGCCGTACCGCAAGTCGGCAACGACCGTCGGTAACGTGCTTGGCCGTTACCATCCGCACGGCGACGCTTCAGTATACGACGCGCTTGTGCGTATGGCGCAGCCTTTTTCCCTGCACTATCCGCTGATTGACGGCCACGGTAACTTTGGTTCGGTTGACGGCGATCCCCCGGCGGCTTACCGTTATACCGAAGCCCGCATGGCCAGAGTAGCAAATTACATGCTGGCGGATATCAAGAAGGATACGGTCGATTTTGGGCCGAACTTCGATGAAGAGCGCAAGGAACCGCTTGTTCTGCCTTCCCGCTATCCCAATCTGCTGGTCAACGGTTCTTCCGGTATCGCGGTCGGTATGGCGACCAATATCCCGCCGCATAACATGACCGAAGTGATCGACGGCGTTTGCTACGTGATCGATCACCCGGAAGCCGAGCTGGACGAAATTTGTCAGTTCATCAAGGGCCCGGATTTCCCGACCGGCGGCATTATCATGGGCCGCAGCGGCATCCGCGCGGCCTATGCGACCGGCCGCGGCAAGATCAAGCTGCGCGCCAAGGCGGAAATAGAAGAACTGGCGAACGGAAAAAGCCAGATTATCATTACCGAGATCCCGTATATGGTCAACAAGGCCCGTTTGGTGGAAGCCATGGCGCAGCTGGTCAAGGACAAGCGCGTGGACGGCATCACCAATATTCAGGACCATTCCTCGCGCGAGGGTATGCGGATTGTCGTCGACGTGCGGCGCGACGCAAATGCGCAGGTCATTTTGAACCAGCTGTACAGCTATACCCAGCTGCAGGATACCATTTCGATGATCCATATCGCGCTGGTGCCGAGCGCGGCGCACCCGGATAAGCCGCAGCCGCGCGTGCTCACCCTGCGCCAGATCATCGACCATTATATCGAGTTCCAGAAAAACGTGGTCGCCCGCCGCACCCGGTTTGACCTGAAAAAGGCGAAGGACCGCGCGCACATTCTGGAAGGACTAAAGGTTGCGACCGATAATATCGATCGCATCATCCAGATCATCCGCGCTTCCAAAAATGAAGCGGAAGCCAAGCAGAATTTGATGAACGAGCCGTTCTGGATCGATCAGATCGCGCTGCTCGGCATTGTGGACGGTTCCGATCACTTTGAATTCCATATGGACGAATTACAGGCGCAGGCCATCGTCGATATGCGTTTGGGCCGTTTGTCCGGTCTGGAACAGCAGAAGATCGATGAGGAATACTCTGATCTGGAAGGAAAAATCGCGGGATTTGAGGAAGTTTTGTCGTCTGACTATAACATGTTGCAGGTCGTCAAGGAAGAACTGCAAGAGGTAAAGCAGAGATACGGCGACGAGCGCCACACGCGTATTGAAAATGTAGCGGATGAGATCGATATCGAAGATCTGATCGAGGAGCAGGATTGCGCGTATACGCTAACGCATTTCGGCTATATCAAGCGCCAGCCCACCATGGTTTACCGTTCGCAGAAGCGCGGCGGCCGCGGCGTATCGGCAATGAGCACGCGCGAGGAAGACTTTGCGCGCAATATCTTCATCGGCTCCACCCACGATACTATTTTGTTCTTCTCCGATCGCGGCAAGGTCTACAAGCTCAAGGGCTATCAGATCCCGGAGACCGGCCGTTCGGCCAAGGGCATGAATATCGTCAACCTGCTTGAATTGGAGAACGACGAGAAGATCACCGCCATGTTCCCGATCAAGGAATTTGTCGATGATAAATTCCTGTTCTTCGTCACCAGACGCGGCACGGTCAAGCGTATTGTATTGAGCGATCTGCAAAATATTCGCCGCGCCGGCCTGCGTGCGCTCAATCTGAACGAGGACGACGCGCTTGTCGACGTTCGTTTGACCGATGGCAATCAAAATATCCTGATCGCCACCCATCAGGGCCGCGCGATCTGCTTTGATGAAAACGAAGTGCGCGCCATGGGCCGTGTGGCCACAGGCGTGCGCGGCATTCGCCTTTCGGATGAGGACTATGTCATCGGCGCGGGCCGCGCCCGTCCCGGCGCGCAGGTGCTGAGCATTACCGAAAACGGCTTTGGTAAGCGCACCCCGGTGGAGGAATACACCGTGCACCACCGTGGCGGCGGCGGCATCACGCTGCATAACCTGACGGAAAAGACCGGTCTTGTCGCGGGCCTGTCCATTGTGGATGAGGATAACGATGTGATGATCATCACGAACGACGGCGTTATCATCCGCACCCCGGTAGGGGAGATCCGCCAGTGCGGCCGCGGCAGCCAAGGCGTTATCGTCATGCGCACCGGCGACGATGTAAAGGTTATTTCGATTGCCCGCACCGATCACGAGGAGGAAGAGCCCGAGATCGAGGAAGGCGCGGAAACCGTTTCAGAAGAAGCCGAAGAGACAACGGAAGAATAATCGAAAGGCTCATCGCGGATAACTCCGCGGTGAGCCTTTTTTATGATTCGTCTGTGAAGGTAAATATTTCTTCCACACGAAGCCCAAATACCTTTGCGATATCCATCGCCAGCTTGAGGGAAGGATTATACTGTCCCTTTTCCAGCCGTCCTATGGTCTCGCGGCGCACGCCGACCAGTTCGGCCAGCTGGGCCTGATCCATGCTGTGAGCGGCGCGCAGTTCCTTTATTTTTGTTTGCAGCATAATCAGCGCCCAAAACGTTCATAAAGCAGAAAAATACCGTCGTGCAGCAGGTTCAAAACGGCAAATAGCAAAATGATTTCGCTGCGCGAGAGTGAAACGGCCTGAATATTCAGCCGGCTGCTTAGCAGCACAAAAATGGCGAATATAAGGAAAAAGCCATCGTACAGCATGGAATTTGCCTTATAATTGTTTTGCGCCGCGCGTTCATCCGGTTTTTCCACCTTGGAGCCGAGCGTGGTGTAAATAATGGCTACCACGGTCGCAAGAAGAATCACGGTAATGACAATCTTCAATGGGACCGGCAACCCTCTGACCGGAAAAAACAGGGCCATGGATTGAAAAAAGACAACGATAGCCCAAGAAATAACGCTGATCAGCTTGGCGCGCGTCAAAGAAAGCATTGGCAATGTCATAGAAATCAACCTTTCAGATGTGATGTATTTGTATCTTTGTGAGATAAATATATCACATATAGGAGAGGCTGTCAAGATTTTTATGAATTTGCTTCACCCTGTGAATGCGGCGGCGAGGTGAGGTCACCCCGCCGTTTTGCGGCTTTTACCACTCTAATTCTTTTTCTCTTTTGCTTCTTGAAACCGCGCGCAAGATGGCGTATTTGGTTTGCGGTCCTTTAATCGTGGATGGACGCAGTGTCCGCAAAAAATCTCTTCATAATTTTTCCTCGATTTAATATAGTGTTGGCGAAAATATTTGCAGTCCTTACAGATGCTATCCATAATTTATACCTCCTCATTCACCTACATTATAGTCTAAATTTTTAATTTTTGTTGAAAATACACTTAATCGGATGTAAAAAAGCTTTTAGCATTTTTTTCTTCACCCAATTATGCTATAATAAGAAAAAAACATTTGGGAGATACTATGAAAAACGTGACGATCTATACGGACGGCGCTTGTTCGGGCAACCCGGGACCGGGCGGCTGGGGCGCGGTTATGCAATACGGAAAATTTGAAAAAGAGCTGTCCGGTTCCGAACCCATGACCACCAATAACCGCATGGAGCTGCTCGGCGTGATCACCGCGCTGGAGGCGCTATCCGAGCCGTGCATCGTCGATCTTTATTCGGACAGCAAATATGTGGTGGACGGCATTACCAAGGGCTGGGCCAAAAGCTGGCGCGCCAAAGGGTGGGTTAAGGGAGATAAAAAACCCGCGAAAAATCCGGAGCTGTGGGGAAGGCTTCTTGATTTATTGGACAAACATCAGGTAAAGTTCCATTGGGTCAAGGGTCATGCGGACAATCCCTATAATAACCGCTGTGACGAATTGGCCGTGGGGGAGTACCAAAAATACAAATAAGGGGGCGGACGATACGGAACAGAAAGGCCTGCGCCGTGTAAGAACCGGCACGCTGATCTTTTATTATGTGTTCACGATCTGCGCGGGCATTTTTGCCTTAAAACGCGATGCCGCGATCTATAATATTCTTTTGGTGGCGGCCGCGTTTTTGCTGCCCGCCGTACCGCTGTTGCTGTATCGTGTGTTCCATTTGCGCCCGGTCTATTTGCTGGAGATTATTTTTGATTTGTTCGTTCTGGCGGCCGTATCCTTTGCCAGTTTGTTCGGCGGCTATGAGCTGATCCCGATTTGGGATAAAATCCTGCACTTTTTATCCGGTTTCTTATTCGCGGTATTGGGCACGGTCGTTTATTTTTCCATGAAACCCGGACACCGGCGCGAAAAGGCGGACGCCTTTAACGCTGCCCTTTATACTTGGATGTTTTCCATGATGAGCGCGGTGCTTTGGGAGATATGGGAATATATCGTTTCCTTTACCGGTCCGGATCCACAGCAGGTTGCAACGACCGGCGTCGGCGATACGATGCAGGATATCATCGTTTGCACGATCGGCGGGCTGATCACCGGTATTTCTTGCTGGAAGTATCTGCGGCACATGGGTGAGCAACGTCATGTCGGCCTGATGATGCGTCTGTTTGAATCTTATTATCAACAGAATGTGGATAACTTATAAAAAAGGAAAGCCCGCCTAATAGGGCGGTGACGTAAGAAAACATTTATGTGGAGGTCGGTGCAGCCGTTAAGCTGCGCCGACTTTCGCTATTTTTTGGGCTGCTTGGGATTGCTCCCTTGCTTCCTCAAAATCAAATGCACCAATGAAGTTATACACGATCTGGATTTCCCGCACCTTTACCCGTGGCTCGTTTTCGTCGGGGGTGTAAACGTCGGAAATGTAAATCTTCTCGACGAACTCCCGCAAAACGCTGGCATCAAGCTCGGTCATGTCGGTGTACTTCTTGACCGCAGAAATGAAACTCTTGACGTTCAGCTTTTCCTTTTCCTGCTGCTTCACGTCCTGCCGCAGTTGTTCCACAACGCCCTTTAGATTTTCCTGCTCCTGCTCATAGTCGCGGGACAGCTTGATAAACCGCTCATCGGATAGCTTGCCGGAAATGTTATCTTCATAAATGCGTTTGAAAATAACGTCCAGCTCGGCAATCCGTTTCTCGGCCTGCGCAAGCACATCCTTTTTCTGCGCCAGCTCCTTGTCCCGTTCCCGCAGGCTTCGATCTGCCGCCCGCTTGATAAAGTCTTCCTCGTACTGGGTCACATATTGAATGGCTTCCCGCAGGTTCCGCAGAACGATTTCTTCAAGGATAACGCGGCGAATGGAATGGGTCTTGCAACGGGTACGGTCTTTGCGGTAGGTGGAACAGATGTAATATTCCTGCTCCGGCTTGAAATGGTTTGCCCGACACAGATACATCTTGCCGCCGCAGTCCGCACAGTACAGCAGCCCCGAAAACATCCCCATATCGCCCATCTTGGTAGGACGCCGCCGCCCCTGACGGATATTCTGTACGATTACAAACACGCTTTCCTCAATGATCGGCTCCTGCGTATTCTCGAAGATAGCCCATTGGGACGGGTCGTTCCACAGCTTTTTCTTGCTCTTGAACGATTGCTTGGTGGTCTTGAAGTTCACTGTATGCCCCAAATACTCGATACGTTCCAGCATCCGGGAAACGGTTTCGTTCGTCCACTTACAGGGGTCTGCCGTGGGCTTGTTGGAACAGGGCAGCCCTTTTTGACGGCAATAGGCGGTAGGGTTCAGGATTTTATTTTGACGCAGCCACTTAGCGATTTGCGTCGGCCCCAAACCGTCCACGCACAGCGCAAATACTTTCTGCACGATGGCGGCGGCTTCCTCGTCAATCAGCCATTTCTTTTTGTCCTCCGGGTCTTTCTTGTACCCATAGGGCGGGATGGTTGTAAGGTGTTCACCAGAACGGCCTTTGGATTGCCATGTGGCCCGGATTTTCTTGCTGGTGTCCTTGGCGTACATCTCGTTAAATACGTTGCGGATGGCGGTAAATTCGCTGTCTCCCCGGATACTGTCCACGCCGTCGTTGACGGCGATAAAATGAACGCCATACTCCGGGAAAAGCATTTCCGTGTACATCCCGACTTGAAGATAGTTGCGCCCGAAGCGGGACATATCCTTGACGATAACGCGCTTGATCTTGCCCGCCTTAATATCGGCAAGCATCCTCTGGAAGCCGGGCCGGTTGAAGTTCGTCCCGGAATATCCGTCGTCCTCGTCATAGTGCCGGATGGCCGTATAGCCGTGGTCGCGGCAATACTTCTCCAAAATTTTTTTCTGGTTGCTGATGCTGTTGCTCTCGCCGTCCAGCTTATCTTCTTGGGACAGGCGTTCGTAACAGGCGGTAATGCCGTCTGCTTCGTCCTCCTGTGGCTGGTTATGGACGTAGAATTGAAGCACCGTATTCTGAATGACAGTCCGCGCTTCCTCGCTCAAAGGGGCCGTATTGACAATGCGTTGGAACGAACCGACAGGGCCTATATTCGTGTTCATCATTTCTGCTCACCGCCTTTCACTAAAGAACGGATTGCAGAGAAGATTTCACTTTCGGCCAACGGCCCGCCGCCCTTTCTGATAGAGATCACCGCCGCGCCGTACTTGGCGGCGGCGTCAACAAATTGCAGGCTGTCAAGCGTGTTTCTGCTGATGCGGTCAACGCTGGCGACGATCACCTGCTTTACGCGCCGGGCGCGAATATGCGCCCACAGGGACGCAAGCGAGGGACGGTCGAGGGTCAGTCCTGAAACGCCGGTGTCGGCATAAAGGACGAAGCTGTCAATTCCATGCTGCTGTGCATAGCTCAACAGTTGGTACATTTGATTGTCAAGGTTCAGGTTTGTATCATTTTTCCGTGCCGCACGATAATAAAGTGCAGTCACCATTTCCGGCTGTTTACTCATGTTTGCCTCCTATTCCGCAGCCGGAAAACGGGGCTTTGATACGGTATTATTATACCATATCAGGCCCCGCCCGTCAGCTTTTAGGATATGAAAAAAGTCTTAATTTTGATTGGCTTGTTTGCTTAAATCGTTTTGTATCAGCCGATGGATTTTTGCCACCGCATTTTCGGTGGCTCCATCCTTGACGGTTGCTTTCACAATATAGAGAACGCCCCCGATCTCGTACTTGCGTACCACAGGGGCGGCTTCTTTCTGATTTGATACTGTACTGTTCATACAGTAGCCCCCTTTCGCTTTCATCGGTAAAAAACGAAATGGGCAGAAAAACGGATGGCTGCTGGCACAGCTCCACGGGACTTTCACCCCCGGCGTGGTTCTCACGCGGCCCTGCTCGTTGCCTGCGACGCTTTGAACGCTCGGACTACGACGACAAGGGAGTATCATTGTCCTGCCTGCACGTCGTCGCCCGCAAGCCGCCACGCTTGCATTACGGCCCGGTTTGATCGCTCCGCTTTTCCATAGGGGAAAACCTCTTGGCGCACCAGCCGCCCGGCTCGGTACAGACAGAATGTATCCGTCTGCCCTATGCTGCGCGGGCATTTTCTTCCTGCGCTTTCTTTTTCAAGGTGCAGCTATGCGGCCTCCGGGGGACAGTCCGGCGTGGAAAGGGTAAGACGCTTTTCTGGCCGGGGGCCGTATCGTCAGGTCTTGACGATCGCTTGGATAAGCCTGATTTCCAGACGGCGCTTCATGTACTCGTCTACGCACACATGGGGATAACCGTCCTCGTCGTAGAGCGTCTGGGTACACAGCTTGTTCATGTAGTCGCCATAGTACCGTAAGACACGCTCCACAGCTCCGGCATCCCCGGCGGTAGCCGCGTGAATGACCGAAAGGGGCAAAAGCTCTTTGCCTCTGTGGATAGGCTCTTTCATCCGCGTCAACCTCCTTTCGGCATGAACGCCATCAATTTTTCTCGCAGCTCTTTCAGGGTATTGGCCCTGTGACGCTGTACTGCGCTGCGGCTCATTCCCAGCAGGCCACCGATCTCGCCGTCTGCCATATCCAGAACACAATGCAAAATTAAAATGCTCTGCTCCGTCTTTGGCAGGCTGGCAAAGGCTTCGGCCACAAGCTCGTTGTCGATATGTAACTCATATCCGTGCGAAGTAAAAGTAAAGCTGTCGCTGGGATAGCAGTCTACCGTGCAGAGCTTGTCCAGCTCCACCTGCGATAAGTCGCTGAACATCGTTTCACGATCTCTTTGACGCCTCATATTCCGCAGGTAAGCTCTGGCTTCATTCCGCAGTACCGTTTTGCAAAAAGCGTCAAACCGGCATCGCTCGCCATAGTCGCGGGGGTTCGTTTCCATCTTCTCACCCCCTTTCCGTGGGGGATTTAGGTGGTACTCTCCCTTTCCGCTACTACCAATCCTGCGATACCGTCTGCTGCCCGCTGAATGCCTCCTTTTCTGAAAAAAGTTGAATTTTATTTCGGCCCGCAAAGCAGACCGCAGGAAACGACAAAAAACGCCCGGCTGGTGGCAGACCAGCCGGGCGTTGAGAGAAGTGCTAAGTTCAATTCTTACATGATATAGTTCATATTCGTGGCCGTGCCTATCCTGTGGCGGATCAAGGCTTTTTTTGAGCGGTCAGAGTAAAAGGGAATAGATAAAATAAGCACGGCGGCAATCTCCTTTTGCCGCCGTGGCTTCACGCAAATATACAGTCACACGCTCTACTTTGAGCAAAAGAAACGGCGGCTTCGATTTCTCAAAGCCGCCAGTCAAGGCACGGGAAAAGGGCTGCTGCACGACGGCTTTTTTTCTTTTGCCGTCGTCCGGCAGTTGAGGTCATATATTGTTTTTCAGCGAGTGTATCAACTCGATTAAGAAGTTACCTTGAATAATGTTCCTGTATAGCAGGCGGCAATTCTTCATATTGAATCTCGGCCCATGTAACTACACCGCGTAACGGAGCTACTTTCAGGCACAGATACGCATTATCTGTTAAAATTTTGCTGGTTTCAAAGGATATGTCTTTCTCTGCGCCTTTTTCGTCATAGGCGCTTAAAGTGTATTTGTAGTTCATAGCACCGTGAGGCGCGATCTCTGTTACCCACCGATTATCAATCTGCGTGTAATAATTCGTGTTGGTTTGCGTGGCAAGAAAAGCAACTGTCATAAAGACAAGGGCAACTACAGCTACGCCAACCCCGATGATAATAGTTTTCTTTTTACTCATGTACTTTGCGACCTCCTTAAGGAATCAGTATTAAAATAGTTACCAGCCTTTTTTCTGAACAACACGCTTTTCTTTCATATTCGGTTCATGTATGTTGCTTCGACCACCTAAGAAAATTATAGCAATCCCGATGGCAAACATAGAAATAATGCTTAATGCACAAAGAGGGGTATTCCAATAGACCCCCACCTCGTAACTGCGGTAATGAATCATACCCAATGCGGCTGAAATAGGATATATGGAAGAAAACAGACTATTGCCTGTAAACATTCCAATGAATCCGTAGACAAAGGCTAAAACTACGCCAATGAGAAAGTTGCCGCGCAATTTGTTTACCGCAACGATAATCGGCATAACTGCAAAAAAGAGAAATAGCGCCAAAAAAACCATTTGCCCAAAACTGATAAAAACGGCTTGCATGGTCAATCCACTATACCCCATGACAAGGTTCGTAGCGACCGTAAACACAAAGCATACCATTCCCAATAATAGTGATAGAATAGAGGAAACAATAATCTTGCCAAAGAGCAGCTTGGAATACGACACTGGTACGATAACAATATTTTTCAGAGTATCGTCCGTGGTTTCCCGCGAAATCATATACCCAGTAATAAGAGTAATGCACATTGGAAAGGTAAGCGTGGTAAAATTTTTGATGACCTGCTCGCTTAGAACTTGAAAATTCCAGACCATGCCATCGTCGGCCATAGAGGTGAACATCGTCAGCAGCACAGTAAGCAGCATCAGTGCAATACCAATCCAAACAATAAAGTATCTTTTCAGTTTTTCAAATTCCGTCTTTATAATTCCTGCCATATCACTCACTCCTTTTTTTATACAGATAAATGGCCAGTAGAATGGAGATCAGCCCGATTATCCCCAGTGTCAGGAAAAGTTGAATAGTAGATGGAACCAGACCCAGATCAACAAATCTCTGCAAATCCTCCGCATCACCGATTGCCATATGGGAAACCATTTGCGCAGACCCCCAAATCATAATGCTGGGAGTAGGCAATATGCTGACTAAAAACTTAGGCAACGCCGTGATGGTAAACGTGGACATCAGATTGAACACGCTGTAAAAAATGCAAAGCAAAATTGAAAATATATAGGATTTACTGAAAAAGACAATCAGCAAAACCAGCGGCAGGGCGCTCAGGGCGATGAGAAATCCCATCAGCACGGAGAACAACAGTTTATAAACGACGCCGGATACACCAAAGAAAACATAGCCGCACAGCATAGAAGCTACGGTTGACGATACGCAAAACAAGACGCTTAGTACCAGCAACACAACACATTTTGCAATTACCATTTGCGTACTGGTGACAGGAATTGTCCGTAAATTTTTGTAAGTGTCATTGTCACGTTCCGCAAAAAACAGAAGTGCCGCAATAATTCCGAGAATGCAGGGAAGAAGTAACTGCATACCAAATCCCATAACGGATTGCCAAAGGCCATCAAAGGCCGCCTCTTTCGTTTCGTATTTGCCCTGCGCAGTATTCATGTAATAAATGATTGCTGTAAGTGGAATAGGAAACAGGAAAGATGCCGCCATAACCAACTGGACAAATTTTTTCCGTTTGAGCTTCCAGCACTCGCATTGAATCAACTTAAGCAATCCCCTCACCCCCTGTAATTTTCTTGAAGTAATCCTCCAATGTATCTTCACACAGATGGGCTTCTGTTACGTCAAGGCCAGATTCCACAAGGGCGCGGTTGACTTTAGATACCGGCAGAGAAAAATCATAGAGATAAAGGTTATTGGTGTCCGCACAGCGTATTTCGCTGCAATGAAAATCATGCTCAATGATTTGCGCAGCTCGTTTAGCGTCTGATACGAAGAAATGAATAAACTTTGCGTTTTTCGCCTCTAATTCTTTTAGACTTTCTTCTTCCAGCAGCTTGCCGTGGTCGATAATGCCGATGTCATCAGCCAACAGTGATATTTCCGAAAGGATATGACTGGAAATCAGAATAGACTTTCCTCTTGCGTCGCACAACTCCCGGATAAAATTACGCACTTCCGCAATGCCGATGGGGTCAAGGCCATTGATTGGCTCGTCCAAAATTAAAAGTTCTGGGTCGTGCATGACGGCCAGCGCAATCGCAAGCCGTTGTTTCATCCCGAGAGAATATTGAGAAAATAGCTTTTTATCCCGGTATGGCAGATTGACGAGTTCCAATGCGTTTTGAATGTACTTAGGATTTTTCAGACCACGTAGCTCCGCAAAGATTTTCAAATTCTCTGTTCCCGTTAGGTTGGGATAGAAACCCGGGGATTCAATCAGGCTACCAATACGGGGCAGAATGTTTTTTTCGTTGCCCTGAAACGGCCTGCCGAAAATCTCTACTTTTCCCGAAGTGGGTACTGTCAGCCCCAGCAGCATCCGCATGGTTGTGGTCTTACCCGCGCCATTACGTCCCAGCAGGCCATAGATTCGGCCTTTTTTCACATGGATGTTCAGACTAGAAACACTGGACTGATTTCCATATTTTTTTGTCAGATCATGCGTTTCAATGATGTATTCACTCATAATCGAGTACCTCCTTTTTGTTTGCCCAACAAGCATAACACGCCAACTTTGAGATAACTTTGAGATAACCTTGAGTTTACCTTGAGATTTGGGAGGCAGAATAGGCAAATGGCTTCTCTTGAGGTATAATGGGAGCAGAACGAAAAAAGGAGGTGGCCGTATGAACGATAGGGCAATTCTTGTAGTGGATGATGAAGCGGAGCTGTTGGAAATGGTGCAGTCCATTTTTGTACGGGCGGGCTATACTAAAATCCTAACTGCCGCTTCCGGCGAATCCGCATTAAAAATATGGATTGAGAACCAGCCGGACATGGTAATTCTTGATGTGATGATGCCGGGAATGGATGGCTTTGCGGTATTAAAGGAGATACGCAAAACTAGTAAAGTCCCGGTTCTCATGCTGACGGCTCGCGGGGAGGCCGAGGATAAATTCACAGGATTTGAAAACGGGGCAGACGATTATTTGCTAAAGCCCTTTTTACCAAAGGAATTGTTATTCCGGGTGCAGGCTATTTTGAAACGCACTTACCCAGAGCAGGAGCGCAAGGTGTATTTTGACGCCGCAACGGTGGATTTGGAAAAGGTCATTGTGCAACGCGGAAGTGAAAGCGTTCCTCTGACGGCAAAGGAATTACAACTCTTTACAAAGCTGTACGAAAATGCAGGACGAATCATAACCACAGGAACTTTATGTGAAGCTGTCTGCGGTGAATATTGGCAGGGATATGAAAGTACATTGGCAACACATATTCGACATCTAAGAGAAAAGATAGAAGAAAACCCATCAAAGCCGGTTGCGCTTGTTACGATAAAAGGAATCGGCTATCGTCTTAACGTCAAGGGGGCGAAACGATGAATACCGTAGAGCGTTTTTTTCGTCGTTATATATCCTCGACCATAGGGATTGTCGTTCTTTTTGTCGCCGTGAATCTGTTGTTGGCAGGGGCCTATTTGGTCATTTTTTATTTTAACAATACGACCGCCGCTCATTTCCCTACCGAAGATTTTTCTAATCATGTAATAAACGATGGTACATTTTCCGCAGACCAGCAGGCGCAGGAAATACTGCATGGTGCAAACGCTTGGGCTATGATCTTAGATGACAATGGTACGGTTGTTTGGGAGAATGGCTTGCCGGAAGATTTTCCAAAACGCTATACTGCAACAGATATTGCCATGTTTAGCCGCTGGTATCTTGAAGATTACCCTATTAACATCTGGAAGCGTGACGATGGACTTTTAGTGATTGGATTGCCGCCGGGGGACGTTGTGAATTATTACTTCTCTTTTAATTCTCGATATGTACGGCCAATGATGATCTGTATCGCGGCAGCATTCATTGTCAATATTTTTTTGATGATATTTTTATTTGTTCGCAATACTTACCGTGTGGAAAAAGCTATGGGGCCAATTCTAAAGGGTATTCGCAACCTTTCCAGTGGAAAACCCTTTCATTTAGAAGAAGTCGGTGAACTGGCCGAGATCAATGCTGGTCTGAACAAAGCCGGTGACTATCTGATGAAAAAGGATAATACCCGTGCTGTATGGATAAGGGGAGTTTCCCATGATATACGCACACCGTTGTCCATGATCTTAGGCTACGCCAGTGAAATTGAAGATACAACGGGCCTACCGGAGCATACACAGAAACAGGCCGGAATCATCCGTAGGCAAAGTGAAAAATTGAAGGATTTAGTTGCCGATCTGAATTTGACAACGAAGCTGGAATATTCCATGCAGCCAATCCAGAAGCAAAATCTTAACCCGGTAGAACTGGCTCGGCAGGTGGTGAGTGAGTTTCTCAATGAGGGACTTTCAGATCAGTACGAAATAGAATTTTCAGAAGAACAGCCGGGAAAAACTGCCTGCTTGAACGGTGACAGCTCATTACTGCAACGAATGTTAAGTAATCTGATACACAACAGCATCGTTCACAATCCAAATGGATGTAAAATAAGCCTTACCTGTGGTATCAATGACGAAGCGTGTTCTTTTTCTATATCTGATAATGGGAAAGGGATTAGCGAACCGCTTTTGAACTCGCTCAACCATGATGAGGATATTTCCAGTACACAGGAACAATCTGATGGGATAGATCATGGGCTGGGCCTTAAAGTCGTAAAACAGATTGTTAAAGCGCATCAAGGCAAGATACATTATTTCCATACTGCTCCACATGGATTGAGTATAAGAATAGAACTACCGCTAAAATAGCCTAACAAGAATTATAAACTGCAACAGTAGCGCATATTACATCATTCCAACCACAGACTATGAATTATAGAATGTAGGTGGAGGTTGTGATATGGCAAAAGGAAAGGAATATCCGGGCTTTGAAACACTTGGAGCGGACATTAAAGAGGCACGTAAAGCATTGGGCCTGTCCCGTAAGGCGTTAGCCGAAAAAGTCAACATTGATCCCCGGTATCTTGCGAATATTGAAAACAGCGGCGATCTTCCCAGCGTCCCGGTACTCTATGAGCTGGCGAGGATATGCAAGCTCCCCATAGAACGCTACTTCCACCCGGAAGCAGAGCCAGAGGGCAGCGAACAGCGCCAGAGGGTCGGCCACAAATTAAAGCTGTGTCCCGAACCGTATTTGCCGATTATCGAGGGAGCCATTGACGGAGCTATCAAAATCAAAGAGTAGAGGACGTGAAAAGCGTTCTCTATTTTTTTGCGTTTTTTTTCGCTGAACGCCGGTATTTTGCGGGCAGATTGGAGCGTTTCGGGCGTTGTAGTAGCGGAGGATAAGAAACGTAGCAAGCATAGGGAGTGTAGCCACACTCCCGGAAACCGGCCAGCCCCGCCCCTGCCGGGCCGCGTCCGTTTCTGCTTGTTGGGGAAGTCCCCAAACCCCTGTGAGAAAGGAGGGAAACCGCATGACGAACCGAACACGGAACATTGTGCTGCGCGTCCCTGTGACGCCGGAGGAACGGGCATTGATACAGCAGAAGATGGCCCAGCTCCACACGAAGAACTTTTCGGCTTACGCCCGGAAGATGCTCATTGACGGCTATATCGTCCACATGGACACCAGCGACATCCGGGCGCAGACCGCAGAGCTGCAAAAGATCGGTGTCAACGTCAACCAGATTGCAAGGCGTATCAACAGTACCGGGGCTGTGTACGCGCAGGACGTGGAGGACATTAAGGGGGCGCTGGCCGAGATATGGCAGTTACAAAGATACATCCTGTCAAGTCAACGCTGAAAAAAGCCCTTGACTACATCGAAAACCCGGACAAGACCGACGGTAAGCTGCTGGTGTCCTCCCATGGCTGCTCTTACGAAACAGCGGATATTGAATTTGAAATGCTGCTGGAACAGGCGTACAAAAAGGGCAATAATCTGGCCCACCACCTGATCCAGTCCTTTGCTCCGGGGGAGGCCACGCCGGAGCAGGCCCACGAGATCGGGCGGCAGCTTGCCGACGAAGTGTTGCAAGGGAAATACCCCTATGTGCTGACGACGCATATTGATAAGGGGCACATCCATAATCACCTGATTTTCTGCGCCGTGGATATGGTAAACCAGCGCAAGTACATTTCCAACAAACAGAGCTATGCCTACATCCGGCGCACCAGCGACAGGCTGTGCAGGGAAAACGGCTTGTCCGTGGTGAAGCCCGGCCAGAGCAAGGGCCAGAGCTACGCTGAATGGGACGCCCAGCGCAAGGGAAAGAGCTGGAAAGTCAAACTGAAAATCGCCATTGACGCGGCTATCCCGCAGTCCAAAGACTTTGACGATTTTCTGCGGCTCATGGAGTTGCAGGGCTATGAGATCAAGCGGGGCAAGTTTATCTCATTCCGCGCCCACGGACAGGAACGCTTTACCCGCTGCAAGACGTTGGGCGACAACTACACCGAGGAAGCCATCACCCGGCGCGTCGTGGGGCTGGCCGTGGACAGAGGGCCGAAGCAGACGCAAAAGGGCGTCACCCTGCGGATTGATTTGGAGAATAACATCAAGGCCCAGCAGAGCGCGGGCTACGCACGATGGGCGAAGCTCCACAACTTGAAGCAGGCCGCAAAGGCGCTGAACTTCCTGACGGAACACGGCATAGACCAATACGCCGATCTGGAAAGCAGGGTGGCCGAGATCAGCGCGGCCAACGACGAGGCCGCCGCAGCTCTGAAAACAGCGGAGCGCAGGCTTGGGGAAATGGCGGTGCTGATAAAGAACCTCACCACCTACAAGCAGACCCGGCCCGTGGCGCTGGAATACCGCAGGGCCAAAGACAAGGCCGGTTTCCGGCGGGAACATGAAAGCCAGCTTATTTTGTGCGAGGCGGCGGCAAAGGCTCTAAAGGACGCCGGGGTAACGAAGCTCCCCGATCTGGCCGCCCTGAAAGCGGAGTACCGGAAGTTGGACGAGGAAAAGGAACGGCTGTATGAGAAGTACGGCGAAGTGAAAAAGGAGCTGCAAGAATACGGTATCATCAAACAGAATGTGGACAGCATTTTGCGGGGGACGCCGGGAAAGGAGCATACACAGGAGCTATGAACATACCGCGAATGAACTACTGCCAATACCGCAAGGCCCGGAGGCTGACGCATGAATGCTGCAACAACGACAATGGGAACTGCCTGCTGCTGGACGACGGAGAGGAATGTATCTGCGTCCAGAGCATTTCCTATTCTCTGCTGTGCCGGTGGTTTAAGGCCGCCGTCCTCCCACTGGACACGGCCCTGTATGCCGAGATCATGGAGCGCAGGGACAATGTGAAACGCTGCGTCGTGTGCGGGGCCATGTTCACGCCGAAGTCCAACCGGGCGAAATATTGCCCCGTCTGCGCGGTCAGGATGCGCCGCCGCAAGGAGGCGGAACGCCAGCGGAAAAGATACCTGCTGTCTACGCATTTAGGGCCTTGAAAATCCCGGAAAATTAGGGCTTTTTAGAAGCGGTCGGCGGGGTGGCTGAATGAATTATCAAATCCCCGCTGAAACAGCGGTCTAAATGCGTAGGAACAGGCAAAAAGAAAGAGCGCAGGACATGGAGGCCATACGGCCCCCGTGTCCTGCGCTTCTTTCCTGCTTGGGTGGTTTACTCGTCTGTGAAATGGAACTGCTGCGCTTCAAAGTCGGCGTCGCTCATGGTGTCTATCTTGTTGGCGGTCTGCTGGGCCAGCGCCCGCATTTCCCCGTCCATATCCGGCAGAGCTTCCCGGATACTCCACGCCGTCCTGCGGCGGTTGCTCCTGTGATACATACAGATTAGGTTTTCTTCCTCTACGGTAAACTGTTTCATCGTCACACCTCCAATTCCTTTGACTTTTCCCGCGCCGGTGGCTTCTTGGCCTGTTCCTCTTTGGCGGCCTTTAGCTGCGCCCGGATAGAGGGCTTTTGTTTCTCCTGTGGGGCCTTGTGGCGCTGGCCGCTCTTTACCGCCTCCGCCTTGGCCGCCTCCGCCACGTCCAATAGAGAAACCTGCTTCCCGGCCTTGACCTTGGCTTCCAACTCGCCCATCGTGGGGGCGTTATTTAGTACGCCGTCAATCATGTTGGTATTCTGCTCGGTCGTCATTTCGGCGGCCTTGATGGGGCTTTCCTGCTGGGCGAGGATGGCAAAGGCTTGTGTGCTGTTCCCCATGATAAGGTACTGGCCGTCCTCGGATTGGTGGTGGAAGCCATAGCCTGCGGCCTCCATCTGCTCCCGGCTCATATCCGTTACATGGAAGCTGCCCCTTGGCGTCTGTATGCTCTCGCCGGTCAGCAAGGCATCCGGCGTAAGCTGCTTTTCCCGCTGGATAAAGAACTCCGGCACGTCCTGAAAGCCGAAGCTGTCGCAGTAATGGGCCTCCTGCTTTCCGCTGCGGTTCAGCACAACAATATCCGAAACGGAAAGGCTGTGGCCGGTGAAGTCTGCGGGATGGTCGATGTTGAATGTACGGTAGATGTCCTCCAGCGTGGTTTTGCCGTCCAGCGGGGCCGTGTAGATCAGATTATAATTCTGCCGGTCAACGGCCAGCCCCGCCGCCTGCAAGCGGTCGTAGGGTTCAAAGCGGTAGTCCCGCGTTTCCGGCCCGTCTTTAAGCTGATAAATGGAAAAGCTGTTCTGCGTCTGTTCGCGCTCCGCAAGTGCCTTTTCCGCACGTTCCCGCACATCCTCCGGGATATGCAGCGAATATAAATCCGAAGCAGAGGAAAAGCCCACGTTATTGAAAACATAATCAACATCCGTTTCTTTCAAGGCTCCCGCTGCAAAATAATTCTCCCGTGTGGGCGTTTCGCTAACCTTGCCGTCCGCAATGGCGTGGTTTAGCCCCGTTTCCATGTGAGCGCAGATTTTACCGTCAACAGCCAGCGTCACATAGTACCAGCCCATATACCCGCCGTTTTTATCATCCGCACCATCGTTAAATTCAACATTCAGTATGGTGTAGGGCTTCAATCCCTTTTGGGCCGCGATCTCGTTATCCTTGGCTTCCCGCTGCAACAGCACGGGCAGGGCTGCTTCTTTGGTGGCTCTGACGATCTCCGGGTTATACTGCACCAAAGCACTGTTGACACATTCTGTCTGTACTTTTGCGATTTTGGCTTTTGGCGTAAGATGATTGCCGATGAATAGGGATACGCCGTTATCAAATCTGATAGAAATGTCGCTTGTGCCGCGCCATTTGCCGGTACAGGGGGAGGTTTCAATTTTGCCCGTCTTGCAGCCGAACGCCTGCGCGATTATATCAATTTTGGCCTGCAAGGGTAGGCCTTTGTAGCGGTTGGAGATTTGCACCGCCTTTTTCTGCAAATCCGTAAGCGGCGCGGCGGTCACTGCGTTCTGCTCCGGGGCTTTTTCCAGTTTCCCATCCCCGGCCAAAACAAAGCCCTGCGTCTGGATGGCCTCTAACGTCCCTTGCGATACCGTGCCTTTACTTTTCAGGTCGGCTTCCACCAAAGATTGCAGCATATCCTTTACGCTGTCCGTCATTTCCCGCTGCTGCTCCGGGGAGAGCTTGGAAAACACGCTGTCCGGGTCTGGTTGTTCGGCAGCCCGTTCCACGGTGGGCGGCCCCGGCGGTTCGGCGGTCTGCTGGGCCTGCCGCTGTTGCTGAAGCTCGGCAAGATGGCCGTCGATGGCGGTAATCAATTCATGGGCGGTGGCCCGGATGGTTTCAAGGGAGGCTTTCAGCTCTTTCAAATCCCTGCCGGAACTCCAACCGGCCACATAGCCGAAAGAGTAGTCCGATGTGTCCAGTCCGTAGTGTTGGCAAACCGCATAGGCCACGCTTTCGGCCTGTACCTCGCGGGTGCGGCTGTCTGGCCGGTTGGCCTGCTCGGTGGTCGGGGCCTCCGGGTCAATGGCGTGGAGCTTGGCATGGGCGATTTCGTGGATGGCAGTCTTTAGGGTCTGCAATTCGCTCATGCCGTCCTGAATGGCAATCCGCTTTTCCGTCAGGTGGTAGTAGCCGTGAGAGCTGCCGGGGATGTCCTCAAAGGCGACGGGAACCGGGGAAGTCTGTTCCAGCGCCTTAAAAAAGTCCTGATAGTCCTCAACACTTCCCGCCAGCTCGTCCACGGCAAGGGAGGGAAGCGGCTCCCCCTCGGTCTGGCTCACGTCAAAGACGGAAACAACCTTAAAGGCCGGAATTTGTACTTCTTTTGTTTCGGTGACGGGTCTGCCGTCCTTGCCAATGACCGGCTGCCCATGTTCATCCAGCTTCGGCACTTCCTTTTTCGTCTTGAATGGGGCCGGGGCCAGTATCTTGATGCCCTTTTCGCCTCTCTTGACGTTGCGGTGAAATTCATCCCGCCATTTGTTGTAGCCCGCCACAAGCTGGCCGCCCTGCATGGCGATCAGCAGCGTATTGTTGAAACTGTAACTATGGAACCGGGACATGGAGGTGAGATAGGCTTTGTAGCGTTCGCTCTCGAAAAGCTCCTGTATGCCGGTTTCCAGACGGTCGGTAATCTCTTTCATGCGGTCGGCGCTGTTCTGGCCGTTTAGGATGATGGGGACAACGGGCGGCGGTGCCTCGGCGGTTTGTCGCTCCGGCGCTGGCTGTGCTTTGCTTTCCTCACGCAGCACGTCCGGCGCGGGGTAGGCCATCACCCGGTATTCCTCCGGGACAGGCTGGCCCTCATGGACGCGCTGCCACTCGTCGCCGCTTTTCACCAGATAGCCGTATTCTGTGAAAACGCCCTGCTCCTGTCCGGCGACGTGCTGGCCGAAGCGGGCCGGGTCAATGCCGCCTTTCCATTCTTCCGGCATCTCCACCATGCCGGAACGGTTTAAGTAGTAGTCGCCTAACTGCGACGGGGTTTGGACATCGGGAAGATGCACATAGTAGTCCACATTGTCGGGGTAGTCGATGATCTGGCCGATGTTCTCAAAGCCGCCTTTCGGATTTTGCAGGGCGGCGTTCAGCTCCGCAAGCGCGGCGTCGTCAAGGGTTTCCAACCGGGCGGCAAGGAAATTCAATTCGTCCACGTCGGAGTGAAGCACCATTTCATAGGGCAAGGCAAGATGCCTGTCCTCCGGGTAAGAATACCCGTTAATGAAAAAGTCCTGCGGATTGTCGGCAGTAATGCCGATCTCCCGCAGGGCCGCTTGCAGCTTTTCAGTTGTGGTAGGCAAATCCAGCCAGACGCCATCCCCGCTTTGCTCGTAGAGCTGGCGGTTGTGAAGCTGGATAGAAAACACTTCGCTCATGCGGTCGCTCCTTTCTGAAACAGGCGCGGATAAGGGCGGCTCCGGCGCGTCCTTTTCTGCGGCCTTGTCTATTTTGGTTTCGGCCTGCTGGCCCTCGATGGTATAACCGGGAAGCAGGCAGCCGTTTACCTTGAAACAGTCGGCGTACTCCTGTGGGATGGCCGGGAAAGTCTCGGTAAATAAATGCTCGTAGGCTTTGATGCGCCCATTAAGGTATTTGTCCAGTTCTTCCCGGCTGGCAAAGACTTTCCGATCTTGCCCGGCGATTTTGGCCCGCTGGTAGTCGCCCGGCCCATTCGTAAAAATGCTCCAACGCAGCGTCCACGAATAGGGAATTGATTTTTTCGCCGTGCTGTCATAGCGGGTGTTCTCCGAAATGGAGTAAGACATCTGGTAGACGGCGTTGCTTCGGATATGGCGGTATTCATCCGGCGTTTCCCATTGGTTCGCCGTATGGGTGGCCTGCGGCGTCCGTACATATTCAATGGCTTTATCAAGGAATAAGGTCTTTCCGGCCTGTTCCTCCCATGCGGCGGCCTGCGCTTTTAAGCGGTCAAACACTTCCTGCTCCGCAGCGGCGCTTTCCTCCCGCATCTGCTGTAACCGTTCCAAAGGTAGGGCGGCCAGCTCGGAAATATCGCTTTTGCCGCTTTCAAAATAGATATTACGCTCAATCCGCATGGTGCTGGCCGGTTCCAGAGTGTCGCGGTCATAAGAGCTGTAAGGCATTCATGTATCACATCCTTTCTGAAAAATAAGGGTTTGGGGATTCCCCCAACAAGCAAAATCCCCGGCCCGGTAGGGTGGCCGGGAACGGGGATTTTCCGGGAGTGTGGCTACACTCCCTATGCTTGCTACGTTACTTTGTTAGCCTTTCCTCTCGATACGGTAGTTGACGTACTTCCCGCCGGTGTCGATCAGAAGCACCGTGCCGTCGTAGGTCTTGCCGGTCTTAACGGAATAGAGGCCCTTTACCTTTGCCTTTCCGCTTTTAAGCAGCGAGGCGGCAATTTTCGGGGTGAACGCTTTTTTGCGTTCCTCAAAAAACTTGTCATTTTTCCACATGACGAACTGACAGGAACGGTTGCCGCAATAGTAGTTTTTCTTCCCCTCGTAGACGGCCTCGCCGCAGCGGGGGCAGGTTCCGATGGAAACGCGCTCGGCCTGAAACAATTTCTGTGCGTCCTCGCTGATCTGTGAATAGGTAGCGATCAGGCCCCGCGTCATTTCCTCAATGCCCCGCATGAAGCCCTCCGGGTCGGCCTCGCCTCTGGCAATGGCCGTCAGCTTGGTTTCCCATTCAGCGGTGAGCTGGGGGGATGTCAGCGCATCCGGCAGGACGCAGGAAAGGTTGTGTCCGTCCTTGGTGGGAATGAGCTGCTTTCCTTTCCGCTGGACAAAGCCCATGTGTACCAGCTTTTCCAGAATGGAAGCGCGGGTGGCCGGTGTGCCTAAACCTTGCCGCTCGGCGTCCTCTGGCATATCCTCGGCCCCGGCCCGTTCCATCGCGGACAGCAGCGTATCTTCGGTGTAGGCTTTCGGCGGTGCGGTAAAATGCTCGGAAATGGAAGCCTCCATGTTTTCAAAGGTCTGGCCCTCGGACAGCTCTGGCAGACAGTCCCCATCCGGCCATTCCCTTGCCAGCTCCGGCGCGTCCTCGTCGGCGTCGGTCTTGAACGACGCCTTAAAGCGCCGGTCGATCTCTTTCCAGCCGGGAGAAAGAACAGTCTTTCTCTTAGCGGTGAACTCCTGTCCGGCGCAGGTGAATGTGGCGGTGACGGCCTCGTATTCATACGGCCCGGCCACAGCGCACAGCAGCTTGCAGCACACAAGGCACAGCAGCTTCTTTTCCCCCTCGGCCAGAGCGTCAAAGCCCTTTTTCACAAACTCCATCGTGGGGATGATGGCGTGATGGTCGGACACCTTTTTGCTGTTCAGGACGCGGCCAAACTGTGGGGCCACGTCCAGCCCCGCCGCAAATGGCAGAAGCCCCCACAGGCCGGACACAATGCTTTCCGCCGTCGGCTGCATATCGTCGGTGAGATATTGGCTGTCGGTTCGGGGGTAGGTCAGCAGCTTCTTTTCATAGAGCTGTTGGGCGTAGTCAAGGGTCTGCTTGGCGGTAAATCCAAACAGGCGGTTGGCCTCCCGCTGCAAGGTGGTAAGGTCGTAAAGGCGGGGCGGCTGCTCCGTCTTTTTCTCACGCTTCACCGAAGCACAAACGGCCTGCGCTCCTGCACAGGCCGCCCGTACTTTCTCCGCCTCGGCGGCGTCCGAAATATGGCCGCTGGCCGCTTCCACTCCGCCCGCCGCAAGCTGGACGATGTGGTATTTCTCTTTCTGGAAGCCAGAAATCTTGGCCTCCCTGTCCACCAGCATTTTCAATGTCGGGGTCTGGACGCGGCCCACGGTCAGGGTCTTGTGGTAGAGGATGGAGAAAAGCCGGGTGGCGTTGATGCCCACCAGCCAATCGGCCCGCGCCCGGCACAGGGCCGATTGATAGAGAGCGTCATAGTCCGCGCCGGGTTTCAAGTGCTGGAAGCCCGCCCGGATGGCGGCGTCCTCCATGCTGGAAATCCAAAGGCGCTGAAACGGCTTTTTGCAGCCCGCCATCTGGTAGACGAAACGGAAAATCAATTCTCCCTCGCGCCCGGCGTCGGTGGCGCACACAAGGCCGTCCACGTCGGAGCGCTCCATCAGGCAGCGAAGAACATCAAACTGCTTTTTCTTGTCGTCGGGAATGACGTACTGCCATTCCTGCGGCAAGATCGGCAAATCCTCATAGCGCCATTTCTTGAAACGCTCGTCATACTGTCCGGCATCGGCAAGGGAAACAAGGTGGCCGATGCACCAGCTCACCAGATAGCCGTTTCCCTGCAAATATCCGTCGCGCCTATTGTCGGCCCCGATCACGCCCGCAATGCTGCGGGCGACGCTGGGTTTCTCTGCAATCACAAGTTGATAGCTCATTCCTCGTCCTCCTTTTCCGGGCCTGTTTCGTCCGCAACCTCTCCACCTTCCTCCGGCTCGTCCTCGTCGTCCTCTCCAAAGTCGTATTCATCCAGCAGGTCGCCACCCTTAGCTTCCGCTTTGGGCTTCTTAAACTTGAAATAGTACAGGGCCGCGCCGCCGCCCAAAAGCACCGCCGCAAGGAACACCAGCAGGCCGCCCGCGCCGCCCTTGGCTTCCTTTTCCGGGGCCTCGGTTTCCTCCGGCTCCTGCGGCTCCGGGCCGCTGCACTCGGTCATGTTGGTTTTGCAGACCGGGCAATTCTCATTGACAGCCCCAGCCCTGCATTTCTCCGTACAGGTGCAGACGGCGGGGGCTTCCTCTTTCTGGCCGTCCTCCATCAGTGCCATCAGGTCGGCTTCGTCCACCTGATTTAAGAAATGGACGGCGGTTTCCTTGTCCTCGTTGGCCCGGTCGATCAGGATATAAAAGTAATTTCCGGCCTTGGTGGTGACAGTGATAAGCTGCTTGTCGCCGTAGTAATCATCTACCAGCGTCGCGTTGCCCTCCGGGGTCAGGGGTACGCCCTCCGGCTCCATGCCGCCCGTGGTGGGTTCCGGGGCCTCGGTGGCTTCCGGCAGCGGCTCCGGGTCGGGGTCTGTGCCGCCCGCGTAGGCGGTGACGGAAAAGGCCGTCATGCAAAGCACGGCGGCCAGTGTGACGGTCAGGGTACGGAACAGTCGTTTATTCTTCATCGTCGTTGTCCTCCTTTTCATGGGAAAGGGCGGAGGCCGGGGCCTGCGCCGCGCCGCTTTTCAAAAATGCGGCAAGCTGTCCCGGCGTCAGGTTCAGGGCGCGTACCTGCTGGATGATCTGCAAATTCTCCTGTTCGGTTTTCTGTGCTTCCAGCTCTTTCAACTGCTTCTGAAACTCCGCGATCTTGGACTTGGTTTTCTGGATGTCCTTTTCAATGCGTTCCAGTCTGTTTACTGCCATAGGTCAAAACTCCTTTCAAAAATAGCGGCAGGTTCCCGGTTATGGAAGCCTGCCGAAGCTGTAAAAATGGGACTGCCAATAGTTTGAATTTAGGTTGGTGTAGGAAATGGGGTCGCCGCAATGCAGCATGACATTGTTGCCGACGTACAGTCCGCAATGGGACACGCCGGGAGTATCGTAAGTGCCGACGAAAAACACAAGGTCGCCGGGCTTCGCCTGCTGCGGGGAAACCGGGGTGCAGTAGTCATAAAGCCCCTGCGCCCCCAGCCGTCCCACGTTCCAGCCGGAATGGTTCACCACCCACGATAAAAAGCCGCTGCAATCAAAGCTGGTGGCCGGGGAGCTGCCGCCCCACACATACGGGAAGCCGATGTACTTTTCCGCCTCTCCGATCATGGCCGCAAAGGTCGCGTCCTCCAACGCCTCCGGGGGGATGTCGTAATACTCCGGTTGTTTGACGGTGGAGGCGTGGGGATAGCTGCCAGTGGGAAAGAGGTCTGGCCGGTTCCCCAGCGTGTACATATAGGCGGCATACAGGCTCATGGTATCCTCATCCATGATATAGACGGGCAGATGGGACAGGTCGAAGTTTTCCAGCTTCACGTTGCAGATGTAGTAGGTATAGGGGACTTCCACCGTGTAGGTGTTGCCCTCGCTGTCCGTCCTCGTTTCAGTGCGATAGCGTATTTCGGTTTCAACGGTTTGCGTCAGGGCATATTGCCGGTCAAAGAGCATGGCAAGGTCGGCTTGCACCTCGGCCAGTGTAAAGACGCCCTCATGGAGCGCCGACAGGATGGAGGTCAGCACATAGGGGTCGTGGCCGATCTCGTCCAGATCGAAACGATATTCGTCATAGCCGGGATGCAGGCTTTCGTAGTTGTCAAGTTCCTGCTGCAAGTCCGCTTCCATATCGGAATAGGCGGCCTCGGCCCCCAGCATATCGCTGTCCTCGGAGAGATAGGAGGTGGCCGCAAGCCCCGTCCCGGCGCTGCCAAACATGGCGGTGCAGGATTGCAGGCCGCCCATCACGATCAGAAGCATCAGGGCGACGCCGCCCACCAGCAGCACCCCTTTCCAGTGCCGGGCCGCGAAAGAGACGGCCCGTTTGCTTTCCGTGGCGGCTTTCTTGGCTGCGGCTGCGCTGGCCTGCGCCGTCTGGCCCGCCGTCCGCGCTGCCTTGGCGTACTCCCGTTTGATACGCTGTTTCTGCCAAAACCGGGACACGGGTTTTTTCACCGTCTGCGCCAGTTCCGGGTTGTCCCGCAGGGACTTTTGGTAGATGTACTCCGCGTTGGCGGCAATGGATTTGCGTTCGGCCTTGGCTGCGGCCCGGTAGGGTTTCAGCTTGTGACGCCGGATGCCGCTGCGGATGGCCCGGCCCACCTGACGTTCGGCCAATTCTTCTCCCTTGTGGCCGCCCTCCACGCCCACATTTTCATGTTCGACTTCGTGTATCTTGCCGTGGAGGAACAGGGCCGCTTCCTGAACGGGACGGCTGGCCGGGCTGGGTTTCAGTTTGGGCAGGTCTTTCTCCACCTTTTCAAAGTGAAGCCTGCTCTTGGCCTTGCCGGTAGCCTCGTCATAGACGGTTTCCTTGGTGACGACGCGCTTTTTGGGCAGCGCCTCCCGCGCCGCGTCCAGTTTGTCGGCCCGCTTCTCGGCCTTTTGAATATAGGGGGCAAGCTCCGGGGAGGCCCGTTCCTCGGCGGTAAATTGCAGGCGGGACGCCGGGCCGGTAGCCTGTGCCGCCGTATCTGCACCAGACTTGGCCGCCCGCTTCGCCTTGCGGCGGTCGCGGATGTCCCCGGCCCGTTCCGTCACCTTTTCGGAAGCGCCGCCCGGCTCCGGGCCGGTGTAGTCTTGTTCGGCCTCCCGGTCAGATACATTGGCACTCTCGCCGGTGGTCTGGTTTTCCAGCGTCAGGCCGTCACGGGTCATGCGCTGCGTCACCTTGTCGCGGGGCTTTAGCGGCTTCATACCGTCGCCCCCTCGCCCAGCCGGGTCGTCATAATCTGGTAAAGCTGGGTGTCCTGCGGGATGGGGTTCTTAAAGGGCAAAATGACATTTTCATAAATCAAAAGCCCCTCGCCGGGTTCGGAATTGTCCACATACCGCAACTGCTGGGGGGAGATATTCAACCGCTCCGCAAGGATTTTGCGGTCGCCGGACGCCTGATTTAACAGGCAGATAAAATCGCTGTTTTCAAGGATATTCTCGATTTCCGGGGAGGAAAGGAGGTCTTTCACGTTCTGGGTCGCGCCTGTCGGGACACCGCCCCACTTGCGGAAACGCTTCCAAATTTCACAGCTAAAGGCCGCCGTCTGTTCCTCGCGCAGAAGCAGATGAAATTCGTCGCAGAAGTACCACGTCGCTTTCCCTTGGCTGCGGTTTTGGGTCACGCGGCCCCAAATCTGGTCTTGGACGATCAGCATTCCGATTTTCTTTAGCTGCTTGCCCAACTCCTTGATGTCAAAGGCTACGATACGGTTTTCAATGTTGATGTTGGTGCGGTGGTTAAAGACGTTCAAGCTGCCGGACACATACAGGTCAAGAGCCTGCGCCACGCGGTCGGCCTCCGGGACGTGCTGGGCCAAAAGCGCCGCGTGGAGGTCGGACAGGATGGGCATATTCTCTGGTTTGGGGTCTGCCAGATAGGGCCGGTAAATCACCTGAACGGCCCGGTCAATCACCGTTTTTTCGATAGCTTCCAGCCCGTTCTTCCCACCCATCACAAGCTCGCAGAACGACAGCACGAAATCGGATTTCAGGGCCAGCGGGCTTTCGTCCTCGCTGTAATTTAAGTTGATGTCCAGCGGGTTCACATAGCTTTTGCTTGTGGGCGAGAGCTTTACCACCTGCCCATGAAGCCGTTTGACAAGGGGGTAATATTCAGCCTCCGGGTCGCAGATATACACGTCGTCCGTGGTACAGAGGAACACACTGACAATCTCGGCCTTGCAGCTCATGGACTTGCCGCTGCCGGGAGTGCCCAGCTTCAAACCGTTGGGGCAGCGTGCCCGTTTTCTGTCCAGCATAATCATGTTGCCGGTCTTGGCGTTGATGCCGTAATACATGGCTTGGCCGCCCTGAAAAAGCTCCTGTGTCACAAACGGCACGAATACGGCCACGCTCGAAGTCGTCAAGGAACGCTCAATTTTGATCTGGTTGGCTCCCAGCGGGAGGCTGCTCATAAGGCCCTGCTCCTGCTGATAGTCCAGACGGACAAGGGAACAATTATACTTCTGTGCGATCCCCGCCGCCCAAAACACATCATTCTCCAACTTCTGCCGGGTGTCGGCGGTGTTCAGCACAAGAAAGGTCAACTGAAAAAGGCGCTCGTTCCGGCTTTGCAGGGTCTTTAGCAGCTCCTTGGCGTCCTGTCCGTAGGTGGCAAGGTCGCTTGGCAGGATGTCCATATCATAGCCGCTGCGGACAGCCCGTTTCTGCTCCTGAATTTTCATGGCGTCAAGGTCGGTGATTTTGCGTTTTACTGTCTTGATCGCCTCGCTCTGGTCGATAGCCCGCACATGGAGGTTGACGACAATCCCGTTTTCCGTGTTGAGGAAGTCGGCCAGCATTTCGTCCGACAGCTCCGGGGAAAGGATTTGCAGGAAGCTCACAGCCCCATATTTACCGCCCAGCCCGAACATTCGGGCGTTGCCAAAGCGCAGGGAGGACGGGGCGATAAAATCTTTCGTGGATAGGCCAGAGGGGGCAAGCCATTTCCAATCAAAGGAAAACGGCTCCCCGTCAAGGTGGAATACGCTGTGCATCACTTCCAGCCGTTCTTTTACATTCAGCGCATGGGCCACGGCCCCCATTGCCTTGAAGTATCCCAGCAGGTCGATTTCAATGCGGTTTAACCGGGCGCGGGCCATTTTCAGGCTGTCGGCCTCGATGGTGAACGTGAGGAACTTCCGCTTCGTCAGGCCGTTGTTGCCTTTCACAAGCTGGTCTTGCAGGATGCCGCTGTACTCGGCCCGGATGTCGTCAAAATCGTCCCCCTGCGCCCTGATCTCAAAGCTCTTGGCGTATTGTTTGGGGTCGATCCTGCGATTGACAAAGGAAAACTGGACGTGAATGGAGGCGTCCAGATAGTTGTATAAATCGCACAGGTTTTCAAAGATGGCGGTTTTGGTATCGGCCTGTGCAAGCTGATAGCTGATGTCCGCAAATTCAATGCACTTGGAGAATGTGCGGGCCGTCACCCGGCACACGCCGTCTTGGTACATAGCTTCATAGGGGATGCTCTGCTGTGCGGAATGGGGCTTGCCGTCACCCTTATACCTGCGGATGATGGCCTGAATTTCTTTTCTTTCGGCGTGGGTGAGCTTTACAGGCGGCTCTTGCCTTTGCTTTTCTGACAATCTCGTTTACCTCCTTTTCCATTTGATGCTGCTGCATGAGAGCAGTATAGGCGTTGTCGGTCTGGTAGGGCCGCTCCTTGGGCTGGATGAAGCAGCACTGGATGATCTGCCGCACCACCACTTCAAGGGGCTGGCCGTGGCGCTCATACAGGGCCAGCAGCAAGCCCGGAAGCATGGCGAATACCATAATCAGGGCGGACGCGCTGGTGGGGACACGGCCACGGAGTAAAAAGAAAAGCGGGACGCCTATTAAAAGCGCACCGCCAAAACAAATCAGTTGTCGTTTGGTAAGCCCAAACACCACCTTGGATTTTACATGGGTCAAATCCTTGGGGACAGTCACATAAGCCAATTAAAATCACCTCGTTTCAATGCCGTCCCGCAGTTTTTTTACCGGCTCATAGTCCGAAAAGCTGGGGACGGCGTAAAAAAGCCGTTTGTTGTTTACCCACCGTTGCAGGTGGCGGGTGATTTGCAGGGCCGTGGGGCGCTCGTAAATCATCACATAGGGGTCAAAGCCCATGCACCGCAGGGTTTCCACCCGGTATAAATCCTGTTCGTGAGTGCTTCCGTAGTTCGTCAGCACATACACTCGCCGGTTGCGGCTGCTTTTGATGGAAGTCAGCTCTGCAAAACGCTGGAAATACCGCGTCAAGTCCTCATTGGGGTTATCCCATGCAAAGTGTACAGCTTTTGTCCGCACCCGGTTAAGCAGCGCCACATTGTCCGGGGTTATCAGGCGAATATCAAGCCCTTGGGAGAAATCCACCCACGCTTGGCTTTCGGCAAGCTGTTCCAGCAGGTTTTCATGATCGGGGCAGGCCAACAAATTAGGGTCAAGCAGTTTGATTTCCCGCTGGCCCCGCCAAAACTCGGAGAGGTCGGCCACCTTGACGCTTTTCCGGCCCTCCTTGCCGCTGACAATGCAAAATCCGCAGTTCCTTGGACATCCCCGGCTTAAAAAGCCGTAGGCTGTTTCGGAATACTGCGGATATAAAGCGTAGTCCGGGTATGTGTGTTCGATTTCGTCCGGCAGGCTGGGGCCGGGGCCGTAGCCTGTGCCGCCCCTAATAATCGTCCCGGCGTTAGTGACGGTGATGGTGTCCTTGGAATAGGTGTCGGTAAATACCCGGCTCTTATAAACCACATCGAACGAAAACAAAGGGTTCCACCAACATACTTGATGGCCCTGCGCCTTATGGTAGGCAGACAGTTTCATCAGGCAGAGGTTGGGGAAGTTGTGGGAATCCACGTCGATCAGTCCAATTCTTATCCTGTTCACCTCCTGTCAGTGCGCTGTAAACACGGCCTTGCTGATACTGCCGGTCTTGAACAGGCAGAAGCATAGCAGCACGGTATAGCCCATACAACCCCAGATCGCGCCGGATATGTCGTCAGCCGTGCCGATGTTGTGTATCAATACCGCGTAGATGCCAACCACAACCATGATTAAAAGGGCTTGGAAGCCCAGCGCCAGCAGGGATTTTAAGTAGTTCTGGCCCATGCCGCGCCACTCGGCGTTGCCCAGCGTGGCAAGGGGGATTGGCCCCAGCGCGGTCACGGCGTATATTTCAATCATTCTCCCATAGGTCACAAGGAAAATGCAGATGGATAAAATGTGCATCGTCAGCCCCACAACAAGGGTCTGGAACCACAGGCCCAGCAGCGGGCCGATGTCCATTGCTTCAAGGCGGCTTTCCAAATCGGGGAGCAGGGTTTCAAAATCAATGCTCGTTTCCCCAATAATGACCCCGGCGCTCTGATTGACGACGGCTTGGGTGGCGTCAAAAACGCCCATGACGATATTCCATGTATTCGTCACAATGAGGATGGCAAAGGCGGACTTGAACATCCAGCGGAAGAACATGGAGCTGTCAAAGTCGTGCATATTGTTCTTTTCCACGATCATTTCTATCAGCTCATAGCACATCACAAGGGCAAGGACAGCCGCCGCTATGGGGACGATCACCGTTTCCGACAGACTTTGAAGCATATTGAAAATGCCGCCGTTCCACGTCTGCGGTGTGGCCCCCACATCGGAGGCGATTTCCCCGACTTTGGTATTGACCGTATTGAACAGGCCGGAGAGATTGCCCATGATGCCGTCAATCAGGATGCCTTTGATCCATTCTCCAATAAGTTCACCTATCATGTGACACCTCCTTTCCCGCGCCCTCCCACATGGAGCAGGAGGGCGCGGCGGGGATTAAAATTGTCAACGGTTACGGATAGCCGGGGCAATCAGCCCAGAAGCCCGGACAGCAGGGGGACAAGGGTAATGCCGATAAGGGCCACGCCGCCGCCCGCGACAAGCTGCTTGACGCCTTGGCTCTTTGCTGATGTGTGATAAAGAAGTAGTAGAAGTGTAAAAAATTTTGCCGTTCCTATCCGGCGTTTGCGCATTGCGCCGGATAGGTCGGGCGGTCATTCGGGCAGGTCTACCTTGCCAACGAAAGAGTAATAAATATCAATGTCCTGTCTGCGTGTGCCGTTCTCGTCATAGCTGCACTCATGCACAACGATTTTCTCCACAAACTCACGCAAAAGGGTAGGGGTAAGTTCTTCAAAGCTGGTGTACTTGCGGACAACATTCATAAACTTTTCTGCGTTTACCGTGGCTTCCTGCGCTTTGGAAAGCTCTGCCCGGATAGCGGCGGCTCTCTCTTTCAGTTCTTTCTGCTCGGCTTCATAGTCTGCCGACAGCTCCGTGAAACGCTCGTCTGAAATGCGCCCGGTCACGCTGTCCTCATACAGCCGCTTGAAGATAGCGGATAACTCGCTGATACGCTTCTCGGCGGCTTCCAGCTCCTTTTTCCTTGCGGCGTTCCTGCGCTTGCCCCCGTCCTCGTTCTGCTCGATCAGCAGCTTCATAAACCGGGCTTCGTGCTTCGCTGCATAGCTGGTGACTTTCCGCAGATTGTCGGTCACTCCGGCGGTCAACAGGTCGGTGCGGATAAAGTGCGCCGTACAGTCACGGGTACGCTTCTTGTAGCTCCCGCAGATATAACAATCCTGCTTGCGGGTGGCGTTCTGGTAACGCTGCTGGTAAAGGACGCTGCCGCAGTCGGCACAAAAGAGTATGCCGGAGAATAAGCCCACTTCATCATAGCGGTTCGGGCGTTTGCGCTGCTTGCGTAACTCCTGCACACGCTCCCACATCTGGGTGTCAATGATAGGCTCATGGTGGTTCTCGAAAATCGCCTGTTTCTCAATGGGGTTCTCTACGCTGTGCTTGGTCTTGTAGGACGGCTTCTCCGTCTTGAAGTTTACCAGACAGCCCGTGTACTCCCTGTTTTCAAGGATATGTACCACGGTATTGGTCGCCCACTTGCACTCATAGCCGGGGTGGTAGCGGCGGGTGCTTCCCGTCCGACGGTATTCCAGCGTTCCCGGCGTGGGGATCTCCTGCTCTGTGAGCATACGGGCTATCTTGGTCGGCCCGTTCCCGGCAAGGCACAAGCTGTAAATCTGCCGCACAACAGGGGCGGCTTCCCCGTCAATGATAAAATTTTCGTCCTCGTCCATAAAGTAGCCGTATACGGGTTTGCTCGTGACGGGCTTCCCGCTCATACCCTTAGACCGTTTTACTGCTTTGATTTTCTTGCTCGTATCTCTCACCAGCCATTCGTTAAAAATGTTCCGCAGAGGGGCAAAATCATTGTCGCCCTGTGCGCTGTCCACTCCGTCATTGATAGCGATAAAGCGGACGCCTTTCTGTGGGAAAATCATTTCCGTATACATTCCCACTTGCAGATAGTTTCGCCCTAACCGTGACATATCCTTGACGATAACGGTGCCGACTTTTCCGGCTTCAATGTCCGCAAGCATGGCTTGAAAACCGGGTCTTTGGAAGTTCGCCCCAGAATAACCGTCATCTGTGTACCATTGCAGATTGGAAAAGCCGTTCTGCTTCGCATAGGTTTCAAGAATACGCTTCTGGTTTGAAATAGAATTGCTCTCACCTTGCAGCTCGTCCTCGTGGGATAATCTCGGATAAAGGGCGGTAATAAGGTTTCGGGTGGTCTGTCTTAACATAGTGTCCTCCATTTCCGACAGCCAGCCCCACTATTCCGTATGACTATCATACCACACGCCGGGGCTGGCTGTACAGTCCTTTCTGCTTCTTTACGTCCCGTCAAATTGCCGATTTTTGTGTAGCAGCTTCCGCTTCCAGCACTTTCAGCATTTTATCGGCGGCGGTGGCGGTGGTGTCCTGCTTGAAATAGCCGGAAACGACAAGGACAGAATTACCTATGCGGATTTCCGTCACGCAATCCGGGCGGCGGGTGCTGCGGTCATTCTTTGGGGTGTTGGTCATAGGCGGCTCTCCTTTCTGTTCATCAGCTTTTTCAGTTGTCCCATTTTCTCCTGCGCCGTGGCTTTTCGGAAGTTGCTCCCGGTAAAGCGGACAGGAGAACACATTTCAATCAGACGGTCATAAATGCGGGCGTGGGCGGTGTCCTCCGGGTGCTGCAAGTCCTCCAGCGTGAGATTAGTCGTGACGATCAGCGGCCTGCCGCTGCGGTAACGGCTGTCAATCACGTTGTAGACCTGCTCTAAGCCGTATTCCGTTCCCCGTTCCATTCCAAAATCGTCAAGGATAAGCAGCGGGAAGCTGCAAAGTCGGGAGATATATTCATTCCTGCCCTCAAAGCTGGCGGCAAGGTCACCCAATATCAATGCAAAGTTTGTCATGCACACGGGGATTTCACGCTCCATAAGGGCATTTGCGATACAGCCCGCAAAATAGCTCTTGCCTGTGCCAACGCCGCCCCATAGCAGATAGCCAATGTTGCGCTCTTTCATGGTTTCCCAGTTCTCCACATAGAAATGGGCGTGTTCCATTTGCGGGCACTTGCCGTTGTCGTTCTCAAACGTCCAGCCCTGCATAGCCGGGTCTGTAAAGCCCCGCCGCTTCAACCGCTCGACAGTTTCAAGGTGACTGCGCTGTTTCTCTGCGGCTTCCCGTTCCTCACGCTCTGCCCGCTGGCAGTCACATTCTGCCGGGTGGCGGTCACGCCCCAGCCATGCGGCGGTTTCTTTGGGGAAATAGCCCTCTTTGGGCTTGTGGCACTTCCCGCAGTATAAAAGCCCGTCCTCGCCGGTGTAGTCCTCCGGCTCCGGCGTGGTGTCGGTCATATTCAAAATCATTTCATCAAATCCATTCGTCATAAGCTCTCGCCCTCCTTACAGGTATAATCGGGTATGCCCTTTTTCGGGGCTTTCTTGGCTGCGTCCTCCTGCGCCCACTTGAAAATCGTGGCTGCATGGCTCTTGTATTTCCTCCCGCTGGAAGCGATATGGCAGGATAGGCGGTCAATGTAATACTCCCACTTGCCGGGAAGCTCTGTTTTCAGCCCGTCAAGCTCCGTATCGGAAAGAATGACATTGTGGTATCTGCCATAGGCGGCGGGGGCGGGGTGTCCCGTTTCTAACTCTCTCTCTTTTTCTATTTCTATATCTATCTCTTTCTCTATCTCTATCTCTGGTGGACAAATGTCCGCTCGATATGGTGGACATTTGTCCGCCCCTGTCTGCGGCAGGGCTTTTTGTTCCTGCAAAGCCAGCCGCGCCCTGCGCTTGCGCTCCCCCTCGGTAGAGGACTGGCCGATTAAAAGCTCAATGTTGCTCATGTAGAGTGCGCCGCTTGGCAAAGGCTCCACAAGCCCCAGCTTCATAAAGATTTTCAAAGCTCTCTCTACGGTACCTACCTGCTGGCGGGTAATGGTCGCAATCATCTGGGCGGTGTAGGGGATATTCTCGTCAAGCTGCAATTTCCCGCCGTTTTTCAGCGATTTCAAGTACAGCTTCAAGAGAATGTTGGAATAGATAACGCCGTCCTGCATACTTTCCAGCAGAACGATTGCATCATCGTCAAAATAGCTCTCTTTCAGCTTGAGGTAGTAATATTTGCGGTTATCTGCCATAGGCTGCGTCCTCCTTTTTCCAGCGTTTGGAATAATAGCGAGGGCATAGTATGATAACCGCCCGGAAGCTCTGTTTGCAGTCACGGGTGCAGCCCCGGCATAGGTCGTTGTAAGTGATACGGTTGCGGTGGTTGAGGAAGAAAGACCATTCCAGCCGCCGCTTCTTGCTCATTCTCGGCAATGGTAAGCTCCTTTCTGCCGTTCCTATCGGTGTAGCGGGATAGGGGGCATTTTCTGTATGTTCTCGGTATCATTTTCGGGCTTTTTCTGCCCTGTAAGCCCCGTTTGGAAGTCGGGGAGTATTGCGGTAAGGGTTCATATCATACCTGTATTTTTGTAGGGTTTCGGTATCATTTCGGGGCGGTCTTTAACGCTCCTGTTCACGCTTTTTCTGCTGGCTCGGTGCGCCCCTTAAAATCTGGTCGATATTGCGTCTGACTGTCTGAAGCTCCTGCGCCCGCTGGCGTTTCTCCCGGTAGTCGTTATATCCGGCGTTCTTCTGGACGGTAAGCTGCTCAATCTCCCTTTGCAGGGCTTTGCTGGCTGGCAGCTTGGTTATTCCATGCTCCCGGAAATAACGGGCGGCTGTGTCCGCTATGATAAAATCGCTTTCGTGCTGTTCCCGGTAGGCTCTCCGGGCTTTCTCCGATTTCTGCGCTTTCAGACCGTCACGGGCGGGCTTCGTGCCGATATAGCCCAAAAGGTTGCGCTGCAATTCCTTTTTCTCCCGGATAGCGGCTTCCAGCCCTTTCAGTCCGGCAAGGCTCTCCTGCGTGGCGGTGTTGGCTGCGGAAATGGCAGCGTCCAGCTCGTCCGGGGAAGAAAAGCCATACTGCTGGTAGAGCATGAGGGTAGCCGACATCTGTTTGAGGTTGTGCATGGTCGCCCACTTCTCATAGCCCCGTCCTTTCCCCTCGGCTCGCTTGGCGGCTATGTCTACCATGCGCTGTACAGCGTCATTGTTCGGGGCGTTTTTCGCTTCTTTTTTCGTCCGTAAGCGGTCTTTGATACTGCCGGGGTATTCCGCTATGGCTGCGGGTTTTTCGGCGGCTCTGGCGGCGTTCTGCTCCAAAACGGAGAGGACAGCAGCCCGGTCAAAATCGTCCCCCAGCTTCCGGGCGGTAATTGGCTTCGTCCTGTCCGGCGTGAGGTAACTTAGCCGCCCCCGGCTCTCCTTGACGGTCACACCATGCCGGAGAAGCAGGGCGGCAAACTCATCAAAGCCGGAAGCAGCGGCAAGGGCTTCCCGGATAGTCCGGCGCAGCTTCGCCTTATCCGTTTCAAACTTGGTCTGCCGGGGCGCGATACCGTCCGCAGCAATAGGGGCGTTGGCTCTGTCAAGGGCAGCCTGTCCTTTCTTCTGCGCCCAATACTCACGCTCGGTAATGCGTTCTTTGCTGCCGTTCAAAAGGTCTATCTGGTAAAGCCCCTCGCTGTGGCACATCTCCATGACTTCGGCTTTCAGATAGTTCATAGCTGCGTCCGTACAGCGGTGCTTGCAGCCTGCTTTCCTGTCCGCTGGCCTGTCCATGTGGGGCAGCATGGGAACCTCCGCAATCCGCAGACTGTTAATGACGATATGCACATGGATATTTTCGGTGTGGCTGTGTCCGTCCGGGTGGGTGCAGACAAGGGCCTGGTGTCCGGGGAAATGCTCGGCGCAGAACTTCTCGCCCAGCTCCTGCGCCCGATCAACGGTCAAGCCGTTGTCCGGGCCGTCCCGTGGGTCAAAGCTGATGATGTAGTGGTGGCTCTTTACGTCCTCCCGTTTCTGGTTCTTGCCGTAGCGGAGATTGGAGCGCATACAGGCAACGGCAAAATCCTCCCCGCCACAATTCAGAGAGGATATGCGGTAGTCTACCCTCGGTATGAGCCGCCCGTCTGCGTCAAGGGTGGGCTTCATGGTAAACTCGTCATGCTCGAATGTGAGGTATTTTTCAGCGTCCCCGTAGTTGGCATTTTTAGAGCTGATATGTTTGAGTATCGCCAACGGCTTCACCTACTTTCTGCAAGACTTCAAACTTCAAGGCGGCAAGGTCGGCGGCGGCTCCCCGCACTTCCTTTTCCAGCCCCCGGTAGGGGCTTCCGTATTCGTTCAGGCTCCGGGCAATCTGGTTTAAGTTGCCGCCGATTTTCCCGTACTCTGCCGTGAGCTTGGAGAGGGCGGCAAGCAGCCCGTCATTGACCGGGGAAACGGTGACAATGGGGCGTATGGTCGCTTTCCGTATGGCTTGCCGGATAAACTCGGACTGGCTGATTTCATAAGCCGCCAGCCGCCCGGTGAAGTCGGCGTATTCTTCATCGGTCATGCGGGTCTTTACCACATGACGGCGGTGGGGCGTATTGTATTTCTTTCGCATGGTCTGTGACCTCCTTTCTCGCCCGACAGGGCGCATAGCAGGGTTTGGGGAAGGCACTCCCCAACAAGATTCCCGCAGGGGCAAAAATAAGCGGAGAGCGAATTTTGGCACCTCGGTAGAATCTTGCTCTGAAAAACTCCGGCGTTCCCCGGCTCCCGTCCTTTCCGCTAACAAAACGTTTCAAAAGGGCTTTGCTACCCGCTATTCCGGCTTATCTTGAAAATTTTCCTTTCACTACCTACAACACCACGCAAAGCAAAATGGACGGAGATTTTTAGAATTTCCCCTCTATTCCCTACAACACCACGCAAGCCGGAATAGGCGGACAATGGCAGTATTTTTTTCTTTGATACCCTCTACGGATAAGTAAGGGATTTTGCCAACTGCGGCGGCTATTTTCCCTTTTGTTTTTTCATACTGGGGATTTTCAAAAATGCCAAACAGGAACGAAAAAAAGCAGCAAATCTGTTGAATAGATTTACTGCTTTCTGGTTGCCGGCGAAGCGGCGGTTATTCAGTTGTAGGCGGTAGGGCTATCTCCCAAAGCGGAACTTGAAAATAGCTGTGAGAAGCGTCTGGGTGATGTAGTCCTCTGTATCTTGGTCTACCCGTCCATTCACACGGGCGGCACATTGTATGCGGCGGCGGTAATACTGCAATACAGTTCCCACCGCTTCCGGCTCCCCGCTGGCGGCTTGGACGATTGTTTCATAGGGGAGAAGCCTATTATTTCTCATATGCCATTCCCTCCATTTCCGCTTGGAGCTGCCGTAGGGCTTTTCGGATATGGTAGCCCGCTGTGCTGCGGCTGCGCCCGTACTGTCTGCCAATTTCGTGCTGTGGAATACGCTTGAAAAAGGACAGGTAAATCATTTCCCGCTCCCGTTCGTCCAGCCGTGACAGGGCTTCCGCAAGTAAACCGCTGCTGAAAATGACCGTATCGCCGCAAAGGGTAAGTATGTATTCCTCGTCCGGCTCCGGGGCTTGGAAATATTCATCTGTCGTGCCTAAAGGGTAGTGCTTTTCGTCTGTGAGGTATTCAAGGGATATTTCTCTTTTGTGCTTCCTGCTCCGTGTCCTCGCTGCGTTGATCGTTGCATTTCGGATAACGACTTTGCAAAAGGCATGGAAAGTGTACTCGATATGTTCCCGATATTCTTCTGTACAGGTCATGGAAAATCCCCCTTTCCTCCCAAAAGGGCTGTGGCTGGTTAGTAGTTGCTTTTTATGATAGTAAGGGGCGGCAGCACTTTAGGCTGTCGCTCCTTGACTGCCTAACTGCAAAACCGGGCGGGGCTGTCAACGGCGGGCGAAGCCCGTTCATCTTGACCGTTGACTGGCTCGGCCGGGTTTGCTATTTATCCGGCAAACTTGAATTTATTTTAAGCTATCACGTTTTACCTTTTTAAGCCTTACTATCATTACCATAGGAATTTCTTTATTGTTTTTGAAACATTCTTCATAAAATCCATCAATGACAAATCCAGCTCTGAAACAAAGGTTAAAAATATCTTGTATGGAACGATGATAATAAATCTGCTCCTCCGGCTGCCCTTCGATCGCTATATCATAGTAACTGTGCGGTGTCATATATTTTTCAGTCAATGTGATAAAACAAGGGTGCTGCGTTGCAAAGACAAAAATCCCGTTTTCCTCCAATAGTTCATAAACAGCCATAAAAAGCGGTTCAATATCCGTAATATCCATAATTGCCATATTAGAAACTGCTTTCGTAAAGGCTCGATTTCTTTTTAATCCTAATAAGCTTTCTCTATTGGTCGCATCCGCTACGCAAAACTCAATTTGTTTTGCATATTGTGATCGCCGTCTTTTAGCCAATTCTATCATTTTTTTGCTGTAATCAAAAGCGACGACCGAAGCGCCTCTCTGTGCAAGATACGAAGAATAATTTCCATTGCCGCACGCAATATCCAAAATGTAATCCGAAGGATCAGGAGAGAGAAGTTCCGTTACTTTGGGACGTACTACCTCTCTGTGAAATTCATTGGATTCGTCACCCATTGCATCATCCCAAAATTGTGCGTTTTTCTCCCAGATCTTTTTGCTTTCCTCTGTTCCCATGTTCTCTCCCACTCCCAAAATTTGCCTTTTTGCTTCCATTAAATCTTCCTTACTATATTCCATTGTTACCCTCCATAACTTCTGATTGTTGCCGTCTTGACTATTATGTATCTTTTCTTTCCAAAATGGTATAGGCTTTTATTTTTATAATGCTGCAAAACTTTTCTTCTGTAAGGTATTCAAAGGATATTTCCCTTTGCCGCCGCTATTGGAAAGCCAAAAGCAGCGGCTTTTTTACGCGATATGACCGAAAAGACTAGAAAGCAGGATATGTCATCATTTGTCATTTCTTCTCAATGTAATAACTGCATGGCATATCAAGCCAAATACAAGAGAAAAACAGCCACCGCCAAATAGTGATGCTCCCCACCCTGCACCCGACATTGTCATAAAACCGCCAACAAAGAAAATACCAATGCCAAGAAATATCCCGACACCATAAAAAAGTCCAATTGCCATATCATACTTATTAAATTGTCGTTTCTCTTTTTTTCACATGTTTCCATTTTTGTTATTACCTCCTTCGCAAAATCGTCCATGTGGACTCCAAAAAGAAAACAAATTTTTTTCAACGTATTTAAATCGGGTTCATTAACATCTCTCTCCCAATTCGATAGCGCCTGCCGGGTAACATTCAATTTCCCAGCCAGTTCTTCCTGTGTCATTCCCGATTGTGTTCGCAGATGACGTATTTGCTTTCCTGTTGTAATATCCGTCTGTTTCTGGTTCAAAATGGTTCCTCCTCTCTGATGCTGATTTTATCAATGATATTTCGCAATAGCCAGCAATGAACGTTTGCATTGCGCAAGATGTTACATTATCTTCTGAAACATATGCCGGATCTTGTCTAAACGGCTGTTCGGGCGGCGTGGCTGAAACACAGGCTCGCCGGAAGTTTCCTGATACCCTTTTAATTCTGTAATGCAGACACTTCTTCCATTTGTATAAAAATTCAAATCATTTCTATATTCACCAATACAACGGGCAGGGATTTCCCCCTTAAAAATAACTTCATCTTTTTCAAGTCTGGTTGATTCAATGATTGCGCAATACTTTGGTGCGTCATTATAAGCCCGTGAAAGATATTCCTGCGGTGCAAAAAGGGTAAAGGAAAGGTATGGTTCCAACAGTTGTGTTCCTGCTTTTTTCAATGCCTGCTCCAACACGACAGGCGCAAGAAAACGAAAATCAGCGGGGGTGCTGACCGGGCTGTAATAAACTCCATAATCAAAACAAATTTGGCAGTCTGTCACTCCCCAGCCATATAAGCCCTGCTCCATTCCATAACGCACACCCTCCATGACGGCATTTTGAAAACTTTGGTTTAAATAGCCGAGAGATACCTCGCTTTTATATTGTGTTCCGCTTCCAACAGGAAGCGGTGTTACAGTCAAACCAATAGATGCCCAAAACGGATTCGGCGGCACTTCAATATGAATCGTGTAGCTCGCTTTTTTTTGCGGTCTTTCCAGATAAATAACCGAAGGCTCTTTCATAGCCACGCCCACATGATATTTTTCTTCTAATAGCGAACAAATAACTTCTAACTGTACTTTTCCCAAAAAAGATAATATAATCTCATGTGTAACAGTATCAATGTCAAAATGCAAAAGAGGGTCTGTATCAGCAATCTCTGTGAGGGCATTTAACAGGGCTTCCCTTTGCTCCGGCTTTTGCGGCTCTACCGTTGTCCGAAGTAATGGCATGGGATTATCAATCCGTGTTTTGTGAGGCAGGAGTTTTTCATTTCCCAGAATGTCGTTCAGTTTCAAAGTATCATCAGCTAAAATAACAATTTCTCCCGGACAGGCATGGTCAACCGGGACGATTTCACCATTTGACGGAATACACATTTCTGTAATCTTTATTTTTTCCTTTTTTGACAGCAGCAGGGTATCCCGTAAATGGAGCGTCCCATGATACAGGCGTAAATAAGAAAGCCGTTTTTTCCGCTCTGTATACTCAACCTTAAAAACATATCCACATAATTCAGACTGAATATCGTCTGTTTCTGTAATGAAAGTTTCTGTAATCGCTTCAATCAGTTTTTCTGTTCCTAAATTGTCTTTTGCACTCCCATGATAAACAGGAAACAAAGAGCAGCATCTGGTTCTTTTGCACTTTTCATATTGTAATTCCTGTATATCCAAAGAATCCTCTGCAACATATCGTTCTAATAGTTCATCGCTTCCGGAAATAATCATATCCCATTTGTCCAAATCAGAAATATCGGTCATGGTTATCTTTGGCGACAGGGAAACCTCCTGCATGACAATCATATCACTGGTAAGTTTATCTTTAATGCTTTGGTAAACACGCCGCAGGTCGATCCCATTTTGGTCTATCTTATTTATAAAGATAATTGTCGGAATGTCCATTTTCTGAAGCGCATGGAATAATATACGGGTTTGTGCCTGTACGCCGTCTTTTGCCGAAATGACTAAAACAGCTCCGTCAAGGACAGATAAAGAGCGGTATGCTTCGGTTAAAAAATCCATATGACCGGGAGTGTCCACGATATTGATTTTATAATCATTCCAGCAAAAAGAAGTAACCGCTGTCTGAATGGTAATTCCGCGCTGCCGTTCCAAAATCATAGTGTCTGTTCTTGTAGTTCCTTTATCCACGTTTCCTTGTTCCGCAATCGCTCCACTGGTGTACAGCAGGCTTTCCGTCAATGTTGTTTTTCCTGCGTCTACATGGGCGAGAATTCCAATATTGATTATTTTCATGTGATTGTCCTCCTTTTACAGCCCCAAAAGGGCATAAAAATCCCCAGCAGTAAAATACTTTTACCACTGGGGATTATAATTTGCGGACATACACATATACAGCATACACCTGTTTGTGATTGCTGTTTTTCGGATATGTCAAAATTGATAAGGCAAAAGTATTCTTAAATTGGGTACAAAAAACCAAGCCCCCACAAAAGGGACTATCATAATCCTTTGTTCCCACTATTTGATTATAGTTTTATTTAAGAATACCTTGCCGCATATTTTTTACTCCTTTTTTGGAATGATGCTATTATATCACATTAGTTTTAGGAAAGAAAGTACCTAAAAGAAATTTTTCTTCCCCTTATATGTAACAATCATACCGACTTTCTGGCGTTCAGAATGGTTTCTGCTGTCTGCTGTGGTGTTTGGTTGGAATTGTCCAGCCAAAAGCCGATCCGTGGTGTTGTCTGCATAAATGTATCGTATAAGGTTTCAACCGTAAAGCCGGAATAGCCTGTTTTCTCCCTGTATCGTTCCCTTCCTTTTATTGTTTCCACATCTGGACAAAGAACGACAACCTCAACAGGGTATTTATGCGGCACAAAAAATATGTACATGTAACTAATTCAACACATTTATAATTTGAATAGGGACATTATAGCATTTACTAAATACAAATTCAATGTATACGGAAATAAAGATATAAGGAGTGGGAAGGATTCCGCCGTAGTCGGCATTGTAGGAAAATCCAAAAGTTTAGATTTTCCCACAATGCTTATCTTTTGGTCTTTGGTTCGGAATAGTGTAGTGCTGGCGGTCTATCTCTTGTTTTCGGTTGCTTGCTTCCTTACCGTACATGAGCATTGCTGGCCGGGTTATCCTGTCCGTATCCCTCCAACAGATTGACGCCGCCCCACACGCACAGAGCGCCGCCCAAACCGACAACGATAGTCTGCAAAACATCAACCGCACTGTTGAAAAAATCCATAAAGAAACCTCTCTTTCTGCCGTTTTCCGGCGAGCAAAATTTGTTAGGTGGCATGAAAAAAGCCGCTTCATTCAGCGGCAAAATCTTCGTCCGACAGGTCTATATCGTAGAGGTCAAAGGTTTCGTCCTCCGACACCACGCGCCGCTGTTTCCGGCGCAGGGATGATAGATACCTGTCCACGTCAAAGGTATTCTTCTTGTCGGCGTCAGCAAGATATTTGTATCGGGGGTGGCGGGTGATGTCGTATTTCTCACTGAAAAACGGCCTCACGCCCCGCACCTGCAAAATGCACCTGCCTCCGTCCATCGTGGCGATCTCGTCTTGGCTCATCAGCTCCTTTCCCAACTTCTGATAGTTCAATCCGTGCGAGGTTTGTGCGCCCCGGTTCTCGCTCTGGTTGTAGCTGTCAATGGTTTCCTTGCCCAGCACGTCCGCGATCTCCTTGGCGTTCTTGCCTCTGCCACTAAGGAAAAGCGTACAATCGCAGTTGTCGGAAATGATTTCCGCAGCGTCCTTATAAATGGCTTTCAACTGCGATTGGCTTTGCAAAATGATGGAAGCCGAGATTTCCCGGCTTCGGATGGTGGCGATCAGCTTGTCAAAATTGGGTATCTGGCCGATATTGGCGAACTCGTCCAGTATCAGCCGCACATGGACGGGCAGCCGCCCGCCGTACACATCGTCAGCCCGGTCGCACAGCAGGTTGATAAGCTGGCTCTGCACCATAGCAAGGATGAAGTTAAACGTCGTGTCCGTGTCGCTCATAATCAGGAACAAGGCCGTTTTCTCGTCCCCGATGGTGTCAAGTTCCAGTTCGTCGTCCTCCATCAGCTCCCGCACCTCCCGGATGTCAAAGGGGGCCAATCTCGCACCGCAGCTTATCAAAATCGAGGAACGGGTCTTGCCAGCCGATAACAAAAACTTGCGGTACTGCCGCACGGCAAAGTGTTCCGGGTCTTTCTGTTCCAACCGTTCAAACATCTGGTCTACCGGGCTTTGAAACTCCGGGTCGTCCTCACGGGCCTCGCTTGCGTTAATCATTTCAAGCAGCGTCGTGAAGTTCATTTCCTCGCTGGGGGCCTCGTACCAGATGTAGCCGATCAGCGCCGAATACAAAAGACGTTCCGACTTCACCCAAAAATCTTCTGCGGATTTCTCCCCCTCGCCCTTGGTATTGCAGATCAGCGTGTTTACCAGCTTCAAGATGTCCTTTTCCGAATGGATATAGCAGAACGGGTTATAGCGCATACTCTTAGAAAAGTTGATGGTGTTCAGCACCTTTACCCTATATCCGCTGCGCTGTAAAAGCTGGCCCACCTCCCCGATCAGGCTGCCCTTGGGGTCGGTTATCACGAATGAGGTCGGGTAGTCCTTGGAAACACATTGCATCAGGTTTGGCTTGACAAAAAATCTTGTTTTTCCGCTGCCGCTGCCCCCGATCACTAAAACATTTTTATTGCGGGCGGTCTTGGGGTCTTTGGGCCGGTTATTCATCGTCAGCCGTTCTGTCTGCGTCAGTAAGATGTTGTTATCAAAGTTGGGGTCGATGTAAGGCGCTATGTCCTTTGGGCCGCCCCACCGGGCGCTGCCATATTCCATGCCGTGCCGGTATTTCTTGGCGTTCTTCCCCTTGCAGTAAACCGCCAGCCGCAAAAGCAGCGCACCGGCGACGCCGATCAACAAGTCGGCGGGGTGGAAGCTGGGGGCCGCGTTTGCAAAGGCCGCTGAACAGCCGTCCAGATAGTGCAGCAACTTTTGGGATAAATCCGCACCGGCGGCCAGCCGGAACGCCTGCACCAGCTTGTCGAACAGGTACACAAACAGCAGGTACGGGAGGTTGGATAGTATCAATTTCTTTACTTCCGGCTTCACAGTGACAGCCCCCTTTCCTTGATTTTATCCTTGGCCCGCTGGGTTGTCCGGGCTGCCGCCTTTTCTTTCAGGGCGGCAAGGCTCTGACGGATGGAGGGCCGTTCCTCCCGTTTCAGCTTCATAGCCGTAAACTCCCGGAACGCCTGTTCCAAATTGTCCGCTTCCTTGGCTTTGAAAATCACAATATACCGGGGCGGATGGGTGGTGCGGTCTTTCCGCAGGTTGAAGTCGATTTTATATTTCTTGGCGCAGGGCTTAAACAGGCCGATGTTGGCGTCCGTGATCTCAATGTTGGACAGGGCAGAGCCGTCTTTTTTAAGCTGCCGCAGGCTTTGTTCGCCGTGGTGGAGTTTCGTTTTGCCCTTTTGCCGGGCGGCCAGATACTTCCGAATGGCCGCTTGCAGCACTTCGGCGGTGAGCTTTGTTGCCTTGATGGACAGGGCTATGGTTTTCTGGTCTACTTCCTCCTGCAATCGCTATCCCTCCTTTCGCTGGGAAAAAGAAAGAGGACAGCCGCTTGCCGGTTGTCCTCTCAAATCCGTACCCGCAGGCCGGAAAGCTCTGCGGCCCGGATGCCTACAAGATACCATTCCTGCGCCGGGTTCATCTCAATGCGGGTGGGCTTCCACCTGCCGCCTGTGAACACGTCGAAGCACTCGCCGCAATGCAGGCCGCCGTAGTAGTCGGCCAAATCAAAGCGGATGTCGTAGCGGTCGGTCTGCTCATCAAAAATCAATGCGCCCTGTTTCATATAGCCGGGCCTCCTTTCAGATTTGCCCCGTCGCCATATCGTGCGCGACAAGGGCGGTGTAATAGCCGTTGATGGTGCTGGGGGCGTTGAATAACACCGCCAGCAGGTATTTCTTGAAATTACGAATTTTCGTAGTGTTCTCTTTCAGGCAGTCAAAGACAAATTCGATATGACCGCTATCCAGCTTCATCAGCTTGGACTTTACCAGCTCGGCGGGGTAGTCATCCCCGGCCACGCGGATGGTCTTGCGGGCGCTGCATACGGTTTCCACCAGTAAGTCCACAATCTCGTCCAGCATATCCCGGTCAATCCGGCTGTCGTGGGTCAGGTGGGTGTATTCGATGTTGTCCTTGATAATCTCCCGATAAATCTCAACGGCGCTCTGTGTGGCCGCTTCCTTTCCATTCCGTTCCTGCGGCTGCGCCGCCCCGTCCTCCAAAGGAGAGGGAGGGGAAAGGATAGGAATGGAATGGGTACTTGATACATCCGTAATTGATTGATCTGTAATTTGTTCTTCTTTATTTAATTGCGTTGGATTTCCCAACGCAGGTTTTTCCTGCACAGGATTTTCCAATATTGGATTTTCCAACGTAGGCTTTTCCCGTTCAGGCGGGGTCTGCGGCTGTTCATAGATGATATAGTCAGCGCCGCGAAGCCGCCCTTTGCCGTCGCGCTCCCGCGAACGCACGATATACCCGGCCCGTTCCAGCTCCCGCACGGCCTCCCGGATGGCGTCGATCTGCTCCCGATTTATCAGGGACAGCCCCTTAAGCGTATAGTCCCAATCTTCCGGCAGGGACAGCATTTGTGACAACAGGCCCTTGGCTTTCAGGGACAGTTCCTTGTTCCGCAGGTGGTGGTTAGACATCACCGTATAGCCCTTGTTTTTCTCCACGCGGAATACAGACATTTTTTCATCAACTCCTTTCATGGCAACGGTGAATGTGGTCGCAGCGGCGGTCAGCTTACCCGGCTGGTAGGGACACTCTGCATACACACAGAATTGATACTTCCAGTGCGGGCGGTAAAAACGGCAGGTGCCGCAGTCCTCCGGCGCTCCGGCGTCGCCGCTCTCATAGTGATCGAAACCGGGTTTGTCCGTCATAAGGTGTTCAAAGGCGCGGTCGCTGCCGGAAGTAAAATACATTGTCCGTTCCCTCCTTTCTGCTTTTGGGCGCAAAAAAAAGCCGCAGACTTTTTTCAAAATCTGCGGCGTAGGCCGGGACAGCAGAAAAGGGCGTCGTCACTTGACAACACCCTTTTTCTGCCTGATATTCAGTTGTTGCACCTTGCCCCGTTTTCCGCTGCCCTAAAAAACATTGATTTTACTGGGTTTCTTCATGTTTTCTTATGGCAACGCTCTTAATCGGCGGGCTTTCCTTTTCAGCTTGTCAAAGAACCCTTCGCGCCGCAGCGCGCATAAAATAGGATTTTGCCGTTTGCGGCAAAATCCATAAAAACCGGGAGCATGTATCTCGGTTTTTATACAAACCGGCTTCAAGTGTGCCTGTAAGGCGCGCGCAGAAGCCGGAATTTTCGATCGAAATGGGGCTTTGTTTCGATCGACAGACTGTCAAAACTTGTTTTTTGACAGTCTGAAAAGGAAAGCCCGCCTAATCGGCGGGCTTTCCTTTTGTCTTATATAGACAAAGAAAGTGAAATATTTTTAGGCAGATGATAAAGAGATCAGCCCTCGGTATGAATGACCGAAACAGGGCAGCCACCGGCGGCCTCCTGCGCGCCAGCCTTCTGCGCGTCGTCGTCCGGCTGGTGATAAACCTCGGCAAGACCATCGTCCGCAATGCGGAACACCTCGGGGCAAGTACCCTCGCACAGGCCGCAGGAAATGCAGCCGTCGCGATCGATTTTAACTTCCATCTAAAACAACTCCTTTCTTACCAAAAGTATGCGCGAAAGGAAGACGTTTTATAACAAAAAAGCGCCCGGATTTTTCCGCAATGTCATTTAGTTAAGTAAATTGTATATGTCTGTCATCCTGAGCGGAGCGAAGGATCTCGCGCGAACGCGCG
>NZ_JANGCE010000011.1 GCF_024462775.1 Butyricicoccus faecihominis
CTCGCGCGAACGCGCGGATTTTACGTGGGTTTCGCGCGTTCGCGCGAGATTCTTCGTCGCTTCGCTCCTCAGAATGACAAGGATATAAAACATTCTTTTATTTTGCAACGCGCTCTTCTGAAATACTTCAGCTTTATGCGCGTAGGGTCTCGCCCAGTGCCGCAAGCAGGCGGTCCATCTGTTCGTCCGTACCGATGGTAATGCGCAGATAATTATCGATGCGCGGTAAATTAAAATAACGGATAAAGAGATTCTTGGCGCGCAGCGCTTCAAAAATCTCCTTCGCCGCGCGCGCGGGGTGCGTGACAAACAGGAAATTCGACTGGCTGGGCAATACGGTAAAGCCCAGTTTGCGCATGGCCTGCGCCGCGCGGTCCCGCGTGGCGATCACCTTGCCGCAGGTCTCCCCGAAGTACGCTTCGTCCTCCACCGCGGCGGCGCCAAGGGCAAGGGCGAGCGCGTCCATGGTATAGGAGTTGTAGGAATTTTTCACCGCTTCCAACGTGGCGATCAGCGTTTCCGAACCGAGCGCATAGCCGACGCGCAGTCCCGCGAGCGAGCGGGATTTGCTCATCGTCTGCACGATCAACAGGTTTTCGTATTGCGACAGCAGCGCGACCGCGCTTTCCGCGCCAAAATCGACATAGGCTTCGTCGATGATGACGACCGAATCCGCATTGTGGGAAACGATGTCCTCGATAAAAGAAAGGGGCTCTCCCCTGCCGGTCGGCGCGTTGGGGTTGGGCAGAATGACGCCGCCGTTCGGTTTGTCGTAATCGCGCGGGTTCACGCGAAATTCCGCATCGAGCGGCATATTTTCATACGGGATGCGAAACAGGTCGCACCAAACAGGGTAAAACGAATAGGTGATATCCGGATAAAGGATCGGTTTGTCCGAGCAGAAAAACGACTGGAACGCCAGCGCCAGCACATCGTCCGACCCATTTCCCAGAAAAACCTGCGACGTTTTCAGGCCAAATCGATCCGCCAGCGCGGTTTTCAGCCGCATGCCGTTCGCATCCGGGTAAATCGAAAGCGAAGCCGCGTCGAACTCACGCAGCGCGCGAAGCACGCCCGGCGCGGGCGGATAGGGGTTTTCGTTGGCGTTCAGTTTAATAATATCGGTTGTTTTGGGCTGTTCGCCCGGCACATACGGGTCAATCTTGCGCAGCTTATCCAGAAAGGGCTTGTTCATCGGTCTCTCCACCTTACCTTATGACGTTATCGGACGTTTCATAGTTTATCACGATAAATTGCGAAAGTCAAGTTGTTTTCCGTGAAATTATATGATATGATTTTACCACATGATAACGAATGGGAAAAGGGGGAAGCGCTCAAGTGTATCAGCCCTTGGCGGACAAGCTCCGCCCTAAAACGCTGGACGATGTGGTGGGCCAGCGGCACCTGCTCGGCCCGGGGTGTTTGCTGCGCCGCGTAATCGAAAGCGGCAATGTTCCAAATATGATTTTTTACGGCCCCTCCGGCGTTGGCAAAACGACGGTGGCCTCCATCATCGCAAAGCAAACCGAACGCAAGCTGTACCACTTAAACGCCACGACCTCCGGCATTGCGGATATCAAGGCCATCATCGACGAGCTTGACACCTTTTTAGCGCCGAACGGCGCGCTGGTATATCTGGACGAAATCCAGTATTTCAACAAGAAGCAGCAGCAGAGCCTTTTGGAATTTATCGAAACCGGCAAGATGACGCTGATTGCTTCCACCACGGACAATCCCTATTTTTGCATCTATAACGCGGTGCTCAGCCGGTCAACGGTGTTTGAGTTCAAGCCCGTCGAAGCGGCGGAAACTGAGAAAGCCGTACTGAGGGCGCTCGGCAGCGTGACCGAGGGCAAGGATATTCCGGTGGAGGACGGCGTGGCCGCGCATATCGCGCAGGCGGTCGGCGGCGACGTGCGCAAGGCGCTCGGCGCGGTCGAACTGCTCGCGGCGGGCGCGGGCAAGGCGGGCATTACGCTCGCGGACGCGGAGACCGCCGCCCAGCGCTCCTCCATGCGGTACGACCGAGACGGAGACAGCCATTATGATATTTTATCCGCCCTGCAAAAATCCGTGCGCGGCTCCGACCCGGACGCGGCGCTGCATTATCTGGCCCGGCTGCTCGCGGCGGGCGACCTGCCCTCCGCCGCGCGGCGCATCCTTGTGATCGCGGCGGAGGACGTGGGGCTTGCCTATCCGCAGTGCATGCCCATCGTCAAGGCGTGCGTGGACACCGCGTTCCAGCTCGGCCTGCCCGAGGCGCGCATCCCGCTGGCCGAGGCCGTGCTTTTGATGGCCACCGCGCCCAAATCCAACAGCGCGAGCGCCGCGATCGAAGCCGCCATGCAGGACGTACAGTCGGGCCGGGCAGGCGACATCCCCGCCCATCTGAAGGACGCGCACTATGCGGGCGCCTCTAAAATGGGGCGCGGGCTGACCTACCGTTTCCCGCACGATTATCCGAACCACTGGGTGCAGCAGCAATACCTGCCGGACGAAATACGCGCCGCGCGCTATTACGAATACGGCCCGAACAAGACCGAGCAAGCGGCCAAGACCTACTGGGACCGGGTCAAAAACGGCAAATAATATAACATAAGGCGAACAGCCGGCCTCTTTGCCGATTGTTCGCCTTAACGTTTGGCTATTGGTCCATCACATAGTGGCGGTGCTGCCCCTTGGATTTGTTTTTATATTCGATCGCTTCGGTCGGGCAGCCGCCGATACAGGCCATGCAGTGCGTGCAATCGCCCTTCCAAACGGGTCTTCCGCCGATCAATTCAATGTTGTTCAGCGGGCACCGTTCCGCGCATTTGCCGCAGGCAACGCAGGCGTCAGACACGGTAAAGCCTTTATCCTGCACGAACAGCCGGTAAAACAGCGGGTTGACCGGCCCGCTGAGCGCCTTATCGCCCAGCGAAGCGGCAGCCTCCGGGAAGCTTTGTCCCTTTTGGATGCGACCGGCCAGCGCCGCGATCTCCGGCATCGCCCGCTCGATTTTTTCCTTGCATTCGGCCTGACCCGGCGTTGCAAACATCGCCAGATAGTTTTCCGGCATCACGACGGATGCAAGGCCTTGAAAACGCATATGCTTTTCCGCACAAAGCTTTTTCGCATACGCGGCGGCGTTACCGCAGCCGCCTCCACAGGTAAGCAGAAAATACGCGCTTTGATCGCCCTCAAAGCGGTTGTCCCGAATCCATTGCTCGACCACCCGCGGCATGCGCCATGCGTAGGTCGGCGCGACGAACACCAACGGCCGATCCGACCGAAACGTATTGGTTTTGCCCGCCTTCATCCACCGGTTGATGGAAACCAGCTCATCGCCCGTGACCGACGCGATTTGCTTTGCCGCCAGTTGACTGTTGCCGGTGCCGCTGAAATAAAAAATCATAGTATCACTCCTATTGACATTGCCGTGCTTTTTCAATATGATATAAATTGTATCACATTGATTTTTTCTGTCAACCATTTGACCTGAGACAAAACAAGGAGAATTGTTTCATGGATAAGAGAAAGCTGGCCAATCAAAGGGTAAAGGACCGGTTATTTACCGCGCTGATTGAATTTGCCGGACAAAAGGACTGGTCCAAGGTGACGGTGACCGAGCTGGTTAATGCGTCCGGCGTGGCCCGCGCCTCGTTTTACCGCAACTTTCATTCCGTGGAGGATATCATCGCCTACGGAATCGAGCAAATGACGCTGCGATACCACGAGGGAGCGGCTGGGCTGGGCGAGAATTTCCGCAGCAGAGAGCTGACGCGCTATAAATTCCGATTTTATGAAGAACACGCCGCGCTTGTTTTGGCGTTCCACCGCGCCAAGATAACGACCACCCTGCTCGATCTCATCACGGATTGCGAGATTGAAGCCTACGGCGATATGCCGCGCAGCTCCATTGCGAAATATCAGCTCTACTATTACGCGGGTGCGTTTTACAACATGATGCTCCACTGGCTGGAAAGCGGCGCGCAGCAATCGCCGGACGACATGGCCGATGAGTTCTTGCGGCTGGTAAACGGCGCCCCATAAAATAAGTGCAGCGCAGGCGGGCATAGCCAAACCGGCTATGTCCGCCTGCGCTGCTCAAAACACGGTGGCGATGTACTTACGGTCGCAGTCCTCCGGCGTATAGACCCATTCGTCCATGTGCCCCTCGGTGACGAAGTAACGCGGCGGCGGGGGCGGCTCGTTCGCGCCGAGCACGTCGATCACGGTCAGCTTGATCTTCATGCGCGCGGACAATATGGATTTGATAAACACAGAGACCGTATCCCCCACGGCAAGGTCGCCGCGCGGCTCGGCCAGACCGGACAAATTGGGCGCAAGCTCGATGAACACGCCGTACGGCTCGATTGACCGGACGACGCCGCGCACGGTCTCCCCCGGCGCAAACAGGGCGGCGTTTTGCTCCCACGTGCCGAGCAGCTCGCGGTGGGTGAGCGTGATGCGCCGGCCCGGCTGATCGACCGAGAGCACCGCGCCGTAAATATCCTGTCCAACGCGCAGCCGGTCGCGCGGATGAAAGATGCGGGAAACCGACAGGTTTTCGATCCCGATGAGTGAATTGATGCCGCAGCCAATATCGACAAACGCGCCGAACGGCTCCAAATGCGTCACGCGCGCGGGGATTACATCGCCCGGGCGCAGCGTTTCCAGCAGGCGGTCCCGCACCTGCCGCTGCAAAAGCGCGCGCGACAAATGCGCGCGCGGCGGGTCCACCGTGTCGTTTATGCCGGTCACGACAAAGCTGGTCGGCTTGCCGACGCGGGATAGAATCGCGATCTCGCGGGTATCGCCCTCCGCTATGCCAAGGGCGCATTCCTCGCGCGGCATCACGCCGTCCGCGCAGCCGAGATCGAATTTTAGATCATGCTCCGCCGTGCACCGCAGGGCGACGGATTCCAAAATGGCGCCCTCTTCCTGTGCGCGCCGCAGTGCTTCCAGACTCTCGCAGGCCGCGCGCGTTTGGTCAAGGGTCTGGGGGCTGCCCTCGGGCAGATAACATTCGCTTATTTTCATAGATAGCCGTGCCTCCTTTGAGATCACTGCCACTATATGATTTTGGCCCTTAAAATAGCACCTTTGGCGCGCGGCAAAGCGGCGCGCCCTTCCCCAAAAACAAAAAAACGAGGCGGGCCGCCATCCCGGTTTGACTTTACCGCGGCGAGAGATTAGAATGGGGATAAGCAAAACGCGGCATTTGCGTTCCACACAGGAAGGCACCGCCGATGCACACGAAAGCAAATGGAGGACATTATGGATCTGCAATTTCAAAAAGACCGTTTGATCTGGCTGCACGAACCCAAGGAGCATAACGTAGCAGATGGCCGCGTCATCATAAAAACCGAGCCTGAAACCGATATGTGGCAGCGCACCTGCTACGGTTCTCAGGTCAATAACGCGCCCGCTCTTTTGATGAAAACCGATGAAAAGTATTTTTCCTTTATCGTTAAAACAGAGTTTGACAGCAGCCACAGCTTCGATCAGTGTGGCGTGCTGATCTATCTCGACAGCGAAAACTGGATCAAAATTTCAACAGAATACGAAAATGAAACGTTCCAGCGCCTCGGCAGCGTCGTCACCAACCACGGGTATTCCGATTGGGCGACCACCGACATCCCCACCGAGCAGAAGCACATGTATTACCGCGTCAGCCGCCGTGAAAGCGACTTTTTGATTGAACACGCGCGGGACGGCGTGCACTTCCAGCAAATGCGGATCGCCCACCTTTTTGAAGGCGCGGGCGAAATTCAGATTGGCCTTTATGCGTGCAGCCCGGACGTGTCCTCCTTCCGCGCGGTGTTCACCGAAATCGCGTTTACGGAATGCCAGTGGCGCCTGCATTGACCCACCGCGCGAGCATTTACAAGGAGAACAAGCCATGAAACAGGAACGATTCAGCGTCGGCGGCGTGCCCGCCATTCTATGGGGCGAGCGCGCGGACGGCGTATATTTCTATGTGCACGGGCAAGGCGGAAGCAAGGAAGAAGCCGCGTCCTTTGCCGAATGCGCCGCTTCCCGCGGCTGGCAGGTGCTGAGCATCGATCTGCCGGCGCATGGCGAGCGCCAAAACCGAGCCGGCGCCCTTGACCCGTGGCACGCGGTGCCGGAACTGGAGCAGCTATTGGCCTATGCCTGGCCGCGCTGGAGCAGACTCGCGCTTTTTGCCAACAGCATCGGCGCTTGGTTTAGTATGCAGGCGCTCCAAGGCGCTGAGCTGGAAAACTGTCTATTCGTATCCCCCATCCTCGATATGGAGCGGCTGATCCGCAACATGATGGGCTGGGCCCATGTGACCGAGGCGCAGCTGCTCGAGCGGCAGACGATAGAGACCGATTTTGGCCAGACGCTTTCATGGGAATACTTTTGTTGGGCCAAGGCGCACCCAATCGTCAAATGGAACGCGCCGACCCGTATTCTGTACGCGGGCCGGGACAATCTGACCGAGCGCGGTGTGGCGGAGGAATTTACGCACCGCTTCGGCTGCCGCCTTACCATCATGGAGGACGGCGAGCATTGGTTCCACACCCCCGAACAACTCGCGGTTTTGGAACAGTGGATCAAGGACAGTTTGTAGGGATATATGCGTATCAGACGCAAAAAAGCGTGAGCCGCCATCCGGCGATCAAGCTTATTTTTGCCGTGCAAAACAGGAAGCCAACCTAAAGCACGCCGCAGGTTTGCGGCGCATGGAGGTATACACAGTGGAAACAAACCAATATTTGATCGACCTGTACGATCATTATGACGAGGACGGCCGGCTTGCCTCAAAGCACGGCTCGGTCGAGTTTCTCACCACGATGCGCTATATCGAACAGTATAGCAAAGCCGGGGACCGTGTGCTTGAGATCGGCGCCGCGACCGGCCGGTATTCTCACGCGCTCGCGCGCCAAGGGTACGCCGTCGACGCGGTGGAGTTAGTGGCGCATAATATTGATATTTTCAAGCGAAACACAAAGCCCGGGGAAACGATCACCGTTACGCAGGGCAACGCGATGGAGCTATCCGCTTTCCCGGATGGGCGGTATGATATCACGCTGCTGCTGGGCCCGCTATACCACCTTTATACGAAAGAGGATAAGCGGCAGGCTCTGCGCGAGGCCATTCGGGTGACCAAGCCGGGCGGCGTTATCTTTGCCGCGCATGTCATATCCGACGGCTGCCTTCTCGACGAGGGATTCAAGCGCAGGAATATCGATGTCGCCGGGTATATCCAAAACGGCCTGATCGATTCCCAAACCTTTGCCGCGAGATCGGAGCCAAAGGATCTGTTCGAGCTGGTCCGCAAGGAGGATATCGACGAGCTGATGTCCCCGTTCGCAGTCACGCGGCTGCATTACGTCGCGTCGGACGGCTGCGCCTTACTGATTCGCGAAGCAATAGACGAGATGGAAGAAGACGCTTTTGCTTTATATTTAAAATACCATTTCGCTACCTGCGAACGGGCCGATCTGGCGGGCGTTTCGAGCCACGTGCTCGACATATTCCGAACGTGAGGCAGCCGGTCTAACCGGTGCGAGACCCATTTCAAAACAAGCGAGGTTTTTATGGATACCAAGGAACGGCTCAAGTACTTTTATGAAACCGTGTCCGCAAGCGGTACGGACGGCGCGTTTGCGGATTATATCTCCCCCGACTGCACCCTTTGCATCGGGGAAGCGCGCATCCCAATCGGCGTGGAGGGCATGGCGGAGCACATGACCGCCGTTTTGCAGACCTACCCCGATTTTCACATGCGCATCACCCGCCAGCTCCGCGACGGCGACTATATCATTTCCGAGTTCATTGCCGAAGGCACGCATCGGGGCGAATGGCTGGGCATGAAGCCCTCCGGCAAAAAGGTGACCTTGACCGGCGTGGACATCGATAAGGTGGTGGACGGCAAGATCGTCGAGCACGGCGGCGCGGTCAATACGTTTGAAGGCTTATGGGAGGCGGGACTGATCGTGCCCGCTCCGTAAACCAATGGTTTTTGTTTGAGAAAGGATGGATATCAAATGGATTTTTCCGCATTGCAAATGACAAGAGAGAGCTGCCGCGCCTATCAGGATAAGCCGGTATCCCGCGACACGCTGACCCATCTGGTCGATGTGGCGCACTATTCCCCCAGCGGCTGCAACGCCCAGCCTTGGCGCTTTATCATTGTGGACGAGGACGAGGCCCGCGCAAAGCTGGTCGCGGCGCTGGACGACGAGGGACTGACCGGCTGCCCGTGGGGCGACCGCGTGCCCGCCTTTATCCTGATCTGCGAGGATGAAGCGCACCTGATGCCCGGCGTGGGCGAGCGTTACGGCTCCCAGCACTTCGCGCAGATGGATATCGGCATGGCCGCGATGGCGCTGTGCTATGAAGCCACCGCCATGGGACTGGGCGCCTGCATGATCGGTACCATGAACCAGAAAAAGCTGCACGAGGCCTTTGGCATTCCGGAAGAACGTACCGTGCGACTGATTATCACCGTGGGCTACCCCAAAAAGGAAGGCGCGCCCCGCAAAAAGGACCGCAAGAAGCTGGACGATATTGTAAGCTATAACCAGTGGTGACGAGGTAGGAGTTAGGAGGTAGGAAGTAGGAGTTGATAGATGCCGCCGCGGGCGGCCATTATGGGTATCGCGCTATGCGCGAACCCTTCACTCCTAACTCCTACTTCCTAACTCCTACTTCTTGTTTCCTCTTCTTCGCCGCTGTGGTATAATAGAAGCATGATAGCAGAAAGCGAGGCGAGGCCGAAATGGACGTTCAGGTCGGCGATATGCTTACCATGAAAAAGGCCCACCCGTGCGGCTCCAAGCAGTGGAAGGTACTGCGCACGGGCATGGATTTCCGCTTAAAATGCGAGGGCTGCGGGCACGAGATCATGGTGCCGCGCAGCAAGGCGGAAAAAAACATCAGACAAATCGAACGGGAGGGTACGATCGTATGTTGATAGACGGCAAACAAATGCATTTGCAGATCACAAAGGGCCAGATCGGCCGTTATGTCATTCTGCCCGGCGACCCGGGCCGGTGCGAAAAGATCGCCCGGTATTTTGACGATCCCCGCAAGCTCGCGAGCAACCGCGAGTATACGATCTATACCGGCACGCTGGATGGCGAACCCGTCGCCGTGTGCTCGACCGGTATCGGCGGCCCTTCCGCCGCGATCGCGCTGGAGGAACTGGTGGAATGCGGGGCGGATACGTTTATCCGCGTCGGCACCTCGGGCGGCATCGTGGACGAGGTATGCGGCGGCGACGTCGTCATCGCGACCGCCGCGATCCGGCAGGAAGGCACCTCGCGCGAATATCTGCCCATCGAGTTCCCGGCGGCGGCAAACTTCGATATCGTCGCCGCGCTGCGGGAAGCGGCAAGGGCGCTCGGTCTGCGGCAGCACACCGGCGTCATCCAGTCCAAGGATAGCTTCTACGGCGAAATCCGCCCGGCGCAGCAGCCCATCGCGGGCGAGCTGCTCGCCAAGTGGCAGGCATGGAAAGCCGCGGGCGCGCTGACCAGCGAAATGGAGACCGCCGCCCTCTTTATCGTATCGCAGGTGCTGCACGTGCGCTGCGGCGCGGTGCTGAACGTGCTGTGGAACGCCGATAACGATGATGCGCCCAGTATCCCGCCCGACGCCGCCGAACGCGGCGTGCGCACCGCGGTGGAGGCGCTGCGTATTTTGATCCGGGAGGATAAGACACCATAATGGCAAAGATCAAACACCAAAACGATTTGGGGCGCGACCCGATCGGGCCGTTGCTCCTCCGGCTTGCGCTGCCGACCGTTTGCGCGCAGGTGGTCAACCTGCTCTATAACATTGTCGACCGCATCTATATCGGCCAAATTCCGGGAGAGGGCAAGCTCGCGCTGACCGGCATGGGCGTCACCTTTCCTGTCATCACCCTGATCGCCGCCTTTGCCGCGCTCATCGGCATGGGCGGCGCGCCGCGTGCGTCGATCGCGCTGGGCGCGGGCGACCACGAGCGCGCCGAACGCACGCTCGGCACGTGTACCGCCGCTTTGTGGGGCCTTGCCGCCGTGCTGACGGTCGTGTTCCTGATCGTGCAGGAGCCGCTGCTGAAAATGTTCGGCGCATCCGGCGATACCCTGCCCTATGCGATGCAGTATTTAAACATTTACGTGCTGGGCACCATTTTCGTTATGACCGCCTTGGGGCTGAACGGCTTTATCACCGCGCAGGGCAATTCATCGGTCGCCATGAAAACCGTGCTGATCGGCGCGGTGCTGAACGTCGCGCTCGATCCGGTGTTCATCTTCGTATTCGGCATGGGCGTTCGCGGCGCGGCGATTGCAACGGTCATTTCGCAGGCGGTTTCCGCCCTTTGGGTCGTGCGCTTTTTGGGCGGGCAGAAGTCCACGCTGCGGTTGAAACGGCACTATCTGCGGCTGGATGCGGCGCTCCTGCTGCCCGCGGTCGCGCTGGGCGCTTCGCCCTTTGTCATGCAGGCGACGGAGAGCCTGCTCACCGTCACGTTCAACGTATCGCTGCGCAAGTACGGCGGCGACCTCGCTGTCGGCGCGATGACCATCCTTACCTCGGTGATGCAGATCATGCAGCTGCCGCTTTTGGGGCTCGCGCAGGGCGCGCAGCCCATATTGGGCTACAACCTCGGCGCAAAGCAGCCAAAACGCATGAAACAGTGCGTGTTTTATATGATCGCCTCGGCCTTTGTCTTTTCAGGCTTTGTTTGGCTGTGCGCCATGCTCATCCCAGAGCAGATCGCGCGCCTGTTCAATCAGGACCCGGAGCTGATCCGCATGACCGGCTGGGCGCTGCGCATTTATATGGCGGTGGGCTTTACTGCGGCCTTTCAATGGGGCTTTCAGCAATCCTTCGTCGCGCTGGGCGAAGCGAAAATCTCGCTGTTTCTGGCGCTTTTGCGCAAGATTATTCTGCTAATCCCGCTCATTTTGATCTTGCCGCACCTGCTGCCCGATCCGCTGTTCGCGGTGTTCTGCGCCGAACCGGTGGCGGACTTCCTCGCGGCGGCCACGACCACGGTGCTGTTCCTTATTCGATTCCGCCAGATCACCCGCTCGATCGAGCGGGAAAACGGCGGAGCACCCATACCGGATACCTCCGGATCATAAAAAAATTGGGCCGTTGCAAAATAAAAAACACTCAACCCTTGTCATTCTGAGGAGTAAAGCGACGAAGAATCTCGCGCGAACGCGCGATTCCTACGCATGTTCCGCGCGTTCGCGCGAGATTCTTCACTTTGTTCAGAATGACAATCGAGTGTTTTTTATTTTGCAACGGCCCTTGCCTTGTCTTGATTTCGCGGCGGCAGGCATGGACGAACTTGACGGGCACGTCCATACGCGCCGCGACCGGTTCCACCGTGATGCCTTGCTCCTCCGCCATATTGCCGGCAAGCCGCGTTATTCCGCGCTTGACAGCATCAGCTTGATACGGTTTTCCTGATTGATGCGCGAAGCGCCGGGATCGTAATCGACCGCGACGATGTTCGCCTCCGGGTAGGTCTCGCGGATCTTGCGGATCATGCCCTTGCCCGCGATATGGTTGGGCAAGCAGCCGAAGGGCTGGGTGCACACGATGTTGCGCACGCCCTCGGTGATCAGCTCGATCATTTCGGCGGGCAGCAGCCAGCCCTCGCCCATTTTTACGCCGGGACCGATGATATCCTGCGCCTTCTTGCGCACCTCGTCAAAGGCCATGGGCGGGCGAAAATGGCCGTCCCTTCGCATGACCTTGATGATATCGGCCTGCTTGCCTAAAACGAACTGGTACACCAGCTTGTAGGCGGCGGCCTTCTTGGGCGCGCGGCCGTACAGGTCGCGGTCGATGACCGAGTTATAGATCGTGTACAGGCAAAAATCCATCAAACCGGGCAGCACGGGCTCGCAGCCTTCGCCCAGCAGGAATTTTTCCAGATTATTGTTGCCAAGGGGCGAAAATTTCACGTAGATCTCGCCGACGATGCCGACAAGCTTTTTCTTTTCGCGCTTATCCAGCCGCACCTTGCCGAATACCTCCAGCACAAAGCGGTACAGGCGCTTGACCTCGCCGTAGTGCACGACGCGGTCGCCGGTAAAGCGGTTCGCGACCGCGTCCATGCAGATCTCTATCGCCTTGTCGGTCGAACCGGGCACGACCTCGTAGGGGCGGCACTGGTTCGCGACCATCATGATCAGATCGCCGATCAGGACGGAATACGCGATCTGCATCAGCATTTTAGGCGTGAGCTTGAAGCCGGGGTTATCCTCGAGCCCGGTAAAGTTGAGCGAAACGACCGGGATAAAGCCGTAACCGTTCTTTTGCAGCGCCTTGCGCAGCAGGTGGATGTAATTGGACGCGCGGCAGCCGCCGCCGGTCTGCGGCATGATGAGCGCGATTTTGCTTACATCGTATTTGCCGGATTCAATCGCGTCCATCAGCTGGCCAATGACCAGCAGCGCGGGATAGCAGGTATCGTTATGCACATTGCGGAGCCCCTGCTCGACAATGGCGGGCCCTTCGGTATCGAGCAGCTCCATATCATAGCCATAGTTTTTCATCAACCGGCAGATCAGGCCGAGCTGCACGGGCAGCATATTGGGCACCAGAATTTTATAGGTCTTGCGCATTTCCTCGGTAAAGGGCACACGCGCGGCCTCAAAGGTTTTCGGATCGTTCGTTTGCAAGTTTTCTGCCCTCCTCCACGGCGGCCAGCATACTGCGCACGCGGATTTTCGCCGCGCCGAGGTTGCTGATCTCATCTATTTTAAGCTGTGTATAAATTTTTCCGCCGCCCTCTACAATGGCGCGCACCTCGTCGGTCGTGACCGCGTCGATGCCGCAGCCGAACGACACGAGCTGGATCAGCTGCGCGTTTTCCTTACGGGTGACGTAATTTGCCGCGCCGTACATGCGCGAATGATAGGTCCACTGGTTTAAAACGTGCACTTCGGGCGCTTCGGCAAGCTGCCAAACCGCGTCCTCGGACACAATGACCATTCGATAGGACTGGATCAGCTGGTCGATACCGTGGCTGACCTCCGGATCGATATGATAGGGCCGGCCCGCGATCACCGCGATCTCCAGCCCGTGCGTATCGGCATAGGCGATCGCCTTCTGTCCCTCGTCCCGCACGGAGGCGTAGTAATCCGCAAGGGCCTGATACGCGTCCGCCGCGGCCTCTTGCACGCGGCGCTTTTTAATTGCCGGATACTTGGCGCAGAAGAATTTCGCGGCCTGCTGGACAAAGCGCTTTTCCTCGGTCAGCTCGAAATACGGCATCATGAAGTCCGCGTCGCGCAGGCGGGCGACGTTGGCGATCAGCAGCTCCGGATAGTAGGCGACGACTGGGCAGTTATAGCAGTTGGTCGCGCGGCCTTCGTCCAAGTTATAGGTCATGCAGGGGTAGAAGATCGCGTCCACGCCCTTGTCGAGCAGGTTTTCGATATGGCCGTGGATGAGCTTGGCCGGGTAGCACACCGTGTCCGACGGGATTGAGTGCTGGCCCTTTTGGTACATATCGCGGGTGGAAACATCGCTTAATACGACCGAGAAGCCCAACTTCCGCAGGAACGTGGCCCAAAACGGCAGCAGCTCGTAGAAATTCAAACCGAACGGGATGCCGATGCGGCCGAGTTCGCCCGGCGCTTCGGTAACGGGCGCGTAGGTCTTTAGTTTTTCAAACTTCCACTTATATAGGTTGGGCAGCTCCTGCGCGGTTTCCCTGCCGAGCGGACGCTCGCAGCGGTTGCCCGAAATAAAGCGGCGGCCGCCGCCAAAGTCGTTGATGGTCAGGCTGCAATGGTTTTCACAAAGGCCGCAGCGGACAGATTTGACCGCGTGCGAGAAGCCCGCGAGCACCGTTTCGCCGATCAGCCCGGTTTGCTCCGGTCGGTTGTCCTTTGCGTGCAGCGCCGCGCCGTACGCGCCCATCAGGCCCGCAATGGCCGGACGGGTGACGTTGCGGCCGATCTCCTGCTCGAACGAGCGGAGAATCGCGTCATTCAAGAACGTGCCGCCCTGCACAACGATGTTCTGCCCCAGATCGTCCGGCGAATGCGCGCGGATGACCTTATACAGCGCGTTTTTGACAACCGACACCGAAAGGCCGGAAGAGATCGCATCGATCCCCGCGCCGTCCTTCTGGGCCTGCTTAACCGAAGAGTTCATAAACACCGTGCAGCGCGAGCCCAGATCGATCGGGTGCTCGGCAAACAAGCCGAGCTTGCAGAACTCTTCGATGGAATAGCCCATCGACCGGGCGAAGGTCTCGATGAACGAGCCGCAGCCGGACGAGCAGGCTTCGTTCAGCGAAATATTGTCGATGCAGTGGTTGCGGATTTTGAAGCACTTGATATCCTGCCCGCCGATATCAATGATAAAATCAACCTCCGGGCAGAAATGGCGCGCCGCGCGGAAGTGCGCGACCGTTTCGACCAAGCCGTGATCGACGCCGAAGGCGTTCTGGATTAGCGCTTCGCCGTAACCCGTGACCGCCGAGGATACGATATGCACCCGGTCGCCGCACAGCTCGTAAAGCTTTGTCAGCTGCTCGCGGATGACATCCGCCGGGTTGCCCTTGTTCGACTGGTAGTGGTGGAATAGGATCTGGTTCTCCTCGCCGATGAGGACGAGCTTGGTCGTGGTCGACCCGCAATCGATGCCGAGGTACGCGTCGCCCTCGTACACGGTGACGTTTTGCGTCAGCACATCGTGCACCGAATGGCGGCGGCGGAACTCGTCGTAATCCGCCTGACTTTCAAAAAGCGGCGGCAGGTACTGGGCGATCACCGGCGCATCCGCCGCTTTTTCCAGCGCGGCGAGCAGGCTTTCGACCGTATAGGTGGGCTTTGTGCCCCCCGCGTACTCGGCGGCGCCCGCCGCGATCGCGTACGGGGCAAGGGCCGGGAAATGCGCGTGCGCGTCGTCCAGCCCAAGCGTTTGCTGAAACTGCTTTTGCAGGCCCTTGAAGAAGAAGAGCGGGCCGCCCAAAAACAGTACGTCGCCCTTTATTTCGCGGCCCTGCGCCAAACCGGTCAGCGTTTGGCCGACGACCGCCTGAAAGATCGACGCGGCGATGTCCTCTCGTCTCGCGCCTTCGTTCATCAGCGGCTGGATGTCCGACTTGGCGAACACGCCGCAGCGCGAGGCGATGGTATAGATGCGCTCCGCGTCGAGGGACAGCGTGTCAAGCTCCGCCGGGGTCACGTCGAGCAGCACGGCCATCTGGTCGATAAACGCGCCGGTGCCGCCCGCGCACGAACCGTTCATGCGCTCTTCGAGCTGGCCGGTGAGGAAAACGATCTTTGCGTCCTCACCGCCCAGCTCGATCACAACATCTGCGTTCGGTACGTGCACGCCGACCGCCTTGCGGGTGGCGAACACCTCTTGCACGAAGTCGATCCCGGCGGCCTTGGCCATGCCGAGACCGGCCGAACCGGTCACCGCGCAGTGGATCACGGCGCTTTCGCCGATCTCGCGCCGCGCGTCGCGCACCAACTCGACCGTCTTCTCGCGCACCTTGGAAAAATGGCGCTCATAGCGCTTGTGGATGATCTCACCGTTTCGGACGGCGACGATCTTGACCGTCGTCGACCCGATATCGATGCCTAAATTTACTTTGCTCGTTTGTATGTCCATACTTATCTTTAATCTCCGCCTAAACTGAATATGTTTAAAATTTGTTCTCTCTCATACATAGCTTTACATATTAAATATATACGTATTCCGTGCAAAAGTCAAATGACAAGGTATGTCGCTATTTGCCGAAATTGCCTCTTGACAACCCCTCTATTTTTAGTTAGAATAGAGCGGTAGCAGGCTAGAAGCCAACGCTTTGCGCCCGCCCGTACAATTAAATACCTTATCCAGAGCGGTGGAGGGAACGGCCCGATGAAACCCGGCAACCTACGTGTATCTATCAGTGCGCGCAAGGTGCCAAATCCGGCGTTGTAGAATTACGAAAGATGAGGGAGCAAACTTAAATGACCGCTCCCGAAAGGGAGCTTTTTTCATGCCCCCGACGGACAAACAAGAAAGGAACAGGAAACACTTTATGGCACATCGTCTCTTTACCTCCGAATCGGTGACCGAAGGCCACCCGGACAAGATCTGCGACCAGATCTCGGACGCGATCCTCGACAGCATCCTCGCGGAAGACCCCTACGCCCGCGTTGCGTGCGAAACCACCTGCACGACCGGCATGGTCAGCGTAATGGGTGAGATCTCGACCTCCTGCTACGCCGATATCCCGAAGATCGTGCGCGATACCGTGCGCGAGATCGGCTACGACCGCGCCAAGTACGGCTTTGACTGCGACACCTGCGCCGTGCTCACCTCGATCGACGAGCAGTCCGCCGATATCGCGCTCGGCGTCGACAATTCGCTCGAACGCAAGGAAGGCGCGAGCGAGGCCGACCTTGCGATCGGCGCGGGCGATCAGGGCATGATGTTCGGCTTTGCGTGCGACGAAACGCCCGAAAAAATGCCGCTGCCCATCTCCCTTGCCCACAAGATGGCTCTCCGCCTGACCGAGGTGCGCAAGAACGGCATGTTCGATTACCTGCGGCCGGACGGCAAGACGCAGGTGACCGTGGAATACGACGAGGACGGCCAGCCCGTTCGCGTGGACACGGTCGTGCTTTCCACCCAGCATTCGCCCGAGGTCTCTTTACAGCAAATTCGCAAGGATATGGTCGATCAGGTCATTCGCCCGGTCGTACCCTCCTATTTGCTTGATGAAAAAACCAAGTTTTACATCAACCCGACCGGCCGCTTCGTCGTGGGCGGCCCGCAGGGCGATTCCGGCCTGACCGGCCGCAAGATCATCGTCGATACCTACGGCGGCATGGCGCGCCACGGCGGCGGCGCCTTTTCCGGCAAGGATCCGACCAAGGTGGACCGCTCCGCCGCCTACGCTTCCCGCTGGGTGGCCAAGAACATCGTTGCCGCCGGGCTGGCCCGCCGGTGCGAGATCCAGCTCGCTTACGCCATCGGCGTGGCCGAGCCGGTATCCATCATGGTGGACACCTTCGGCACCGGGACCGTGGACGAGTGGACGCTTTCCGAGGCTGTGCGCAAGGTATTCGACCTGCGCCCCGCCGCGATCATCGAGGCGCTCGACCTGCGCCGCCCGATCTACAAAAAGCTGGCCGCCTATGGCCACATGGGCCGCGAGGATCTCGGCGTACGCTGGGAACAGACCGACAAGGCCGACGCGCTCCGCGCGGCGGTAAACGCATAAATAAAAAGGACGGACTTAGCGAAAAAAGCTAAGTCCGTCCTTTTTGATTGGCCGTTATCAGGTGCTCACGCTGCTTTGCAGAAGCGCATCAGCATCGCCGCGACCTCGGCGCGGGTGGCGCTGCCCTTGGGATCGAGCCGATCCGCGCTCCTGCCGGTCAAGATGCCCTTATCCGCCGCCCAAGCGACCGCGTCCCTTGCCCAGCCGGAAACCATGTCCGCGTCCGCGAAGGAAAGCGTTCCCGCCTCCGCCGCGCCGCCAGCGTAGCGGTACAACATAACGGCAAGCTGCTCGCGGGTGATCGGGCCGTCTAGACGCACGCCGTCCGAGATGCCCTTGGCCTTTGCCCAATCGACCGCGGCGGCATACCAAGTGTCGCCCGCCGCGCCGTTCTGTTCGCCGTCGTAGCGGTACAAAACGGTCGCCAGCATGGCGCGCGTCATCGGCGCGTGCGGGCTGAATGTATTTTCAGACACGCCGTTGAACAGCTCGCGCGAGGTGGCGAACGCCACGCTTTCCGCGTACCATTTATCCGCCGGCACATCGGCAAAAGCCTTGCTGTTGTCCACGATTTTGAGCGTACAGCCGCCCGTCACGGGAACGCGCAGCTCGCCGTTTTCCACGTATGAAGCCTTCACGACCGCCTCTGCGCCGTCCGGCTTTACCAGCACGGCCACCGTGCCCGGCGAGGCCGATTCAAGCGGAATGGCGACTATCGCGCTTGTTTTGCCCGCAGGCAGGTTCACCCGCGCGGTCGCGCCGCCGTTTTTCGGCGTGAGCACCGTGGTTTTCACGCCGTCCGCGCTTTCGATCGTCTGCGTGACCGCACCGGTCTTTGTATCGGTCACCGTGGTCACTTTAGCGCCGTCCGATGTCGCGCCGGTCGTTGTCGTCACAGACGGTTTGGACGGCCTGCCGCCCGAAGAGCCCGAGGACGAACCGCCGCCGGTCCGCAAGCCGTCAACCGCGGCTTGCAGCGCGTCTTTCGCGCCGTCCACCTCGGCCTGCGTGGCGGCTTCGTTGTCCAGCACGGCTTTCGCCGCTGCCAGCGCTTGTTGGAACACGGTCCAGCTTTGCGCGGTGTAACCGCCCTGTGTCTTATCCCTGTTTGCGGTGTACAGGCTTTGCAGCGCGGTCTTATCCGCGGTTACGGTCGTTTCAGGGAGCAGCTCGCCCGCTGTGTTGATCAGATCGCCGTAAATCTCCTTGCCTGCCGCGGTGCCCAGCATGAATTCCGTTACCTTTACGCCGGAGGCGGGACCGTTCAGGTTCACCCGCGCCAAAACTTCGGGCGATTCCGTGTAGGCAAGGGTGAGATACAGCGCGCCTTCCCGCACCTCCTGCCGCAGGATCGTGCCTCTGGTATCGACCGCTTTGACGCTTTGTCCGTTTAGATTCATCACGATATCCGCCGCGCGGATGGCGTTGCCGTTCTGCACGCCCGAAAGCTTCAGCTCCACCGCGTCCACATTGGTGCCCGCGGTGGCGGTGACGGCCTCGACCGTCCGTCCCTTTGCCGCCAGCTCCTCCTGATTCAGACCGGCCTGTTCCAAAAGCGCCGCCGAGCCGTCCATGGAGGCCGGGACGTCGGCGCGCAGCGCGGTCAGCGCGATCACGGCCGGATCATGGTTGGTGCCGCCCTCGAGCCGCTTGCCGCCGTCGATGGTCTGTCCGCCAAGGGCCAGCTGCACATCATATTCCGCCTGCGTCGTGCCGCCATGGCTCGTGCCGTTTCCGCCGTGATCGGAATTGACAATCACCAGCGTATCCTCCACCGCGTCCTTCTGCGCGAGCGCATCCATGATGGACTGGAAATAAGCGTCGTATTTCTTTAACTGCGCGTAGTAATTATCATTATAGAAGCCGCTGCCGTGCCCCACGCCGTCCATATAATCGGACTGGAAATATAGCAGGGCCGTGTTGTCGAACGCATCGGACAAAATGTAATCCGCGACGTCGGCAAAGCCCGCGGACTGGCCGCTGATATTGCGCACCGCATACGTATCGACGCCCGCGTCCGGCTCGATGATGCCGTTGACGATCTGGTTCCACTCCGCAAAGGCCGCGTTGCCCCGGTTCGGCTGCGCCGCTTGGAGCGCCTTGAATACGGACGGATAAACAGGCTCGGCCTTGCCGAAGTCCGGATAATAGTAGGCGCCGGTTTTGGTGTTGTCGATCTTATACTCGCTTTGCGCGGTGGCATATTCCTTGCCGTGCAGGATGGCGGTATAGTTTTGCGCGGAGATGGTCGGGGTTTCGCTTTTCGCGGTGTAGCTGGTGGCAAAGGTTTCGTTGAACAGCCGCATCGCGTAATCGTTTACGCGCTTAGAGAGGATAGCGACGTCGCTTGTCAGCGACGGGACCGTGCTGCTCCGCGCGGCATAATACATCTGATCCGGGCGGAAGCAAACGCCGCCGCCATCCATGGTAATGGCCAGAACATGCTTGTACGGATAGATCGCCGCGGCCGCCGCAATGGCCTTTGCCTCTTCCGTTGAACCGGCCATCGCCACGTCGCCCGCGCCGATCACGCCGTCGCCGTTCTTGTCCAGCGCGTTTTGAGACAGGATGGTGATGGTCTTGTCCTCTCCCGTGACGCCCACGGTTTCGGAGACCGCCTGCCCTCCGTTTTGAACTGTGATGTTGGCAAAGGTAAGCGCGGTCACGCCCGCTTTAGCGGCGTCCTTCACGCGAAAGCTCAGCTTGACCAGCCGGGTCGCCGCATAATTGCTGAACGGTTCTGTGGAAATGCCGGTGTTCTTCTGGTCAATGGTGAGCGTGCCGCCGCCATCGTCCGTCACCGGATCGGCGGTCTGCCAATGCTGATCGCGGACGTATTCCAGAACCGCGGGGTCATAGTGCAGTTCAAACCGAACATGATCCGCCGCCGCGTCCGCGTCGCGGCGCGCGTGAACGTTGACGTTGTACGAAGCGCCCGCCGCCATCGTGTCCGCGGTTACCAGACCGAGCGATACCTTGGCGGACGCATCGGCCACGCACGCGCGGACGATCGTCTTGGTCTGCGTCTTGCCCTGCGCGGACAGCGTATAGGTAAAGGTGTAATCCCCCAATCGCGCGGGCGTGATCTCACCGCGCTGCGCGTCATACTCCGCCGCCATGACCGATTCGCCGTTCACCGTGATATCCGTCAGGCGCGCGGTTTGGCCGTTGCTGGCCCGGACCTGCGCGACCGCCGCCGCCTTGCCCTGCTCCATGCGGCCGGTCTCTCCGCTCACGGTCAGCACGGGCGGGTCAAGCCGCTCGTAAAGCGCCTTTACCTGCTGCTCGGTCAAGCCCTTGGAATACAGGCGCGCGAGGGACACGCTGCCCTTGGCAAAAAACTCCGCGCCGCCGGAGGAGGAGCTGTCTCCCCCGATCACAAAGCTTTTCGCGTTCGCGCTGGTGGGCCAGTGAATGGTCGGGCCGGTTGCGTCCTTTTCAGCGACCATCTCGCCGTTTAGATAAAGCTTTACCTTGGCTCCGTCGAACACGCCGACCGCGTGGTACCATATACCGGCCTCGATCGCCGCCGAGGGCTGCACATAGCCGTTGCCGCCCGCCGTTCTGTTCAGGTTGCAGTAGAACTGCAACCTGCCGTTTTCCAGCCCAAGCCCCATGCCTCCGCTCTGCTGGTTGGAAAATATATCGTATTCGCCGGAAGCGGGCACCTCGTCGTAGCAAAAAACGCTTTCGATTGTTGCGGTGTTCATTTTACCGTACTTTTCATCGTCAAAGGCGTACAAATAAGCATCGTATTCGCCGTTGAAAGAAGCCACCTTTTTGCCCATTTCCGCGTCCTCCTGAATGACCGGAGAGCCCGCGGCCCGGACGGTATTCCCGGTCTCCGACCGGTCGCTCGCCGTGCCGTCTGCGAAGTCCACGTGCAGCATATCAGCGGCGGGCGTTTCGCTTTCGGTATCGCCGCCGGCATTCTTGGTCACGGCCTCATAGGTTTTCTGCACATCGGCGGCGTTCATCGCGCCGGTGTACAGACGCGCAAGGGCGATATCGCACGCGATCGGGTTTTGCACCGTGCCGTCCCCTCTGGTATCCGCGCCGACGTAGAAATATTTGGCCCCGTCCGCGGGCACGGCCATCGTGCCCGCGCCCTCCACGGCGGCTTTCAGCGCGCCGTTGATGTACAGCTTGGTCTGCTTGCCGTCAAACGTGGCGACCGCATGAATCCAATCGTTTTTGAGCGCGGCAATATTGCTGGTCGGCTTCTTGTAACTACCGCCGACACGGTTCCAGAACTCCAGCGTTTTGCCGTCGCTGTTCAGTTCGAACCCGCAGCCCGCGCTTTCCTGATTGGAGAAGGGGTTGCCTTTTATGCCGTCCAGCTTCATATAGCATTCCATGGTGTAGCCGCTTTTGAATTTGTTGTAATCCGCCGCGGTCATGGCGTAGCGCAGGCCGTCGTCCGTTCCGTCAAAGCGGTAAAATGTGCCGATCTTGTCGTCCTGCGCCTTGACCGGCGCGCCCTTCACAGCCAGCGTGTGGCCGTTCGCGTCCGCGGTGCTGTCGGTGCGGAAATCGATGTTCAGGATATCCGGCTTCGGCGTTTCATACGCCGCGGCAGGCGCGGTGGTCACCGTGCCGGTGATCGCATCGCTGCTCATGCCGAAGGAGGTTTTTGCCGTTACGGAAACGTCGTATGTCGTATCCGCGTCCAAACCGGTGATTTTGACGCTCCACTCGCTTTTCGCGGTCTCTTCGTAATAATCCGCGAACACGCTGCGCGTGACCGTGCCGTCGCTCCCCCGCGGGGTCAGCTTGAGCGTATAGGTGTGGATCATATCGTTGTTGGCGCGTGAACCCGCCGTCGCCGCCGGGAACCGCACGATCGCCGTGCCGTCCGTTACCTCGCCCGCCGTCACGGCTGCTTCCTCCGCAAAGGCAGGCGCGGTTTCGCTTTCGCGGGTTCCATCGTAGGGGCGGTCCGTGTGATCCGCGACGTCGAACGCCCACGGCTCGCCGCCAAAAATGTATTCGCCCGTGGTCAGGTTGAGGCGATATATCGCAACGCCGCCATCCTCCAGCACGTCGATGCGCAGCGCCTGCGAGGCGATCTCGCTGTTCGACGGGCGGGTGGCGCCGGCGCCGCTGTCCGGGTCTACCTTGCCTTTTTCGTTTTCAAAATACGCGCCGATCGTGCCGTCCTGAATCGCGGTATAGCCCTGATTCTGATAGATCGACCGCGCATCCTCCAGCGTGGCGTGGGAGTGGCCGGAGATGTGGATGGCTTGCGGATACTGCTCCAGCAGCGCGACCATGTCCCGGTCCGTTCCCTTGCCGTAATTGCCATACCACTCATTCGCGACATAGGCCGTGTTCTGAATGCCGTGGTGCCCCATGACAATGACCGGCGCGCTTTCATTTTTCTCTTGGGAGGTCTCCAGCGCGGTTTTCAGCAGGTCGTAGTTGCCGGTGTAATCTCCGCCGTAATTGCTGGCGCTCAGCTTGACGACCGTGGCGACTAAATTGTCATCCGCCGTTGGGGAAGCGGTGACCGCGCCGAACGCGCTGCTGTAATAAAGCACTTCGCTGGCGGCCTGCCTGAGCTGGCTTTCAAACCGGGATACCGCCGTAGCGGCGGACGAGTTAAACTCGTGATTGCCCATGGCAAGTAAGACCTTGTTCGCTTGCCCCAGCGCGCTGCCTTTGATGATATTCGTCAGCGAGGTATACTCGCTCGCCGCGCCGTTGTTCGTCACATCGCCGACGAGCAGCACGCCGTCCGTATCGGGATCGATCCGATAGCATACGTCCAGCGCGTTTTTCAGCTTGTTCGACGCGGCGCTGTCGCGGCCGATATGCGTATCGCTGCCCACGAAAAAGCGGGCCGCCACGCCCTCGCGCGACGCGGTGGCCCAGCCTTCCGCTTCCGGCGCGCTCCACGCCGCAAACGCGGCGGGCGGCGCCGCCCCCATCAGCATGGCCCCGGCGAGCAGCGCGGACAATTTGCGTTTCCAGTGCAAATGCATGATTTCATTCTCTCCTTTTTGGTAGCACCATTTTTTCTTCCCGACCGCCGGCCACGCGACGGCCTTTGTGCATAAAAAATCTAACAAATTCCCTTTCCCAATACAACGCGCAAACCATAAAACCTTTGTAAGAACAGCGTAAAACCGGACCTGCCGAATCCGCGGTGCATAAAAACGCAAAAAAAAGCCCACGGGAATCGTTCCCATGGACTTTCAGTTTGGCGAAAAAGTCTTTACGCCGCAGCGCGCGCAAAAATGAAAAAGGGCGGCTATTTTGCGGGATAAAATTCGCGGAACAAACGCAAATAGTCGGGCAGTTTTTCCACCGCCGGCTGTTCAAATTCAAACGTTGTGCCGTTGCACTTTTCGATATTCAAGCCGTCGATCACATAATCCTTGCGGAATTTACAGTGATCCCCTTTGCAGTGCTTGCAATTCCCATAATCCCCGGTGAAAACAGTTTTGATATAGGCGGGCGCCGCGCTGATGAAGGAGGCGTGTTTGGTGACATTGTTGAAAAACATCCGCAAAACGACGGCATCCTCCTTTATGTAAATTCTGGCCACCACATTTTTCGATTTTACATTGGCTTTTCTGAAGATAAGCATATATTTGCCCCAGCAAAAGCCGTTGCCGATCGTATCATCGTATGTATAGCCCAGTTCTTCCATCGCTTGCGTGAAAGCGATGATAAAGCCTTTATCCTTTTCGGTGATGCAAGCAAACCGCTCTTCCTTCATTTGTTGCTGTATCAATTTTATCCTCCTTCATCCGTAGCGTATCATGACATCGTTACAGGTGCAGCGCGCCCCGCGGGCATTCCTCCACGCACCGAAAGCATAAAATGCAGTCCGTTCCATTGGCCCGCTTTCGCGTGGGGTCCGTCATATCCACATCCATAGGACATACCTTTTTGCATTTCCCACAGGATACGCACTTTGCCGTGTCGGTCTTCACACGAACCAGCGCAAAGTAGCTGGCCGGCTTGAGGAACACAGTAATCGGACAAATATACTTGCAAAACGCCCGGTTATCCTTTAGTGCCAGCGCCAGCCCGATCCCCACGGCATAGTAAAGCGCGTTGCCGATGAGAAAGCTCCAAAACAAAATGGTTTCCATGCCGGGCACGCGCAGCAGAAAGAGCGAGCCGACAAAAAGAAGCGAGCCCGCGAACACGAAATACCGGATAAAGCCGATCCTTTTCCGCGGCCGCCGGGGCGTTTGATAGGGCAGCAGATCGAGCACCATGGCCGTCCAGCACGCATAGCCGCACCAGCCGCGGCCAAAGAACAGCGGGCCGAGGATCTTGGCGATCACATAGTGGATGACGGCGGCTTCAAACACGCCGAGGAACAGATAATACCAGAACCCCTCGATCTGCATATTTTCCCTTGAAAGTATGCCGAGATAAACCAGCATGTATAGGCCGACCGCGAATTGGACCGCGGTCCGGGCGTATTTTAACTTTTTGATATACAGCGCGACGCCGACGGCAAGACATGTGCCGATATAGAAAAAGTTAAAGAAATAAAAGGGGTTGTCCAGCGTCAGCCACAGCGTGACGGCGATGCATATAAACAGCAGCCACAGACCGACCGGAAACAAGTATTTCTTCATTGCAGTTTTTCTCCGATCAGCTTTTCCAGTTTCTTTTCTGAAAGAATCTCATGCGTGACAAACGTGCCGTTATAAAACAGGCTGAAGGTGGTGAAGGGCGACGGTGCGTTTTGCGCCTGCTCCGTGGTCTGCATATGGATGGACCGCCACGGCGCGCCCATTTGCTCCGCGACGCGCTCCATGAGCGGCACATATTTTGCCGTAAACGGGCACTGGCTGGTGTAGTACAGGCAAAAGCCGGTTTGCGGCACGCGGCGTTCCTCTTCCCGGACGCAGGACTTAAAGCGCGGCGCTGCCGCGCTTTCTTCAAACGGAAGGAACATCAGTTCAAAATACGGCGACGCGGTATCCGCTGTTTGAAAGCCCTTGTACCGCAGGTATTTGGGGTCGGACAGATAGCCGAGCTTTTTTTTGGCGGACAACACCACAAGGCCCGTTTTCCCCTTTTCCTTGGAATCGCGGATGCATTCCTCCAAAAGCAGGTTTGAATAGCCCTGTCCCTTGAACTGGCCGGATACCCACAGGCAATCGATCATCATATATCCCGCGGCTTCGATTGGCGCCCACGCATATTCCGCGGGGATATATTCGATGAAGCATTTCCCGCGCACATTGCCCTTTAAAAAAACAAGGCCTTCGTCCAGCCGATCCCGCAGCCACGCCTTTTTCGACAGTACCTGACAATCTTGATTATTGGAGATGGCGCAGCAGATATGCTCCGTTTCCAAATTATCCCGCGTTACCCTGATCAGTTCCATATGCTTTCCTCTTTTCACGCGTTTATTATCCAGTATACCATAGCGGCATGCGGGTTCCAAGCCATAGTGCGCGAACGCACGAATAAAACGCGCTTTTCCGGTTGACTTTGCCCCGCAAACGAGCTATGCTGAACTTATCAAACGTAACAGCAAGGAGGACGAAGCGATGCAGGTATTGGAAAACGAATTATTCCACGTAGAGATCGACGAGTTCGGCGCGGAGCTCTGCTCCATGAAGAGCAAAAAGGACGGCACCGAGTACGTCTGGCAGGCGGACCCCGCGGTTTGGAAGCGGCACGCGCCCGTTCTGTTTCCCATCGTCGGTCGGCTGAAGGACAAGAAATACACCGTTGGCGGCACGGCGTACGAGATCACCCAGCACGGCTTTGCGCGCGACCTGCCGTTTGAACCCGTGCGGGTAAGCGACAGCGTGGTTGATTTTGTCCTGCGGCAAAACGACTACACGAAAAAAATGTATCCGTTCGATTTTACCTTTACCATTCGGTACACGCTTTCCGGCGCGACGCTGAAAAAAGAACACATCACCTTGAACACGGGCGATACCGACCTGTACTACGAGGTGGGCGGTCACGACGCTTACGCCCTGTGCCTTAAGCCGAATGAGACGATAAGCGACTATTATATCGAGTTCGAGGGCGTGGAGGCCCTTCACCCCATCTTGACTGACGAGAACGTTTCGCTCTCGCGCGACCACGGCGAGATCGCACTGCAAAACGGCTGCCTGCCGATCACCCGCGAGACCTTCAAGGACGACGCGATCATTCTAGACGACCTGCCGGTCCGCCGCGTCACGATCGCGTGCACGAAAAACGACAAGCGCGTGACCATGGACTTTTCCGACCTGCCCTATTTCGCGCTGTGGAGCGCGTACAAGGATTTCGACGTGCCCTACGTTTGTCTGGAGCCGTGGAGCACGCTGCCGGACGGCGGCTACCTCGATTACGCGCTCGAAAACAAGGTGGGCGTGCGCCTGCTGAACCCGGGCCAGAGTGAGACGCTTTCGTATACCGTGACCGTAAAAGATTAAAATAGCTTGTCGATCGAGCCCGGCCAAATCGGCCGGGCTCTCAGTGTGTCGAAAAACTCCTCACGCCGCAGCGTGCATAAAATAGGATTTTGCCGCTTGCGGCAAAATTCATAAAAACCGGGAGCATGTATCTCGGTTTTTATACAAACCGACTTCAAGTGTGCCTGTAAGGCGCGCGCAGAAGCCGGAATTCTCGATCGAAATGGGGCTTTGTTTCGATCGAAGGCTGTCAAAAAACTAGTTTTTTGACAGCCTCAGCCCGGCCAAATTGGCCGGGCTCTAATTTTTCCGGGATTGCGGAATTAAAAATATATTAGTATAATGGTATTAGAAATGCACCCGCTGCGACTTGCCGTAAGACCGGTGGAAAGGAGCGCATCGCAATATGGCTGAACAAAACGATCTGCTGCACTTTGCGCTTTTGCAGGACAAGGAGCAGCCATTTCGCTATGACGAGGGGCTGACGGTATTTTACGCCCTATGCGGCCGCGCCGCCATTGACACGGTACGCGCGGCATACCCGCTCGCTTCGCAGGGATTTTTTATTGTCGTCCCGTTTGAACCGCATCGGGCGCGCTGCCCCAAAGGGGCCTGCCTGCTGGCGGTTTCGCTTTCGGCTAGGCTGCTCGCACTTGCCGGATGGCCCCGGCGGGCGCGGCTATGCTGCCACGCGCCCGGCCCCGACGGGGAGGCGGCGCACGATCAGGTACGCGCGCTGTTGGCGGAAATGTTTCAGGAATTTTTTCAGAAGAAAAGCTTTAGCACCGCGCACGTGACCGGGCACGCGTTTTCTCTGCTGCGGCTGCTTTTCAGCAGCTTTACCCTGCCCCAGCCCGCGCCGGAGCCGCCGCCGCGGGAGGACCTTTCGCTTTTATGCCGTGCGCTCGATGGCATTTACCGGGATTGGAACGAAAACCTGACGCTTACCGCGCTCGCGGATCGGCTTTTTCTTTCCCCCAGCAAGCTTTCGCGCTTTTTACAGCAGCATTTGGGAATGGGGTTTTCCGAATACCTCGCGGCGGTGCGGCTGGGTCATGCCCGCGCCGCGCTGGCGCGGACCGGCTGCTCCGTCACGCAGATCGCGCTTGATAGCGGGTTCCAAAGCGCGCATTCCTTTATCCGCTTGTTCAAGGCGCGTTATCATGTCACGCCGGGACAGTACCGCCGCGAACAAACCGCAATTTCCCCTGCCGGTTTTGCTGCGGCGCAAACCACCTTTGACAGCGGGCTGGCCACGCTTTTGCAATATGCGCAAAGCCCCGCGAGCGAGCCGCCGATCAGCCGGTGCGCCTGCGCGGCGGCGCTGGACTGCAGCGCCGCGGGGCAGCCGCTGGCGCATACATGGAAAACCATGATCAACCTTGGTTTTGCGCGCGACATCCTGCTCGCGCCGGTGCAGACCGCCGTGCACCGAGCGCAGCGGGATATCGGCTTTGCTTACGCCCGGTTTGTCGGCCTGTTCGACGCCGACATGCAGATATACACGGAGGACGAAAACCAAAACACGGTCTTTCACTTCGCGCTGGCCGACCGCGTGCTGGACTATCTGCTCTCCGAAGGGCTGCGCCCGTGGATCGAACTGGGCGGCCTGCCGCCGCTGCTCGCTAAGAGCCGGCGGCATATCTATAACAGTGCCATGATCATCTCGCCCTGCACCGATCTCGCGCGGTGGCGGGCGCTCGTTACGGCGACGCTGCGCCACTGCATCGCCCGGTACGGGCTGGCCAAGGTGCTGGAATGGAAATTCACGGTTTTGAACATGAACTATGTGTTCTTCGGCTGCATGACGCACGAGGAGTACCGCGGCTTTTATCTGTCAACCTATGAAGCGGTAAAGGCAGCCGAGCCCCGCCTTTGCTTCGGCGGGCCGGGCATTTTCTCCAACATGCTGGACGAGCCGCAGGGCATGCCCGCGTTTTTACGGCTCGCCAAGGCGCGCGGCTGTATGCCCGATTTTTTCACGCTGGAATGCTACCCTTACCATAACATTCTGCGGGACGAGGAGTTTTTGGATTTTGCGATCAGCCAGCTTTCCGCGCCGACCGTGCTTTCGCGGGACGAGGAGTTTCTCGCCCACGCGCTCGACGCCTTTGCCGCCATGCTCTTGCGCTTCGGTGTGGACGATAGGCCGGTATATTTGGAGGAATGGAACTCGACCCTGTGGCAGCGCGACCTTGCGGGCGATACCTGCTATAAAGCCGCCTATCTGATCAAAAACATCTGCGAAAACTATGACAAGGTCGGCGCTTTCGGCTATTGGAGCCTGTCCGACCTGCTTCGGGAACGTCCGCTGCCCGAAGCGGCGTTTCACGGGGGTTTTGGTCTGTTCACCGCAAACGGCATCCCCAAAAGCGGCTATCAGGCGCTCTGCCTGACGGCGCGTCTCGGCGGTCGAAAGCTCGGCGCGGGCCGGGGTTGGTTCGCCGCCGGATCGGAGGAGGGCGTGCAGCTGCTGCTGTACAATTACAGTCACTATGCCAACCTATACCGCTACCGCTATCAGCAGCTGAAAAAGCCCGGCGACGCTTATGCGGTGTTTGAAAACAAAAGCATCGTGGAATTTCAGCTGTTTCTTTCCGGTTTAGCGTCCGGCCCATACCGCATGGAGTGCTACCGAATCGACCGGCAGGGCGGCTCCTCGTTCGACCGGTGGATCGAAATGGGCGCGCCTTCCGTTTTAAGCGACGAAGACGTTTGCTGGCTGGACGATCTGTCCCAGCCGGCGCTCACCGTGCGGCAAGTGACCTGCGAGGGCTCCCTTACCGTAGAAGCTGTTTTAGAGCCACAGCAAACCGAACTGATCCTGCTGCGCCGCGCCGCGGACCCTTGAGGAAAGGAGCCATAAGCCATGTGTGAACCGTTCGACCCGTTAACCATCTCGTTTTCGCTTGTGGAGCATAGCCAGCCCACGCCGCGCTGGCACCCGGGGCTGACGCTGCTTTTCGCGCTTTCCGGCGAATGGACGGTTCGCCTGACAGGCCGTTCCTATCCGCTGCGCGGCGGCGGCCTGTTGGCGCTGTCGCCGTTTCGCCTGTACCGGCTGGATTGCGGCGCGCCGGGTCTGCTGCTGGTCTGGTCCGTGCCCGAAGCCTATCTTGAGCTGGTCGAATGGGGCGGGCGGCCGCTGCATTGCTACGCCCCTTCGGACGCGGACGGCGCGCAGGCGCAGCTCTCCCCTGTCCGGCAGGCGCTGGCGCGTGCTTACGCCGCATACACAGAGCCGTCCGGCGGCTATCTCGCGCTGGTGCAGCGCACGGCGCCACTACTGGAATACTTGCTCTGCCGCTTTGCCGTGCCAACCGCGCCGCTTCCCCTTAGCCGGCTGGAAAGCGCCCTGCAATATTTATGGACGCACTGGCGCGAAAAGCCGTCCGTCGCACAGCTCGCGCGGCAGAACTGTGTTTCCGCCAACTACCTTTCGCATTTGTTTCAGAAAAAGCTGGGGCTTTCGGCAACCGGCTGCCTGAACGCGATTCGTCTGTGCCATGCCGCGGCCGACCTGCGGGGGACGGGCGCCTCGGTCGCCGAGATCGCCTTGCGCTGTGGGTTCCGGGATGCGGGCGCCTTTGCCGCGGCGTTCCGCGCCGCTTACGGGCTTACGCCGGCAAAGTACCGCTTACAGGGGCGGCCCCGCGCCCAGCCCAGCGCCGTGCCCGCCGCCGCCTTGCAGCCCTACACGGTGGGGCGGGAGGACGCGCCCGCGCTCTCCGCCGGTTCGGCCAGCAGCTTTCTCCAAATCAACGCCGCGGAGGAGGGCCGCGCGCTGCCCCACCGCTGGCGCGAGCAGATTGATCTGGGCCGGCTGTACGGCCTGCTGGACGCGCGCACGCAGCAGATCATCGCGCGGGCGCAAAACGAGCTGCCCTTTACCTATGCGCGGGTGCACGGTCTGTTCGACGCGGAGCTACAGCTCGCCCCGGCAAAGGGCGCCTTGCACTTCGCCCTATCCGATCTGGCGGTGGATTTTCTGCTCGCGCACGGTCTCCGCCCGTTATGGGTCATACAAGCGGACGGCGAAACAACGGAGCAGCGCGGGCTATTATGCCGCATCCTCCGGCACTGGATGGAGCGGTACGGCCTATCCGCTTTGCGGCAGTGGCGGTTTACCGTCCCCATGGGCGCGGCGGCAGACGAATGGTTAGAAGCGATCCGCTCGGTCGGCGCGACGCTGTCCGTTGCGATCGAGACGGATGAGAAAAGCCCGCCCCTCGCGGCGGAAAGCTGCGAGCAGGCGGGCCGAATGATTCATTTTTTCTGCGAGACACAGGAGTGCGGCAGGCTTTCCCTGTGCGACGCCGCGCCGCCGGACGCGCAACGCGTGTTTTCCGGCGGCCCGGGGCTGTTTACCGCGAACGGCCTGCCCAAGTGCGGCTGGCTGGCGCTGGGCCTGCTCTCCCTTCTTGGCGGCGAGCTGATCGGCCGGGGGCCGGGGTATATGGCGGCGCGGCGGCAAAACGACGTCCAACTGCTGCTCTATCCAGCTTCCGACACGGCGCTGCCGGTCGATCTGACGCTGGAGTGCGCGGGACTGCCCGCCGGACGGTACCGGCTGCACTGCCGCACCGTGGGGCCGGAATACGGCTCGGTTTATGAAGCATGGCGGCGTATGGGCGCGCCCGAACCGCTGACGGAAGGCGATCTGTCCTATCTTGCACGGCTGGCGCAGCCGCACCGCCGCACCGAAATACTGACCGTGAACGATAGCCTGATCTGGCGGCTTCGCTGTGCGCCGGGCGAGATCCATTTGATCGAGCTGCACGGCATGTAGCTTACGCCGCGATTTCTTCCACGCCGGACAGCGCGCCCGCGGCGTCATATACCGCCCTGACCGAGATCGCGCCCCCGTCGGTCGACTGATAGGCGAACACGCCGCCATCCGGGCTTTCATCGACAAACGCGCTTACCGGCCGCTCGTTCCAATACACATTGCCCGCCTCATAGCGGACGCCGTACGTCTCATACCGGGCGAAGATCTCGGCAATGGTCCGCCCGCCGGCTTGGTCCCCGCCGGAACCGATCGCTTCCGTCACTTGACCGGGCGACGCGGAAGGAACGTTTATATCCCTCCTGTCAAATTCTTGCTGGGTGTAGCGCCGCACGCCCAGCAGCTCTCCAAAGGGGGCGACGCTGCCGTCACCATTGTCGATCACGCTGCGTACCGTGTGCACATCGACCGTGCCGCTTGGCTCCCAATATTCATAGCGCATCGCCTGTCCGCCGTCCCCCAGTTCCACGCCGTCCCAGAAGAGGCGAACGGGCTCGCCGTCAAACAGCATTTTCCCATTCGCATCAAAGGAAACGCCATACGGGCCGTACGCCGCCAATACCTCTTGCTGTGTGAGCGCCTGCGGCGCGGGCGACGGGTCGCCCGCGATATGATCGGTCACCGCCTGCGGCGCTGCCTCCGGCGGTGCGGAGGTGGCGAACGCGGCGGCAGTACCACCCACCACGCAGCACGCGGCCAGCAGGCTCCACGCGGTTGCTTTTTGAATTTTCATAATAGCGCCAATCCTTTCTTCGATCGCATTTTTGCTAAAGCCGCTTACCAAGGGCATAAATGCGCTTTTTTCTCCTCCATGCCGATCAGCGCCAGCGCGTAGGCGGATCTTGCCTTTGCTCCAAACGACCGGACGACCGCCTCGTCGCAAGCCAGCTCGATATCCCGGTTGTCCAGCACATACATGATCCACACGAATGGGTTGAACCAGTGGACAGCCAGCGCCGCCGCCAGCAAAAGCTTCGCCACACCGTCAAAGCGCCGGATGTGCACATATTCATGCTGCAAAACAAAGCGCAGGCATGCCGTGTCCGCCCAGTCCGTCCCCTCCGGCATCAGGATCACCGGATGGAGCACGCCGTAGGAAAGCGGGGCCGGCAAGCGCGCCGACTGGCGCAGCGCAACTTGCCGCTTCATCTTTTTTTCCGCGAGAAAGGCGGCGGCATATGCATTTTCCACCGGGCGGGCGGACGCAAAACGCATGCGGCAACGGATATAGGCTACGGCAAAATACAGGGCGCACAGCACCGCGCCCGCCGCCCATAACCCGATCCAAAGGGAAGGCCGCGCGGCCTGCGGTTGCGCGGCCGGAAGCAGCAGCGCGATGTGACTGCCCTGCCCGGCCGGCAGGCCGGCGTGCGCCGCCGCGCTTTCACCCGGCGCGCGCAAACGGGCGAGCAGCGCGTACACGCTCAGCGGTGAAGGCGCCGAAAATGGAACGGTAAGACGCAGCAGCGCAACGCCCCACAGCGCGGAAAACGTTCTTTTCGGCAAGCGGTGCTTCGCGGCCCACCGCAGCACGAGGATGGCGGCGATCATGACCGCCGCGGACGCGCTCATTTGAGCAAGGTTCATGCCGAGTCACCTCCCAAGCGTTCGACCATTTGCTTGAGCCGTTCGATCTCCTCCGCCGACAGGGTCTTATGGCTTAAAAGAGAAGCGAAAAGCTGGTCGACCGAGCCGTCGAACACCTTGTGCAGCAGCTCGTCGGCCTCCTGCCGTTGCACCTCCTCTCTGGGAATCAGCGCGCGGCACAAAAAGTTGGGTTCCTGCCGCTGCACCGCGCCCTTTTTGATGCAGCGCTTGATCAGCGTATAGGTCGTGTTGATGTTCCAGCCATATCGCTGCGTCATCACATCGGAAATATGCTTGGCCGTTACATCGCCTTCTTTCCAGAGAACGTCCATGACCTTTCGTTCTGAATCCACCAGCTTGACGTCCATTGCAATTCGCTTCCTTTTCTATAAGACTGTTGTAGTATGCCATGTCTATATACTACTGCTGTATTATGAAATTGTCAATAGGCTGGTTATCATCATTTAGCCAATCCATATGTACATTTTTTGCATTCTACTGCCATGAATGTGTTTCGTTCCTGTTATAAATTCACAATCACGCCCGGACGAACCAAGTTTGTCCGGGCAAAAAAGATTTTTGGGGAATATACGCGCGCCTTATCCCTTGGTATACTGATATCATCATATTAGTATATCAGGCAAAAGCCGATATACCGAAGTTCTGCAGACTTGATGTGATCGCATTCCTCCCTTTTCATCCAAAAACAACAAGACCGGTACACTGTCCACCCCTGACGCTTCACACGTCGCTTTTAAGAAAAGGAGAATTTGCATGCACGAAACCAATTTGTCGCCAAGCCGCAAGATCCCGGTGCGCGAGCAGCTCAGTTACAGCCTTTTCGAGTTTGCGCTCAATCCGCTTTACACAATCTATGCTTCCTTTCTGGTTTACTTTTACACGGATATCATCGGCGTGGACGCCGGCATCGTCGGTGTTCTGATCCTGCTATCCAAGGTATTCGACGGCGTTTCCGATTTTTTCGCGGGCAGCATCATCGACCATACGCACACCCGCCACGGCTCCGCCCGCCCGTGGATCCTGCGCATCGCGATCCCGCTGTTTATCGCCTACATCATCACCTTTACCGTGCCGGGCGTGTCCGATATCGGCAAGATCGTGTATATCTTTATTTCCTATAACGTGTCGCAGGCCGTGATCTACACCATGGCGGACGCAACGGCCAACGCGCTGCCCACCTACATGACGATCGACCCCAACACCCGCTCGTCCAGCTACGCGTTTCGCCTGCTGGTGGCCGTGTTTGTGCAAATGGGCTTTTCGGCGGTCTACCTGAACGTGGTCGAACTGCTCGGCGGCGGACAGATGGGCTACATCTGGTCGGCCGCGATCTTGGGCGGCATTTCGATTGTCGCGCTGCTGCTCGCCTTCGGCGGCACCAAAGAAGCCGTTCGCACCATGGAGAGCGGCGCGGACGACGTGCCGGTTTGGACCGCCGTCAAAGCGCTGTTCCATAATAAGTACTGGTTCATGGCGCTCGGCATCAACTTTTGCTCGGTGCTTCATCAGGTCGCGACGCTGACCGTGGGCATCTACTACGCCAAGTACATTTTGAACGACGCGAAGCTGGTCGGTATGCTGACGCTGTACCACCACATCCCCGCGACCATCGCCATGCTGGGCCTGCCCTTTGTGCTGTCGAAGGGCGCTTCCAAACGCAATTTGACCATGCTTTCCGCCGTGATCATGCTGGCCGGTTCTCTCGTTTCTGTGTTCTACTCCACGGGCATGCCGTTCGTTATCTCGATCGGTCTGCGCGGCTTTGGCTACGGCATTGTGGCCGCGGTGTTCCAAGGCATGATCGCGGACACCATTGAATACGGCGAATGGAAAACCGGCGTGCGCGCGCAGGGCGTTACCGTAAGCGCGGGCGGCGCGGGCCAAAAGCTGGGCGCGGGCGTGGGCACCGCTCTGCTGGGCCTGTACCTCGCGTTCAGCGGGTACGACGGCATGGCGCAGGTGCAGTCGGCCAGCGCGATCTCCGCCATTCGCATCTGCTTTATCTTCGTGCCAATCATCATCTACCTCGCCACGCTCGTGCTGGGTTATTTCTTTAAGCTGGACAAGCAGTATCCCCAGATCGTCGCCGAGCTGGAGGAGCGGCACCGCGGCGCTTGATCGCCCGGACAGCCGCGCCACACCCACACCCAAAGAAAGATGAGGAACCTATGTATTCTTTTGCGGATACCACCCCCGCCGCCGTCGGCCTGCATCCCGGCCGCGTCACGGCGTTTCTTGACGGCCTTGCGGAAAACAAGCTGCGCGTACACTCCTTCCAGCTGCTGCGGCATGACAAGGTATTTGCGCAGGGCGCGTACACCCCCTATTCACTGAGCGAAAACCACATGTTTTTCTCCATGAGCAAAAGCTTTACCTCTGTCGCCGTCGGTTTCGCCGCGCAGGAAGGCCTGCTGTCGGTCAACGATCCGGTGCTGGGCTTTTTTCCGGAGGAAGCGCCTCCCCATCCGGGTGAAAAGCTCCGGGCGCTTGCCATTCGCGATCTGCTGACCATGCGCAGCGGGCAGGTCGCGGAACAGATCGAAATCTTAAAGGGCGCGGAGTGGGTCCGGCAGTTTCTTGCGAACGCACCCGTCAAGCAGCCGGGCACGCACCTTGCCTATAACTCGGTCGGCACCTACGTGCTCTCCGCGATCGTGCAGCAGGCAACGGGCCGGACGATATTCGAGTATTTGCAGCCCCGCCTGTTCGAGCCGCTCGGCCTGTCGGGCGGCCTGCGCTGGGAAACCTCGCCCGAGGGAATCAGCGCGGGCGGCTTCGGGATCAGCGGACTGACAGAGGATATCGCGCGGTTTTGCACCTTTGTGCTGCGGAGGGGCGCGTGGCGCGGCAAGCAACTGTTAAACGCCGCGTGGTTCGACGCGGCGAGCGCGCCGCAGGCGGACAACGCCGCAGCCTCCCCCTTGCCGGACTGGCAGCAGGGCTATGGCTATCAGTTCTGGCTGTGTCAGCCCGCGGGGGTATTTCGGGGCGACGGCGCGTTCGGCCAACTCGGCATTGTGCTGCCCGAGCAGGACATGGTGCTGGCTTTTCATTCCGGCTGCGCGGACGATCCGGAGATACAAATCCTGCTGGACCTGATTTGGACGCGCCTGCTGCCCTTTGTCGGCGAAACGGTGCCGGACGCGCCTGAAACGCGCGCCGCGCAAAGCGACCTGGAAAACCGGCTAAGCGCCCTTACCCTGCCTACCTTTTTTGAAAACACCGGCCGCCTTACGCTGCCCGAACAGGCGCAAGACCGTATATGGCGGCTGGAAGACAACCCCTACCGGTTCGATGCCCTGCGCTTTACGCAAACGGCAGAAAACCGCGTGACGCTTACGCTGCAAAAGCAGGGTCAAACCGTATCGGTGCCGCTATGCGCCGACACGTGGACGCGCTGCCCCATGCCCGCGCACGACGAGGGACCGCGGCCGCAGGCCGACTGCTTCACACAGCCCGGCTGGATCGGTTCCAAGGCCGCGGGCCGGGCGTGTACCAAGGGCGACACGCTGTTGATCGACCTTGCCTTTCCCGGCACGCCCTTTCAGGACGCCCTGACCGTTACCTTTGACGGCGACGCGCTTTCCCTGCGCATCCGCCGCGCCGCCAGCTTTTTCCCCGCCGATTTTACCATCGCCGGCCGCGCCGCCGAATAAACGCAAAACGCCAAGGCCAGTGGCCGTGTTGCATGGATCTTGCAACGCGGCCATCAGCGTGTCAAAGAATCCCTCGCGCCACAGCGCGTATAAAATAGGATATTGCCGCAAGCGGCAATATCCATAAAATCCGGGAGCATGTATCTCGGATTTTATACAAACCGACTTCAAGTGTGCCTGTAAGGCGCGCGCAGAAGCCGGAATTCTCGATCGAAATGGGGCTTTGTTTCGATCGACAGACTGTCAAAAATAGTTTTTTGACAGTCTGGTGGCCGTGTTGCATGGATCTTGCAACGCGGCCATTTTTGCATATTCTGTTTCTTTGATACGAACACTACTTGACAAACCCCATGCTTCGAGCTATACTGATCTCAAAAAGACACCCCCTCCCCCGGAGGGGCTAGGGTTAAGATAGGAGCGATACCATGAAGAAACAGTTCACCGTCGGCGGAATGAGCTGCGCCTCGTGCTCCTCCCATGTGGAGAAGAGCGTTGGCGCGCTGCCCGGCGTGTCGAAGGCGCAGGTCAACCTTTTGGCAGGTACCATGAATGTCGAATACGATGAAAACGCCGTCGGCGTGGAGGGCATCGTTGCCGCCGTGGAGCACGCGGGCTACACCGCCGCCCCGCGCGACGAGCAAAACAGCGCCCCCGTCGCCACCGCCCCGCAGGCGGACGACGAACTGAAGGAAATGAAGACCCGCATTATCGTTTCCTTCATCTTCCTTGCGGTTTTGATGGTGTTTTCCATGGGGCCGATGGTCGGCTTGCCGCTGCCCGCCTTTGTCGCGGGACCGGAAAACGCGTTCGCGCTCGCTCTTGTTCAGCTTTTGCTGACGCTGCCGATCGTATTCGTCAACCGCAAGTACTACACGAACGGTTTTAAAACGCTGTTTCGCGGCGCGCCGACGATGGACGCGCTGATCGCGGTCGGTTCGGGCGCGGCGCTGGTTTACGGCGTTTACGTGCTGTTCCAGATCGGCTACGCCACCGCCGCGGGCGACACGCACGCGCTGCATACCTACGCGCACGATCTGTACTTTGAATCCGCGGGCATGATCCTCGCCCTTGTCACGCTGGGCAAGTTCTTTGAAGCGCGCGCCAAGCGCAAGACCGGCGAGGCCATCGCCGCCTTGATGGACCTGCGCCCGCAGACCGCGCAGGTACTGCGCGGCGGCGAGGAAGTCACCGTGCCGGTGGACGACGTGCGCGTGGGCGATCTGATCGTCGTGCGCGGCGGCCAGTCCGTGCCGGTGGACGGCGAAATCACCGAGGGACGCGCCGCCATGGACGAGAGCGCCATCACGGGCGAGAGCATCCCGGTGGATAAAACAGTGGGCGACAGCATCATCGGCGCGACCGTGAGCAAAAGCGGCTACTTTGTGATGAAGGCCGCCCGCGTGGGCGACGATACCACGCTTTCGCAGATCATCCGGCTGGTTGAGGAAGCGGGCGCGAGCAAAGCGCCGATCGCCAAGCTGGCCGACAAGGTCGCGGGCATTTTTGTGCCGGTCGTTTTAGTCATCGCGGCGATCACGGCGGCCGTGTGGCTGATCGCGGGCGAGGGCGGCGCGTTCGCGCTGACCCGCGCGATCGCCGTGCTGGTCATTTCGTGCCCGTGCGCGCTCGGGCTGGCAACGCCGGTGGCCGTTATGGTCGGCACGGGCGTGGGCGCGAAGAACGGCGTGCTGTTCCAGTCCGCCGAGGCGCTGGAAAACCTGCACCGGATAGACAGCGTCATTCTGGATAAGACCGGCACCGTGACCGAGGGCCGCCCGGTCGTGACCGACGTAGTGCCCCTTGGCGTGGACCCCGAAGATCTAAACTCGCTCGCCCTTTCGCTGGAAGAAAAATCCGAACACCCGCTGGCTGACGCGATCGTACGCTATACCCGGACCGAGGGCGCGCGTGTTCGCGAAGCCACCGATTTTTCCGCCGCCGAGGGCCAAGGCGTTTCCGCCATGGTATCGGGCGTTCGCTGCATGGCGGGCAACCGGCGCATGCTGCTGAAAAACGGTCTGGCGCTTTCGCCCAAGGCCAAGCAGGCGGGCGACAGGTTCGCGGCGGAAGGCAAGACCCCGCTGTTTTTCGCCGCCAACCGGCAGGTAGTGGGCATCTTCGCGGTGGCCGACGTGGTCAAGCCCACCTCGCAGGACGCGGTAAAGGCGCTGTCCTCGCTCGGCCTTGAGGTCACGCTGCTGACCGGCGACAATCAGGTCACCGCCGGGGCGATCGCCTCCCAGCTCGGCATCAAAAACGTGGTGGCCGAGGTGCTGCCGCAGGACAAGGAACGCATCGTCCGCGAAAAGCAGGCGGAGGGCAAGCGCGTCGCCATGGTGGGCGACGGCATCAACGACGCTCCCGCCCTCGCCCGCGCGGACGTGGGCGTCGCCATCGGCGCGGGCACCGACGTGGCCATCTCCTCGGCCGACGTGGTGCTGATGAAATCCGATCTGATGGACGCGGTGGATGCGGTGCGTCTGTCCCGCCAAACGATGCGCAACATCCGCCAAAACCTATTTTGGGCGTTTTTCTATAACGTGATCGGCATCCCGCTCGCGGCGGGCGTCTTATGGGTGCCGCTGCGGCTGGGACTGAACCCGATGTTCGCGGCCGCCGCCATGAGCCTGAGCTCGGTTTGCGTGGTATCCAACGCGCTGCGCCTGAAATTTTTCAAAGCCACGCCGCGCGTCGCACGCAAAGCCGTTGTGGCCGCCGTGGCCGACACCGGTCCCGTTTCCGGGGAGATCGCTCCCCGCGATTTTGCCGTAGACGCACCCACTGTGAAGGAGGAAACAAAAATGACGAAAACCATCCGCATCGAAGGTATGATGTGCGCCCACTGTTCGGGCCATGTCAAGCAGGAGCTTGAGGCTATCCCCGGCGTATCCGCCGTAGTCAGCCACGAAACGGGCGAAGCCATCGTGCAGGGCGCCGTGCCCGACGAAGCCACCCTGACGGCCGCCGTTGAAAAAGCCGGCTATAAGGTGGTCGGATTTGCATGAAGGCTGACAAAAACAAGGTTGAGCCGCTGCTGCGCACCGCGCGCGGCCAGCTCGACGGCGTGCTGAAAATGATCGACGAGGACCGCTACTGCATGGATATCGCCATGCAGCTTTCGGCGGTCGAATCGCTGGTGCACAAGGCCCAGCGCGAGGTGCTGCGCGCGCACCTCGCGGGCTGCGTGCAGGAAGCGTTTGAATCGGGCGACGGGCAGGCAAGGGATCGGAAGATTGACGAGATCATCCGCCTGCTCGAAAAGCAATGACCGCGCGCCTGCCGGCGCGGCTGGAGCCGGCGCCGGACGCGCCCGCGCTGCTCGCCGCCGCCGAAGCGGAGGAACGCACGGCCGAGGGGCTGTACATCCGCGATATCGACCTTTCCGGCACCCGCCTGTTCGGCCTGCGTTTGCGCGGGGTCTTGTTTGAGAACTGCCGCCTTTCCGGCTGCTGCTGGCAGCGCGCGGACTGCGTGGACGTGGTTTTTCGCCACTGCGACCTTTCCAACAGCGACTGGCGCGACGGCTATTTTGAGCGCACCGCATTTGAAAGCTGCAAAGCCGTGGGCGCGGCCTTTCCGGAAACCGGCTGGCGCGACGCCATTTGGCAGGGTTCCGCGATGGGCTACGCCAGCTTTGACCGCGCTTCGCTGCGCGAGACGGCGTTTGCGGACTGCGACCTATCCTCCGCTATTCTGGCGGATTGCGCGTGGAAGCGGCTTGCGTTTGCAAACTGCCGCATGGAGAACGTCAGCTTTCTGCACACCGCGCTTGGCGGGCTCGATCTGACCAGCTGCAATATCGGCGGCCTTACGGTCTCAGAATCCTCGGTAGAATTGCGCGGCGCCATCGTTTCGCCCGAGCAGGCCGTCGGCCTTGCCAAGCGGCTCGGCGTGGTGGTCAAGGAATAAGAAAACAAAAATGCCCGGCGGCTCGCGCTTGCCGGGCATTTTTTTAAAAAAGTCTGTCACACGCCGCCTTTTATTCTGTCTAATCAAGCAGGAGGTGTCAAAACCATGGCATTTAAACCAGACCAAACCGCGCGGCTGATCGAACAGGCGCTGAACGGCGACCGGCAGGCGCTCGAAACACTTTTGGAAAGCGTGACCGATCAGGTGTTTCACCTGTCGCTTCGCATGCTGGGCGCGATCCCGGACGCGGAGGACGCGACGCAGGAGATCCTCATCAAGGTGATGACCGGCATTTCGTCCTTTGAACAGCGCTCAGCGTTTTCCACGTGGGTGTTCCGCATCGCGGTCAACCACCTGCGCAGCTACCGCAAGGGCATGTTTTCCCAGCATCCGCTGAGCTTTGAATTTTACGGCGCGGACATCGCAAGCGGCCGCGAAAAGGACGTGGCCGATCTGTCGCGCGGCGTGGACGGCGCGCTGCTGGAACGCGAGCTGAAGCTATCCTGCTCCAACGTGATGCTGCAATGCTTTGACGCGGAGACGCGGCTGATTTTTATCCTCGGCACGATGTTCAAAGTGGACAGCCGCGTGGCCGGGGATATCCTCGGCCTTTCGCCCGAGGCGTACCGCCAGCGCCTGTCCCGCGCGCGCAAAACCATGGCCGCGTTCATGGACGAATACTGCGGCCTTGGCGGACGCGGCCTTTGCCGCTGCCAGCGCCGGACGAATTACGCGATCGCGACCCACCGCCTAGACCCGGAAAACCTCGCATACTCCGCTTTGGAGGAAGCGGACGGCGCGCTCCATTCGTTTACCGACGAGATGGAGCAAATAGACGGACTTTCGCTCGTCTTTTCCTCCCTGCCCGCCTACCGCGCCACGCCGAACGCGCGCCGGTTTTTCAGCGATCTGCTGGAAAGCGGCAGGTTTTCTTTTCTGTCCCGCGACGAGGGAGGCATGTGAGATGACGGAAAACATCATGCTGCCCTTTCTTACCGAACTGCGCGATAACAACACGCTCGACTGGATGCACGCGCACAAGGACCGGTACCAGCAGGCCTTGCAGCAGTTTACCGAGGTGCTGGAGCGGCTGATCGCCCGGCTTGGCGAGGATGAGCCCGCGCTGCTGCTGCTCGACGCCAAGCGCCTGGTTTCCCGCTTAAACCGCGATACCCGGTTCAGCCACGACAAATCGCCCTACACCGCCGCATTCCGCGGGCATATTTCCACCGCCGGCAAGCTGCCCATCCCCGGCGGCTATTACCTATTCCTTGCGCCGGGCGGCAGCTTTCTCGGCGGCGGGGTACCCGCCGCGCCGTTTGCGGACGCGGTATCCATGGTGCGGGACTACATCTGCGCGCACGGCTCTGAGTGGGACGAAATCACCGGCGCGCCCGCGTTTCAGTCCCATTTTACGATGGTGGGCGAAAAGCTCAAAAACGTGCCGCGCGGCTATGACCCGGCCTTTCCCCAAGCCGAAGCGCTCAAGTATAAAAGCTGGATCATCGAATGCCCGATCGCGGATGAAGCGCTTGCTGATCCCGAAGCCTTTTGCCGGTCGGCGGCAAAGATCTTTCGGCTGATGCGCCCCTTTAACGCTTACCTGAACACCGCCCTGCGGGATTTTCAAATGCCGCAGCGGCCAAAAAAATAACTACCCAAACACGGTGCGCGTCCTTTTCGCGGCGCACCGTGTTTTTTTGCCCGCCATGGCCGGGGGCTGTTTGTACTTTACCGCGGCATGTGGTATAATAGCCGAAAAACGGCTATTATACCCGGATTAAATAATTATACCATCAGCGGCTCTTAGGTGCGTTTTGACTCTTCGGAATTGCTTGCCGCTGTGGTATAATAGCCGCGAAACGGCCTGTCGCGTGTGGCGTCAGTCTCATTTTTTGGGGGATCAGCCTATGGAAATCAAACAGATCATGTATTTTATGGCAGTCGCGGAACAGGGCAGCTATTCACGAGCCGCCGCCAGCCTGTCCGTTTCTCAGCCTGCGCTGTCCATGGCCGTTAAAAAGCTGGAGGAAGAGCTGGGCGTCAAGCTGTTTCATTATTTTGACCGGAAGCAGCGCCTGACCGAGGAGGGCGTCAAGCTTCTCGACGGCTCCAAGCAGCTTGTGGATATTTATCAGAAAACGGTGGAAGAGGTGCAAAACACAAAAGAATCCGCCGCAGGCTCGTTCACGCTCGGCCTTTCCCCTTTGTTCGGCGCTTGTTTTTTTGGCGATCTGATCCCGAATTTCTCCAAAGCATTTCCCAATATTCATATCCATATGATCGAGGACGGCGCGAATAAAATCAACCAGTGCATTGAGAGCGGCGAAGTGGATATTGCCGTTACGCTGAAAACCGCACGGCTCAGCAACTTTTCCAGCATACATTTTACGACCCAGAGAAACGTTGCGTTGTTGCACGAAAGCCACCCGCTCGCGAACGCGAAGGGGATCACCATATCCGCGCTGCGAAACGATCCGTTTGCTATATTCAATCAGGATTTTATATTGCACCAACAAATTATGGCGGCCTGTCGCGATGCGGGTTTTCGCCCTCAGATCGCGCTGCTTAGTTCCCAGTGGGATTTTATGGTTGAGTTGGTGGCGAAAAACCGAGCGGTGTCGATTTTACCCAAGCCTGTTTTGATCAAACATCCGATTCCCCATGTCACCGGTGTGCTTCTGACCGACAGCATGAAATACTGGGATATCACGTTGGCCTGGAACAAAAACAAATACATGCCGCACGCCTGCAAGCTCTTTTTATCCTATATTCAAAACCACCTGCCGCCGGACGACTTATAAAATATGTTTTAAAGGGACGCTGCGACCTATTGCGGCGTCCCTTCTTATATATAAATTATATTTATACCACACCATTGCAAGTATTTATAATTTGGAGTGTTTTAATAAATAAATCAGAGCAATATCAGTAGTTTCCCTACTAGAACTTTATCATGCTTCCCAATATAATTATCTTGTAAAACAAAAGCCGGCCGGCAGTTTTATTCTGTAAATCGCGGTCAAGCCATATTTCCTTGCGCCGCAATATCGATACAGACAGGAGGAACCCCTAATGCAAAACATGACCGCATTGATTACCGGCGCCGCGTCCGGGATCGGCAAGGCTTGCGCCCAACGGATGGCTGAGGAAGGCTACAGCGTCGTCGTAGCGGATGTTGACCAGCCTGCAGCCGAACGGCTGGCGCGGGAATTGAACGCAAGCGGCCATACCGCGATCGCCGTCCGCATGGATGTGACGCGGGAAGACGAGGTGGAAGCCGGTTTTGACCGCATGATGAATACTTACGGCCGCTGCGATCTGGTTTTATCCAACGCAGGTATCCAGATCGTCCATCCCTTTGACGAATACACCTTTTCGGACTGGAAAAAGATGATGGCGGTTCACGCGGACGGCTCTTTTTTGGTGGCACGCGCCGCGTTTTGCCGCATGAAGCATACGGGCGGCCGCATCATGTTTACCGGCTCCGTGCAATCATTTGTCGGCTCCAAGCTGAAAGCGCCGTATAATTTTGCAAAGCACGGCGTGGTAGGCCTTGCAAAATCACTGGCCCGGGAGGGAGCGGAGTTCGGCATTTATGCATACGCCATTTGTCCCAGCTTCATCAAAACGCCGCTGGTGGAAAAGCAGCTACCCGAACAGGCTGCGGCACTTGGGATCAGCGAGGATGAGGTCGCCCAAAACATCATGCTGCGGGATACGGTGGACGGTGCGTTCACCACCGTGGAGGATGTTGCCGACGCGTTGGCCTATCTCGCCGGAGACTGCGGCGCGTTGACCGGCCAATCCCTGCGGCTGACACACGGATGGGCCATGCAGTAAAGGAGGATATCATTTGGAACAGCTTGCCATATACGGCACGGGAACGATCGGCGCATGTCAGGCGACCCTTATCATCGGGCACGGCCTGCCGTGTACCGTGATCGGGCATTCGGAGCAAGGACTTGCCCGGTGCCGTTCCGTTGTTGAACAAAACTGGGATGATTTGATCGCGCAGGGTCTTGCGACGGAGGAAAACAAGAGAGCCGCGCTTGCCCTGCTGCTGGTGACGAACGATCCCTCGGCGCTCCGGGGCCGCACCTTCATCTTCGAGGCGGTCGCGGAGGACACGGAGACCAAACGCAGCGTATACCAGACGATCGCGGCGTACGCGGAGCCAGAAGCAGTCATTGCATCCTGCACGTCCTCTATCGACGCGGATCTCTTGGCCGAGCAGGTCCCGCAGCCCCAACGCTTCGTGATCGCACACCCGTTTCAGCCCGTGCACATGCTGCCGCTGGTCGAGGTGGTACGGCACCGGCGCACAGCGGAGGACACGGTGACCCGCGCGAAGGCGGTCCTTGAATCGCTGCACCGTCAGGTGGTCGTGCTCGAACGCAGCGTGCCGGGCTTTCTGGTAAACCGCTTTGCGCAGGCGCTGTTCCGTGAAGCGCTCTATTTGATTGAGCGCGGCATTGCCACCGCCGCGGATATCGATCAGGCGGTGAAATACGCCGTCGGCATGCGGTATGCTTCGATCGGCCTGCTGGAGTATTTTGACGACGTCGGCTTTGAACTGGAAAGCACGATCGCAAAAAACGTATACCCCGATCTGTGCAGCAGTACGGCGCTGCAAGCGCCGGTGCTGAACGGCCTTGCATCCGGCAATAACGGTAAGGCCTCCGGAGCCGGCCTGTATGATTGGTCACAAAAAAACGAAGCGGATTACCGGCTTAGAAAGCAGAGCCCCTATTTTTACAGCGTCAAGGAATGGACCATGCCCAGCGCCCCCGGTCAAAATACTTTTTAGCGGCAACTAAAGTTTATAAACCATAAAGGGAGGTAACCAGATGAATACCCAGACCCGAATCACCGAAAAAAGCACAAAGAAGCTCAGCCGTAAGGCGTGGGGAACGCTGATTTGCCTTACAGTCTGCATATTGAGCATGGTGCTCCAAAACCTGATGCTGACCAGCATGGGCGCGGTTCGCATGCAGAAAATCACAACGCAGTCCGAGATCGGCTATACGCTATCCGGCACCTTATTCATTCCCAAAACCGCTTCACCGGAAAACCCGGCGCCCGCCGTTGTGCTGACGCATGGCTCGTGGCGTTCGCGCGAGGTCATGTCCTCCTACTCCATGGAGCTTTCCCGGCGCGGCTATGTTGTTTTTAGCTTTGACCAGTACGGGCACGGCGAATCCGGCAACACGCCGCTGACCGGCTATGATATGCGCCATGCGTTCCAATTTGTTTGCACCCTGCCCTATGTGGACACCGGCCGCATCGCCGCCACAGGCCATTCCTCGGCGGGCCGCTCGATCAACTATGCGTTTGACATGAATGCCAAAGCAGGCGGGCCGCAGTTTGCCGCGATCATTCCCGTTGACTTTGAACCGGACTACAAGGACGCGGACGGCAACTGGTACAACAAGTTTGGCAATGTCGATTACGGCGTTGTGGCCTCGAAGTACGACGACTGGTTCTTCAGTGTAAAGGATACGGACGGCACTTGGCTGAACGCGCCCAAGGATTACATCAAAACAGAAAACGCCCGTTCCTTCCTGAATTTTGGCGAGGACCCGTCCTCGCTGGCCGACGAGCCGGAATACGGCAAGATCTATACGCGCGAAATCGATGGTAAGGAAACGGCGCATGTGATCTATCAGTCCAATGAAATTCACCCTTGGAGCGTCCTTTCGCCCGAATCCTGCGGCCATGTGATCGAATTTCTCAATATGGTCATGCCCGCGTCCAACCCGTTGCCGGCCTCTGATCAGCACGGTATGCTGAAGGAAGTGATCTCGCTCGCCGGTCTGGCGGCGCTGATTCTTTTCGCCATCAATCTGACGCTGTTGCTCATTCGCCACGACTGGTTCGACGAACTCGCGGCCGAAGCACCGGCCGCGGCCGCGCCTTGCCCGTCTGGCGCGACCGGCAAGCTGATGTTTTTTGGCTTTATGCTGCTAGGCGGTCTGTTCGCCTACCTTTCCCTGTTCCCAGTTATGCGGCCGATCTATGAGATCGAACCGGCAAACCTGCCCGCGGTTCTTCCGCAGGGACAGACCCTATGCATCGGCGTATGGAGCGCGGTATGCGGCCTTTTCAACATTTTGATCATGGCGGCGGTGTACCATTTTTATCAAAAAAAGCAAGGCATGGATCTCAGGGCTTGCGGCATTGTCATGAGCGGCCGCAAATGGGTCAAAACGATCGCGCTGGCTCTCCTAATCGTGCTTGCCACCATGTTGGTCATTTTTGCGGCCGATTATTTCTGCGGCGCGGGCTTCGGCTTCTGGGTCGTGATGTTCAAGACGTTCCGCGCGGAAAAGGTTTTATGGATGCTCTTTGCGCTGCCGCTTTTCCTCCTGTTCTACATTCCGAACTCCATTTCGGTCAACTGCTTTAACTACAACAAAATAGGCGGCAAGGAGGGCGTGAATACGCTGATCAACGCGGCCGGCAATGTCTTTGTTCTGCTTATATTTGAGGCGGTGCAGTACGGTACGTTTGTCGCCACCGGCATTCCCTTCTGGTCGAAAACCAGTCTGGAACGCCAGATCGGCAGCTGGCTGATGGGCGTGGTCGTCATACTGTTCGTCACCCCCTTCATTGCGCGCAAGCTGTACAAGGAAACCAAAAATCCCTATCTCGGCGGTATCTTCAACGGCCTATTGGTCACGATCATGTCTGTCGCTTTTTCCGCGCAGTACTACTGATCTGCGGACATGAACGAAACCGCGTAAAATTGCGTTGGCAAAAACCAAAACGCTCGACTGAAACAAAATCCCGTTCCAATCAAAGGCTATCGAAAACTGCTGCAAAAAGGCCCGTCACCATCTGATATGCTCCCTCTATGAGAGACAGTGAAAAAGGAAACTGTCATCATGGAGGGAGCATATCAATGTGACGGGCTTTTTTTCAGGCTTCCATCAGCGCTGTAAAGCGGGCGGCGAGCGCCGCCGCGCTCGCCGCCCCGAGCAGGCTGTTTACCGCGCCTTCTGTTTGGAACAGGTCCATCAGCCGCCCCAGAACGTCAATCTGCATACTGGGATCGCAAATGGCCAGCATGACCAACAGGCGCACCGCGCCCTGCCGGTCGGGCTCGCCCATGAGGCAAAACGGGACCGGTTCGCGCAGCCGGCCGATGGCAATGGCCGACTGCTTGACATGCACGGCGTCCGTATGCGGAATGGCCACGAAGCAGTCATACAATTCCAGACCGGTCGAAAAGACCTGCTCCCGCTGGCAGACCGCGTTCGGATAGCTGGGATGGACGTAGCCCGCGTCAAGCAACGGTTTGGCGGTTGCAAGAATTGCCTGCCGCCGGTCCGCCGCGTCGATCCCGACGGTCACCAGCCCCGGCTCAAATATGATTTGATTCATCAGCAGCTTTGCTTCGGTTCCCATATGCTTCCCTCTTTCTTACGGCAAAACCGGGCGGATCTTTTATTTTCTTCACTATAGCACGCAGCCAGAACAAAGTAAAGAAAAACCAAAAATCAAAAGTAATAAAAATAGAAAACAAAAATGAACGTATATACCAAAGCAACTAGCAAGTATTATAAATAACCTCGTTTTTCTTGTCGAATATGCACGAATAATTGCGGTTTTCAACAAGTTTTCGCCCATTTTTTCCACACCAAGCATTGTCCTACCTGCTTGACACCGATTTGCATCGGTCGTATAATAATCAAAAACCAAAACATAAAACAAAGATATCAAAAGGAGGATGACAGCATGGCGACGGAAAGAGAAGGCTATATCCTTCAAAAGATACAAGAAGAAAAGCGTGTGAAGGTCGCGGAGCTTGCGGAAGCGCTCGATGTAACGCCGGAGACCATTCGCAAGGATCTGACCGAGCTGGAGGAACGGCGCCTTTTGCAGCGCGTGCACGGCGGGGCGGTGGCCTTATCCTATTTCAAATCCTCCGAACCGGCCTACGCAGACAGAAGCCAAGTGCAGATCGAAGCAAAACAGCGCATCGCCGCAGAGGTCGCGAAGGAGATACTGCCCGGAGAAACGCTGCTGATCGACAATGGATCGACCGTTTACGAACTGGCCAAGCTGCTGCGCGATATCCCGCAGTTGACCGTGATCACCCCGTCGATCAAAATTGCCATAGAGTTTTTGAAAAACCCCTCCTCCAAGGTATTGCTGCTGGGCGGCTGGCTGCGCACGACCGAGCCCTCCACCGTGGGCGACGTGACGCTGAATCAGCTCAAGGGGCTGCACGTGAATAAGACGATCCTTTCGGTCGCCGGGCTGTCGGCCGAACACGGCTTGACCGAGTATTTGGAGGAGGACGCGGCCATCAAGCGGCAGGCGCTGGCATGCGGTGAAAAAAACATCGTTCTGGCCGATCACACCAAGCTGGACGTTACGGCGCTTTTGACCGTCGCCCCCATCGACGAGATCGACGAGGTGTATGTGGACGGCGAGCCGGACGATCCCAAGCTATTTGCAATACGGGACAAGGGCGTTCATGTAGTCTGCGTACCGGCGGCGGAACAGCAAAAAAAATGAAACAACCATTTCTCCGCGCGGGAGATCAACGATACGGATGGGAGGGATAACCGACAGGAACGGGTAACGACAAAACTGAAATAAAGGAGGTAGGTGTTATGAAGCCAACGATTCTAGTGTGCTGTGCAAGCTCGATCGCGACATCGACCGTGATCGCCGTCAAGGTACGCGAAATCATGGAGGACAGAGGATTCGACGTAACGGTGGCGCAAAGCTCGTTCGCGGAAATGTCGTCCAAGGTCGAGATGGTGCATCCCTGTCTGATCATGGTCACCGGCGCGGTGACCGCGCCGGAGGGCATTCCGCTGCTGGTGGCAACGCCGTTTTTGACCGGTATTGGCAAGGACAAGGTGATCGAACAGATGTGTGAGATCGTTCAAAGCGCCTTGTCGGGCGGATAGGAGGAATTACGATGGATCAATTCCTAGCATTCGTAAAAGGCATTTCACAAGCGCTGCTGAACCTGAACTCCTTTGTGCTGGTGCCGCTTTTTCTGCTGCTGATGGCGCTGATCATGGGTGCGAGATTCAGCAAGGCCCTGCGCGCGGCGCTTACGGTGGGCGTGGGGTTTGTCGGCGTGGCAACGCTGACCGACCTATTTTTTACCGTGCTGGCCCCGGTGACGCAATCAATGGTGGAAAAATGGCAGCTATCGCTCAACGTGATCGACGTAGGCTGGGGGCCGTTTATGAGCGCGATCTGGGCGCTGCCCATGTCGCTGCTCATGCTGCCGCTGTTCGTCGTGCTCAACGTGGTACTGCTTCTGATCCATTTTACCGATACGCTGGATATCGACCTATGGAACTACGCGCTTTGTTTTTACGCGGGTATGTTCACCTATGTATCGACCGACCATAACATGGTGCTTGCCATATTGGCGTTTGCGGTGTGCGTTTGCATCATCCTCAAGCTGGCCGACCTGATCGCCCCGCGCACCGAGGAATTTTTCGGCCTGCCCGGCATCTCGTTCCCGCAGCTCGTATCCATCGCCTTTATGCCGATCGGCTGGGCGCTGGCCAAGCTGCTGGATAAGATACCCGCGTTTCGCAAGCTGGACGGCGATCCGGAATCGCTGCGCAAACGGTTTGGCATTTTCGGCGAGCCGATCTTCATGGGCTTTGTGATTGGATTGGCGATCTCGCTGCTCGCGGGTCAAGGCATCGGCGCTTCGCTGGGCGTTGGCATGACGATGGCGGGCGTCATGGTGCTGCTGCCGCGCATGGTCTCCGTGCTGGTCGAGGGCCTGAGTCCGCTCAGCGAAACCATACGTGAACGCTTTGAGAAATGGATGCCCGGCAGAAAGATCCGCATCGGCTTGGATACCGCGGTCATCATCGGCAATCCGTCCACGCTGGCGGCCAGTATCATGCTGGTGCCGGTGGCCCTGCTGCTGGCGGCGGTGCTGCCGTATAACCGGGTCATTCCGTTCGCAGATCTGGCGAGTATCGCGTTCGCGATCTGCCTGATTACGCCGTTTGTCAAGGGCAACGTGATCAAGCTGTTCATTATCGGCGCGCTGATCATCGCGTTCGTCATGCTGCCCATTTCCACCTTGGTCGCGCCCGAGATAACCGCGATCGTGCAGGAGGCGAACATGTTCAGCCTGCCGGAGGGCTTCGGCACCGCGAGCATGGTCACCTCGTTCGTGGACGGCGCCAACCCCATCAGCTTTGTTGTGTACCACATTTTCTCGCTATTTGCTTAAAACAGGAGGTGCAAGATGCAAAATTACCCCAATAGCTTTGATACGGCCACGGAGCAGGCGCTCAAAGAGCATGTGATGTTCGGCGGACCGTGGCGCGGGCCGCTGATCGTGCGCGGCGAAGGCGTTTACTGCTACGACCGGGACGGCAAGGCGTATTTGGATTTTGAATCGCAGGCATGGTCGCTGGCGCTGGGCTTTGGCAACAAGGAAGTGATGAACGCGGCGTTCGAGCAAGCGCAGTTTCTGTACCACATGAAGGGCGGCCTAAACACCTTCCCCCGCCTCAAGCTGGTCGATAAGATATTGAGTCTCGTGCCGGACGGCTTCGACCGCGTTTCGTTTGAGCCCAGCGGCTCGATCGCCAACGAAGCGGCCATGAAGATCGCCATGATCAACCAGCCGGACGCGCGGTATTTTATCAGCCTATACCATGCTTTCCACGGCAACACGCTGGCGACCTCGGCGGCGGGCTGGCACGCGACCAAGGCCAAGGGCACCTACGGCGGCGGTAAAAAGTACATTGGCTTTATGCAGAATTTCGTGCGCGTTCCAAACCCGTACTGCTATCGCTGCCCCTACGGCAAAGAGTGCGGCAGCTGCGATTACTTATGTGCGCGGGAACTGCGCAACACCATACAATACGGCGTATCCGGCCCGGTGGCGGCGGTCATTCTGGAGCCGGTGCAGGGCAGCGGCGGGCAGATTCCCTGTCCCCCCGGTTACCTCGCGCGCGTGCGGGAGATCTGCGACGAGTTTGGCACCCTGCTGATCTTCGACGAAATGCAAACCGGATTTGGCCGCTGCGGTACGATGTTCGCCATGGATCACTTCGGCGTTGTGCCCGATATCTTTACCATCGGCAAGGCCATGGGCAACGGCTTCCCGATTGCCGGCACAGTGATCAACAAAAAACTAAAGGGCTTTCAGGACGGAACGGACGATAATTTCACCTTCTGCAACAACCCGATGGCGCAAGCCGCCGCGCTCAAGACGATCGAGATCATGCTGCGCGACAAAGTGCCGGAGAACGCGAGGGCAATGGGCGAGGTGCTGACGAAGGGCCTGACCGAGCTGCAACAAAAATACCCGGTACTCGGCGATATACGCGGCCCGGGCCTACATATCGGCGTGGAGATTGTCAAGGACCCGGAAACCAAGGAGCCGGACGCGGCGCTGGCGGCGGCCATTTATGAAAATGGTCTGGCAAACGGCGTGATCATGGGCCTTGCGGGTTCCTCCCCCCATGTGATCAAGATCAAGCCTCCGCTGATCATTACGGCACAGCAATGCGCATCCTTCTTGGAACGCTTTGAGCGATCGCTTCAGCAGGCGACGCAGAAATCATAAGGAGAGATTTGAAGATGCAGAGGAACGGAAAATCAAAAAACACAGGTTGCTGTGTGCAGATTTCCTCCGTGGTGTGTGGCAATACCCAAAGTTCATCTGTATCAACAATCTGTGTTTGTTTCAGTATAGCATGAAGCCGCAAGGCTTACAACAAAAAAAGATGGTCACGCCGCGACTTCTTCCGCGGCGTGACCATCTTTTTTGTTGTTATTCCTACGTTAGGCTATGGCTTATTCAGGTGAACAGGAACTTATTTCGGCATGTGTTTATTGGCCACGCACAGCAGCGCAAGCACCACGGCCAAGCCGCCCAGTATCCAGAACAGGAGCGGGGAAAAAAGCTCTGGAATCGAAACATACACATTATGCGCCCCAGCCACCAGCACAGGCACCAGCGCGGGCAGGCAGATCTGCAAGGGCGAGGCATAGAAACCGCCCCAGCGGCGGCGGGATCTCTTCGCCGATTCCTCAGACATCCGCACCTGCTCGTAATCGATACCGACCGAAGCGCCGGCAAGGAACTGCGACGCAAGGCACACCGCGCTGATCGCCGCTAACAGACCGATATAGATATGCGACGCGCGATCCAGCCCAAACAGCAGCAGCATAAAGGCCACCAGCGGACACAGCAGGTACCAAATGCGCAGGCCGACCACATACCGCTGCACCTTTTTTGCGGGCTCCGCCGGTTTGGATGTGACGGCAACCTCGGTTTTCATTCGCGCGAGCGTTTCGCGGCAATCCGGGCAGTTTTGCAAATGCTCCTCTACCAGCGCCGCCGTTTCCGGGCTGACAAGGTCTTCCGCGTAGAGCGAAAGCAGATCGCCCGTTACCTTACAATTCAGCTGACTCATATGAAACCCTCCAATCGTTTCAGTAGTTCGTTTTTCTGGCGCATAAAGGTCACGCGGCACCATGTTTCGCTTTTGCCCAGCACCTCGCCGATCTCGGCGAACGATTTTTCGCCGACAAGACGCAGGGCGAGCAAGCTTCGCTTTGGTTCGTCTAAGGATTCTATGAAACGCATCACCTCGCGCGCCGCTTCGCGGTCGCACACCGTTTGCTCGATATAAACGGTGCAGGCCGGGTCTTCGGCTTGCTCCGCCGTATACTGGCGCTTACCGATTAGCCGCAGGCATTCGTTCCGCGTGATGGTATACAGCCAAGTTTTCACCGAGCTGTCGCCCCGAAAGCCGTCCTCGGCGCGCAGCGCCCGCACGAAAGCGTTTTGCACGCCGTCCTCAGCTTCGGCGGAGCTGCCGCACAGCAGCAGCGCGTAGCGGTACAGCGGTTGGTAATACAACCGGTACAGCGCTTCAAAGTCCAATCTTCCCCGCAAGGCGGCCACCTCCTTTTCTCTTTTGCTTATTAGACCCGGCAAAACCCGGGCGCGTTACAAAAAAAAGAGGCCGGATGGCCTCTTTTTATTTATCCCACTTAATTGCTTTATCGTCCACTTTTATCTGCGGATAGCTCTTTCCATCTACACTAGCATTCTGCACAGTTCCTTTTCCTTGACCGGTTTTAGCAATTTCCCATTTTTTATGGGCGTTTTGCTGAAGCTCATATGCAATAATATTCTTCGTTTGATTTTCATCTTTCGAATCAATCTTATTAAACACATAAATGTTCATTGTAGAACTCTTATCTGGCCAAGAAACACGAAAATCAAAATCATCATCCGTCAGACCTAGCGCCTTTTGAATTTCCTTGCGCACATCTGGTCCAAAGTTGGGCCCAGTCGAATCTAATTGCACTCTATTGCTTTTCCTAGTGCCATTTTCATTGTAGAAATAGCCTTTTACCGTGTCTAATTCCATAATTTTTTCAGGTTCCCGATTGATCAAGGAAACACTGTTTGCTCCATGGATGGGGCAGCTTACCACGCCGCTTGTCGGATTATATCCATATATCCTGCCTGACGAACATAGCTTTTCCAGCTCACCCACCGTAGCTGCAATGATAGCCAACCCAGCTTCTTCACTTTCCACTTTGGTGCCTATTAATTTTTCATAGGTGATAGCATGCTGCGCCGAAGTCTGGTTTGCCAGACAGGTGGCCGCTCTCGCCTTTTCCAACGACGAAGTAAATACCGGGATGGCGATCGCGACCAATACGCCAATGATCGCCACAACGATCAACAGCTCGGCCAGTGTGAAGCCTTTGCGTTTGCGCATCGCTATCCCCCCTTACTTATGATACGAATGGTATATATAATTATTATAGCAAAGCCCTGCGGTAACCGCAAGCGCATGCGCGTTTTTTCACCCCCCGCCGCGCCGCGGCATAGCATGGGTTAGCCGTGCACCCTTTTGTGTTCGGCAATCTACAAGCGAGGGCTGAATCCATGATGAATGAATCTTATTACTCGCTGCCCGAACTGCCCGAGGGCGGGCAGGCACGGGTGCGCGCTTTGCATTTAACGGGCGGCATGCGCCGCCGCCTGCAAGACCTTGGTCTGGTGGCGGGCACGCCGGTCACCTGTTTACAGCGCGCGGCCTCCGGCGACCCAACAGCGTATCTGATCCGCGGCGCGGTGATCGCCCTGCGGCAAACAGATGCTGAACAGGTCGAAATGGGGGTGGAGGACGCTTGAACGCCTCTACCAAAACGCCCGTAATCGCGCTGGCCGGTAACCCGAACGTTGGTAAGTCGACCGTTTTTAATTCATTGACCGGAAGTCACCAACACACAGGGAATTGGGCTGGCAAGACGGTGGTAAACGCGCACGGCTCGATGCGGTGCGGCGGCGAACGGCTTACCTTAGTCGATCTGCCCGGTACTTATTCCCTACGCGCCCGCTCGGAAGAGGAACGCGCCGCGCGCGATTTTCTTGTCAGCGGCGAACCGGACTGCACCGTGCTCGTGGCGGACGCCACCTGTCTGGAGCGCAACCTTATCCTTGTTTTGCAAGTGCTGGAAGTGACGCAAAACGTCGTTCTGTGCCTGAACCTAATGGATGAAGCGCGAAAAAAAGGCATCCAAATAGACGTACACGCGCTTCGGAACGAACTTGGCATACCCGTTATCCCCTGCGCGGCGCGGCGTGGGCAGGGCTTGCCGCAGCTACAACGGGCGGTGTGCCGCGCGCTGAGCGAGGGTGCGCCGGAAACCGTCGCCAACATCCGTTATCCGCGCCTGTTGGAGCAGGCCGCCACGGCGACCGGCTTACCGCGCGGCGCGGCGTTTGAGCGCCTGCTGGAAGCTCCGCCGGAGGGCATGACTGCCACCGAGGTAGACGACATGCTGACCGCCTCCGCCGCGCTGCGCGCGGAAGAGATCGCCATGACCTGCGTACGAATTTCGCCCGCCGCCTACGAGCGCGACCGCCGCATCGACCGCGTGCTGCTCAGCCGCCGTTTCGGCGTGCCGCTGATGCTGCTTTTGCTCGCCGTTGTATTTTATATTACGCTGTTTGGCGCAAACATTCCCTCCGCGTGGTTGGGCGACCATTTACTTGCCCTGACCGAGCCGATCGCCGGTGCGCTGGCGGCCATTGGTCTGCCGCCTTTTATCGTTTCGCTGCTGGCGGATGGCGCGTGGCGCGTACTCGCCACCGTGGTATCCGTCATGCTGCCGCCTATGGCGATCTTCTTCCCCCTGTTTACCCTGCTGGAAGATGCGGGTTATCTCCCCCGCGTAGCCTTTCAGCTTGACCACGCCTTTCGCCGCGCGCATGCCTGCGGCAAGCAAAGTCTATCCATGTGCATGGGGCGAATAAGTTTGCAAATAGCGGCGCGGCATTCATGCAGTATAGAAAAGGATTGTTGCGAGCAAAAGCAACGATCCTTTTCCGTATATTGGCTTCTGTCCTTCGCTGTCTTCTTAATGACGAAAGAATCAGTCACCCCGTGTTTGCCACCCACAATAAAACGGTTGCAACGGTCTTATATGGATTAGGCCACTTCTGAAATATTGGGCCGGGTGCCGCGCCATCCTCCATAACATTCCATTACATTTTTAGGAATTCGGTTATGAATGGCCTGCTTATTATTTTCTATCTGATATAATGGAAAATAATTGAGAGGATGGTAATTATGCCGAACACCATTGCAGACCGAAATACTGGACATACTTTTAAAGACTACTTAAAACGCGCAGTCAATCCTATGCTCATTCTGCTTTTTTTATCTCAGCGCCCCATGTATGCTTACGAATTGGAGCATAAATTAGCCGCATATAACTATTCTGGATCTATTCCATATCAGGTTTTAGAGCGTTTAGAAAAGCAAGGATACGTGGTTAGAACTACACGCACTCGTTCCAAAGAAAACCGAGTGCGGCAATACTATTCCATCACCCCCAGCGGCCTTGAGCATCTGCACTACCTTGAGCAAGAATATGACCGTTTGATCGCTGCAATCAACTTGATCTTAGCAAGCAAGTAACAAAGGGCACACTGGAAGACGGCGGTACGGTTAACGTGTCCCCTTGTCTTTCTATTTCTTATCGTATCGCTTTTTTATTTCACGCAAGAATCGCCTTGTTTTTCCAGTTCCTCTTCTGTTACCTCCATTCTGGAATTTTGGATCCCTTGCGACTCGAGATATCGTTTCAAGTCTGCTTTCATTTTTTCCGAAAATCCTTTTTTCTTTTCGGTCAAGCCTTGTTTCTTGCCTTTCATTTATCTCTCCTTCGTTTATTCGATTATAGTCCGTCCCTATAGCCCTGTCAACGAACGCTGAAATTGCATTCAACCCCAGCGACCCATCTGCCCGTCCCGCTTTGGGGGACGGGCTTTGTTATGCCTTGCTTTGCGCGCTGCGCGCCCAGCGCCAGCGCGCCTGCGGCAGGATTGCCCACATATTGCATCAGTGATTTTAAAAGCGTATCCCGTTTCTTTTTTTCTTCATGCTCTCGTCTGCTTGCCATTGCTTCCTCCCTTCCAAAAAAGGGGGCGGAAACGCCCCAATGTTATTAAGATAAGGGAAACGCATAGTAAAAAACAAGGAATTCACCGAGCTAGTAGGGCGCGAGAAGGTAAATTGGCCGAAGGCCAAGAGAAGCTGGTCTGGACCACGCCCTCGGCGCGCCGTCTCGAAGGGACGTAACACTTCATGAGAAACCATGTCCCTTCGCTCGGCCGTATCGGCCTGTTTGATGCTCTCACTTATCCCGGTGCTTCGCTCTCGGCGCGCCGAGGGCGTCGCGCCCTACTTTTTCTGTGTTTGCGTTACCTTTTTGTCTTGCCTTTTTATCCTTTAGTAATAATTGCCGTTATAGGTACCTTGTCCATAGACGGAGCCGACCGGGATGCCGAGCATCTGCGCGATCTCCGGCGTGGCGCCGCGCGTGCCCATTCCCTGCCACAGATTCATGTAGTAGCTTTTCATCGCCATTTGCTGGTCGTAATCCATGGCCTGCTGGCTTTGATCGAACTGCTTGTCGCGGTAGGCGTTATCGCTTTGGTACTGCTGGTAGCCGAGCGTCGGCACGCCGCCCATGCTGCCGGTCAGGCTGCCGTAATTGAGCAGATAATTCTTCTGCGAATCAAGCGCCGCCTGCTGCTGCGCCAGATAGGCCTGCGCCGCCTGCGCCTGCTGCAAGGCGATATTCGCCGCGTTGTCCGCGTATTTAAGATCGGCGGTAAGGCGTACATTTTGCTGCGCATCCTGATTGGCCGCGAGCGCTTTTTGACGCGCCAATTCGGTATTTGACAGCGTGTTCTGATAGGCGTTTTGCTGCTGGGCCATGGTGGATTCCGCCGCGCCCTGCCCGCTCACGCCGACCGCCGACAACTGGCCCGGCAGCTGCTTCTGCGCCTGCATATACTTGATATAGGCTTGCCGCGCGGCTTCATCGTAATTCTGGTTGATACCGGGGATCTGCTGCTGCAAGGACGAGACCCCGCTATTGATCGCGGCGTCCCGCGCGGCCTGCGCGCGGGCCTCGGCCTCGTCGTAGCCGCTGCCGATGGATTCGGCAAAGCTTTTGTCATACGGCTGTTCCACCGTATAGCCGCCCGACCAAGTGCCGGTATGGTCATCATAGCTTTTGCCAAGCTTGGTGTTTGCCTCCACCGCTACCTGATGCCAGTATTCCTTTCTGGCCGGGTCGCTTTCCAGTTTCCAGTTGTTCGCGGCGTTTTGCGCCGTCTGCGCATAGCGGTTGTAATCCGCCTGCGAGATCGTGCCGTCGCCCGCGTTCGTCACATTGCCGTAGCTATGAGAACCGCCGGAGGACGAACCCTTGTTCCCGCCCGTGCTCTGCGAACTGCCGGAGGACGGCTTTTTCTTCTTGATCGTATTAGCGGCGGCCGAAGCCGCCGCGTTCAGCATGGTGCCAAAGGCCGCGCCGAAAGCACTCATTTCGCGTCATCCCCCTCCGCCTTATCCAACATGCCAAGGCGGTCGAGCACGACCGCGCCCATTTCCCGCGTCATCGGCGCGCGGGGCGCCATACCGTCCATCACGCTCGTGCGTTTGGCCTTATCCCACGCGGAGCGCGCCCACGTGCTCGGCTGGTCACCGCTGCCCGCGATATAATCCGCCAGTGCCTCTTCGATCATCCGGCGTACTTCTTGCTTTGTCATTTGATCCTCCTCCCAAAACTCTTTTACTTCCGCCCAAGGAAACCGGTCGCCCGGACAATCGGTCTCGCTGACGTCGCGGTGGCGCAACAGCTTTAGCCTGCCGTAGCGCCCTTCTAACTCGCGCAGCAGGGCTTTCAGGCTGTCGAGCTGCGCCCGTGGCATGGTCTCGGTCATGTACGCGCCTTCGCAACACACGCCGATCGACCAGTCATTTGCCCCGATGGCGTGCGCGCCCAGCGACCATTCCGGCCTGCCGCGATAAACGCCGCCGTCCTTGCGGATGTAATAATGATAGCCGATGCCGTTCCAGCCCCGGCCCAAATGCCATTCGTTTACCTCGGTTACCGATGCGCGCGAGGCCTCCGCGTGATGCAAAATGATCGCTTCGGTCTTGCTGCGCGCGGTAAACACGCCCCGGTGCGGCAGATCGCTTTCTATAATCTTCATGCCTCGCCGTCGCCCCCCTTATCGCCTTTCTGTTGCATGGCTTCCAGCGCGCGGCGCAAGGCTTCGGGATAGCGCACCCCCATCAGCCCCAGATTTTCCAGCAGCGAAAGCCCTTCGTTGCCCACAAAAAACAGGACCACCATGGTGCGGAACACGCCCGCGTCCGTCGCGCGGTCGAGCATGACGCCCAGCCAAACCAGCAGCAGCACCATGCACTTTCTGCAAATGCCTTTAAAGCACGCGCGGGAATCCAGCGCGCCGTTTTCCGACTTGCCGGAGCGCTGCCAAACCGCAGCCACCAGCAGGCCCGTGATATAGTCCGCGGCCATCAGGCCGACCAGCACTTGCAGCGCCGTGTCCCACCCGCCAAAGCACTTTGCCATTACGCCGCCAACCACCGCCAACGCGCCCAACACCGCGTGCTTCATGCGAATCATCGTTTCCATTTTTCTCTTCCTTTCTTTTACTCCACCGGACGGAACCCGCCCGCGTGGTCGATTATGTAAACCTCGGTCAGGCCGTCGGTGATCATGCCCTCCATCGGGATGATGCGTTCAAACTCGGGCGCTACCGTCACCGGTTCGGAAAACTGCCAAATGGCGGGCGTGTTTTTGCACACCATGACATGGTAGGAATCATCCTGCCAAAGCTTCCAAGTGAGAAAGCCGTCCTCCAGCGTCACATAATAAAACAGGTGAAAATAGTCCACCAGCGTTCCGCCGATGTCCACCCGGACCAGCTCCGGTTCGTTTGCAAGGCCGAGCGGAAAATTGCCGATTATCATCTATCCTTTCACCTCATTTCAGCAGCGTCACGGCGATGGGCAGATCGACCGGAGGCTTGACCCCGTCCGCCGTGAGCGTGAGCGAGCCCGCCGCCTGATTGGTCAAATAAAGCGCCGCGCGCCGGGCCGCGTTGCGCTGGGCAAAGGTCGCGTTTGGGGATACGCCCGCAAGACCGTTGCCCTGATCGGTCAGCCCCGGCACAGCGACAGACTGTGCAAACGGCCCGTTGCCGATCCAGCCATCGGCCCGCAATGTCACCGTAACCGATTCAATGGTAACGCCCGGCCCCATCGGCCCTTGCGGGCCGGCGTCGCCCTTTTCGCCTTTTTCACCCGTCCGGCCGCGCGGGATGGAGAAATCCAGCACGGCCTCCGCCGCGCTGCCACTGTTAAACACGGTGGCGTCCGCGCCCGGCTCGCCCGTCGCCACCGTGCCGACGTGCACGCTGGCCGCGCTGCCCGCCGGTCCCTGAATGCCCTGTATGCCTTGCGGCCCGGCCTCGCCGCGCGGGCCTGTATCTCCCTTGGGGCCTTTTGGCCCGGTTTCGCCCGGGTCGCCCTTGGGCCCGGCATCGCCCGTATCGCCCTTGGGCCCCGCCGGGCCTTTGGGGCCGGTTTCGCCCTTTGGGCCCTGCGGGCCCGTGGGCCCAGCCGCGCCGGTCGGGCCGGGGTCGCCCTTTTCGCCTTTTTCGCCCTGCGGCCCGGCGGGGCCGGTCAGCCCTTGCTCGCCCTGCGGCCCTTCCGCGCCCGGCTCGCCCTGCGGGCCGGGTTCGCCCTGTCCACCTTGCATGCCCTGTACGCCCTGCGGCCCGCGCGGCCCTTCCGGGCCTTGCAGCGCGCCGATCGACTGCCACGCAAGGTTGGCGTCGCTCCAAATATATAATTCGCCGCCCGCCGAGACCTGATAAGCACCGCCCGCGCCGTTTGGAAACGCCGCTTGTAACGCAGCCAGCGTGGGGTACACATCCTTGATTTCAAAGGAGCGTCCATCCAGCCCCCGGTCGCCCTTGGCGCCCTGCATGCCCTGCGGCCCCTGTGGGCCCGCGGGTCCTGTTGCGCCCTGCGTACCGCGCGGCCCCTGCATACCGGCCGGACCTTGCGGCCCGGCTTCTCCTGCGGGACCGGGCACGCCGGGATCGCCCTTTTCCCCCTTGGGACCTTCCGGCCCGATGGGGCCGAGCGGACCCTGAATGCCCTGCGGCCCGGCCGGGCCGACCGGGCCTTCCGCACCCGCTAACCCGCGCGGTCCGGCTTCGCCGGGGTCGCCCTTGGCGCCTTTGGCGCCGGTCGGGCCTTGCGGGCCGATCTCACCCGAGGGCCCGGTCTCGCCGCGCGGCCCCTCCACGCCCTGCGGGCCGCGCGGGCCTGACGGGCCTTGGTCGCCCGCTACGCCGCGCGGGCCGGGGTCGCCCTTGGGGCCCGCCACGCCCTGCGCGCCTTGCGGTCCCGCAGGGCCTGCCGTGCCCTGTACTCCCTGCGGGCCTTGCGGCCCGCGCACATAGACCGGCGCGGGCACAGCGCCGCTTTCTCCTGTGGAAAAGCTCATCAGCCCCGTGTCCTGATCGACATGCGGGATGATCGCGCTGCCGGTATCGCCTTTTTCGCCCTTTTCGCCGCGCGCGCCTTGTATGCCCTCCGGCCCCCGCTTGCCTTGGTCGCCCTTGATGCCATGCACGACCGTTGTGCTCAGTTCGGGCCAATCCTCTAACTCGCAGTCCTTAAACTGCAGCCAAGTCCGCTGGGGCATGCCCTTTAGGTTCGCATCCAAGATCGCATGGCCGGAAGAGCCCGTGGCCTGCCACGTCGCCCCGTCGCTCGACGTTTCCAGCCGGTTGCCTAGGCCGATGCGCAAATAATTAACGCCGACGCCGTGTGCCTTGACGCGTTGATCCAGCGCCTGCTGTACGCTTTTCCCCTCCGCCGTGCCGATCTGCTGCGCGCCCGCGTTGCCCGCCAGATCGTCGATCGCGCCGTTCATCTGCGCCGCGAGCAGCGTCGGCAGGCGGTCGAATTTCTGTTTGTTTGCCTGCGCGGAATCGCGCATCGTGTCCGGGCAGGCCGCCACCGCGTTTTGCCGTAGCTGTTCCTCTGTGATCTTGCGGTCTGTCAAACTCATGCCGCATATGCCTCCTTACTTATTGTAATTTCCCACCGTGTACCGCTTGATGATACCGTAAATACCAAACCCTTCGCTTACGCCGTCGTTTTCAATCAGCAGCTGCATGGTCAGATACTTTTTGCGCTTTACGTTAAAAGGGATGACCTGTGGCGCGTCGTTTCCGTTAAAGGTGATGCGCTCAAAGTCGATATCCTCCCAGCTGAACAGGTCCATCGTGCCCGAACGGATCACGCGGCCCACGTCGCGGTCGGTGCGCGCGTATATCTTCGCGCCCGATCGCGCGTACGGCTTGATCATCACGCCCGAACCGCGCTTAACCATGGTCTTTTTGCGCATGAAATCACCGTCGTCGTCCGATTTGGTCGCCCAGCGCGCCACGATGGCCGCGCCGTCGTCCGCATAGCGCGCGGTATCCTCGCGGTCGGTGTAAAAGCGGCATATCCTGCCGTTTGCCGTGCCGAAATACAGGCTGCCGTTCACCTCCAAAAAGCAAACGGCGGGCACGCCCTCCCAGTAATAGCACTCGTACACAAAATCGCCGTAGGATTGGGGCTTGTAGGTCTTGTTCTGCCGCCCATCCAGCACATAACAGCGCGAATCGACACACAGGATGTAATAGCCGTTCCATACCGCGCACACCGCGTTTTGCAGGTCATGCTCCCGCGTCAGACGTGCGTCTACATAGTAGGAGCGGTTCTGCACCTGCCGCATGGCCGTGATGTTCGAGGCGGTCAGCGCGTACACGCCGGTGCGCGACAGAAAGAGAGGCTCGTCCACCAGATAGCCGAACGATCCCACCGCTACCGCGCCCACGCCGGCCACGCCCGCGCGCACCGGAAACAGCACGCCCGTGTCGGTCATGGTATAGCCGCGCAGATAGATCGTCGCGTCCTGCCGGTTGTCCTCCTTGACGATCGCCAGATCGTCCCCCATCCGGCAGTAGCCCATAATGCGCGTGCCGTCCGCCCCGATGCGGCTGTAGGACAGGTCGGGGAAATAGGTCGGATCGCCGGTCTCGCAGTGCCAGTCCGTCGAGGGATGATCCGGGTTGCCGCTTAAAAACACGCGGTCGCTCCCGCCCCCGCCGTAAACGACCGAAAGCGTGCATTTATTGATGCGTTCGGCGTAGCCGTCCACCGGCTTGCGGAAGGTGATCTCCACATTGGGCACGCCGGTCACGGGCGGGGCGGGCGGGGCCTCGTTAAAATTCACGCGCCCCGCGTTCCCGTCCAGCGAATACCGGTCCGCGCCCCATACGCCGCCGTTCACCTTGATCTCTTCCACGGCCTGCACGCCGGTCGCGTCTAGCTGAAAGGCCTTGGCCGCGCCGTCCCCCAAAAAGGTATTGCGCCGCTTGGGGCTTAGCAGGTTGACCGCGTCGTAGCTCTGCCCGCCGCCTGCGGGCTTTGCCGCTATGGTGGTGGTCGGCACATAGGCGTCCGCGTCCACGCGGCGCACGGCGCTGCCGTCGTAGCACAGGTATTCGCCGCCGGTCAGCACCCACAGCTTGTCGTTCATCACAAAGCTGCTGCCGCGTTTGTTCGCCAGCCCGTCGCAAAGCTGCGTCAGGCCGCTGTCCGTCCACTGGTAAAGCTTGGTGCCGCCGTGACACAGGAATACCTCCCGCCCCTTTAAAACGCCGCGGTACAGGCCGTTCACCGGCGCTTCACAGGTAAGGACGGTGCGCCAGCCCGGCCTTTTCTCCGGGTTGCCGCCCGCGTCCGATATCAGATTGACCGTACCGTCCGCCCCGCGTTTTTCATCGATTTGCGTCGGATCGGTCGATAGGTCCACGCCCTTGAAGCCCGCGTAGACCCTTGTGTACTTTTTCGGGCTGTCCGGCGCCCCGAATGTTGCCGCCATATGTTCCCCTCTCCTTTATATCAGCTCCAGCCGGTCCGCGTCGTAAATCCGCCGCCCGTGCCGCGCGGCATGCCGCGCGCGGCAAGCTCGCTTCGCCGCACATGGTACTGGTTTAAATAGTGCGTTGCCAGCGAAATGTCCTCCTCCCCGTAAATACGGGATGCCATGTAGACCGGCACCAGATCGAGCGCCTCCGGCGCAAGAGAAAAAGTCTGTCCTTCGGGCGTGTCCGCGCGCACCTCTTCCGGGTAGGCCTCATACGAAAGCAGATACGCGCCGCTTTCCCGGCCCGGCAGCACGATCACCGCGCCGCCCTCCAGCCGGTACTCATCCACGCTTTCATAGCGGTCCCCGTCTTCAAAGGCGAGCCGGTCGTCTATCAGGCGCATAAAATCAGGCGCCAGCTCGCGCAGGTCGTATTTTTTAAGCCCCGCGACCTGCTGCGCAAGGCGCAGCACCCGCACGATCGGCACGACCGTGGCCAGATCGCGTAGCGCGTAGTTCGCGGCGTCGATCATTTCGTTTGCAAAATCGGCCACATCCTCGCTCGTCAGTGCAACCACCGCCCCGCCGTCCGTTCGCGAAAACATCAGCCCCAGCGCCTCAAGCTTGATGTCCTTCCATGTTTTCACTCTACAAAACCCCTTTTCAATTAGTAATTAGGAATTAGGAGTTAGGAATTATGGAAGCCGCCATAGGCGGCCATTTTAATTTTCTGCACCCCGTTCTTTCAATTACTAATTACTCATTCCTAATTAAACAAGCTCTGTTCCGCCGGTCACGCCGCCCATGGCGATCTGCCGCCAGTCGTTAAAGCCCACGCCGAAGCGCGCCCTGCCGTTCCAAACCGCGTTGTCGTTGTTGTGATCGACCCAAGGGGTGACTTCCAGCGGCGTGCGCTCGTACCACACGTTGCCGGAAACGTCGCGGTTGTATGCGGAATCCATCAGCATCCACGCCTTTTCGCCGATCAAACCGTTGAAATAGGGGTTGATAATCACATTCCAGCGACCGTACTGGTAGTTAAAGCCGTTGTTCGAGGTGTCCGGATCCTTGTCCGCGCCGATGGCCTCAAACACCGCCTTTTTCATTGCGGCGCTATTGGCGATGACGATGGTATCCGGCGCCATGGCGAGCGGGTTGCCGTTGTCATCCGTCAGGTTTTGCATAGCGGTCTCGGCCAGACCGAGCGCGTCCGCCGAAAACTCGTTGGCAAACAGGTTGGACTGGTTAAACTTGGCGTTTACCTTGCTCTTATGTTCTTTGCAGAAGAGCGGCATGCCGTCCTGCGCGGTCGTGTCGAACGGCATGCCGCGAAATGTAATGGAAGCGCCCGTGCCGCCCGCCAGCATAGCCGCGCCGAACATTTCGCAGGTGCGGTGGTAGCCCGTGATAAACGCCGCGGGCTTTTTGCGGAGGTCCATCAGCTTGGCGTCCTCAATCATTTCGCGCGTGATGGTGAACTTATCCTTCCACGTCACGTGCTCGATGAACTTGGAAAAGCCCTCTTGCAGCTCGTCGTCCGGATACGCGCCGCCTTCGCCGGTGGGCTGGAAGCCCTCCATCGCGGTCATGGATACTGTCTTTTCGCCAAAGCTTTTGCTGCGCTCCTTGGCGAACAGCTTTTTGACCAGGCTGGATTCCTCAAACGCCTCCGCCCGTTTTTCGAGCAGCATGCGGATTGGCTCCGCCGATTTGCCGAATACGCTGTCGTTCAGGCCGGACAGCTTGGAAAATACGATTCCTGCCATATTTTTATTCCTCCTTTATTCCTTAAAACCGCACCTTTACCGTGCTGCCCACGGAGGTGCCGTCAATTTGTACGATCTCGGCCACACCTGCCGCGGTGGCGGCGGTCACGCCGAGGCCGTCCGCCGAAAGCGTTACCTTATCGCCCACCTTAAGCGCTGTGCCGACCGCCGTCAGCGGCGCCTGAAACACCATATCGTGGTGCACGCGGATACACGGAACCGTGCCGCCCGCCGCCGGGCCCTGCGCGATGTACAGGGGCGCGCCCGTGGCCGTAGCGGCGGCACCGTCCGTCACCGTCAGCGCCTGCCCCGGCGCATACGCAGCGCCCACCGCCGCCGGTACCCGCTCGACCGGCACCGTGGTAAAGGTATCGCGTTTATAAAGTTTCAACATGTTATCCTTCCTCTCTCTGTTTGGCGTAAAACGCCATGATCTCGCGGTCGCTCGCCTCCGGATTCAGCGCGCGGAACAGCTCTAGCTCGGCGGCGGGGATGGTCACATCGCGTCCGCTGCCGCCGCGCGTCGGGCCCATGTGGCTTTTGCCCGCAAGGCTGTTGATCGCCGCCTGCCGCGCGGCGGCGGCCTTTTGCCCGGTCAGCCGGTCAAAATTCGCCAGCCGGTACGCTTCGGCCAGCCCATAACCCTTCTGTACGTAGCCGTGAAACGCCTCGGCGTTCGGCTGCTCCATCAGGTCGCGCACCGAACGGATGGACGGATCAAGCGATTCGATCTCGGAAACCGCGCGCTGCAGCGCCTGCTCGCCCTCCTGCCGGCTCAGGCGCTCGGTCAGCTCGCGCGCCTGCCGCACCGCCGGATCATTCGCGATCAGCTCGCTTAAAACGTCCGGCTCCAGCCCGGCCTGCCGCAGCTGATCCGCCCGCAGGGCCTGCCGGTACTCGTCCAGATCACGCCGGCTCTGAATTGGCATGCCGGTATAGGGGTTTATCTGTCCCGCGTAGGTATCGCGCACGGCGCGGTCGGCCTCCTCGGCCAGCCTAGCCTGTAAATCCGCCTCCGCGCGGCGGTGTTCCTCCTCCGGTTCGGGTGCTTCGGCCTCGGGTACGTCGGGAAATTCCTCCGGTTCGTCCGTCTCCTCAAACGCTTCTTCCAGCGCCCTTGTCTCTTCCTCTTCCATTGCTTCTCCTTCCTTCTTCATGATCCGCTTCTTACTTGCCCGTTCTCAGGTCGCCGCCCTTTTTGACCGACGGCTTTTTGCCCGCGCCCTGTGCGAGCGGCGCTTTCACTTCTTGCGCGCCCTTGTTCGCAATCTTGCCGATATAGCTGCCCTTCTTCTCCATGCTCTCACCCCCTTTCAATCAGGTAGGAGTTAGGAGGTAGGAAGTAGGAGTTTTACGGCCAAAGGACGCATTGAAATAACACGCTTTGCGCGTCTCCTTCACTCCTACCTCCTCACTCCTCCAGACTTGTTTCTTTAAGTAATTCGTGGTATACTTGATATTAGGGTAGGGCTCATCTCATAGGTATTCTGTGGATATTCTCCGCAGTTGCCGTGGTATGTTTCGGATATTCTCCGCAGCTGCCGTAGATTTGTCCTACTCTATTTTTATTTATCTGAATCACCAAGTTTCCATCGAGTGGATTTGATTCAGCCCCTGTGATGTCGCCAGTAAAGCTGCTGTGGGGATAAAGTCCATTTTTCTGTCAGAATCCTCTCCCCGCCCCGTCATGCGCAAAAGCATCGCCCCTCGCATTTTCAGCACGCAATTTCAAACTAAGGGTTGCATTTTTCGTCCAAATTGCTTATATTAAATATGGAGTACAGTGGACGCGTTTTGGACGTGAAACCTGGGGTGCATTGCACATTAAGGATTTACTGTGCTCCATTTTTTTGTATATATGCTGTCACAATAAATGATGTCTTTGTTTTAGCGTAGGGTAAGGCTCATCTCGTAGGTATGTTTCATATATCCTCTGTGGCTGCCGTAGATTTGTTCTGCCCTATTTTATTGCCTATCCTAAATTACTTTCACTATATTTTTAGCTTGACGATATCCATGATTCTGCGTTATACTATATTCAAGCAAAGCTGTCGGCGGACGGGTTGATTTGGTCGGTGTCATACGTGGTATGCTGCACCGGCACCCGGTTACCGGCGGCTTTGCCTTTTTTTGTAGATTTTTTCATACTTCTCTGTAGACACCCGCCACACATTTTTAACTCTAACTGAACGCCTTTCATTGGAAACAATTTCAGTTACAATGGAATAACCGTTAATTTTTTTACCAAGCTGAAACACAACAGCATTTTTGCCTATGCGAATCTGCAAAACATCATCAAAATTTGCAATATATTCAGGCAATTTTGCAAAGTCACTTAACGACAGAGCCATGTCACCGTTTTGCTTTGGTGTGCTATGTTCAATATAGGAATGCACAATATCATCCGAACTGATCTCCAAATAGTGATCATCAATATTTATTTTTCCTCCTGTAGCGTTCCTTAAGACAGTTGCTAATCGATCACCTACTTTACCAAAGGCTTTAATTGTTCCCCGCTCCCCTTTGATTGCCCGTAGAATAAAATTCTTAACATCTTTTTCCGAAGTTATGATAGGGCTATCACCTTCTAGCAACATCTTTAACTTCGCATCTCTCGTTGACATTCTTTTCCCAGTTATGATATATTCGCCCAAATCAGCTTCATTTAGATAAATTGATTTTTTATTATCTGCTCTTTCTTTAACGTCCTTATTTTTATTTACTCCATTATGAGTCCCTGCCGTACCATCCGCGCGACTCAGACCCGGCAGGAGTTCGTTAACCTTGTGCGCACCGTGATGCAGCGCCGTGCCGATCGCCGCGCCGCCAGCAGCGGACAGCATCCCGCCGAACGCAGATAATGCAACATCCTGCCACGACAGCTTCGCTTCCGGGTCGTTCGCCATCACATCCGCCGCATGGTTCAGAACGGTAGAGGCCGCCTCCTCGGTTGCCTCCACGCCCATCTGCGTCAGAATATTCTTGATATAGCCCTTGCCGCCGGTCTTGACGATGTTCCACATCGTTTCGACCGGCATTTTTTCTGTCAGCACCTCGGTGCCGCCCGCCAGCATCCCCCGCAGGGCCGCCTCTCCCGGTGCAAAGCCGCGCCCGTTCAGCTCGTTTGTCTTTTGTGCCGCGGCCTTTGTGCCCATTGCTGCGAGCGGCAAAGCCGGATTGACCGCCGCCAGCGGCAGCGCTAACGTATTGTCGGCCAGTCCGATCGCCGTGCCGCCGAGAAAACGCTCCGCCCCGGATAGCCCCATCAAAGCGTTTTCCCGCTGCTGGGCCGCAAGGTTCATTTTCCGCGCGCCCCACGCCTCCGGCGAAACCGGCGTTGTAACGGCCATTTCGCGGCGTTGTGCCTCGGCCTCCTGCAAGCGTTTCCGTTTTGTGTCGTATTCACGTACTGTTAACGGTATGCCGGTGGGAAGCGCACCGGTTTGCTGATAGCGCTTCCACTGCTCGCCCGTCATGCCGCCGTTTACATAGTAGTCCTCCGGCGAGTTTGCCGCCGCCGCACGAAGATAGTCGTTGAGCGCGGCAATCTCGTTCTCCAACGTGCCATATGCGGGGTTTTTTCGGCTTTGCGCTGTGTTATCCGCCTGTTGTTGCGCCGTTTCGACTAACACCGGCAGCGCGGCGACCGTCTCGTTATAAATGCTCCGCGCCGCGTTTCCAAATCGTCCGGACATGTCCGCCAACTGAGTGTCCAGCGGATCGACCCGCTGCCCAAGCGCTTGCTGATTTTTCACATAAGTATGAAACACCCCGGACGCTCTTTGCTGCTCTGCCCGCTCGTTTTGCGTCCACACCTCGTAGGGACGGCTGTACAGGTCGATCAGAACGGCACGCGCCGCGTCAGCCTCTGCATCCGTCACTCGTCCAAACGCTGCCTCCCGAACGTTTCGGGGCGTATGCGCTTCATTCCTTTCATTGAGTGGGGAGTTAGGAACTAGGAGTTAGGAGTTAGCGGCCATAGGCCGCATTTTATAACGCGCTCCGCGCGTTTCCTTCACTCCTACCTCCTCACTCCTAATTCCTAATTATTTCTCCACCGTCTTCCCATAAAGCGGACACTGCGGGTTGCGGCAGACCTGCACCGTCTTGCCGTCCCGTGTTTCCGCTCTGGTGTCGATCTCACAATGGGGACAAAGCATGTCCGTTTCCTCCTTCCATGCCGCCCAGCGGCGTGTTCTGCTGGGGCGGGGCGGCCTGCGCCTTGCGCTGCTCCAGCTGCGTCAGCGTTTCCTTTGCGCCCGGGTAGTGCAGCAGGTCCATCTTCTGCCAGAACAGGATCAGCGTGTCCAGCTCCTGTGGGTTACCGAAGCAGCCCTCCTTCAGGTTCATGCGCGTTTCCTGCCACATGCCTTCGCGGTTGCCCGCGAGCGGCGCGGTCTGATCGACTGAGAATAGAAATTCATCGTTCCAGTACGGCTCGCCCGCCTCGTCGACTTCGAGGAAATCCCACCGGTCAAACACCGTGTAATCCGCGCCGCCGTCCGCCGCACGGGTCACCACCGGCCGGGGCTCGTCCGCATAGGCGAGCATGAATTTGAACATTACGTGAAACAACTCGGCATAGGCCGCGTTTTTCATCGTCCGCTTGCTCTCCAGCCGCCCCGCGGCCTGCGCCGCCGCGAACTCCTTGGCCTTGCCGCTCGTCGCCGTCGTGTCGCGGCGGCCCTGAAAAGAATCGGTCACGCCTATCAGGTTGCGCGCCGCCTGATAGGTGCTTTCCTGATAGGCCATATCCTTGGAGATATCGCCCTGCAAGGTCAGTACATCGACCAGCGCCTTTTCCGCCGGGTCCTTGATTTCCAGCACCTTAAACTCCTCGTCCGTGCGGCGGATGTGCTTGCCCTGCGGCAGCGTGACGACCGAGCCGCCCATCATCAGCTTTTCGCTGATCTTGGTGCCGATCTTGTTGATCTCGTTCTGCTGGTCGGCGATCTTGTCCACGTCGGAATCGCCCAGAAACTGCCCAAAAACGCTCACATTGCGCCGCATCACGATCGGGTAAACGCCGGGCTTGTAGTACGGCACGACCGTGCGCACCGCTTCGCTCTCGCGAAGCGCGTTGCCCTGATCGTCCAGCGTCACCTGCTCCTGCATACGCAGGGCGGGCAGCACGCCCTTGCCGAGGGGCAAGTCCTGTTCCAGCGTCTGCCCCTCATCCACCGTCTCGTCATATTTGCGGCCGCCGCAATAGGCGCAGGTATCGCCCATCGGCTGGCCGCATTTTACACACCGCTTGACGCGCCGCGCCTGATAATCCTCCATGTATTCGAGCAGCACGTCGTTCACCCAGCTCACCCGGCCGATACCGCCCGACGGCCCCCGGAAATAGGCGATATTCTGCGTTACCACATCGTCCACGGTCTCCGCGTCGAACGCGCGGCTCTCGGGCCGCTCCTCGCCCTCCGCCGCCACATCCGCGCCGTATTTCGCGCGGATATACGCCTTGGTTTGCGCCAGCTGCAAAAAGCAGTAGTCCATATCGCGAATCTCGCTCACGCCCGGCTGCGGAATGAACTGCTTGGGATGGATGAGCGTAACCGACAGCCCGCCCGCCGTTGTGTGCGTATGCGCGCCGCTGTCCCACTCGACCAAGAACAGATCGCCGCCCTGAATGGGCGTGGTGCGCTCATCCTGATCGTTTAAAGTCTCAAACGGCAGGCGGTCTATTTCGCCGCGCAGCATGTTTTCGATCAGCGCGGCCCGCGCTTCGTCCCGCCTGTACCGCGGCGCAACCTTGGGGCTGGGGATATCGCTCGATACCTGCGCCTCGATGATCTCGGCCACGATATTGCGCGTCACGCCCGCTTTCTTCACCCGGCCCGCAAACGCGCTGTTCGCGCCACGGTCGATCTCGCGGCTGCCGCGGTACATCGCGTCGCGCCGGTCCATGCGCGCCAGCACGCTTTCATACGCCGTCTTGGCTTTATCCAGCCGCGCCTGCCAAAGCGCCAGCAGCGCCCGATCCCCTAGGCTGCTCCGTCTTTCCTTATCCTTTTTCAAAAAACCGCCTCCGTTTCTTTCTTTTCTCCCGCTCACCAAACCGGTTCGCCCCATTTGCGGATTAAATACGCGCGGCCCGCCTCGCCGGCGTTTTCATAGTCGTCGTACTGGTCGCGCGTCCATGTTACGCCCGCGGCGCGCGGGGCTTCCGCCGGGTGCGTCCAGTACACGCAAAAGCAGCGCAGGCTGTCCACATCGTGCGTCAGGGCGTGCGGTTCCTTGGCATACACATTGGGCCGCGCCTTGTCGCGCTGTATGCGCGATAGGCAGCGGAACAGGTTTTCAGCCGCGCCTTCGCAAAGCGTCAGGCCGCCGTCCCGCAGCCATTCCTTGATCGCCGCGCACCCGGCGGACAGGTCGTTCGATGTTTTCGTCAGCACCGCCCCGTGCTCGGCAAAAATCGCGGCCCGGCTTTTGCCCGATTCCTGCGAGCGGCTCCATAGGTCGGGCGGCGCGAGCATTTGATCAATCCTCTCGCCCGCGGACAGCTCGCGCAGCTTTGCCGCCGCCTCGCCGATGGTCAGGTCCGGCGCGTCAAACTCGCGGTACACCGCCGCCCGGTTTTCGGGCGAGACCGCCACCCAATGCGCCGAAAACATATCCAGCCCGTAATCGATACACACATACCGCCGCCAGCCCTCCATATCAGGCGCGGCGCGCACATGCGTATGCCGTTTTACCTCCGGGAAGAACGCCCCGCCGGGTATGGTGAGCGCTTCCTCCGGCGTGGCCGGGTACTCCTGCATAATCAGGTCGCCCAAATCCCGCCGCGTCTGCTCGTACCATGCCGCACCCCGCCGGGGGTCGGCGTACCACGGGATGAACAGCTTGTGAAACCCGTTGTCCTCCGTGTACAGCTCCTCGAACAGCGTGCCGCGTTCGATGGTGGACAGCCCCAGCACCCGGCCGCCTGTGGGCCGGTTGATCGTCGGGTAAGCGGAAAGCCAGATTTCGCGCGCGTTCTCCTGAAAGGCCCATTCGTCCAGCAACAGCAGATTAGCCGTGAACGACCGCCCCGCGCCGCCCGCCGAAGCAAAGGCGCGGAAAGCAGATTTTTGCCCGCTCGGAAACGTGATCGTTACCGATAGCACGGTATGCGAATAGGTCGGCCCGCCCCAGTTCGCCGCGCCGTCCTCCCGCACCAGCTCAGGCATGTTTTTCAGCTCCACCGCCCACAGCCGCCGCACCAGTTCCTTGGCCTCTTCCTCGGTGCGGGACAGCGCGATACAGGTGTGCCCCTCGCAAAACAACAGCTCGTGCAGCGCCGCCGAAAGCGCCAGCCATGTGATACCGAGCTGCCGTGCCTTTAGGATGATCGTCAGCCGGTTCGATAGTATTTCCGATAGCGCCTCGCGCTGCATGGGCCACAGCCGGAACGGCTGAATGATCTCGGCGGCGTCCTTATCCTCGATGTGACAGTATGTCTCGATAAAGTAATGCGCGTTCGCGCGGCAGTGCGCCCATTCGCCCTCTCTCACGCGGTGCAGGGCGTCGCGTTCAGCCGTGTCCACCGCGCTCTTCCGCGCCGGATACGCCGAGCCGCCGCGCGACCTTGTGCAGCAGCGCGCGGTCGGCCTCGGAAAGCGCGCCCTCGGTCGGCTGTGTCTCCCGCGCCGCCTTGGCCCACAATTCGGACGCCCGGATGCGGTCGGCCGTCTTTTCATCCTCACTGCGGACAATGCGCATCCAAAAGTCGCTCACCTCGCGCATATCCGCCGTTTTATCCTGCAAATTCCCCATTTTATCCTCTTCCTTTTTACGTAGTTTCCGTATTTTCTTTGCCGCAAACCAGTTCCTCCAGCACGCGCCGCACGGTATCCGGCAGCGTGCGCTTCTCCATATACGCTGCAAGATCGTCGCATACACGCCCATCCGCCATCACGTTTACGATTACCGGCTCGTCCATTCGCGCCACCTCCCGCACATTCTATGCCGCGCCGGCTCGTCCTCTTGCCAAGTCCGGTTTATCGTACAGGTAATGCGGTATGATAGTGCTGTAACCAAAAACCACCCCAATCTTTTCGGTTTCCCTTGACAAGTACGTTATCGAGTATTACCATAAGAGTGTCATCAGTGTTAATACTCGGCTGAGTACTTTTCTCATTCTCATAATAGTACTGCGCCAAGTATAAGTCAACGTAAATTTACTCTATCAAGAAATTTTAGTATACTTGTACAACAAAGGACGGGGTATTATGAGCACTTTGTATGAAACAATCGAGCATCTTTGCCTGTCTCAAGGCATTAACGCGACCAAGCTGTGCAAAAGCATCGGCATCAGCCGCGGCATCCTCACCGATCTGAAAATGGGCCGCAAAAAGACGCTGGCAGTCGATACGCTTTCCAAGATCGCTTATTATTTCGGCGTGTCCGTAGAATATTTGCTCAGCGGTGGGCAAACAGAAAAACCGGGCGCTGAAAGCGGCCCGGCGATTGGGATGGACGATTTTACCTATGCGATGCATCACGAATCCAAAAAGCTGACCGACGCGGATAAGGAGCTTTTGCTCCGCATGGCGCGCCAGCTCAACGACGCAAGGCAAGCGAGGCGAAAAAACAATGGAGGAACTGACAAAACTGTATAGACGCCTGTACGACGGCGGACATTTCCTGTTTGACGGCGCGTTCGCCTTTTCGGACGAGAGCGTCAAATCCTCGGTGGTAGAGGTAGGCGGGGACTATGGCGTGTTTCTGGATTCCGGCCGCGTGGACGGCGCGGCCGAGGAAGCCGAGCTGATCGCGCACGAGTGCGGCCATATTGAAACCGGCACCACGCACGCGGTGTACAGCCCCTTTGAACTGGTCGCCCAGCACGAAAACCGGGCCAACAAATGGGCCGTGCACGAACTTTTACCGCGCGAGGAATTGCAGCGCGCGATCCGCGCGGGCTGCACCGAACCGTGGGAGCTGGCCGAGTTTTTGGGCCGCACCGAGCAGTTCATCCGCTTGGCGGTACAAATCTACGAAAAAGAAAAAACGCCCGAAGCAGTAAACTGAACTGCTTCGGGCGTTTTTTCATTGGTTGTGGTGCGGGCCGCCTTCTGTAGCCGCCCATTTTTTGCATTGCTCGATCCGTTTGCCGTCGTCGCCCTGCGCCTTATCGTACGCAAACTGCGTCAGCAGGCGACAGGGAAAATCGGCGCACACGCCGCAGTGTTCCAGCGCCCTGTCCTCGCAGCACGCCTTGACCGGGCAGCGGTCCCCCCAAAAGGGTTTTTCTATGTATACGCAGCCCTTGCAATGCATCTGTTCCCGGTATTCGCATGCTCCGCACAAAATACCGCATCTCGATTCCGCCATAGGTAGTACCTCCTGTTTCTATTGTTTCCAGCATAACACGCCGAACCGGACGCCGTGCTGTCCTTATTCCTCATAATTTTCAAGCGCCGCGATCAGGCGCGCTTTCAGCAGCGGCCGCATTTCCTTGGGCTCGATCAACCGCGCCCGTTCGCCAAAGCTCAGAACCCATTGCAGCAGGTATTCCGCGCCCGTGAAGGGAAAGGAAAAAAGCAGCGTACCTTCCGCCTCTTCGATAAAGCTGTCCAGCCCGTATTCCTCGATCAGGCGAAACTTTTCGCTGCCCGCAAAACGGATCACGGCGTGCAGCTCATCGGTAAAGCACCGGTCAAAATCCCGCTTATCCGCCGGTATCTCGGTGGGGATAAAGTGCCGGTCCGTCTGCGTCAGCTCGCTCATACGGTTGAGTTTGAACAGCCGAAACTCCCCGTTTTCCCGTTCCCGGCCAAACGCATACCAGCTCGACCACCGGAACACCACCAGATAAGGCTCCAGCTCGATCAGCCGCTCCCCATTTTTGTTAAAATACCGAAAAGCAACGCACGCATGCGCCTCTATCCCGGCTTGTAACGCTTCGATCTTAGGCGCAAGGGCGCTTTTATAAAAGGAAGCCAGATCGATCACCATATGGTTATTGCCGACCAGCTTATCCCCCTTCACCATGAACTTGTCCCGGATTCTTTGATACTTCGGCCCGTACGATACGCTTTCCAGTGAAGCAAGCCCTGTCAAGATCGCGTCGCGGTCCGCTTTGGTCAAAAGCGCCTTGTCAATCTTGTAGCTTTCCATAATGGAAATGCCGCCGTTCGCGCCCTGCACGGTCGCGATGGGAATGCCCGCCTTGCTTAGCGTTTCGATATCGCGCCCAATGGTCCTGCGCGATACCTCGAACCGTTCGGCCAGCGCGGGGGCCGTCATCTTTTCATTTTGCAGCAGCAATACGAGAATGCCGATCAACCTATCAATTTTCATACCGCTCTCCCGCGTTTTATTTTTTCACGTTATGCGAAGCGCTCCATCCGGCATATCCTTTAAAATACAGCGCGTTTCCATTCTATCACCGCGAACCGGACAGCAGCCCGCCCTGTTCCTCAAAAAAACGGCGCGGCGTTTTACCGCCGCGCCGTGCCTGTGTTTATACCTGTCCGCAGGCGCGCGTCAAAGCCCGCGCGTCGCCCCTTTTGATCAGGGGCAAAAGTTTTTTGATCTGCTCGTGCGGCAGATTCCACCACCGGAGCGCTTGGAGACGCTCTATGGTATCCTCGTCAAAGCGTTTGCGGATCGGCTTTGCCGGTACGCCGCCCACGATCGTGTAGGGCGCTACGTCCTTTGTCACAACCGCCCTTGTGCCGATGATCGCGCCGTTTCCAATGCGCACGCCGGAAAGAACGACCGCCTCGTAACCGATCCAAACATCGTTGCCGATCTCTATATCGCCCTTGTTGTCCCACGCAGTCGCGACCTCGGCGACCGGCGTGTCCCATTCCTCAAAAAACAGGGGAAACGGATAGGTGGAAAGCGAACGCATCGTGTGGTTGGCGCTGGTAAAAATGAATTTTGCGCCGCACGCGATGGAGCAAAACTTTCCGATTTTCAGGCGATCCCTGTTGATCGGATAGTGATAAAGCACGTTGTTTTTCTCAAATAGGGTGGGATCGTTTACAAAATCGTTGTACATTGTATATGCGCCGATCGAAATATTGGGATTTTGGACCACCGCGTCCAGATAAACGGTCTGCTTATCGTTTGAACGCGGATATATTTTTTCTGCCGGAATAGACATCGTGAAGCCTCCTGAATTATGATTTTATGGTGCTATTCCGGCTACTGCAATGCACCGTTTCACTTTCATTCACCAGCTTTCCTCCTTAGTGTAATCCCCCGCCGAGAGATTGTCAATTTTTAAAAAAAGGAAGGGGCGCTTTCCCATGCCGGACAGTGTGATCCAGACCGTGTGCGGCTATGTGCGCGTTTCCACCGAAAACCAGCTTGAAAACTACAGTATCGACGAGCAAGCGCGCCGCATTGAAAGCTTTTGCCGCGCCAAGGGCTGGCGCTTGCAGCAGATTTTTACGGACGGCGGCTATTCCGGCGGCACGACAGACCGGCCCGCCCTGCACGCTCTGCTGCGGCAGGTGCGGCGCGGCGGTGTGGACGCGGTCGTTGTTTACAAGCTCGATCGCCTGAGCCGCAGCCAAAAGGACACGCTGCTGCTGATCGAGGACGAATTTCTGGCCCATCACACGGATTTTGTCTCCATCAACGAGAATTTTGATACCTCCTCCCCCTTTGGGCGGGCGATGATCGGCATGCTGTCCGTCTTTGCCCAGCTTGAAAAGGATCAGATCACGGAGCGGTTCACCATGGGACGCATCGCCCGCAGCAAGGCCGGATATTTTCACGGCGGCGGCAGCATACCCTTTGGCTACCGGTACGAAAACGGCCTGCTGCTGGCGGACGGAATCCGCGCCGTGCTGGTGCGCGATATTTTCGCCCGTTTCCTCGCGGGTCAAAGCCTTGGCGCGATTGCGCGCGATATGGCCGCGTCCGGCAGCGATGCGTGGACGGCGCGCAAGGTGCGCGCCATTCTTTCAAACAGCGTGTATATCGGCAAGGTGAAATTTGCGGGCGCCGTGTACGACGGCGTGCACGAGGCGCTAATCTCTTCGGCTGATTTTGCCGCCGCAAACCGCCTGCTTGCCGCTTCTCCGCCGGTAGAACAGGCGAAAGCGCCGATGAAAACGCCGTTTCGCGCGGAAACGCTGCTTTCCGGCCTTGTCCGCTGCGGGCGGTGCGGCGCGCGGTACGCGGGCGCGCACGGCTTTTACAAATGCTATTCGCGCTCTAAAACCGCCAAAAAGCAGGTGCGCGACCCGGCCTGTAAAAACGATAACTGGCCCATCGAGACGCTTGACCGCGTCGTATCCGCCGCGCTCACCGCGCTTTTGAGCGCACCCGGCGTGCTGGAAAACGTTTTATCACACGTTCAGCCCCACGGCGAGGACCCCGCGGCTTTGCGCCGCCTGCTGCAAGAAACCCGCGCCGAAACCGCGCGCCTGCTCGATCTGGCCCAGCACGGCGCGGCCGGACTCGCCCCACTGGCCGAACGCCTGACCGCCCGTGAAAGCGAACGCGTCGCGCTTGAGGCGCGCCTTGCCAAAGCCGACGCGCCGCCCGCTGTTCCGCCTCAGACCTTTGCCGAAGCCTATGCCGGCGCGCCCCTTGCGGCCCGCCGCCTGCTGCTCAGCACCCTCATCTCCCGCATCACGCTGGACGGCGCCCGCGTGGAGATCCAGTGGCGCATATAAACCGATCACGCACAAAGCGCAAAAGGCGGCGCATAAATGGCGCCGCCTTTCGAACGTTAACACGTTATCATTCTTCCCGATATTTTTTCTCCAGCCGATCAACAATATCTTGCTCGTAATCATCTGCCTTGGACCAGTATTCCCGTGCTTTTTCATCGGATATGCTTTCGATACCCGTGATCTCACCCACTCCATCTCGGATTGCCGCTAGATTCACGGTTCCGGCCGCATCCGTCCATAGCGTTCCAAACCAGCCGTCTTCGAGCTGGTCAACAAACGATTTCACCCGCTGCCCATTGTAGTACAGCGCCTCATCTGTTTCAGAATAGGTGACGCCGAACGGCTGATATTGCTCGTATTTATTCGGGCCAACCGTGACGTTTTCTTGAACTGTTACACGGTCTTGCACATTTGCAAAGCGTTCATCCGCAAAGAAAGCATCTTGATAGGCCTGCGCCTTTTGCGCGGAAATGCTCTGAATCCCCGTGATCTGACCGGCGCCATTCCTAACGGCCGACAAATTTGCATGCCCGGCTTCATTTAAATAGAAAGCCTCGGCATCCGATCCATCGTCTGCAAACAGCCGCACAGGCTGCCCGTCATACAGCAGTTTTGTGCCATCCTCCGAGATCGTGATCCCGAAAGCGGCGTATGCGGCATAAACATCGGGATTTGGCAGAAAGGAAACAGCGGTCGAAGGGGCAAATGCCGTACTTTGATTTTTGCCCGCCGGTGGGATCTGCGTTTTCGCATTTGTAGCAAACGCACCCCCTGTTCCCAGCGTGAGTACCAGCGCGCCGCAGAGGACCGCAAGGCCAGATTTCTTTTTGCTCATATCCATAATGGAAAAGATTCTTTGTTTCATACCCTTCTTGCCTCCATAAAAATGCGTTGATAAAGCGGTTTTTCGCTTCGATCGGTATCGAACCACGCTGATAATCGTTTCGCTGTAATATTGGCGGGTTTCCGCGTCCGTGCCGCGCACAACTTCCTCGTCGCAGGACGCTTCGCATTGAACGCCGATCGCTTTTGTCATCAGGTAAACAATGGGATTGAACCATACAAAGTTAAAACAACTTCAAAAAATTAAATCGCAAACTTTATATCTAATTTATCGTCCCAAACTGTGACTTTATCTAGGAAAACCTTGCAAACAGCCTTTTTTTGTGGTATACTGTAACTGGAAAAGTCTTTCAAAACATCGTCTAAATCTAAGTCTCCATAGACAGGTTTAGACGAATCAACGGTTAGCCTTGTTAGCTCCATTCCAAGTAACTGGCGTTGCTTATCTAGCTGGTTAACCTTATCATTGATACGTCGAATTAAGGCACCCTCGGCAAACTCCAACTGATTCAAATATCTGTCAATGCTTTCATCAATTTTGGCAATCTCTATTTGAATCTTGTTAATCTCTGGAAGATTCTTCTTTTGGGCTTTCTCTGCTTTTACTGGCAGGGATTTTATGTAAGATAGTAAAGCCTTTTCGACCTCGGCCTCTATCTGCTCGGCCCTGATGGTTCTTTTCCGTTCATAGCAATGTTTATCTCGTCTGCCCAAACAGGAAATGTAAACAATTCCACGGTTTTGGGTAAAAATTACAGCTTTTCCACAATACCCGCATTTACAAAAACCTGTAAGCCAGCTATGCTGGGAAGTTCCAGAACTTCCCAAAGCACTATTGGTACTTAATTTTTGTTGCACTTGCAACCAGATTTCAGACGATACAATCCCTAAATGTGGTGCAATGGTCACGAAATCACCGTTAAAATCGCTGTATTTGAACCTTTTTTTGTCCGAACCTTTGATTTTTCGATTGCCATAGAGATATAGCCCATTTTCGCCTTGGAACATATCCACAGGATTATTAAACTTTACCCCTTTTGATTGGTAATAAGTGTAAATTGTTGCATCGGCTTTTACAAATGCTGGATTTTTTAGCATTGTGGATAATGCGTTAGAGTTCCAAAAGTGTCCCCTGTTTGTTTTGATGCCTGAATCATTTAACCATTTGACCAAGAAACCAAGGGATTTTTCGCTATTTGCGTATATTTCATAAAGATATTGAACAATTTTAGACTTTTCTTCATCTGGAACATACATATAACATTTCTTCCCATTTATGTAACATTCCGCACGCTGATAACCAAAGGGAGCCGCCCCACCCCCAAGCATACCACACTCCAAACGACTGTAATAGTTTTCTCTAACCCTTAATTGTATCGAATCTCTCTCCAATTCAGCGAAAATCATTACAATCTGTAACATTGCCTTGCCGAATCCAGTGTCGGATATGGATAACTCTGGTTCTTCATAGGACTTAAAGCCCACATCAAAATTTTTGAAAACATCAAGCATTGTTGCAAAATCAGCCACAGAACGAGAAATTCGGTCAAGTTTCCAGACCAAAACTTGCTTAATCAAGCCCGCCTTAATATCGGCTAACATCTTTTGGAAGTCAGGTCGATTAGTATTGGCCCCAGTATACCCCTTGTCAGAATAGACTTTTATAGGTGTTTCTGGTGGAACAAGCGTTTTGCAAGATTCAATTTGAGTATCGACTGAAATGCTGTCAGCCTTAAAAATGCTTTGCCGAGCATAGATAGCAACATAGCCCAGTTCGTTCATTTTTTGTAATCTCCTCTCATTGCTTTAGACTTCAACGCTTTAATACACTGGTCAGCTAAATCGGCATAGCGGAGATTCTTTTCCTCCTCTGACAAATCATCATCGTCAACCCATGACGTGACTGCAAAACCGTTGCTTTCCCACGTTCCCAAAACTCTATCAGGGCCATTTATCCTTTTTTCTTGTAAAATATCAAGTTTTATGCACAATTCTCGCAATAAAATGTGGTCACTCAAAAGTTGTTTCCGTAGTTTTGCAAAATTAGATATCTGTATCATTTACAACAATCCTTTCTTTACAATTATACCACAAAAATGCAATTTTTTCAAGGATTCTATAGGAAAAACGGAAGAAAAAAAGTTTTAGCTAGACCTCTGAAACCTTGCTTTTTATGTAATTTTGTGGTATATTATTATAGAGTAAATTCTGTTAATGTTTGCTTTGGGTCAACAACTTCTTCTTTTACAAATTTAGGTAACGGATTGGGAATTTCACCAGCCAAGACATAATCTCTAGTTGATGAATCATATACTTTTAGTATTAGCTTGTCATTTACATTTTTAGGGAATAGTATCATGGTTCCACAACGCCTTTTTAATTGAACGATTGTTTCTGGCTCCTCACTGAAAACATTGCGAAAAAATTCATTTATTCCAAGAGTTGTAGTAATTATTATAACTTTACACTCTAAAACCTTGTTTCTATAACGACTTTTGACTGTACTAGATGTATTGTTATCTAAAAGTTTCAAAAGGTCACTTAAACCAAGAGATGAAGGACGTAAATCGTCCAAAATGATACAATCTTGTCCTTTGTACCCATCTAAAACGTCGTTACTTCCAGAACTTACAAATATACTATACCCTTGCTTTTTTGCATACTCTTTAGCGTATGTAGTTTTTCCCGTGCCACTGTCCCCAGTGATGTAAATGCATCTCATATTACGGTCAATCCCCCCTATCGAATCTGCACGATATTTGAACGCTTGTTCTATTTGCCTATTGTGTTTTATATACACATTTACAGGTATTGAATCGGTGTAGTTAAACTCTCTAATATCACCTGATATAATTTTTGATATTATACTATCTAATTCCGCTTGCTCTTGTTTTCTGGATTTTGTTGTGTCTTTGCTTTCTGACACAAAATCAAAATTTGAAGTTACATTTTCTGTTGAATATTGGAATTTATTGGGCGAGTTTGAGTGCGTCAGATAGGAAAGCATATCGCCCCATCGCCCCTTGATGCTAGAAATATATTGCTCTGGAACTCCAAATAAATTGGAAATGGTATCTAGTCTACGGGGTGTCTTAAATGATATGGCTACATGATAGTGTTGCTCCTTTGCTGTCCCATCTTCTTTTTTGTCCTTATCATGTAGGATATAAGCGTATTTTTCCACAATATCCTTATTTTCAAGAACTTTTTTTATTGAATCAATTCCGCCTTTAAGATACTTAACCTGTTGAACAATTTCGCAGTTTCTAAAACTTTTTGCCACTAGAACCCCCTCCCGTTTGCTTTTTTCGAGCTTTTATGGTATACTATACATTGAATACAAAACTTATAACTAATTTTGTAGTCAATAGATGTCTTACCATTTAGAGGGAGTTTTCAAAGCCTTATAAATACCACGTTTTCTGATAAACTGAAAAAAAATGTGACTACATACTACAAAAGCTACAAGGCTTAGGACAAGCCCCTAAGCCTTGTCCTGACTGGGTTTTCTTATTTTTTGACTACATACTACATTAGATATATCGACTATAGCAAGCCATTACTACATCAAGCCGATTATGGCCCAAACTTCCCGAGACAGCTCCCATAATATCGCGGTCATGTCCTCTATACTTTTTGTCGGAGATGTCTCGACCTCTCAAATTACAATTTTTCCTTAAAACGTCAAAATCACCACCGCAGAGGGGGAGGCCCTCGGCACGTTCTTCCTCTAACTGATGGAGAAGGGATGCCGCATACACGGCTCTAAAGTCATGGTTGTCAATATGGCTGTCATATTTTGTAAAAAGTATATTATTGTCATGTTGTAGCCTATTAACAATTTCTGTTACCTTTTTCTTGTAATTATTTAGAATTGGTGCAATCCTATCTTTCCCCCCTTTCTCGTGAAGTTGGACAGCATAGACCATCCCTTGTGTGTTTCTCAAAAAATCAGCAGGGCGCAACTGTTTCACTGACTGACGCCGACAACCACAACTTAGAGCAATCGTTATTGCATCGGAAAATTTTGTAAAATCCCTGTTGTCACTTTCTGTCACTTCTCTGCTCCTGATGACCTCCGATTGCAGACGTTCTCTAAGTCCAATGTCACTTTTACAAAGTGAATAGTTAAAGCACTTATTTAGAGCTGCCATGTCCCTACTGATTGTCCAAGCTGAAAGCCCTTTGGATTCTCTATCTTTCAGATAGGATTTACAGACTTCTGGCGTGATGCTTGCAACCGATTTGTAACCATGCGAATGGAACCAGTTTGCCGCAGTCTCTATTGCAGCTCTGTATGTCTCCATTGTCTTGATTGAAAAAATCCCTTCTACTTTGGCAGGATTCCAGCCCTTCAAGTTTCCGTGTCTGGCTAAATAGTCAGCTTTGGCTAACTGCTTTGCTTTGTGTTTGCTTTGTCCAAATCGTGCCAGTTCAGAAAGTCTGTGTTGCAAACTTTTATTTAGTTGTTTTTTTGATGCCATCTCCTTTCCCCCTTTAGGTAGCACAACAAGGCAAATAACCGTGCTAAACGCCCGTTTATTTACCAAAAATCGTACAAAAAAAGGACTTTTTTAATTATGTGTTAAGTCAACACATTTTTTGACATGGTTGTGTGTCCATACTTTTGCACTCTACCGAATTAAACAATCATCTTGTTGCACAAGTTGATTGTTGCACCCATAAAAACATGATTCGTCTTGCTTTGCAATCCAAATCCCGTTTTTACGGGTTATTTCTTGTCACAATTCGTTTATTCCTCCCTTTTTATCTTCTTTTCCTAATAAATTGTTGCCAGATTTACGGTACACACTGGCTAGCCCTTCTTTCCAAAAATGTATGTGTATTTTTTGTCGGTAAAAATATCACAAAACCAAACAACTTTTTGTGCGGTCAAGCAGTAAAATGTTGTCAAAACCATATACTTTATTTTACTATTAGTAACCTTTTTTGATAACAAAAAAGAGATACTTTCGTATCTCTTTTCAAGATTATTTATCTTTTTCATATTTTATTATGTCGCAAACATCACAATCCAGAATAAAACACAGTGTATCAAGCGTTTTTAAGGTAATATTCCCGCCGTGGCGCATCCTTTGGATTGTCCCTGGGGGTATGCCATTCTTAAAAATTAAATTGTATTCCGTAATTCCTTTTTCTTCCATGGTCTTGTAAAATGGCTCATAGGTTATCATTTTTACCACCTCTAAAAAGAGGGTAGCATACATATTTTATTGACTATGCATATTAAAAGATGTATACTAGAGGTATCACAGGTAACTATAAGAAAGAGAGGAACGGATTTAATGAAAAATCGGGGAATAACCAAACGTCTGTTTGCGTTTGCACTGGCTGGCTCACTTTGCCTATCTTCTGCACTTGCGGTAGAGGGTAGCACAGGGAGCATGGAAAACTTCAAGCCTTCAAGAAATTACAATGAACAATTTACGGATGTTAAACCCACAGATTGGTATTATGATGCTGTAAAGTTCTGTTACGAGAATAACTTGATGAACGGAACCAGCGAAAGCACATTTAGTCCTGACACATATATGACGGTGATGGTAGTTACAACAGTTTGTGCCCGCATTCATAGTATTTATTATGGTGGAAATGGCATTATTGGGGATGTCAAAAGTGCATACCAATATATGGAAAATAACGGTATTTCTCCTGTGTATGCAGATGCTTCGCCAGAAGGATGTTATCGTCATAATGCATTTGGTACGATAGGCTCCATATTGCCAGAACATGAATACACACCCATTAACTATATTGAAGATATTCCTGATTTAGCGGCAGGCACATTAGGATATAACGAAAGTTTACGTATGTATAATGCTGGAATTATAACGGGCACTGATAAATATGGCTCATTGTCTCCTAATAAGGGTATGAATCGTGCTGAACTAGCAACTGTTATTTATCGTCTGCTCAATCCTGATAAAAGAATACAATTTACAGTAGAACCTTATCCACAGCAAGCAGCGATACATGGTGTGGTTGATAGAGAATTTAATACCTGTAAAAATATGGGCATTGTTGCTGCTAAATATCCCGAGATAATTGATACCACCTATTCTGATGTTTGGTCTCTAAATTATATTGATATGGTTAATGATGTAGATGGCCCGAGCGAATATCCCTTTAATCTAAAAATTTACAATCAGTCATATGATAATAATGTTGGCTACTTAGTCGAGCATAGGCTAGAAGTTGGGGAAGGTTCTGAAAAACAGTATGAACTTGTTTATGCCTTACTTAAAGATGTAACTGAAAATCCAGATGCTATATATGCATATATCAAAGAGCAAGAAAATGTTGTGCTTAAAGGTTGGGCCGAAAAAACACCTGATGTAATTCGTGCTTATCTTGATTCCCATGAATATAAGACAGTTCGTATTGGTAATGTTAATTTTACTTGGGGTTCAGAGTGTAATTCTTTTACAATAGAAAAGATAGGCAATTTGTAAACTTAAAAAAGACAGGGGGAAGGTAAGTACCTTCCCCCTGTCTTTTTCCTTATTGTTTAACTATGTATGGTCTTTTGGATTAAACCAGTGAATCGCGGTGGCGAGCAGAATCAGGCATTTATACCAAAGGTCTTTCCGCTTGTCATGCACTAGCTCGTGCTTTAGGATCAAGCGGAGTTCCTCCTTTGCAAAGTCTGCTTTCGGCAACAGGATCCGGGGGCTGATAAACCCTATCATCATAGGGCCGCCGATGCTGTCACAAATCTGCAAGCGGAGATCGCGGGATACCCCCATTTCCTTTTTTAAATTTTGAAACAGCGCCAGTGTCTGTTCATCTGTTACGTTTACGCTCCAACGCGCCGCCAGCTTGGAAAAGCGCACATGCTTGATCGCATGATAAACAAGAAATAGGAGCATACCTGCGAGCCATATCGCCGCCGCGGCCTGCCACCATGCGAGATGCGAAAAAGTAGAAGAAAGCGCGGGTTCCGCGGGTACGGCAACCGGCGCCCTGTTGCCGATTTGTATCGTAGTCGCAGCCGACTGACCCGGCATATTAACTTTGACAACGGCATTGTGGAAACGCGGCCGAAAAGGGATCACCAGCCCCGCCACCAGAACCAGCCATGCGTAATACCGGCCCGTTGCGGAATAACGCTTTGCAAGCAGCGGCGTGAGCGCCATATAAAACAGCGCAAGCGCCGACATGGTGACGGAGCATACCAAAAGCATAATCATCAAGCTCCGCAAGCTAATCCCCCCTTCGCTCTTTCGCCCACTGTAACAATTCGTCGATATCCCTGTCCGACAGCGCTTCATCGTCGTACAAGGTATTGATCAAATTGAAAAGCGAGCTGTCGTGATACTGCTTCATAAAGTTCCCGGTTTCAAATTTTAGGTATTCCTCCTTGCTCACCAACGGGTAGTAGGAACGTTCCTTTCCGTGTTTTTCGGAACGCAGAAAACCGCGCTCGACAAGCCGTAGCATTAAGGAAACGACCGTTTGTATTTTCCACTCTTTTTCTTTCCCTAATTGCTCCATGATGATCGACGTGGTCAAAGGCGGTTCATTTGCCCATACCACTTTCATGATGTCAAATTCCGCGTCCGGCAGCTTTTTTATCCGTTCCATTCTATCACCTCAATTTAAGACATCCGCCTTATTTATATATTACATCTGTCTTAAACGAATGTCAAGCAGTAAAATCGGTTGGGCGGCAGCTTTCTGTTTGCACCATATTGCAAACTCGTTCCCCCCATCTGCATGGGCTTCGGCTGTAACGCTTGCGGCGTGGTGGGTTGCAGAATCATCGATTCTCCGCGCGAACGCATGATCGCCATGCTGACCAACGCCTTCGCGCCGTGCAACGGACGCTTTCCTTTGCTGATTTTCCTGTGTTCCGTTTTCTTTGCGGGCAACGCGCTCACCGGCTCGCTGCTGCTTACCGGGGTTTTGGTGTTCAGCGTGGTGCTGACGCTCGCCGCGTCCCGCCTGCTCTCCGCCACGGTCTTAAAGGGCCTTCCCTCTTCCTTCGCGCTTGAGCTGCCGCCCTACCGCGCGCCGCAGCTTGGCAAGGTGATCGTCCGCTCTATTTTCGACCGCACGCTGTTCGTGCTTGCGCGCGCCGTCGCGGTCGCCGCGCCGGCCGGCCTCATCATCTTTCTGCTAGCCAATATCACCGTGGGCGATACCTCGATCCTAAACCATATCGCCGCGGCGCTCGACCCCTTTGGGCAGCTGCTCGGCATGGACGGTGTGATCCTGCTTGCTTTTATCCTCGGCTTTCCCGCAAACGAGCTGGTCATGCCGCTGATCGTGATGGGCTACCTTGCCACCGGCACGATAGCCGACGTGGCCGATCTGGGCGCGTTTCGCGATCTGCTGCTCGCCAATGGCTGGACGATCACGACCGCGCTGTGCACGCTCGTTTTCGCCGTCGCGCACTGGCCGTGTTCCACCACCTGCCTTACCATTTACCGAGAAAGCCGCAGCGTCAAATGGACGCTTGCCTCTATCGCGCTGCCCACCCTGTTTGGTTTTGTACTATGCTTCGCCATCAACCTTGCCTGTCACGCCCTCGGCGTTGGGTAAGGAAAAAGGCCGGTTTCCGTTTGGAAACCGGCCTTCAGACTGTAGCCAAAGGTCTCTCGCCGCAGCGCGCAAAGAAAGGAAAATGGAGCGAAGCGACGTAAAATCCGTTTTTTCGGGGGCGTGTACC
>NZ_JANGCE010000012.1 GCF_024462775.1 Butyricicoccus faecihominis
TATCTAGGGGGCATTGGAGCCCCCCTAGACAGCGTGTCGACTTTGTCGACACGCTGAAAGTAGGAGGCTTCTAAAATGGAAGCCTCCTACTTTTAAAGAGAGAAGAAAAGAGCGAATGATTAACGACGGTTGGTCGAAGCGTTTACGATAAAAGCGTCCAGCACGACCGCCGCGACAAGGATCGCGCCCTGTACGACAAGGCGGGTCGAGGTCTCCGCGCCGATCAGGTACATGCCGTTCGCGAGGCTGCCCATCACGAGCGAGCCGAGCAGCACGCCCCAGATGTTGCCCTTGCCGCCGGTCAGGCTGGCGCCGCCGAGCACGCACGCCGCGATCGAGTTCATCATGATGCTGTCGTCGATCGAGGAGATGGAAACGCTTTGCACGCGGGAAGCCGCGATCAGCCCGGCGAACGCGAATACCGCGCCCGAGATGATAAAGGCCGCCCATTTGGTGTTTTTCACGCTGATACCCGCGCGGCGCACGGCTTCCGGGTTGCTGCCGAGCGCGTACAGATGCACGCCGAAGCGCGTCTGCGTGAGCAGGTAGGAGAACGCGGCGAGCAGCACGATCAGCAGCAGCACCGAAAGGTTCAGGCCCTTATAGCGCCGCATGATCTCCAGCACGGCCACGCCGCCGACGAGCACCGCGCCCGTGGGGATGATGACCTTGTTCACAAACTTGACAGGCAGATTATTTTTGCGCGCCTGCGTGTAGGACTGATAGGTAAGGATGAACAGCACCGCCGTGCCCGCCGCGAGCAGCACATAGGACAGCCAGTTCGGCAGGTAAGTGGTGGTGAACACGGCCAGCGAGCTGTTCATCAGCGAAATCTGGTTGTGCTCGCGCAGAATGACCAGCAGCAGGCCTTCCAGCGCCATCTGCGAGCCCAGCGTGATGATGAAGGCCGGGGCCGAAAACTTGGTGACGATCCAGCCTTGGAGAAAGCCCACGACCGCGCCGGTCAGGATGCAGGCCGCGAAGCCCGCGAGAAAGGGCAATTCAAAGATGACGCAGATCATCGCGCCGACGGAGGCGCTCACCGCGCTTGCCGCCGCGCAGGAAAGGTCCAGCTCGCCGTGCAGCAGCACGAGGAACAGGCCGATGGACATCACGCCCATGTTGACGATCTGCACCGAAAGGGTGGTCAGGTTGCGCGAGCTGAGAAACGAGGGATTGATCGCCGTGAAAATGACCCAGATCACGACCAGCGCGAAGATGACCGGCAGCATGCGCAGCGGGCCGTTCAGAGCTTCCATCACGCGCAGTTTTTTATTTGGTTTGATCTCTGTCGTACGGCTCAGAACGACACTGTCTTTTGTAGTTTCCGCCATGATTACTCCTCCAGCAAAAGCAAAGTTTAGCCGCCGGCCCGCCGATCGGCGGACCGTTATTATTTTAGGGTCTTGGCGACCTCGTCGATCGCTTGCTGCGTGGCGACGCCCGCGTCGACGATCTCCGCCTTGAGGTTATCCTGAGTGATCAGCAGCGTGGGCACCAGAATTTGCGGCAAGCCGTCGGGCGAATCGTTATCGTACACACGGTCGGCCATGTCGGCGGGGCACTTGCCGTCGCGCAGCCAAGTGGCGCAAACCTCGGCGACCTTTTGGGCCTGCGTTTCGTAGTCGGGCAGTACGTCGGCCGCCTGCCAGCCCTCCTGCACGCGGGCCAGTCCCTGTACGGTGGAGTCGCAGCCGCCGAGCAGGGCCACGTCGTGCACCATGCCCTGCTCCTGTAGCGTCGCGACGACGCCGGTCAGCAGGTCGTCGTTCATGCTGATGACCACGTCTACGTCATTGCCGGTCTGCGTCAGCATTTGCTCGGTAACGGGCTGCGCGCTGGCCGCCGTCCAGTCGTTGGTATCGGCTTCAAAGACGATTTCGACCTTGCCCTCTTCCGCCCACTTGTCGAGCGTTGCATGGTAGGTATCCTTGAGATCGTTATAGAACGGGGAGCCGGTCGCGCCCCAGATACCGGCGACCTTGACGACGCCGTCCGCGTTCGGCAGAATGTTTTCCTCCATGTATTTTAGGTACTGTTCCGCGATGGCGGGGAAGGGGGTGGTGACCATCATTTCGCATTTGCCGCCGTAGGGCGTGTGCGACAGCGCGCAGAAGGGAACGCCCTCGTCGTTGAGCAGTTGCAGCGCGCCCGCCGCGCTGAGCTCCTCGGCCGGGGCGTAGACCAGAAAATCACAGCCCGCGGTGATCGCGCCTTCGATTTGCTGCAACTGCTTTTGCGCGTCGCCCTCCGCGTCCAGCACCTTCAGCTCCATATTGGGCGCGTAGGTTTTCAGCCACTTTTCAATGAAGGGCGCGTCAAAGTTGGGCCAGCGGGAGATGGTGCCGTCGGGAATGGCGAAATAGACCGTGCCCTCGCCGTCGTAGATCACATCGCCTTCGGCCGGTTGCCCGCCGCTCGGCGTGCCGGACGGCACTGCGGTACTTCCCGCCGCGTCCGGCGCTTTGCCGGAGGAACAGCCGGTCAGCAGTAACGTGCAGGTAAAGCAGAGCATGGATAGCAGCGCGAGCGCGCGATGGAACTTTTTCATGAGAAGCCTCCCTTTCTTTTTAAGACGAATGGATACCCGTAATGTGCGCGACCAGATCGTCGCGCGTAAACGTGCCGCCTTCCAGCACGCTTTCGATCTCGCCGATGCGCAGCACGACCGCGCGGTCGGCGGATTTGACGACCTCGTCCAAATCCTGCGACACGACCACGACCGCGTGTCCGGAGTCCCGCAGCGAGCGGGTCAATTTGGATACCTGCTTGCGCTGGATAACGCCGAGCGCGGCGGTCGGCTCGTCGAGCAGCACCACCTTGGAGGGCAGCAGCAGCGCCTTGGCAATGGCGACCGCCTGCCGCTGGCCGCCCGAGCGCGTGCCGACCGGGGCCGAGGGGTTGGGCACGTTGGAGCCGATCTCCCCGAACAGGTCGCGCGTCCGGCGCTCCATGCTCTCGTGGTTCAGGCGCGCCGCGCGGGTCAGTTCGTTGCCTAAGAAAATGTTTTGGAACGCGTTTAAATCGTTGCAGAGCGATAGGTCCTGATATACCGTGAAAATGCCCATGCCCTGCGCCTGCTTGGGGGTCGCGATGCGGACGGGCTTGCCCTTGAAGAGGATTTCGCTTTCCGCGTTCGGCATGACCGCGCCGGAAAGAATGTTGACGAGCGTCGATTTGCCCGCGCCGTTGTCGCCGACGATAAACAGCAATTCGCCCTCGTGAATGGACAGGCTCACATCGTTTAAGGCGCGCACGCCGCCGTAATCCTTAGTCAGGCGCCGCAGCTCCACGATCGGTTTTTCATTTCTCATGCGCGTCTCCTATTCTTCGTCGAGGAAGGTGTTCGAGCCCGTGATCTCCGCGACGACGCGCTCGGTCGTGATCTCGGCCCGCTGTATTTCGGCCACTTTTTCGCCCAGACGGAATACGACCACCTTGTCGCAAATGGGGAACACTTCGGCCAGATCGTGCGAGACCACCACCACGCCCACGTTTTTTTCGCGCAGGCCCATGATGAGCTTGGAGACCTGCTGCCGCTGCTTGAGACCAAGGTTGGCCAGCGGCTCGTCCAGCAGCACCACGTCGGGCGCGCCGAGCATGGCCCGCGCGATGGCGACCGCCTGCCGCTGCCCGCCGGAAAGCGCGCCGGCGTTTGCGCGCACGCTCTGTATTTCGATGCCGAGCTCGTCCAGACACTGCTGGGCGACGCGCTCCATCTCGGCCTCGTTCAAACGGCCCGCGCGCGTGATCTCGCGCCCGAGGAACAGGTTCTGCACGATGTCCAGATTGTCGCAAAGCGCCAAATCCTGATATACCGTCTGAATGCCCAGCTCCACCGAATCGAGCGTGTTGTGGATCGAAACCGGCTTGCCGTTGAACCGGATTTCGCCTTCCTCGGGGATGTTAACGCCCGATATGACCTTTAAAAAGGTCGATTTGCCCGCGCCGTTATCGCCCACCAGCACGGTGACTTCGCCGCGGCGCACCTCCATGTCCACATCGATCAGCGCCTGCACGCCGCCAAAGTATTTCGAGATGTGCCGGAGCGATAAAAGCGGCGTGTCGACATGGTCGATGTCGAGGACCGTCGTATGTTGTGCTTTCATAAGTACTGCTGTTCACCTCCAGCTTTCTCACAGCGTTTGCGGGGCGGTCACTTCCGGTCCTTTTTGGGCACGGTGGTAAATTTGGTTTCGCCGAGCAGCACCTTAATGTCGATATCCGCGCTCGGATAGCCCGCGATCAGCACGGCCTGCGCGTGGATGCCGATATCGCCGGTCTGGACCACGGCCTTGCAGCGGTCGCGCAGCTCGTAGTATTCGGGCGCGTAGTTGATCTGGCGCACCTTGTTTTCACCGAACAGCTCGACCAGCGTGCCGTAATCCTTGGGGTTTTGGTCTGGCATATCCTCGGTGATGATCGCGCCCTCGAAATCGCCCGCTTCGGCAAGCGTGCGGACCACATCCTCAAACGTGGGCGAGCCGGTCACCACCTCAAGGTCGAGGTATTCCACGCTCTCGTCCAGCGGGTACAGCGCTTTGGAACAGGTTCCGCTGCCGGAATCCGCGATAAACAGCATTTCGCCGTGCCGGATCGATGCGACGATTGCCGCCAGTCTCTCGTTTAAAATTCTTCTTTTCATGTGAGGTGCCCCCTTAAAAATTTATAATGCAAATGGAATAACGTTTTCATGCCGCCCTAGGCGTCGCGATCGATCGCGAGCACGCGCGCCGGATTGTCCACATTGAACAATCGGCAGGTGTGCGGCTCCAAACCGGCTTCCGCCAGATAACGCTGGAAATCGGTCAGCACGTGGCTGTAGCCCCAGCCGCCGTATTTGCGCAGAAAGTGCTTGAGCCCCTGATCGTGCGACAGCAGGATACGGTCGGCAAAGCCGCGGCCACACAGGCGGCGAATCGCCACGGTGCGCTGCAGATCGGTCGGCAGCACCCAAGAGCCTTGCTCCTTTTTGTAAACGGTCGTGTTGCCGCACAGCTCAAATTCCAGATAGCAGCCCCGGTTGCCAAGGCTTACGATGTAGTCCACGCCCTCGTCAAATTCGATATCCTTATGCGCGAGCGCGAAATCCAAATGACCTAGGATAATTTTATCCGGTGAAACGCCTTCTTCCTTTACCAGAATATCGAGCACCTCGTGTCCGCGCCGCGCGCCGGGGTCAAGGTGGATGGTAATGGCAAGTCCGGTCTCGCGCTGGGCGCGCGCTGCGGCGCGCAGCACCTTAACCTCGTCCTGTGTCATAAGGTAGCTCGTGCCGATCTCGCCGATGACGCCGGGGCGGATATCCGTGCCGTCCAGCCCGTTTCGGATTTCCGCAATATACTGCGCGGCAAGCTGGTCGGCCGAGGCGGCGCGCACATAGTCCGGCAGGGTGGGATCGATGTAGTGGCCCGTGCCGCAGATGATGTGCAGCCCCGTTCGGCGCGATACCTCGGCGAGCCGCCGTACATCGCGGCCAATGCCTTCAAGCGTTACCTCGGTGATCGTGCGGCCGCCGGCGGCTTTGAAAACGGCCAGCTCCTCGAGCGCGGTGTCCATGTCGGTCAGCCGGCATTCGTCGCGGTTGGCGTAGGGATTGACGCGCATGGACCATAGGTTTTGCAGCGTGACCGGCTCCTCCATAAAACGACGTTCCGCTTCGTTTTGCGGCGGCAGCAGAAAACAGGTGAAGTCGCAGAAAATGTGCTCGTGCGTCAAGGTTGGGCCAAGCGCGCTGGGGGATACCGGCCCCCGTACGGTCATTGCATGTGCCATGGTCATTCCTCCTGTTTTTTTGTCTTGCATGCACAAAAAAAGCCACAGATCCCCTTCATCTTGTCCGATGAAAGCATCCATGGCTTATCACTTTGTCCGCCGGCGCGGCAGTCTTGACCGCGCCTGACGCTCTATGCACTTTTGTTATGGCTATATTAACACCACCCGTCTTTTTTGTCAATGATTTATATCTCATTTAATTTAATGGATATAATATTTGGTGAACCTGCATGATTCACGGGTTTTTAACTTGTTTAAAACGTTCATACAGTTGCGGCGCCGTTGTCCAGCGGCAGGGGGGACAGGCTGGCGCGGCGGGGAAAGCGCACGTTTGCCTCAGTGCCGTGCGGCGAAGCGGGCAAATAGGTAAGCGCGCCGTTTAATTCGCGGAGGATGCTGGTGATGATGCTCATGCCCACGCTTTCGGCCGCGTCCGCCTGAAAGCCCTCCGGCAGGCCCGCGCCGTTGTCCGCGACGGAGAGGATGACCATCGTGCCGGTATTGCGCAGCGTGATCCGCACGCGGCAGCCGCTTTGTCCGGGTAAAAACGCGTGGCGCACACAGTTGCTGATCAGCTCGTTTGTGACCAGCGCGATCGAGATCGCGTCGTCATAGGGCACGCTGGTCTCCTCAAGCTGGGTGTCGAGCGTGATCGACAGGCCGTGGTAAATATGCAGGATCTCAAGGATGAGCGTTTTCAGGTTGACCACATTGCGCCCGAACCAATCCTTGCACAGCAGCGCGTGCACCGTGGCGATGCACTTGATGCGGTGCATCGCTTCGTCCAGTATTTCGCCCACGTTGGGGTCGGGCGCGGCGAGCGCGTCCGCCTTTTGCAGATACAGCAGGTTGTGCACCATTTGCAGGTTGTTTTTGATGCGGTGGTGGGTCTCTTGCAATAAAACGGAGTTGCCCATCAGGCGCGAGGTCTCGATGGCGACGGCGACCTCGCGCGCGTACATTTTCAAATAGATCGGCGCTTGCGGCGCGGGCACGCGCCCGGCGGAAAACATCACCTGAATCAGCGCGTTCTTTTTTCCGTCCAGCCGCACCGGGTAGCAGAATATATGTCGTATCGCATCGCTTTTGGAGAAAAGCGCTTCAAATCGCGCCTCGCCCGCGCGAAATTGCAGCACGCCCTTCTGCTGAAGCAGCGCCAGCACGTCGGTGTGCGGCAAAAGGGGGAGCGGCGGCGCGCCGTCCCCGCTGGAGATCACGTCCACCACGTTCATGCGCGATTCGTCCACCAGATACAGCACCGAGCAATCCGCGCCGAGCGCCTTGACCAGATCGCCCGCGATGTGCTCCAGCACGCGCTTGAGCTCGCCGTCCGACTGCATGATATCGTCGATATTGCTGATCGCCTGCAACACGGAAAGGTCGTCCTCCTCGGTGCGCGATTCGATGAGCGGCTCCCACCCGGAAAGCAGGTAGGCGATTTCGCTGGGGTTTTTGCGCACTTCCTCCGTGGGAAAGGTGCCCTTGATCGTGCCGCCGTCCAGAATGGAGATGCGGTCGCCCAGCCGGAGCGCCTCCTCAAAGCTGCTGGTCATATAGATCACGCCGCAGCCCGCTTCGGTGAGAAAGCGCAGCACCTTGGGGAGCAGCCCGCGGCTTTCGCCGCCCAGATAATTGATCGCGTCGAAAAACACCGCGACAGGGGGCGCGATCGCGCATAAACGCAGCATTTCCACGGTTTTGCATTCGTCCACGCTCATCTGCGACGGGCTTTTGGACAGATCGAGCGAAACGCCCACCCGCCGCATCAGCTCCGTGCACTGGTCCAGCGCGCCGCGCTTGACGCAAAAGCGGGGCTTGAGGCTGGCGATCAGGATATTTTCCGCGACCGAGATAGAAGGGCAGAGCATGGGCGCAAGGCCGATAAACTGAATCTCGCGCTCCAACCGGCGGCGTTTTTTGTAGGGTTGGCCCAAAATATCGTAAGCGCCCGACAGACCGAGCACGTCTCCGCACAGCAGGTCGCAAAAATTGCGGTGGTCGTAAATGTAGGTGCCGAGCAGCACGTGCGTTTCGCCCGGCCTTAGGTCGAAGCGGAGGTTTTGAAGCCGCCGCCCGCCGTGCGCGAGCGAGGAGAGGTTTTCCATGCGCAGCAGCGGCGCGCGGCTTTTTTTCTGCGTCCCCCTTGTCATTTGATCAGCTCCTCGCGGCGCAGGATATCCTGCGCGACCAGTACCAGCTTGCGGTTTTCGTTCCGGCTTTTGCGCTGCAAAAAGCGCATCGCGTCCTCGTCGCCAATGCCGAATTGATCCATCAAAAGCCCCTTGGCGCGTTCGATCACCTTGCGCTCGGAAAGGCGGTTGATGGCCTGATCGCGCTCGCTGATGGCGGCGCGCTGCTCGGCGTAGCGCGCGTAGGCGATGGACAGCGCGGATTCGATCTCGTATTCATCCACCGGCTTTTGCAAATAGCCGAACACGCCCGCCGCGCTGACGCGCTCGGTCACCTTGGAATCGCGGTAGCCCGTTATGACCACCGCCGGGATCTGAAAAACCTTTTGCACGGTCTCGATCGCGGTAATGCCGTCTATTTCGGGTAGGTTCACGTCCATCATCACGATATCGGGCCGCAGTTCCAGAATACGTTCGATCGCAAGCTTGCCGTTGCCGGCCGTGCCCACCACCTCGTGTCCGATATTGGCTACCATCTTCTGAAAACCGAGCCGCACGAGCGGCTCGTCCTCTGCAATAAACACGCGCACGGTATTTGCCTCCCCCCTCAAGTCAGTCTGTTTCCAGCGGCCTGTCCTCCCGGCGCAGCGCGCGGGCCGTGGCCGAATGGGGACAGTGTACGAGCCCCGCGGGCGGGCCTTCGTACAGCACCTGCCCGCCGTTTTTGCCGCCCTCCGGCCCCATGTCGATCACCCAATCCGCCCGGCGGATCACATCCAGATCATGCTCCACCACAATGGCGGAAGCGCCCCCCTCGATCAGGCGGGCAAGCAGCTGCATCAGCTGCTCCACATCCGCCCCGTGCAGGCCGGTGGCCGGCTCGTCCAGCAGCAAGACGCCGCCCTCGCCGCCCAGATGGCTGGCCAGCTTGACGCGCTGGCACTCGCCGCCGGAAAGCGTGCCGGTCGGCTGGCCGAGCGTCAGATAGCCAAGGCCGACGTTTGCCAGCATACGCAGCTTGGCGCGGATTTTGGGGCTTATAAAAAATTCCATGGCCTCGTCCACCGTCAGCGCCAGCACCTCCAGAATCGTTTTGCCGCCAAAGCGGTGGGAGAGCGCTTCTTCGCTGAACCGCGTGCCGCGGCAGGCTTCGCACGGCTGGGTCACCGGGTCCATGAAGGCCATTTCGGTGGTGACAAAGCCCTTGCCCTTGCAGACCGGGCAGGCCCCCTTGGAGCTGTAACTGAACAGCGCCGCATCCACGCCGTTTTCGCGGGCGAACAAGCGGCGTATCTCATCCATTATGCCCAAGTAGGTCGCCGGGGTCGAGCGGGAGCTGGCGCCGATCGGCGCGCTGCTGATGTGCTCGGCCTGCGGGTACAGGCGCTTCAGTTCGCCGCAGACGAGCGAGGTCTTGCCCGACCCGGCGAGCCCGCTCACCACGGTCAGCACGCCGAGCGGGATATCGACCGATACGTTCTTGAGATTGTGCAGCGTCGCGTTCCGAATGTGCAGCCAGCCCTTTGGTTTTCGCGGACAGGGATTGAGCGGCGTTTTCTTGCGCAGGCTCAGCCCGGTCAGGCTGTCCTGCTCCATAAGCGCGCCGACCGGCCCCTGAAAGATCACCCTGCCGCCGCCGGTACCGGCGGCGGGCCCCATGTCGATTACCTCGTCCGCCATGCGGATCACGGCCTTGTTGTGCTCCACCACCAGCAGCGTGTTGCCCCGGTCGCGCAGGCGCAGCAGCAGGCGGCCCAGCCTCGTAACGTCCGCCGGGTGCAGCCCGGCGGAGGGCTCGTCAAAAATATAGGTCAGCCCGGTCAGGCTGCTGCCCAAATGGCGCACCATTTTCAGCCGCTGCGCTTCGCCGCCGGACAGGGTGCGGCAGGGGCGGTTCAGGCTCAGGTAGCCAAGGCCCATATCGGTTATGCTGTGCAGCACGCGAACCAGCCGCCGCGCGAGGGAAGCGCCCACCGGGTTTTCCAGCCGTTCCAGCACGGCGGAAAGGTCGCCGATCTCCATTTCGCCCAGCTCGTGGATGTTAAAGCCGAAAAGGCGGCTTTCGAGCGCAGCCGCGTTCAGGCGCGCGCCGCGGCAGGCGGGGCAGGCGCATTCGGTGGTGAAATCGCGCAGGATGCGCTGCGCGGCCTTGCTGCCCGCGTTCACGTCCCGCTTGAGGTATAGCCGCTCGATGCGGTCGAGAAAGCCCTCGTAGGTGAGCGTGTAATCGTTCCAGACCTTGCCGGTCGTGTTGCGGATGGGCACGATCACGCCCGAGCCGTGCAAAAAGTCCTGCCATTCCCGCTCGCTCCACTGGCAAAGGGGCTTGTCCGGGTCCAAAAGGCCCGAATTGGCGTAAAGCTGCCACTGATAGGCGCCCACCTGATGGCCGGGGAACAGGATCGCGCCTTCGTTTAGCGATTTCTCCGTATCCAGCAGCTTGGCGAAATCAAAGCGCACGGTCTTGCCAAGGCCGCTGCACACCGGGCACATGCCTGAGGGATCGTTAAAGGAATAGGCGGAGGACGGCCCGGCGCTCGGCGTGGCGCAGCGGGAAAAGAGCAGGCGCAGCAGGGGCGCCAGATCGGTCATGGTCGCCACGGTCGAGCGGATATCGCCATGAAAAGGCTTTTGGTCGATCACGATCGAGGTGGTCAGCCCGTCGATCATGTCCACGGCGGGCATTTCGTAGTGGGGCAGGCGGCTGCGCAGATAGAGCGGGTAGGTGTCGTTCAGCTGTCTCGACGCTTCGACCGCGATTGTGTCGAACACCAGCGAGGACTTGCCTGAACCGGATACGCCGGTAAAGACCACCAGCCTGCCCTTTGGAATGGAAAGGCTTATGTGCTTCAAATTGTTTTCATGCGCGCCCGAAAGGACGATCGCGTCGCGTGCGCGGGGCATACCGCATTCCTCCTTATCTGTCGGCGTTTCATTAAAAATATTATAGCACGGCTCGAATGGTGCGTAAAGCGCTTGCTAACTATAATTTTTCTAAATATAAAAAATATTATTTTAAGCATTGACAAATTGAGTGAAACGGCTTATCCTGATAGTGGAGGGCGTTCCTCAGGCGCCTTCGATCTCTTTCGTTTTCCTGCCTTGCCCGCCGGTGGGCGCGCCAATGTTATTTTGTTAAGGGAAACGCATAGGAAAAAAACAAGGGATTCACCGAGCTAGTAGGGCGCGAGAAGGTGAATTGGCCGAAGGCCAAGAGAAGCTGGTCTGGACCACGCTCTCGACGCGCCGTCTCGAAGGGACGTAACACTTTCTGAGAAACCATGTCCCTTCTCTCGGCCGTACCGGCCTGTTTGATGCTCTCACTTATCCCGGTGCTTCGCTCTCGGCGCGCCGAGGGCGTCGCGCCCTACTTTTTCTGTGTTTGCGTTATTTTTTTGTCTTGCCTGACCTTATATGAATAACATTGGTGGGCGCGCCTCTCCCTACATACATGCGGCGTTTTAAGATCCGGCTGTCCTCCGGGTCGTTCGCCGGCCGGGCAAGGGAAACGCAGAGCCAAGCGGCCGCAGACATACGCTGTCTGCGGCCGCTTGGTTTTATATCGGGGGACTGTTAAACGATAAAGGGGAACAGGGTGGAATCAAGCGTCAGCCGGATTAGGCCGAGCGCGTAGTTTTCAAACGTGTGGCCGTCGGTACGGAGCTCGGGCAGGTGCTGCGGGCCAAGCACCTTGCCGCACAGCGCGCGGATCTCCTCCGCGTCCGCGTCGCCAAGGCTGTTGCTCAGCAAAACAACGCTCGCCGGGTTGATGGTGCAGCAGATGGTTGTGAGAATCTGGGAGGCGAACCGCAAAAACGCGGGCCGGTCGTTCAGCAGGCGCGCCTGCTCGTCCGGCGAAACGCCGAAGGCCTCCGCCACATGCCAGACCGAGCCGGACAGCATGGTGGAGCCGGTCAAGGAGTGGCCGTTTACGATAAAGCCGCTGCCGACATAGCCGCTGGTCTCCGGGAAGTAGATGGCGGCGAAATCGCCGCGTCGCTCGGCCTGTTCGTGGTAAAGGTAATAGGTGATGATGTGCATATCGTTCTTTACGATCACCTGCACGCCGAACCGCTCGCTCAGCGAGCGGACAAAGTCGGCCTTTTCCAGCCCCTTGATGTCGCAAAACTCGATCACGCCGTCGCTCACCACGCCGGGAATGCCGATGCCCACCGTGCGGATGAGCGGGTCCGCCGCGATCCGCTCGGCGACCAGCTCCTCGATGGTCTGCTGGGACAGCTCGCCGGGCGTGAGCTGCCGCTGTTCGATCACGCCGCCAAGCGCGTCCGCCACGGCGAGGTCCAGCGAACCGTGGTCCGCGTGCGTGTATACGCAAATACTCAGCACGTGCAGATAGTCCCGGTTGTAGGAGAACAGATCGGAAGGACGGCCAATGCCCGCGCCGATCTGATCGACCTTGAGGATTTCCTTTGCCTCAAGCATTTCATTCAGGGCGGTCGAGCAGGTGGCCATGCTCAGATCGGTCTCCTTGACGATGTCGGCCTTGGTGCAGGTCTCGTGCTTCTGGATGGCCTCGCGGATGCGTTCCTTGTTGCGCTGGCGGATTTCGATTGCGCTGGTAATCATTTGTTCTAACCTCGATTCAGCGGGCGGCGCGCAAGCCAAGTTCGCGCCGCCCGCATTTCAATTTATTGTGCAGCAATGGGTATTAAAATATATCATATTATAATAATATAATATCCTAAATCTCCCTTCTTGTAAAGCCTTTTGAAAAAATTGCCCGCCGGATGAAAATAGATATTGCTTTATTTTGGTTGATAATATAAACTAAATAAAATACAAGAAAAGAATTGCGTGAAGCAAGGCATGGACAGGGGGAGAGCGACGTGCGCGCAAAGGTAAGAGAAATGACGAAGGGCAGGCCGATCAGCCTGATCTTCTTTTTTTCGCTGCCGCTGATGGTGGGCAGCGTGTTCCAGCAGCTCTATATGATCGTCGATTCGATCATCGTGGGCCGGGGCGTGGGCGTGCAGGCGCTGGCCTCGCTCGGCGCGGCGGATTGGATCAACTGGATGCTGCTCTGGGCAATTCATGGGTTCACACACGGTTTTTCCGTCTTGGTGGCCGAGGTGTTCGGCGCGGGCGACCATAAGCGCCTGCAAAAGGTCATCGGCCAGATCGTGCTGCTCAGCCTTGCGGTCGGCGTGGTGCTAACCGTGGTGGGGCTGCTCGCGATCGATCCGCTGCTTCGCCTGCTCCAAACGGAGCAATCGATCATCGGCGGTTCCCGGCAGTACTTACAGGTGTTGTTCGTGGGCACGATCATCGTGTTGGGGTACAACATGTCCGCCGCGATCCTCCGCTGCATGGGCGACAGCCGCACGCCGCTGGCCGCGATGGTGGTGGCGGCGGTCGTCAACATCGGGCTGGACCTTTTGTTCGTCCTGCAATTCCATATGGGCATTTTCGGCGCGGCGGTCGCAACGGTCATCGCCCAGCTCTGCTCGCTGCTGTATTGTCTGGCCGCCATGCGGCAGCTTCCGGCCTGCTGCCTGTCGCGCGAGGAGCTGCGGCCCGACAAGCCCCTGCTGCGCCGCCTTTTCAGCCTTGGCGCGCCCACGGCGCTGCAAAACGCCGTGATCGCGGTGGGCGGCATGGTCGTGCAGTTTGTGCTAAACGGCTTCGGCATTGTGTTTGTCGCGGGCTTCACGGCCACCAATAAGCTGTACGGCGTGCTGGAAAGCGCGGCCATCGCGTTCGGCTACGCCATGACCGCGTATATGGGGCAGAACCGGGGCGCGGGCCGCACCGACCGGATCGACGCCGGCATACGGGCCGTTGTCACGCTTTCGGCGGTGATCTCGGTCGTGATTTCGGTTTTCACCATTGCATTTGGCAAGGGGCTGCTCAGCCTTTTCGTTTCCGCGGAAGAAAAAAACGCGGCCGAGGTGATCGAGATCGCCTACCATTATCTGTTCATCATGAGCTGCCTTCTCATCATCCTGTTCCTGCTGCACGCCTACCGTTCCTCGCTGCAAGGGCTGGGCAACATGCGGGTGCCGATGGCGTCCGGCGTGGTCGAACTGTTCATGCGCATCGGCGTGGCGCTGCTGCTGCCGCCGCTGATCGGCAGGGAAGGCATCTTCTACGCGGAGGTAGCCGCTTGGACGGGCGCGGCCGTGTTTTTGGTGGCGTATTATTACACGCATATCCGGCGGATCAAGGCTGGGATCGATGCGGAGCGTAAAATTATAAAGGAATAAAAATAATATTTGAAAAAATATGCCGCAACGCCTTGACACTGCCGCGCGGCGGTGATATCATGCAGTTAAACGGAAGGAAAGGAGCGCGGGAGACTGCTCTTCCGCAACATGCATGATGGGCAAGAACATACTGATCCTGACCGCCAGCGCGCGGCAGGGAGGAAACAGCAACCTTATGGCGCGGGCGTTTCGGGAGGAGGCCGAGCGCGCGGGACATACCGTGGAGGTGTTTGACACGGCGGCGCATCGCATTTTGCCCTGCCGCGCCTGTGACCAGTGCTTTTCGGCCGGGCGCGCCTGCGTCTTTGCGGACGATTTCGCGCTGCTCTCGCCCCTGCTGGAATGGGCGGACACGCTGGTTTTGGCCATGCCGCTTTACTGGTATACCTTCCCGGCCTCGATCAAGGCGGCGCTCGACAAGCTCTATGCGTTCATCGTCGGCGGCAAAACGCTGCCGATCAAGGAGGCCGTGCTGCTCATCTGCGGCGAGATCGCGGAGGAGCGGGTGTTTGAAGGCGCGGTGCGCTCGTACGAGCTTATTTTGGAGGACCGCGGCTGGAAGGACAGCGGCCGTCTGGTCGTGCCCGGCGTGAACAAGGCGGGCGAGATCAAGGAAACGGACGCGCTGGACCGCGCGCGGGCGCTGGCCCGTTCGCTGTAAGGGGGCGGGACAATGAAAAAGAATGTTTTGGTGCTGACCGGCAGCCCGCGTCCGCACGGCAACAGCGACCTCATGGCCGATGCGTTCATACAGGGCGCGCGTGAAGCCGGGCACGAGGTGACGAAGTTCGACTGCGCGCATCATCGCATGGCGGGCTGCATCGCCTGCGACGTTTGCTGGAGCCACGGCTCCGCCTGCGCGGTTCAGGATGATTTCCAGCAGCTGATCCCGCTGCTGGAAGCGGCGGATGTACTGGTTTTTGCGTTTCCGCTTTATTGGTCGTCCATGCCGTCGCAGATGAAAGCGCCAATCGACCGGCTATACGCCTATTGCGCGCCGAACTGCCGCACGCCGCTGAAAGCAAGCGAAAGCGTGCTGCTCGTCTGCGGCGAGGCGGAGGACGAATCCTACTTCCGCGACGCGGTACACATGTACAGCGATATGGCGGACTATTTCAAGTGGCGGCAGCGGGGCAATATTCTGGCGCCCGGCGTCCGCGAAAAGGGCGAGATCGAGCACACGGACGCGCTTGCCCGCGCGCGTGCGCTTGGGGCGGCGCTGTAATTCAAAAAACAAAGGAGCGCTGTAGCGAAAGCTGCGGCGCTCCTTATTTGGGCTTCCCCCGACGAGGGGAAGCTGGCACGGCGAAGCCGTGACTGAAGGGGGGCGTAAGGGTGGGCGGCCATGATGTGCGTGCATTCTTGGTGGCTCGCTTTGCTCGCGATTTAATGCGCGGCGGTAGCCGCGGGGGAACGATGCGCCGCCCGGCGCGGGGGCCAAGGGGAAGGGAACACCTTACGGTTTTCCCTTCCCCTTGGAACTCCATTCTTTTCCCTTCTCCTGTATGGGGGCGGCACGAGCCGCCCTTTTGTCATATAAACAATTTGTCGCGGTGCCGGATCGGGTGCCGGGGGATTCAGTGGACGGGTTGCTTTGCTCGGCCGGACCGGCCTAGTTTCGCGCGCCCACATTTGCTGGCGCTCCGTTTAGTTGGTGGCTCGCTTTGCTCGCGATTTCATGCGCGGCGGTAGCCGCGGGGACGATTGCGCCGCCCGGCGCGGGGGCCAAGGGGAAGGGAACACCTTACGGTTTTCCCTTCCCCTTGGAACTCCATTCTTTTCCCTTCTCCTGTATGGGGGCGGCACGAGCCGCCCTTTTGTCATATAAACAATTTGTGGCGGTGCCGGATCGGGTGCCGGGGGATTCAGTGGACGGGTTGCTTCGCTCGGCCGGACCGGCCAAGTTTCGCGCGCCCGCATTTGCCGGCGCTTCGCTTTCGGCGGGCTGGGTCAGCCCGCCCTACGCCGGCCAAGCGTCCCCGCTTGTAGGGCGGAGTGACCCACTCCGCCGCTCGGCATGCTAAACTACAGTTGCTCCAATGCGCTGCGCACCATAGCGGTGACAATTTGAATTTGAACAGGCGTTGCGCTCTGCCATAGATCCGAAAGTACGCCAAAATCGCTTAGTTCGTTTTCTATCAGCACTTCGGTAAGTAAGTAGGTTGGCGATACTTTAAGTTCGTCGCATAAGCTGATAAATACCGGCAGACTGGGCGTCTTTCGCTCTGCTTCGATTTGGCGAAGATAAGTCGCATTGATGTGACATAATTCCGCTAATTGTTCGCCGGTCAGTCCACGGCTGATTCGCGCTTTTTTCAAGCGTTGCCCCATCAATAGCTTCATGTTTTGCCCTCTTTTTAGCTTTATTGTAGCTTCATTATAACCTGTTTTGTATCTTTCATGTTTCGTGATATGGAAACATTGGGCTGTCATGAGAAACCGAATATAAAAAACGCGGCCGTTGGGCGGGCTGCCCCAGCCCGCCGAAAGCGAAGCGCCAAGACAAGTGGGCGCGCGAAACTAGGCCGGTCCGGCCGAGCGAAGCAACCCGTCCACTGAATCCCCCGGCATCCGGTACGGCACCGTCAAAAATTGTTTACATGACTAAAGCGCGGCTCACACCGCCCCCAAGCAGGAGAAGGGAAAAGAATGGAGTTCCAAGGGGAAGGGAAAACCGTAAGGTGTTCCCTTCCCCTTGGCCCCCGCGCCGGGCGGCGCATCGTTCCCCCGCGGCTACCGCCGCGCATTAAATCGCGAGCAAAGCGAGCCACCAAGAATGCACGCACATCATGGCCGCCCACCCTTACGCCCCCCTTCAGTCACGGCTTCGCCGTGCCAGCTTCCCCTCGTCGGGGGAAGCCCAAATAAGGAACGCCGCTCAGGTGTTCGTCCCCGCGCCGGGCGGCGCGTTCGTCCATCGCGGCTACTGCCGCGCATTTTATCGCGAGCAAAGCGAGCCACCAAAAAAAGGGCACGCCGCAAAAACACGGCGTGCCTTTTTCATACAGTTGCTTACATATCCTTCATTTGCTCCGCGACCTGCGCGCGGAAGTTGGACAGGAAATCGCCCATGCCGTCGGCATGTTCGTACAGGCGCTCCTTGGGGGAAACGTCGCAGAAGCCGTAGGTCTTCAGGCGGGTGAACTCGGCGCAGGAGTAGCCCGCGCCCTCGTTGCCGATGCCGGTGCCCTTGCAGCCGCCGAACGGCTGGTCGTTATGGCGCAGCGCGCTGGAACCGTTGACCCATACCGCCGAGGATTCCACGTGCTCGGTGTAGTAGAAGGACTTCTTCAGGTCCTTGGTGATCACGCACGCGGACAGGCCGTACTGGCTCTGGTTGGCGATCGCGACAGCCTCTTCGTCGGTCTCAAAGGTGATGATCGGAACGACGGGGCCGAATACCTCCATATCGCACGCGATATCCATGTCCTTGGTCACGTTGTCCAGAATGGTAACGTCCATTTCGGGGCCGTTGCGCTTGCCGCCGTAAAGGAGCTTCGCGCCCTGATCGATGGTGTGCTGGATCTGCTTCTCGACGCGCTCGGCCGCCTTGGTGGAGACCAGACGGGTCAGCTGCGCTTCGGGATCGGTCGCGTGGCCGCGCTTGAGGGTGGAAACAAAGTTCACAAGGCACTTGACGAACACATCGTGCGCCTTCTTATGTACGATGGTGCGCTTGGGGGAGGCGCAGACCTGCCCGTTGTTCTCGTTGATGCGGCCCCAGCACAGGCACTCGATCGCCTTGGCGATCAGCTCGGGATCGTTCGCGGCTTCCTCGGTGATGATGAGCGGATCGTTGCCGCCCAGCTCCAGAATGACCTTCTTGATGGTGGGCGCGGCGTCGTGCATCATCTCGGCGCCGGCTTCGGTGCTGCCGGTCATGGCGATGCAGGCGACCTTCTTGTTGGTCAGCAGGTTTTCGGTGCAGTCCTCGCGGCTGCCGGTGACGAATTGCAGCACGTCCTGCGGCACGCCGGCTTCGATCGCCAGATCAATCAGCTTCTTGACGCAGCAGGGGGCCGTGGTGGATGCCTTGACGATCATGGTGTTGCCCATCAGAAGCGCCGGAACGACCTTTTGCAGGGTCAGCTCGACCGGGTAGTTGAAGGGGATGACCGCCGCGACGACGCCCAGCGCCTCGTGACGGACCATGACTACGTGATCCTCGTAGCCCTCGGAGCTGTCGCACAGCACCTCGCCGTACATGTGCTTGCCCACTTCGATGTTGGCGCGGCCGATCTCGGCGGCGTAGGTGGTCTCCGCGCGGGACTGAAGAATGGGCTTGCCCATTTCGCAGGACATGTAGTTTGCGATCTCCTCGCGGTTCTGGTCGATCAGGTCGCAGAACTTATAAAGGATCTGGCCGCGCTCGAACAGCGGCACCTTTTCCCAGCGGGGCTGCGCCGCGTAAGCGACGTCTACCATTTTCGCGATCTCCTTGCCGTCGTAGTGCGGCACGCTGCCCACTACCTTGCCGGTCGATTCATCGATGATTTCCATCATGCGCATGATTTTGTTCCTCCTATTTGACGATTGTAGTATGGTGGAGCGACGTTTGACCGCCGCTTTTTATTAGCTTTAATTTAACACATAAAATAAAGTCTGTCAATGAATATTTATAGGTTATTTTAAAAATCGAAGAAAATATGCCTTTGTTATTAAATTGTTTAAAATAAATGTTGACAAAAGTCGGCGCGGGTGCTATAAAGAGAATATACGGAAAGACAATGTTATTCAGTTAAAGCATTTTCGTAAGTTTGTCATCCTGAGCGAAGCGAAGGATCTCGCGCGAACGCGCGGAATCTACCGAAAATCGCGCGTCCGCGCGAGATCCTTCGTCACCATGTTCCTCAGGATGACAATGGGGTAGCTTAACTTCATGACATTGGACGGAAATATCCTTCTATTCTAGTTTCGACCTATTCTTCCTTTTTTCTTCTTCTCTCGGGAAAGCGCCGCAGGCAACACGTCCTGCGGCGCTTTTCTATTATTCAAAAATTTTCACGGGGATCTGTAGCTTGACCAAAATATTGTTGTTGCAGTAATCAAAGATCGACATCTTGGCGATGACCTCGCCAAGGTATGGGCCGACGATCTGGTAGCGCTTATCCCGGATGAACTGCAGCAGCTTATCCAGCCCGATACATTCCGAGCGGCCGTCCATGGCGATATAGTTGCGATAGATACAGGCGTAGGTGCCGGCCTGCACGATCGTATGGGGAATGCTCGCCTGCATGGGGCCGTCGATCAGAAGCAGCGCGCCGCCGCACAGATAGTCTTCCTCCAAAAGCGCTTGCTGCGTAATGGTGCAGCAGGCCTGATTGAGCAGGGAAGCGGAAAGGTTGTTTTCCTGAAGCGCCTCCTTGATCTGCACCAGCACCTTGGACCAAGGCGAGCCGTCGCAATAGCTTTGCCGCAGGTCATACGGTTCGATCTCAAACGCCAAAGCCGCCCGCTTGGGGATGAACTCGATGAACGCGGAATCCAGAACAGGGGGATTGCGCATGTGGGCGCAGCTATTGAGCTGCTTGATCAACAGGTCGCGCAGCGTGGTATCCGCCGTGATCTTTTCATTGAGCGTGTCGATCCGCTCGCTGAGCAGCGCTTCAAACACCGAAAGGTTCCGCTCGTCCAGCATGGATTTGATTTGCCGGAGCGACAGACCCACGGATTTCATTTGAATGATCTTTTCCAGCCGCGCGAACTGGTTGCGTGAGTAATAGCGGTAGCCGTTATAGTCATCCACGTTTTGCGGTACCAGCAGGCCCATATCATGATAAAGGCGCAGGGTGCGCCGTGAAATGTTGAAAATCTCCGACATATCCCCGATACTGTACCGGTCGTTTTCTCTTGAAAAGTACTGATCCACGGAGATGCCCTCCTTCACAAGAATGACGGTCGGAACGATCCCGCCTGACAGAAGGAATCGTTTTGGACATAAGGTTATATATAGCCTAGTAATAGATTAGCATTATTTCCCGTTTCAGTCAAGCGCCGGACGAATCGTAAAACCTTGACGTTGCGGTAGGCCATAGTTAGCCTTAGATATGATGGAAAATTTGATAAACCGCTGGAAACAGCGGTTTTTTTATGCTCTTTTCACAAAAAAAGCAGGGCTATATTTAGCTATTGACCCTATCGCAGGGGGAGTAGGTACAATGGCACTATAAGCAAAGCAGGGAAACGCCGATAACGGCGGCACGCTTTCTGCAATGCCGTTCAACAAGGATAAGGAGGCATACAAAATGAGAAACACCAAATTTGACGGGGTCATGACCGCGCTGATCACGCCGTATAACAAGGATGGCTCTGTAAACGCGGAAATGCTGAGGGCGCACACGGACTTTGTGATCGAGGGCGGCGTGGACGTCGTGATCGCGTCGGCCGGCAGCGGCCAATACGTCAACATGAACGCAGAGCAGCGCGCGTTTACCGTAAAAACGGTCGTGCAAGCGGCAGCGGGCCGCGTGCCGGTGATCGGCGGCGTGTTGGAGCCCGGCTTCGCCGAAGCGGTCATAAACGGCAGAAACGCGCTCGACGCGGGCGCAAACGCGCTGCTGGTGCTGCCGCCCTATTATGTAAGCGTTACGCAGCAGGGTATTTACGATTATTTTCAGGCGCTGTATCAGGCGCTGCAAGCGCCCATGATCGTATATAACTATCCCGGCCGCATCGGCACAAACGTCATGCCGGAAACGCTCGCGCGCATGCTGCGGGAGATTCCGGGCGTGATCGGCTGCAAGGAGTGTTCGGATTATACGCAGTTTTTAAACGCGGTGCGTCTGGCGGGCGACGACGGATCGATCTACAGCGGTTCCGATCTGGCGTTTGCCGATCAGGTTCTGGCGGGGGCGCGCGGCGGCGTGATCGCGGCATCCTGCGTGCTGCCCCGCGAATATGCCGAGATCTACAAGCTGGCTCGGAGCGGGGAATCGCAAAAGGCGCACGCGCTCATCTTCCAGTATTTCGGTCTGGTAAAGGCGCTGTTCGGCAACGGCATGCACCCCTCGCCCCTAAAATACGCCATGCAGCTGATGGGGCAGGAGACCGGCGCATGGACCGTGCCCGTGAACGAACCGGACGAGGAGACAAAGGCGCTTTTGCGTGCCGAGCTGGAAAAGCACGGCATGCTCGCGTAAAGGAGGAAAAATAGGATGAATCAGTTGCCTACCCTTGGTTTTGTCGGTACCGGCGCGATCACGACCGCGATGGTCACCGGTTTTTGCAGCCGCGCGGCCGATGTTCCGTACCCCATCGTCGTTTCGCCGCACTATGAAAAAAACGCCGCCAAGCTGAAGGCGGATTACCCCGACCGCGTCACCGTGGCCGACAGCATTCAGGCCGTGGTGGACGCGGCGGATTGGGTCGTTCTGGCCGTGCTGCCCGAAGCGGGCGAGGAGGTTTGCCGTTCCCTGCGTTTCCGCCCGGCGCATAAGATCATCAACGTCATGTTCGATAAAACGGTGGAGCAGATCGCCGCTTGGATCAACTGCAAGGTGGATACCATGCTGCATATGGTGCCGTTAACGTTCAACGCCTTTACCGACGGCCCGATCGTGCAGTGTCCGCCAACACCCGAGGCGGCGGAGATTTTCGGCCACATCGGCAAGGTCATTTCAGTCGAAAAGCGGTACCAAGCCGCCGTGTTCGGCGCGATTACCGGCTGCGTGACCTCCATGTTCGCCGTCATGGATCAGCTGATCGGTTGGGCGCAGTCCGAAGGGCTGAGCGCCGAGCAGGCGACGGGCTATGTGACCAATTTCTTTGCCGCCGTTTGTCAGGAAGCGATTCGGCAGGATCGCACGGGCGTGCATACGATGGCCACCGTCTCAACGCCCGGCGGCATCAATCTGCAAAATTTAGAGCTGATCGACGCGGCGGGCGGCATCAAGGCGTGGGCCGATGCGATACGGCCGGTTTTTGCCCGCACGGTCGGCGACATCCCCAAAGACTGATAGGAAAGGCGAGGGAACACATGATGCATACCATCGTACTGATCGAACCCACCATCCACCCGGCGGGCGTTCAGCTTCTTCAAGAAAAGGCCCGTGTGGTCATGGCGCCGGACGGCGGGGAGCAAACGCTGATTCGCGTCATTCAGGAAAGCGGGGCGCAGGGGCTGCTGCCCCGGATCGAACCGATCACCCGCCGAATCATCGAAAGCTGTCCGACGCTCAAGGTCGTCGCGGAGCCCGGCGTCGGTCTGGATAATATCGACGTTGCGGCGGCGACCGAACACGGGGTGCAGGTCCTCCATGTACCGGATGGCAACTATACCACGGTGAGCGAGCACGCCATGCTGTTTCTTCTCGCCTCGGCGCAAAACCTGATTCGCGCGGATGCGAATGTGCGACGCGGCAACTGGCGGTACCGCGACACCAATTTGCCAAGCGACATTGCCGAGAAGACCCTGCTGATCGCCGGTTTTGGGCGGATCGGCCGCGAGGTCGCCCAAAAAGCGCAGGCGTTCGGCATGCGGGTGCTCGCGTATGACGCGTTCGTGCCTGCCGGCCAGATGCTGGAAGTGGGCGCGGAAAAGGTGGAGGTGCTGGAGGACGGCCTTGGGCGGGCGGACTTTGTCAGCATCCATCTGCCGCTGACGGCCGAGACGCGCGGCCTGTTTTCCACCGCCCAGTTTGAAGCCATGAAGCAAAGCGCCTATCTCTGCAATCTGGGCCGCGGCCCGGTCGTCGATGAGGCGGCGCTCTATCGGGCGCTCGTCGGCGGGCGCATCGCGGGCGCGGCGCTCGATGTTTTCGATCCCGAACCGCCGTTTGCGGAAAATCCGCTGTTCCAGCTCGACAATGTGATCCTGACTCCGCACAGCGGCGGCGATACAAGGGAATCGCGCGAGCGCCTCGCGGTCAGGGCGGCGGGCGCGCTGCTCGCCGCGCTGGACGGAGAAACGCCGCTGGTCAACTGGGCAAACCGCCGCGACATGGAAGCGCGCTGAAGCCTTCCCACACGCGCGGCCGACAGGGTCCCGACAACCATTAGGAAAAGGAGTATTCGCATGAAAAGATTTCTTTCTCTGCTTGCCGCCGCCGCGCTCTTCTCCACAATGCTTACCGGCTGCGGTCCTCAAACGGGCGTGCCGTCCGGTACGGGCGGCGCGGACGCGAACACAGATGTGGCGGTGCAAAGCGAAACCACCGGCCCGGCGCAGCCGCTCGCAGGCGCGAGCGTGGTGCTCAAACTGAGCCACGGCGATAACGACACCAGCATGCTAAAAAACACATGGAATTGCTACGCCCGTGTGTTCAAAAAGTCCATCGAACTGTATTCCGGCGGCGAAATGACGCTTGAAATCTATCCAAACGATTCGCTTGGCAGCACGACCTCGTGCTTGGAGCAGTGCTCGCAGGGGACGATCGATATCGCGCTGTCCGCCTCGGTCGGCGCGTTGGCCGGTTGGGTGCCGAACGTGAGCGTGTTCGATATGCCCTACCTGATCGAAGACATCGATGTGTGCAATCTGGTATGCGAGGGCGAGATCAAGGACGAGCTGAGCGCCCAGCTGCAAAGCGCCGCGAATATGCGCCTGCTCAGCCTGATCCAGACCGATTTCCGCAACCTCGATACGTGGAAAGCGCCCGTGCGTTCGCTGGCCGACATGGCCGGCATGAAAATGCGCGTGCAGGAGATCGATCCGCACATCGCCATGGTGGAAAGCTGGGGCGCGGTACCGTCCTCGGTCGCCTTCACGGAGCTGTATTCCGCGGCCTCGACCGGCGTGATCGACTGCTATGAAAACTGCAATTACACCCTGTTCATGAACAACCTGTACGAAACGGTCAAATACATCACCGAGACCAAGCACGCCGCGAACGTTTGCATTTGCGCCATGAACGAGGATTCTTGGAACAAGCTGACCCCGGAGCGGCAGGATATCATCCTGCGCGCCGAGATGGACGCGCGCCGCGCCACCAGCGGCGTGGTGGCCGCGAACAATGTGGATAACCTAAACGTTTTGGAAAGCAGCGGCATCGAGATCGTTTCGCTTACCGATGAAGAGCGCGCGGCCTTCCGGGACGCCTGCTTTGAAGCCGGCAAGGCGGCTGTGATGAACAAGGTGGACCCCGCGTTCTACGACCGCTTTACCAAGGCCTATGACGCCGCCGCCATGCTGATGGGACGCGCGTGAGCGGCCGCCGCTTTGTGAGGATTACGCTATGGATAAAATCAATAGGGTGCAAAGCGCGATCGCCCGCGTCTCGCTGGCGATCGCCGCGGCGGGTCTTTCCACCATCGCGGTATCGGTTTTTCTTTCGGTGCTGTGCCGCTATGTGCTGAAGATCAGCGCGATGTGGGTGGAGCAATATACCCGGTACATGCTGATCTGGGTCGTGTTTCTGGCGGCCAATGTGCTCATCTACAAAAACACGCTCATGCGGGTGGACTTTGCGGACAAGATCTGGCCGAAGGCGTTTCTCCGGGTGCGCGAAGGGCTTTATACCGTGCTGTTCGTCGTCATCCTGTGCACGCTGACGTGGCAGGGCTGGCTGCAGGCGCAAAGCTACTGGGGCGTTCCCGTGACCGGGCTGCCGGTGGATAAGTTCTGGGTCTACCTGTCCGTGCCCGTCGGCTCGTTTCTGATGCTGGTGCAGTATTTGCTGAATTTGGCGGCGCTTTTTTGCGCACACAAAAGCGGAGGTGCGAACGAATGAGTATGCAACTGATTCTGGTGCTGGTGATCCTGTTCGGCCTGCTCCTTGTCGGCTCGCCGGTGGTCATGGCGATCGGCACCGCCGCGATGAGCTACTTTGTGTTCAAGCCGGACATGCTGGGCAACCTGATGATGTACGCCCACCGGCTGTTCACCGGCATGGATAGCTTTATTTACATCTGCATTCCGCTGTTTATGCTCTCCGGCGAGCTGATGGGCCTGACCGGCCTGATGGACCGCGTGGTGGACTTTTGCCGCATCTTTGTCGGCCGCCTGCGCGGCGGCGTGGCGTATGTCAACGTGCTGGCCAGTATGCTGTTCGGCGGTATTTCGGGCTCCGCGCTGGCCGATATCGCCGCGCTTGGGCCGATTGAGATCTCCATGATGGAGGCGGACGGCTACGAGCGGGATTTTGCCGCCGCGCTGACCGCGACCTCCGCCATACAGGGGCCTGTGATCCCGCCGTCGATCCCGGCGGTCATGTTCGCCAGCCTGACGGCGGTTTCCGTGGGCGGCATGTTCATCGGCGGCGTGGTGCCCGGCATTATGCTGGGTCTGGGCCAAATCCTCGTGATCTTCTTTCTGGCGCGTAAGTTGCATTTTCCCAAGAGCGATGTCCGTTACAGTGCGAAAGAGGCGCTGCTTATCACGCTCAAATCCTTTTCCGCCATTTTTATGATCGTGATCGTGCTGGGCGGCATCATTTCGGGCGTTTTCACCGCGACGGAAGCCTCGGCGATCTCGGTGGCCTACGTGCTGCTGCTCGATCTGCTGGTCTACCATAAGCTGAAGCCGCGCGATTTGTGGTCTTCCCTCAAAAACGCGGCGACCGGCTCGGCCTCGATCTTTCTGATCATCGGCTTTACCTCCATTATCAGCTGGATCTTGACCATGGAGAGCGTGCCGCTGATGATCAACAACTGGGTGGCCGCCGCCAATATTTCGCCCTATCTGCTGCTGTTTCTGGTCAACCTGTTTTTCCTGTTCAACGGCATGTGGATCTCGGATTCCGCGCAGCTCGTGCTCTTTGCGCCGATCTTTGCCCCGATCTTTCAGCAAATGGGCATTCATCCGATCCACTTTGGCGTAGTCATGGTCGTAAACGTCATGATCGGCCTGATCACGCCGCCCTTTGGCGTGGGCCTGTACACCGCCGCCAGCGTCAGCGGCTGCGAGCTCAAGGATATCGTAAAGGCTTCGCTGCCGTTTACCGCGTCCTGCATCGTGGTACTCCTGCTGATCACCTACATCCCGAATCTTGTTTTGATGCTGCCGTGGCTGGCCGGGTATATTTGATCCTTCTACAAAAGGCTCCCTGTTTCTAAAACAGGGAGCCTTTTGCAGTTTTCAAATATTAATATGAATATATAGACAAATTCAAATGAATGGATCAAGTTAATGGAAAAAGAGCCATCGATTAATGGACAATATGCATAAAATAAAAGCAAAAACAATGAGATAATATACGAAAATGCGAGTGATGGGTTGACATAATTCATATTATAAAATACTATATAGGCACAACGTAACATTAATAAAATTTGAACGGAGGAATGTTTCATGAAACCGCTATTTCAGAATGTCCGGTTCGGCGCGCACCCGATCTGCTGGTGCAACGACGACATGCTCGACCTTGGCGACGAGTACTCCTTTGAAAACATCATCGACGAGGCGGCGGAAGCGGGCTATACCGGTATAGAGCTGGGCCGCAAATTCCCCAAGGAACCAAAGGCGCTCCGGCAGGCGCTGGACGCGCGCGGCCTGCAGTTGACTTCCGGCTGGTGCGATACCATGTTCGCCTGCGCCGAGCTGCGCGACAAGTATTTCGACATGTTCCGCGAAAAGGCGAAATTCCTGCGGGATTGCGGCTGCGACGTCGTCGTCGCGGCGGAGGGCACGGGCTCGCGCTGCTGGGACCCGCGCGAATACCGCGCCAAAAAGGGCGTGGAAAAGCTGGACGACGAACAGTGGAAGCTGTTTTTGGACGGCCTGAATGAAGCCGGGGATTTTGTAAACAGCCTTGGCATGAAGCTCGTCTACCATGTGCACACAGGCACCTGCTGCGAGACCTATGAGGAGACCCAGCGCCTCTGCGCCGGCACCGACCCGGACAAGCTGCACCTGCTGGCCGATACCGGGCACCTGCACTACTGCGGGGTCGACCTTGCGCGGTTCTTCCATGATTTCGCGGACCGCATCGCCTATGTGCACTTGAAGAACATCCGCGAGATCGTGCTCGACGTGGTGGAGGATTATGACATGGATTTCAATTCCTCGGTCAAATGCGGCATCTTCACCGTGCCGGGGGACGGCGGCATCGATTTTAGACCCATCATGCAGATCTTGGCGGACAAGGGGTACGAGGGCTGGATGATGGTGGAGGCGGAACAGTACCTGCCCAGCCCCAAGGCCCTGCACTTTATGAAAATGGCGCGCGCATACCTGCGCGAGATCACCGGCGTTTGACGAAAACGGAACCGATAAAAAGGAGGCTGGAAAAAATGAATGTACTGGCAATCGGCGCGCACCCGGATGATATCGACATTTACGCGGGCGGCACCATGCTGCGCTATGCGGAGCGCGGCGACACGGTAAAATTCTGCGTTGTGACGAGCGGCAACATCGGCCATTACGACTATGACCGCGCGGAGCTGGCCGCGAAGCGTAAGGCGGAGCAGCTGAACTCTGCGGCGGTCGCGGGCGCGGAGACCCTGTTTCTCGGCATGGACGAGCGCATCGTGGACGACAACCCGACGCGCGACGCGATCGTGAACGCGATCCGCTGGGCCGATCCCGATGTGATCTTCACGCATTGGCCCGACGATTCCAGCGTGGACCACCATGTGATCGGCACGATCGTAAAGCAGGCGCTGCTGTGCCTGAAATGGAAAAACCAGAAGACCGAGTACCCGCCAATCAGCAAGCTGCCCAAGGTGTTTTTCTGGGAGCCGAACGGCGGCTTCCACTACCAGCCCGAGCAATATGTCGACATCACGGATCAGATGGAGCGCAAGCGCGCTATGCTGGCCTGTCACAAATCGCAGGTGGAGCTGGAACAGGACTATATGCACGCGATCGAGGCAATGGGCATGTACCGCGGCTTGCAGGCGGGCTATGCCTATGCGGAAGGGTTCAAGGCGCATCTCTCGTTTGAGAATCCGCCTGACTATAAGCTGCTGCCCTAGGGCGGCGCGCCGAACCGGGAAAGGAAAGAAACAAACCGCGTGATCGAAGGAGGGAACCCACATGAAAAAAAGACTATTGGCATTGGGACTGAGCTTGGGACTGATTCTGGCGTGCGCCGGCTGCGGAGGCGGCGACGGCGCGGGCGACGCGCCGCAGGGCGAACCGCAGGCCGACGCGCCTAAGGCTGCGGAAAAGCTGCTGCTCGGCGTATCGCTGCAAAACACGGGCGACGTGTTCGACCGTATCCTGTACGAAGGCATGATGGCGTACGGCGAGGAGCATAAGGACGAGATCGACCTACAGATTCTAAACGCCCAAGGCGACGTCAACACCCAGTTGACCAACGTCGATCAGCTGATCAACTCCAAGGTCAAGGCGCTGGTGCTGTGGCCGCGCGACGTGGACGCGCTCACGCCCGCGGTGGAGGCGGCGAACGCGGCCGGCATTCCGGTGGTCTGCGTCAACACCCGCACCAACGGCGGCGCGTATACCTATGTCGGCTCGAACGATGAGGAGGCCGGGCGCATTCAGGGCGAGTGGCTGGCCGAAAAGCTGCCGGAAAACGCGAAGTACTGCTATCTGATGGGGCCGATCGGCCATTCCGGACAGATCGGCCGGAAAAAGGGCATGCAGGCGGTTTTGGCAGAAAAACGCCCGGATATCGAGCTTTTGGCCGAACAGACCGCCGAGTGGGACCGCGCGAAAGCGATGAATATCACGGACGACTGGCTCAAGAGCTTTCCCGAGGTGACCGCGATCGTCAGCCAAAACGACAACATGGCGCTCGGCGCGATCGAAGCCGTGCGCACGGCGGACAAGCTCGATTCCATCCTCGTCACCGGCACCGACGCGACCGAGGAAGCGTGCGCCAGCATCAAGGCGGGCGATCTGGCCATGTCGGTCTACCAGAACGCGCACGATCAAGGCTATTTCAGCGCCGACGTTGCGCTGAAGCTCGCGCGGGGCGAATGGACGAAGGGCGATATGGATATTCCCTTTGAAGCGGTGGACGCGGAAAACGTCGACCAGTACATTGTGCAGTATGAGGCCGCCGAGTAACGGCAGGTCCGGCGGCGCGCCATGGAGACGGCCTCGAATGGAGGGAACGGCATGACCGATCAAGCTGATGTGATACTCGAGCTGAAAAATATCGAAAAATCCTTTCCGGGCGTTCGCGTGCTCAAGCAGGTGTGCTTTACGCTGCGCAGGGGCACGGTGCACGCGATCGTCGGGGAAAACGGCGCGGGCAAATCGACGCTGATGAAGATTCTGAGCGGCATGTATCAGCCCGACGCCGGAGAGATCTGGCTGGAGGGCGAGCGGGTGCGCATCGCCAATGAAAGTCAGGGCATCGCGCGCGGCATTTCGATGATCTATCAGGAGCTCAATTCGGTGCTCGATATGACCGTGATGGAAAACGTGTTTCTGGGGCGTGAGATCACGCGCTTGGGGCTGACCGACAAGGCCGAAATGCGCCGCCGGACGCGCGAGGCCCTCGCGGGGCTGGACATGGCCATCGACCCCGATACGATGATGCGCAGCCTTTCGGTGGCCAGCCGCCAGATGATCGAGATCGCCAAGGCGGTCTCGCGCGAAGCCAAGATCATCGTCATGGACGAGCCGACCTCCTCCATCTCGCAGCGCGAGGTGAGCGAGCTGTTCCGGCTGGTGCGGAAAATGAAGGCGCGCGGCATCTCCGTCATTTATATCTCGCACCGGTTGGAGGAACTGCCCGAGATCGCGGACGAGATCACGATCATCCGCGACGGCGCGTGCGTTTTTGGGGGCGCGGCGAACGCGGTGACGGAAGGCGAGATCATCCGCCACATGGTCGGGCGCGAGCTGAACGACCTGTTCCCCAAGACCGAGGTGCCGATCGGCGAGGAGCTGCTTCGCGCCGAGAATTTTTCCAGCGCGGGCGTGTTCCGTCAAATCAGCTTTTCCGTGCGCCGCGGCGAGATACTCGGCTTTTCCGGGCTGATCGGCGCGGGCCGCACCGAGGTGATGCGCGCGATCTGCGGGCTGGACCCGTGCGATTCGGGCAGCGTGTTTCTGGCGGGCCGCCAAAAACGGATCAAAAACCCGACGGACGCGATCAAAAGCGGCATCGCCATGATCTCGGAGGACCGCCGCCGGTACGGTCTGGTGGTCATCCGCAGCATCCGCGAAAACATGATGCTCGCGCATATGAGGGCGTTTGCCGGCAAGCTGGGCCTGCTGAACAAGCATAGGGAGACCGGCGTGATCGGGGAGCAGATCGAGCGGCTGCACATCAAAACGAGCGATATCGAACTGCCCGCCTCGACCATGTCGGGCGGCAACCAGCAAAAGGTGGTGCTCGCCAAGTGGATGGTCCGGCCGCCGCAGGTGCTGATCATGGACGAACCGACCAAGGGCATCGACGTGGGCGCTAAGTATGAGATCTACAAGCTGATGTGCGAGCTGGCCGGGGCGGGCATGGCGATCATCATGATCTCCTCCGAGCTGCCGGAAATTCTGGGCATGAGCGACCGCATCATCGTCATGGCGGATGGAGAAAAGCGCGGCGAACTGACGCGGCGCGAGGCCACACAGGAAAAAATCATGGCTTTATCAGCGGGAGGGAGCAGGAAATGAAAGCGAAACTCGGTGGTTTGAATTTCGGGCAGATGTTCCGAAAATGCGGTATTTACGTGATTCTGGCGCTGTTTATCATCATCAGCACCATCCTGCGGCCCGATGTGTTCCTGACCAAAGCAAACCTGATCTCTATTTTGGTGCAGATCTCCATGACCACGATCTTGGCTTGCGGCGAATGCGCGCTGATCTTGGCCGGCAGCGTCGATCTGTCGGCGGGCTCGCTGGTCGCGCTCACCGGCACGGTCATGGTGGGCATGTATGAAAGCACGGGCAGCATTCTGGCCGGCCTTGCGGCGGCGCTGGTCATCGGCGCGGCGATCGGTCTGGTCAACGGTTTTATCATCACCCGGTTCGCGCTGCCCGCCTTTATCGTCACGCTGGGCACGCAGATCCTCTCGCGCGGCCTTGCGCTGGTCTACGCCAACGGCATGCCGATCCCGGTCACGGGCAGCTCGTTCCGCGTGCTGGGGCAGGGCAAGCTGTTCGGCCAGATCCCGTACCCCATTTTAGTGTGCATCGCGGTGGTTCTCTTTTCGCTGGTGCTGGTCAACCGCACGGCCTATGGCCGCTCGCTCTACGCCATCGGCGGCAATGAGGAAGCCGCCAAGGCCTCGGGCATTAAAACCGCGCGCGTGCTCACGGTGGCGCACGTTTTCATGGGCCTGCTCGCGGCGATTACCGGCTATATCCTGATGAGCCGCACCAACGTCGGCCAGCCGTCCGCCGCGCTCAACTATGAGTTCGACGCGATCATCGGCGTGATTCTGGGCGGCACCAGCTTTTCCGGCGGCATCGGCACGGTCGGCGGGGCCGTGGTCGGCTGCGTGGTGATGGGCGTGCTCGCCAACATCATGAACCTGATCAATATCTCGCCCAACTGGCAGTATGTGGTCAAAGGCATCATCATTCTGTTCGCCGTGGTGCTCGATGCGACGACCAAAAAGCTGAGCCTTCGCGCCAAAGCCTGATTTTCCAAAGGAGTGTAAGCAATGAAAATGAAAGCGGTATATATGCACGGCCCGATGGACCTGCGGATCGGGGAGCGCGAGCTCGAACCGCTCCGCGAAAACGAGGTGCGCATCAAAATCGCGCGGTGCGGCATCTGCGGTTCCGATCTGGGCTGTTACAGCGGCAAAAGCAGCGAAGGGCGGTACGATATCGCGCCGTATATCCCGGGCCACGAATACGCGGGCACGGTGGTGGAGACCGGCCCCGCCGTGCGCGACCTTGCGGTGGGCGACCGCGTGACCGGCGATTGCAGCATGGGCTGCAACGCGTGCGAAAACTGCAAAAACGGCAAAATGCCCTCCGCCTGCCTGCACGGGGACGAGGTCGGCTTTCGGCCCTATACGCCGGGCGCCATGGCCGAATACCTGACGCTGAAGGAAGGCAACGTGCATCGCCTGCCACCTGATTGGCCGTTTGAAATGGGTGCGTGGGTGGAAACCTTCTGCGTGGGTTATTTCAGCATTTGGGGCGGCAACGGCCATTTGGACGCCGCGGAGGATGTGCTGATTATCGGCGCGGGCTCGATCGGCCTGTGCGCCGCCATGACGGCCAAGGCTTCGGGCGCGCATGTGATCGCGGCCGATCCGCTCGCCTTCCGCCGCGACGTCATCCTGCGCTACGGCGCGGATGAAGCGCTCGACCCGACCGCGCCCGACTTCGCCGAACAGCTTAAAGGGCTGACGGGCGGCACGGGCCCCAGCTATGTGGTGGAAGCCTCCGGCACGCCCGCCGGCGCGGAAAACGCGGTAAAGCTGGCGGCGGACGGCGCGCGGGTGCGGCTGGTCGGCATGTGCGAGCGGGATATCACCATCAAGCCCACCGATCTGATCTTTAAAAACCTGAGCGTCAGCGGCTTTAACGGCACCAAAAACGCCATGGTGCGCACGATCAAGTTCATGGACCGTATCCGGGACAGCTATGATTTCGCGGCGCTCAATACCAGCTTCTATCCCTATGAGCAGGCCAAGGCGGCGTTTGATTACGCCCTGCAAAACGCGGGGAGCGAGATCAAGGTGATGCTCACGTTCGACTAGGGCGACGGCCGAAGCCCTGTTCCGTACTGCGGCTCCAATCGCGTTACGAGCGGCGAATATGCCTGAAAACGCCCCAATTTGTGCAGAATATTGCGTGCCTTGCTTGAAAGTGCGCCGGTAAATCGGTATAATAAATGGGGACATCATGAATAAATGGAATAAAGTTTGAGGGTAACCGAAAGTGAAAAGAGTAACGCTGAAGGAGATCGCGGACAGGCTGAACGTGTCCGTCAATACGGTTTCGCTGGTGCTGCGCAACCAGCCGGGCATCAGCCGGGACACGCGGGAAGCTGTACTGAAAACAGCGGAGCAGCTCGGTTATCAGCCGCGCGCCGTGGCCGCGTGGAGGAATGTGCTGATCCTTTCCAACATCGAAAATACGGGCGACACCTATTTTTCTAACGAGTTTTTCAAGCAGATCAAGCTGGAACTGGAGCTGAACGGCTGTATCGCCGTTGCGCTGCACAATTTAAACGCGGTCAGCATCGAACGCATGCGCGAGGTGATCGACGAAAAGGGCGTCGAGGGCATCGTGGTGATCGACGAGATCGGCGAACAGCACGCGCTGCTGTTGCAGCAGCTTGGGCTGCCGGTCGTGCTGTACAGCTTTTATTTTCCCAAAATACCGTTCAGCAGCGTGATGGAGGACAATATCAGCGCCATGAGCCTGATCGTGTCGCATCTGCGCGCCAAGGGGTATGCGCGCATCGGCTTTATCGGCAGTTTGGACAGCAGCAAATCCTTTGCCGAGCGCTGGCTGGGCACCATGCTCGCGCTCAAGGCGGAAGGCATGGAGGTGGACATGCGGCGCATGTTTATCGACCATACCTACAGCGAATGCTGCGACGTCGGCTTTTTAACGCAGCTTTTTACCGCCAGCCCGCTGCCGGACGCGCTGCTTTGCGGCAACGATAAAATCGCCATGGCCAGCATCAAGGCGCTGGGGCGGCTCGGCTACGCCGTGCCGCGGGATATCGGCGTGGTCGGGTTCGACAATTCCGAGCTCGCGGGCCTGTGCATGCCGACGCTGACCACGGTCGATAACAATTCGCATTTGCAGGCGCGCACGGTCGTGCGCCGCCTGACCTATATGATGGACAGCGAGCGGCCGGTTCCGGTGGAACGCATCATCACCCCCGTCGCGCTGGTGCTGGGGGAATCCTGCTAAACTTCTCTTTTTCTCTTTCTCTTCTCTAGGGCGCGCGGCGCGGCGGCTTTTTGGGCCCCCGCGCCGCGCGCCCAATGTCATTAAGTTAAGAATGAGCAAGTAATAACTGGGCAGCAAATACCCTTTGGGCTCCCCCCGACGAGGGCATATGCGTAAACTTAAGCAGCGTATGCATAGCGCGCTCTTTGGGCTTCCCCCAACGAGGGGAAGCTGGGCCGCGCGAAGCGCGGGTCTGATGGGGGGCGTAAGAACCATTGGCATTGATGTGCGCAGTAACCTTCCAATGCGCTATTCGTTACGCCCCCCATTCGTCACGCGCCTACGGCGCGCGCCACCTTCCCCTCGTGGGGGGAAGGCCAGAAAACGGTCTTTGCCCCCGCGCATTGCTTAAGTTTACGCATATGCCCTCGTCGGGGGGAGGCCAAAGGGTGGTGCTATGCCGTATTGGAGTCGGTTATTCTTCATTTAATGACATTGGCCGCGCCCCACTATTTTCCGGTGGAAAACTCCATACGGATTTCATAAAACCGTGCTATACTGGTCGAAGAGCGAGGAGGCGATCGCGTGAAGCGGATTTTGGTGGTAGAGGACGAACTGGAAATACAGGAGCTGCTGCTGGCGTACCTGCGCAGCGAGGGCTACGCGGTTACCCCGGCGGGGGACGGCATGCAGGCGGTGGACTTTTTTCGCCGGGAGCCGTTCGATCTGGTGCTGCTCGACGTGCTGCTGCCCAAGATAGACGGCTTCGGCGTGTGCGAGCTGATCCGGCGGGAATCCCGCGTGCCGGTGATCATGCTCACCGCGCTGGACGGCGAAGCCGAACAGCTGCGCGGCTTTGATCTGGAAATAGACGACTATGTGACAAAGCCCTTTTCCATGCCCGTGCTGCTGCGCAAGATCGCGGCGGTGCTGCGCCGCGCGGGCGGGCAGACGGAGAGCAACCTGCTGCGCTACCGCGACCTGCTGCTCGATCTGGACGCGCGCGAATGCACGTTTCAGGGCGCGCCGGTCGAGCTGACCCAGCGCGAGTTCGACCTGCTCTGCGAGCTGGTGGGAAAGCCGGGCCGGGTGCACACGCGCGAGGTGCTTTTGAGCCGCCTGTGGGGCTATGACTTTTTGGGCGACGAGCGCATCGTGGACAGCCATATCAAGAACCTGCGCAAAAAGCTGCCCGCGGATTATATCGAAACCATCAGGGGGGTGGGCTACCGTGCTGCGAAGGAAGCTTAGAGAAAGCCTTACGTTCCGCATTTTCAGCGTCACCTGCCTGCTGCTTCTGCTCGCGGGCGCGGTGACCTTCGGCTTCATCGTTTGGGCAACGCCCACCTCGTATCTGACCATCATGACCAGCGATCTGGATGAAAAGGCCGAGGTTTTGGCCGAGCGTCTGTCCGCCACCGCGTTTGACGACAGCGGACCCCTGCTGGACGCTTTTGTGCGGGACGAGGCGGACGTGATGATCGTCGGCCCGGATGGAAAAATCGTGCAAACGCCGTCCAACCTCGCGGTCAGCCCGGTGTACGAGGATGATGATGAGAATGTCGTGGTCGTTTCCATCGGCGGGGGAGAGGATACGCTCGCCGTTTCGTCTGACGTTTCCGGTGCGGTCGCGGAAACGGTCTCTGTGCTCACCTCGTCGGATGCATCGGGTGAAATGACCTACGCCTTTGAATATCCCGACCGGCAGGGGGAATACACCATGGTGGTGTCGCCCCGCGTGCGGGTGGCGACCAATCAGGCGGTATCGGCGCTCGGCAAGGTCGCGCCTTGGCTGCTGGCCGTTATGCTGGTCTTTTCCGTTTTGTGCGCGCTGTTTTATTCCCGCTATATCACGCGGCCCATCGTGCGGCTGAGCGGCATTTCCCAGCGCATGGCGGAGCTGGATTTTGACTGGAAATGCGGCGAAAAGCGGCTGGATGAGATCGGCGTTTTAGGCCGCAGTCTGGATGAGCTGTCCGGCCGCCTGTCCGCCGCGCTGGGCGACCTGCAAACCGCGAATGAAACGCTCAAAAGCGATATCGACCGCGAACGCGAGCTCGAACGGCAGCGGCTGCAATTTTTCTCCGCCGCCTCGCACGAGCTGAAAACCCCGGTGACCATCTTGAAGGGCCAGCTGACCGGCATGCTCGAAGGGGTGGACGTGTATCAGGACCGCGACGCCTATCTGGCAAAATCCCTGCGCGTGACCGCTCGCATGGAAGCGCTGGTGCAGGAGATTCTCACCGTGTCGCGCATCGAATCGAACGGGTTCGCGCTGCGGGAGCAGCCGACGGACTTGGGCGAAGCGGTAAGCGCCCAGCTCGCGCTGGATGAGGATTTGATCGAGCTAAAGGGCCTAGCGCTCACCGCCGAACTGCCCACGGGCACGATCGTTTCGGCCGACCCCGTTTTGCTGCGCAAGGTGCTGGATAACATATTGTCCAACGCGGTGTTTTACGCGCCGGAGGGGGCGAAGCTGCGCGTCGCCCTGCAAACGGAGCCGGAGGAGGCCGTGCTGACCGTGGAAAACAGCGGCTCGCACATACCGGAGGACGCGCTGGCCCATGTGTTCGAGGCCTTTTACCGGGCGGATAGCTCGCGCAACCGCCGCACCGGCGGCAGCGGGCTGGGTCTGTACATCGTCAAGATGATACTCGACCGCCACGGCGCCGGCTACGCCATACAAAACACGGCGGACGGCGTGCGGTTCACCATCCGCTGGCCGAAAAAACTACCCTAACAAAATAGGAAAGGCTGTTGCAACATGGGTTGCAACAGCCTTTTTTAGCTTATACACTTTGATACACGGTGATGGCCATGGCCACATCCAACACACAGGAGCCGACGCTTTCGTACAGGGTGATCTCGCCGTCGCTTTGGCGGCCGGGAATGTTTTTTACCAGCACGTCGCCCACGCTGCCGCGCACCTTGTCACGCGCGATCAGGCCCTGCGCAAGGGGAATCAGAATATCGCCCGCGGCGGCCCACAGCCCGTCCACATGCTCGGTGACGACAAAGCTTGCTTGCTCAACGGTCTGCGCGTCGATCTCCTGCATCGTGGGGGTGAACGAGCCAATGGCGTTCACATGTGTGCCGGGGCGGAGCGCCGCGCCGTCAAAAACGGGCGTGCGCGAGGGGGTGGCGGTACAGACGATATCGGAGCCCTCCACGCACTGTTCGCCGCTGCCGCACGGGATGATCTCGTACGGGCGGTTGCGGGCGGCGGCGATCCGTTTGGCAAAAGCGTTCATGCGCTCCGTGGAGCGGTCGAAAATGCGAAGCTCGGTGAGGGGGCGGACCTCCTGAATGGCCAATGCCTGCGTAAAGGCCTGCGTGCCGGTGCCGATGATGCCGAGCCTGCACGCGTCCCGCCGCGCCAAAAGCCCGGTGGCGACCCCGGCGCTCGCGCCGGTTTTCAGCGCGGTCAGGTAATTGGCGCCGATCAGGGCCAGCTGCTCGCCGTTTTGCGTGGAATACAGGCTGATGGTGGATTGGTCGCAGGGCAGCCCTGCTTTCACATTGTCCGGAAACACGGCTGAAAATTTGGAGCCGAAGATCGGCATATTGGTACAGACGGCGGTGAGCCATTGCCCCATGTTTTTTTCACTGCCCACCGGCATGACGATGCGGCCGCCGGGGTACATTTCCCCCCTGACGCAGGCGCGGTAGGCGTTTTCCACGGTTTGCAGCGCGGTTTTCATATCGAGCGCCGCGGCGGCCTGCTCTTCCGGGATGATCTTCATGTTTTTCATAAGAAACGCTCCTTTTTACGCCCAGATATCGCCGACCGTAAAACCGTTCGGGAAGGGGTCGGTCGGGTCGAGCACATAGGTGTTGTAGCCGTAGATCCACGATTGTCCGCCCACGGTGGGCACCACCGCGTCGTAATCGCCGATCTTGGTCTCTTCCACCAGTTCGCCGGTGTAGACGATGCCGAGTATGCCCTCGTGCCGGAACTTTTGGTGCAGGGGGAGCTGGCCCTTCGCGTGCAGCACCGCCATTTTCGCGCAGGTGCCGGTGCCGCAGGGGCAGCGGTCGAGCGCGGCGGTCCAAGTGGCGGGATTGTCCAGATCGACAAGGCCGCTGCCGACGCGAACGGAATTTTTCCAGTCTGCCGCCGGGTTATCGGTGGGGCCGGACAGCTCCACATTGGTGATGCCGATGCCGGGATAATCCGGGTGGGCGACCGGAAGCTGCTCCTGCGCCGCGCCGAGGATGAGCGACGTGACGCGGGCGATCTCCGCGCCGTGCGACGGGATCAGCTCCAGCCCCGGGAACTGCCGCACATCCGCGATCACGTAGAACATGCCGCCCCACGCCACGTCCACCGTCACCTTGCCCAGATGCGGCACCTCGATCTCCCGATCCAGATAGACCGCGAAGGCGGGCACGTTGCGGAAGGTGACCTGCGTGACCTTGCCGCCCTGACATTCGGCCTTGATGCGGATCAGCCCGGCGGGGGCTTCCAGCGTAAACTCTGTGACCGGCTCCTGCATGGGCAGCATACCGGTTTCCAGCAGCACGGTGGCGACGGAAATGGTGTTGCCGCCGGACATGACAGGGTATTCCACCTGCTCCATAATGATAAAGCCCGCGTCGGCCTCCGGGTGCTTGGGGGGCACCAGCAGGTTGACGCACATCGGCGGATAGCCCCGCGGCTCGCGGCACATCAGCATGCGCACCTGATCGTCGTTTTGTTCCAGCCATTTCATTTGTTCGTATACGGTGGCCCCGGGAATATGCGGCACGCCGCCTGTGATTACGCGCATGGGTTCGCCGGAATGGGTCTCAACCGTGGTAAAAATCCTCTGAAAGCTCATGACGGTACCTCCTTTTTGATAGTTTTACAATAGTAGACCCGCGGGGGCAAAGCAAGCCGCACTTTGCACAAAACACGCCCTGCTGTTTTTCCACTTTGCACAGTGGCCCAAAGGATTTTGAACCTGTAACGCAAGTGGTCCTTTATTTCGCGTACCACTGGACGTTTCTGTTTTCCACAAATTTTTATGGAAAGCTTCGTGAAATATGCCCAAGGTGGGTGGGAAAACTTGCGGCCCCGTCCGGTACGCCTTATAATGAAAAATAACGGCAAGGGGGATTGTGAAAATGAAACACCAATGTATTGAGGAAGATATCCGGGGCCTGATTCTTTCCGGCGACGGGGTGGCGGCGGACGGGCAGCTTTGCAGCGAGCGCGATCTGGCCGCCCGGTTTCGGGTCAGCCGTTCCACGGTTCGCAAAGCGATTGATTCCCTGTGCAGCCAAGGCTGGCTGATCCGCTTCCACGGCCGGGGAACCTATGTGAAGAATATGAAGGATTTTCACTGTTCCCAGTCGCTCTATTCGGTCACGCGGTGCGCCCAGCACTATGAGGAGCTGGGCATGCAGCCGCTCGTTACGGTATTGGAACAGGCGGTGGTGCCCGCGAACCAAACCATTGCGTCCTATTTGAAAATCGCGGAAGGCGATCCGGTTCTAAAGCTGCAAAAGCTCTATCAGGCGAACCGCCTGATCCTCAATCTATCGGTCTCGTATCTGTCGCCGGCGGATTTTCCGGGTATCGAAAATCAGGATTTTTCCATACCGATCTGTGAGGTGCTCCGCGCCCGGTACGGCGCGTACCCCAGAAAAACGGAAAACACCATCGAAGCCGTGCTGCCCTCTGCGGAGATCGCCAAAAACCTAAAGATCACGGAAACAACGCCCATTTTGCTGTTTGAATCGCTCACGACCGGCATCATGAACGGGCGTTATTTGCCGCTGGAATATTATAAGACCTATCACCGCACGGATCACCTGCGCTTTCGCTTTGATCAGGAACACGAAGCGGTGGACTGAAACCGCCGTTTCTCCACACAAAACACAAATAGGCTTCAAGGGCGGTTCAAAGTCCGGCGGTATCCTTATCTCGTACTCCAAACGAGAAAGGATGCCTGAACCTTATGGAAATCACGATCGATCATCTGAATATGACCTACCCGAACGGCAAGCAAGCGCTGCGCGATATTTCGCTCCAGCTTGCAAGCCCCAATCTCATCGGCCTGCTCGGGCCGAACGGCGCGGGCAAAAGCACGCTGATGAAGCTGCTGGTGGCGGGCCTTATGCCGACGGAGGGCGAGATCCGCGTGGACGGCGCGCCGCTGCGCAGGCACGAAAAGGAACTGAAAAACCGGCTGGGCTATCTGCCCCAGTCCTTCGGCCTGTATGACGAATTGACGGTGTGGCAGTTTTTAGACTATATGGCCGCCCTCAAGAACATACCGGACGCTAAACGCGCGATCGATCAGGTCATCGAAGCGGTCAACCTATCGGAAAAGCGAAAGGCGCGTATCCGCACGCTTTCGGGCGGGCAGCGGCAGCGCGTGGGCGTGGCGCAGGCCCTGCTGGGCGACCCACAGTTTTTGATCTTTGACGAGCCGACCGTCGGCCTCGACCCGGAGGAACGCATCCACTTCCGCAACCTGTTCTCCCGCGCCGCGCAGGACAAGATCGTCGTGCTTTCCACCCATATTATCGAGGATGTGCAGTCCGTCTGCAACCGGCTGATCGTGATGGACCGGGGCCGCGTCCGGTTTGACGGCACGCCCGCCGCGCTCATCCAGCGCGCCGAAGGGCACGTGGGCGTTTTTGAACAGGCGGAGGCCGCGTCAACGGAGGGGCTGCATATCACCTCGCGCGTGAATACGGCGCGCGGTATCCGCTGCCGGGCGGTCGCGGCGTTATTGCCCGCCTTTGTTCAGCCGGTCGAACCGACGCTGGAGGATGCGTACCTCTACTGCATCGCCGGGGAGGAAGCGCAATGAAAACGCTGCATTTCCTTTGGGTAGAGTGGGGGCGGCTGCTGCGCCGCCCGGCGCTGCTCGCGGTAGCGGTGCTGTCGCTTTTGTCGCCCATTCTGGGGCTGACGATCTACCGCCCGCTTTTTTCGGCCAACGCGGATACCTACGCGACCACCATGTCCGGCATGTACATCGCGAACCCCGCGCTGGCGGGCGGCCTGCTCGGCGCGTTCCTGTTCGCCGCGCTCACCGTTTTGGAGCTGGACCGCACGCGGCGGCACCGCGTCGATCTGCTGGTGGACGCGGTGATCTCGCCGCTCACCGCCGCCATCGTGCGGCTGCTCGCGCTCATGGCCGCCGCCGTCACGGTGCAGGCGGTGGTGGCGCTTATTTGGCTGCCCTTTACCATGCTCGCGGTGGGCGCGGTGTTTTCGCTGAAAACCTATTTGCTCTGCTACTTTGTCTTGATGTTCGGCGCGCTGCCGCTCGCTATTTTGTTTGCCGCCGCCGCGTACCAGATCACCGCGCGGGCCGATCTTTCCATCGCGCTGTTTATCGCGTTTGCCGCGCTCAGTCTCACCGTATGGAGCGGTAATTGGCTTCTTCGCTGGCTGAATCCGTCGGTTTTCGCGGTATCGGACGATTTTTCCAACAACCGGCTGTTTTACACCATCCTCTATATGCGCCTAACTTGGCTGCTCGCGCTTTTGGGTGTGTGGATCGTGTCGTACCTGTGCGTGCGGCGGTACGGCCGGGGCGCGTTCGGCTCGCTCCGCGTCAATCTGCGCCGGGCGTACCGGCCCGTCCTCGCGGCGCTGCTGCTCTTTGCGAGCGGCGCGGCCTATGCCCGGCAGCCGTTTTTCGATCACAGCGTGCCCTATGACGAAAACAGCGCGTTTTACCAAACAGAATCGGATGGAGCGGTCACTTGCTCCGCGCGCTATGCCGATGTGCGCCCCGATGTCCGCACGGGCGAGCTTTTCGGAACGGCCACCTACCAGCTGCATAATCAAGGCGGAAAGCCGTGCACGGCCGAGTTTGCGACCGATCCCGGCTACGCCATCGATTTCGTGACGGCAAACGGCGCGCCCGCGCCCTTTACCATCGGCGAATGGGAGGAGCAAAACGCAAAAACCTTTACCGTGGAGCTGCCCGCGGACGCGGAAATAGAACTGCGGATCGCCTACGGCGGTTACCCGCAGGATTGGAACATCGTCAGCGAAATACCGGGCGACCCGGAGATCAGCGATACCTATATGCGGCTGGAAAATTGGGTGCTCGCGCCCACGCCGCAGGATGTGGGGTACGCAGGGGAAGGGCCTGTGCCCGCTATTATGGATCTGACGCTGCCCGCCGGTATGCAGGCCGTGCAGTTCGGCGACGCAAAAACCGAGCGCCGGAGCGAGAACGCGGATGGCACGGCCACTTGGCGCATCACGGACACCGGCTATAACATGATCGTTTACGCGGGCGATTACGTGACCGAGCAGATCGAGGCGGCGGGGCTGACCATCGACCTGTACATCGGCCGCAAGCACAAGGAGATCATGGAGCAGGTGGGCGCGAAGGAATCCATCCGGCGGGTGATCGAGTACTGTTCCGAAAAATACGGCCCGCTTTCCTTCTACGCGGACGGCAGGTTCAAGCTGATCCAGACCCGCGTGGCGGGCGGCGGCTATGCCGGGCGCGGGGCCAGCTCGATGAACGAACTGGATTTCACCGCGAATAATCTTAAGGATACCGGAAAGGGCGGCGTCGCGGGCGAAGTCGTCATTCACGAGCTGGTGCACCAATGGTGGGGCCTTGGCAATATGTTCGATGAAGAAGATTTGTGGTCGTCCGAAGGGCTGACCGTCTACACCACCTATCGCATCGCCAAGGAGCTTTACGGTGAAGCGTACGCCAAGTCGAACTATATCGACCGTTGGCAGGAGCAAGCGGATGATTACTATCAAAATTTCTACGTGCGCCACCCCGAATATCTGGACGCGCTGCCCGAAGCGTTCCAGCTGGGGATCGCCGCAAGCCTTACCGGTACGCGCCGCTACGCCGAAATGCCGCTGAAAATATTAAAGGCGGAGCAGCTCGTCGGCGGGGAGCAAGCCATGGACAAGATCCTTTACGACCTTTTCCAGCGCGAGATCGATTATACGAATCCGTACCTGACCTATCAGCAATTTTTAGACGCCTGCGGGCTGACGGAGGAGGAGCTTGACCTTGGGTAAAATATATCGCTATGAGCTGAAACGCCTGCTTTTCAATAAGTTTTTCATCGGCATACTCGCGGTGACGCTGTTTTACGCCTATCAGGTGTTAACGCTTGAGGTGGTGCGGGGCATAGCCCACACCGCGCCGTTTTCGGCATGGAGCTTTGGGTATTATCTGGCGCGGGTGCTGCCGCTCGTCTGCATCGGCGAATTATTCTTTCTCACCTTTTTTGTTTCCAAGGCGGAAAAGCGCGTGGCGGTGCTGACGAACGCCACGCCCGTAAACGCGCGGCGTTACCTGCTCACGCGCAGTCTGGCCGCGCTTACGGGCACGGCGCTGCTCGCCGGGACCGTGCTGGTTCTGGGCGTGCTCTTTCTTTACCGGCTGTTTGGAGCGCAGGCTTACGGCGCGCTCGTTCTTCCGGCTATTTTGGTGCTTTTGCCCGCCATTCTGTTCTGCTTGGGGCTGGGCTGGCTGCTGGGGCGCGCGCACCCGGCGGGGGTGTACGGGGCCATGGTGCTGGCGCTTTTGCTCAGTGTAGCGCCCCTGCCGATCGAAGCGGGGTTTTCCCTCAGCGCCTTCTTTGCAAAAATGCCGCTCGGCACGTCCATGCTCGACCCGGCGTTCGCCGCGCCGCTCGCCATGCTGCTCATGCGGCTGTGCTATCTGCTCCTCGGCCTTGCCGCGCTGCTTTGGTGCTGCCGGGGCGCGGGTGTCGGTGGTTCGCTTCGCTCCCAATGAAATGCGCGGCGGTAGCCGCGAGGTTGGTGGTTCGCTTCGCTCACAATATTAATGCGCGGAGGTAGCCGCGGGGTTGGAGGTTCGCTGCGCTCACAATATAATGCGCGGCGGTAGCTGCGAGCGGCCGCGTGAGGTCACGCGGCCCTACGTAGGGTGAAACGCTTGTCTATGCGTAGGGCGGGGTGACCTCACCAATGTCATTTAGTTAAGCGTAATGCAAAGGCAAAAGCCGCGAATGACCGAAATAGTAGGGCGCGACGCCCTCGGCGCGCCGAACTCGGGAGAGCGTTACACCATCAGAAACCATGCTTCTCCGCTTGGCCTATCGGCCTGTTTGGTGCTTTCGCATACCCCGCCGCTTCGCTCCCGGCGCGCCGAGGCGTCGCGCCCTACAATCTCAGTGAATCCCTTGTTTTTTCCTATGCGTTTCCCTTATCTGAATGACATTGGCGACTCACCCCGCCGTTGACCGAGGGTACGATTATCACATACAAAAACAGCTAGACTATGTTCCTTTGTAAGAACACGGCCTAGCTGTTTTTTCGTTGTAAAGTTATTCTTGCGCCTGCTCGTCTTCGGTGGTATCCGCGTCTTCGTCCTTACTGGCAAGTGCAATCCCCCAACAATAGCAATTAAACATTTTTGTAGCTATTTGCGCATGCTTGCCGGGAAGTCTGGATAAACGAGATTCAATAGATGTAACATCAGAAATTTCAATTTCATCTTTTATAAGAGCGTCGCATGGTACAAGAAGCACATCGCTTAATCTGCGCAGCACTGGTACAGACAAACCCACAATACCACGCTCGACACCTGAGATATATTGAGGAGTCATGCTAAGGCATTCTGCTAATTGTTCTTGTGTCAAACCTGCCGCCTCACGAGCGATCTTAACACGAAGGCCTGTTTTAATATCTTCCTCTTGTTTATTAGCCAATACTCTCACCTCAATTTATACTTGTAGTTTAGATGAGATTGGGAGTATAATACCAGATATACACAATATGAATTTAAATCATATTTAAAATTGATATGCATCATTTACTGTGCTGCAAGTCGGTGGATTAGGTTTAACAATAGTATCAAATCGTCATATGAGAGCGGACGCATGTCATCCAATGCTTTGCGTATAAGCTGCGGATATAAAGTGTCAGAATCGAAAAATTGCATAGGTGTAATGTCAAAGTATTCACAAATATTTAAAAATTGTGCCATGGATGGTAAAGACTTGCCGGAACTGATTCCTTGAATATAATTTCTACTCTGACCTAAGTCTAAGCTCATTTGATATTCGGAAATGTCTTTTTTCATACGAAGCTCAGTAATTCTATTGCGGATATATGTCGTGTAGTCAGTATTCATTTTGTTTTCACCTCTACACAATCATACGGTTTTTTTTTACCCTAATAGCCAACTTAGAATATGCATATATAGTGAATATATTCGGTATACGCAAAGTTTAAAAGTGAAATTCATATTTGTATAAGTTTTTATTGCTCGATTTAATATTGAAATGATCAAATGGGGAAACAAGGGAGTGAATTGTAATGATAACAAAAATAACACAACAGGAATTGCACCAAATCCGGTATTATGACATGACCGATAAGCTGGTGGGAAAAAGCAATGCCACAGATTATAAAACACTGGTGTGTCAAATGATGGAGCAGTTTCAGGACCACTCGGTATTTCGTGCGGTCATCCGTCGCCTAGACGCTGAATTAAACGACTGGCTGGTGGAATCCAGCGAACAGAATATAAACGCTATATGGCCGGTAAGGGTACACTCAGAAATAAAGCTATGGAAAGTTACATTTTATGATGCTGGTGATAGGATCATCACGGATAAAACACAACCTTGGTGCCCGCATCCCAAAGAAAATCAGCGTGATCTAGTACGGTTTGGCGCTCTCTATTGTGTTTTATCAAACGCGATGGAAGGGGTGAGCCCGATTCTTGCTATACAAAGCAACGCGGCGCATGTACTTTATAACGGTAAAGCACATGTGTCGCACAAAAGGTCGGGAAAACTTTTTGAACAGGCCCTTGCCGAAGACTGGGCGGAAACCGAGAACCTTAAAATAGAGGCGGGGAGGGAAACTAGTGAAGCTGAAAAACAGGATTAACGAACAGTCCCTTGAGGAAGATACATTCTTTTTACCGGATTTCTTAGATTACTGCATGGCGCGATATTGGTATGTGTTCCTGCCCGGCACAGCTATGGGTATTCTTCTGGGATTGCAGATAGACCGCTTCGCTCAGTCACAACCGCTTATCGCTATTTTATATGCCTGTGGACAAATGGATACTTTCGGAGCGCTGGCTACTGGTTTTATTGCTGTTTATATTCCATTGTTCATTTTGTTCTATTTTGTGCTAAAGTTGAAGAAAAAATAAAAGAAAGGATGTTGCGTTTATACCGCAACATCCTTTCTTTCATATAAACGCTTATTTTTCCTCGCTCTGCATCTTTTTCACGATATCCTGAAAGCGGCCTGTGATATAGCCGTAGTTGTTTCGCTGATGCGGCGCCATGCAGGCGCTGCAATCCTTAATGCCGTTTTCGGTATAGGTAAAGTTGCCGCCGCAGTCGCGGCCCAGCGCGTAAAGCGGGCAATAGCAGAACAGGCAGTTAAAATCCTCCGGCTTGTCGGTCTTGTGGCAGGGGAAGAACTCGCACGCGGTGTTTTGAAAAAAGGCGAAGCCCTTTCCGCGCCAATATTCGTTTCCATTTTCCGGACACATGGCTTGGCACCTCCAATAATTTTTTGCAATACTGCACAGTCATATTAGCACAGGCGGGGTAAAATTTCAAGGGGTAAAAATATTGCAAAACCGCGCTATTTTTGGCGATAAGCTATTTACATGCGGGTTATAAAAAGATATAATAAAAAGCGATCGGGAAGCTTCCGCCACTTTGTGGACGGAAGAGGAAGTCGGGTGAGAATCCCGCGCAGTCCCGCTGCCGTATTAGGCGAGCCCTCGCACAAAATGCCACTGGGGTGCTTTGCACCTTGGGAAGGCGTGCGCCGGGCGATGACCCTTGAGCCGGAATACGATCCGATCGATAGGTTTTCACACTCTACGGAAGATAGGGGGGTGTCATTTTTTATGACCAATTTGAACCGGCCCAGCGGCTAAAACGGGCGCTCCGGGAGCGCAAACGGATTTTTTAAGACAAAAACTAACCGCTGACAAAGGAAGGTGCCAAATGAACAAAAAAATAAAAATGCTGTCGCTTTTCGCGGCAGTCGCCTGCGCGCTTACGTTCAGCGCACAGGCCATGCATATCGCGGAAGGGTATTTGCCCGTATCGTGGTGCATCGGCTGGTACGCCGTGTGCATCCCGTTTATCGCGGCGGGCCTGCATTCCATCCGCAAAAAATTGCAGATCAGCCCCCGTTCGATCACCCTGCTGGCCATGTGCGGCGCGTTCGCGTTCGTGCTGTCCGCGCTCAAGATTCCCTCGGTCACCGGCTCGTGCTCGCATATGACGGGCGTCGGCCTTGGCGCGATCCTGTTCGGGCCCGCCGCCACCAGCGTGCTCGGCCTGATCGTTTTGCTGTTTCAGGCCATTCTGCTCGCGCACGGCGGCCTGACCACCCTTGGCGCGAACGTGTTTTCCATGGCGATCGTCGGCCCGTTCGTTTCCTACGGCATTTACCGCTTCATGCGGAAAACCAAGCTGCCCGCGGCTGTGGGCGTGTTCTTCGCGGCGTTCCTAGGCGATCTGCTTACCTATGTGACCACCGCCTTTGAAATGGCCTTTGCGCACAACGCCATCGGCTTTTCCGAAAGCCTTGCCACCTTCCTCGGCATTTTCGCCGTCACGCAGATCCCGCTCGCCATTGCGGAGGGCCTGCTCACCGTCGTGGTGTTCAATGTGCTGGAAAAGTATACGGCAAACGAGCTGCGCGACCTGCGCGTGCTTTGAGGGAGGAACGAACTGATGAAAACAACTGCGATTTGGAAAAAGAACCTGCTGCTCATCCTGCTCGTTATCGTTTTGGCGGTGGCCCCGCTTTACCTGCGCCGCGGCGCCGAGTTTGGCGGCGCGGACGGCGAAGCGATGGACGCGGTGGAAACCATCCACCCCGGCTATGAAAGCTGGGCCGAGCCGCTGCTCGAACCCGCCAGCGGCGAGATCGAATCCCTTTTGTTCGCCTTGCAGGCCGCGCTGGGCGCGGGCGTCATAGGCTTTGTATTGGGCCGCGTGACCGCGCGCGGCAAAAAAGAATGATTGGAACCGACCGCTATTCTTACCGATCGCGCCTAAAGGACGTCGACCCGACGGCCAAGCTCACCGTCAGCTTGGTCAGCATTGTGTTGTGCCTCGGCACCGGCGGCATGCTGGCAAGCGTTACGGCGATTCTGGTCTTTGCCGCCCTTCTTTATTGGAAGGGCGGCACGCCCGCCGGCGATTTCTTCCGGCTGCTCCGCGTGCCGTTCTGGTTTCTCGTGGTCGGCGCGGTTACGGTGGTGCTCGCCCGGTTCCCGGATCGTACGGGGGTTTTATGGGGCGCCGCGATCGGCGGCAGCGTGTACGGTGTGTCGGCCGCGTCGCTCCTCGCGGGCGCGCGGCTGGTCGTCCGCGCGCTGGGCTGTGTGGCGAGCGTTTACTTTACCGTGCTGTCCACACCGGTGACCGATCTGCTGCTCGCCCTCAAGCGCCTGCACGTGCCGAAGCTGCTGCTCACGCTGATGGAGCTGATCTACCGCTTCATCTTCGTTTTGACCGAAACGGCGGAGCGCATGCGCGTGGCGCAGCAGGCGCGTCTGGGCTACGGCACCCTGCGGCAGAGCTTTCACTCGTTCGGCACGCTCTTGGCCATGGTGTTCATGCGCGCCTACCGCCGGGCCGACCGCATCTACGTTTCGCTTGAAGCGCGCGGGTATGAGGGCGAGGTGCAAACGCTGCCGCCCCATTACCAAAGCGGGCGCACGGTTTATCTGTGGTGCGTGGGGCTGACCTGTGCGCAGCTTGCCGCGTACCTGCTGGAAAGGGGGCTTACGCCTGTATGAACGCGATAGAAGCGGAAAGCCTTACCTATGTGTATGAGGATGGAACAAAGGCCCTTTCGGACCTGCGCCTCGCTGCGGCCGAGGGCGAGATCACCGGCATTTTGGGCGCGAACGGCGCGGGCAAATCCACGCTGTTTTTGTGCCTGAACGGGGTGTTGCGTCCCACGGGCGGCACGGTGCGCGTCGGCGGTTCGCCGGTGTCGTACGGCCGCAAGGGGCTGCAAAATCTGCGCCAGCAGGTCGGCATCGTGTTTCAGGACCCGGACGATCAGCTTTTCTCGGCCGACGTGTACCGCGATATTTCGTTTGGCGCGGTCAATCTGGGCCTGCCGGAAAGCGAGGTGCGCGCGCGCGTCGAACGCGCGATGGAGCGCACCGGCGTGATGGCCCTAAAGGACAAGCCGACGCACGCCCTGTCCTTTGGTCAGAAAAAGCGCGTGGCGATCGCGGGCGTGCTCGTCATGCGGCCCAAGGTGCTCATTCTGGATGAGCCAACCGCCGGGCTGGACCCGGAGGGCGTTGCCGATATTTTAAAGCTGTGCCGCGAATTTCAGCGCGATCAGGGCATGACCATTTTGCTCGCCACGCACGATATCGATCTGGTGCCGCTCTACTGCGACCGGGCGTATATCATGGCGGAAGGGCGCATGGCGGCCTGCGGCACGCCGGAAGAGCTGTTCCGCGATCCGGCGCTGCTGCGCGAAAACCATCTGCGCCTGCCCAGAATTTCGCACCTGATGGAGATACTCCACAATGAGGACGGCTGCGCGGTGGATACCGCCGCCGCGACCATCGGCCGCGCCCGGCGCGAGATCAAGCGCCTGACCGGAATAGAGTGATTGGAAAGGAATTTGCCGTGGAGCAGTATGTTGTAAAAAACCAAAAAAAGCTGCGCCGCGGCGTGACCACGGGCAGCTGTGCGGCGGCGGCGGCCGAAGCCGCTGCGCGCCTGCTGCTGACGGGGCGCGCGCCCTCGGCAATCCTTTTGCCCGTGCCCGCGGGCGAAACCCTTGCGCTGACGCCGGAGGAGGCTGCGCTTTTGGAGGGCGCGGCCTCTTGCGCCGTGCGCAAGGACGCGGGCGACGACCCGGACGTGACCGACGGCATCCGCATTTTCGCGCGGGTGGAAAAGCGGCCCCACGGCACCGCGATACAGGGCGGCGCGGGCGTGGGCCGCGTGACGAAGCCCGGCCTGTCGCTGCCCGTTGGCGAAAGCGCCATAACCCCCGGCCCGCGCGCGCAGATCGAGGCGGCTGTTCGCCGCGCGGCGGCGGAAAACGGGTACGGGGGCGGCTTTCTCGTCACCATTTCCGCGGAAAACGGCGCGGAGATCGCCCTGCGGACCTATAACCCGCACCTTGGCATCGTGGGCGGCATTTCAATTCTCGGCACGAGCGGCATCGTCGAACCGATGAGCGAAGCGGCCCTGATGGAGACCACGCATTTGGAGCTGAAAAGCGTTTATGAGCAGGGGGCCCGCGTGGCGCTCCTGTGCCCCGGCAACTACGGGGCGGATTTCGCGCGGGAAGCGCTGGGGCTCGATCTGTCGCGCGCGGTCAAGTGCTCCAATTTCATCGGGGACGCGCTCGATCACGCGGCCTATTTGGGCTTCCCGGAGATTTTGCTCATCGGCCACGTGGGCAAGCTCGTAAAGCTCGCCGCCGGGGTGATGAACACGCATTCCGCCGTGGCGGACGGGCGGCGCGAGGTGTTCACAGCGAACGCCGCGCTGTGCGGCGCGCCCCTGCCCGTGCTGGAAGCGCTGATGGCGGCGGTATCGACCGACGCGTGCATTGAAATACTGGACGCGGCCGGCCTGCGGGAGCCGGTGCTGGCCCGCGTCGGTCTTGCGGTGGAAGAGCAATTATCGCGCCGCCTCGCCGGCAAGGCGCGGGGCGAATATATGATGTTTTCCAGCAGGCACGGCCTGCTCGCGCGGTCGCCCGGCGCGGTGGCGCTCGTTCAAAAATTAAAGGAAACGGCAGGATAGAGCATGAAACAAGGCATTTTATACGGCGTGGGCGTCGGCCCCGGCGACCCGGAGCTATTGACCCTAAAGGCGGCGCGCATTCTGCGTCAGTGCGATGTGATCGCCGCCCCGCGCGCGGGCGCGGGCGCGCAGGCGGCGCTTACCATCGCCGCGCCCTACGCGGCGGGAAAGCCGGTGCTGCACTGTGATACCCCGATGACGCGCGACGCGGAAACGCTTGCCCGCAGCCACGACAAGGCGGCGGACGATATCTGCGCCCTGCTGGGGCAGGGCAAGACCGTCGCCTTTTTAACGCTGGGCGACCCCTCGGTCTATTCGACCTATGCCTATGTGCACGACCGCGTGCGAGAGCGGGGCTTTGCGGCGGAGCTGGTGCCCGGCGTGCCTTCGTTCTGCGCGGCGGCGGCGGCACTGGGCCGCCCCTTATGCGTGGGCGAGGAAATGCTGCATATCATCCCCGCTTCCCACGGGGCGACGGAGCAGGGGCTCGATCTGCCCGGCTCCAAGGTGCTGATGAAGGCGGGGCGCGAAATCCTATCCGTGCGCGACGAGCTTGCGCGCCGGGGCGAAATACAAAACGCGGCGCTCGTCGAGCGCGTCGGCATGGAGGGCGAGCGCATCGTGAACGATCTGTCCGCGCTCGCCGATCCGACCGGCTACTTTTCCATTATTTTGGTCAGGGGGGACAAGGCATGATCTACTTTGTCGGCGCGGGCTCGGGCGCGCCCGATCTTATCACCGTGCGCGGCGCAAAGCTGCTGTCGCAGGCGGATGTGATCGTTTACGCGGGCTCGCTTGTCAACCCCGCGCTGCTGGGCTATCAAAAAGAGGGCTGCAAGGTATACGACAGCGCCAAAATGACGCTGGAGCAGGTGATCGGCGTGATGGCGCCCGCCGCGAAAGCGGGGCAGACCGTCGTGCGCCTGCACACGGGCGACCCGTCGGTATACGGCGCGCACCGCGAGCAGATGGACGAGCTGGACCGGCTGGGGCTTGCATACGAAATTTGCCCCGGCGTTTCCTCGTTTTGCGGCGCGGCGGCGGCGCTGAAAGCCGAATACACGCTGCCCGGCGTCAGCCAGACCGTGATCCTGACGCGCATGGAGGGCCGCACGCCCGTGCCCGCGCGGGAATCGATCGAGGAGCTGGCCGCGCACGGGGCCACCATGGTGATTTTCCTGTCCGCCGGGCAGGTGGACGCGCTGTCCCGGCGGCTGATCGCGGGCGGCTACGCGCCCGAAACCCCGGCGGCCATTGTCTACAAGGCCACGTGGCCGGATGAAAAGGTCATCCGCACGACCGTCGCGGGCCTGCCCGAGGCCGCGCGGGCGGAGGGCGTGACCAAAACGGCGCTCATCACGGTGGGCGGCTTTCTGGGCGATCATTACGACCGCTCCAAGCTGTACGACCCCGCGTTCACCACGGGCTACCGGAAGGCGGAAGCATGACGCATCTTAAGATTGTTTCGTTTACCGACCGGGGCGCGGCGCTGGGCAAGCGCCTCGCGGGGCTGCTGCCGGATGTGCTGACCGAGCGGTACGACCGCGCGGGCGACCCCTCTTTGCGGCAAACGTTTTTATCGCGCTTTGCGCAGCAGGCCATGGTGGATTCGGGCGGCATCGTTTTTATCGGCGCGGCGGGCATCGCGGTGCGCGCGGTCGCGCCCTATCTCGCGGGCAAATCGCTCGACCCGGCGGTGCTCGTCGTCGACGAGGGCGGTCGGTTCGTCATCCCGCTGCTGTCCGGCCACCTTGGCGGGGCAAACGCGCTGGCGGAGCGCATCGCGGCCCTTTTGGGCGCGTTGCCCATTATCACCACCGCGACGGACGGGCGCGGCGCGTTCGCGGTCGATACATGGGCCAAGGAAAAGGGCCTTGCGGTCTATGACCCGGAAAATATCAAATGGATTTCGGCGGCGCTTTTGCGGGGCGAAACGGTCGGCCTTGCCTCGGCCTTCCCGGTGGAGGGGCGGCTGCCGCGCGGCGTCAGCCTTTCCGGCCCGGCGCAGTGCGGGTTTGCGATCGGGTTCGACCTTGCCGCAAAGCCGTTTCCGCACACGCTGCATCTGGTGCCGCGCATCGTCCATCTGGGCGTCGGCTGCCGCCGCGGCGTGGACCGGGCGAGGATAGAAGCGGTTTGCGCCGAAGCGCTGCGCGCGGCGGGCGCGCCGCTTTTGGCCGTCGCGGGCGTGCACTCGGTCGACCGTAAGCGCGACGAAGCGGGGCTGCTTCACTTCTGCGACGGGCTGGGGCTGCCGTTCACCGTCTATACGGCGGCGCAGCTCTCGGCGGTAAGCGGTACGTTTTCCGCGTCGGCGTTTGTAAAGGAGACCGTGGGCGCCGACAATGTGTGCGAACGCGCGGCGGTTAAGGGCGCGGGCGGCGGGGCGCTCATCTGCCGCAAAACGGCGCGGGACGGGGTTACAGCCGCCGTCGCCGTTTCGGATTGGAGGGTATCGTTTTGAATCTTTTGATGGTGGGCGTGGATTTTACGCGCGCGGATATCGCGCTGCGCGAGCCGCTCTCCTTTGTGCGCGGGCAGGTGCTGGCGCTGCTGCCGCGCATTGCGGAAAAGCCCGGCGTTTCGGGCTGCGCGCTGCTGGCCACCTGCAACCGCACCGAGCTGTACGTGCATCTTATGGACGGGGCCGAGGCGGACGCGCTTTCCTTGCTTTGCGCCGCCGCGGGCGTGCCGCCGGAAAGCTACCGCGCCGCGGCGCAGGTGCTGCGCGGCAACGCCGTCGCGCGCCATCTGGCCGAGGTCGCCGCGGGCGTGCAGAGCCAGATATATGGGGACGACCAGATCGTTTCGCAGGTGCGGGACGCGGCCGCGCTCGCGCGGCAGGCGGGCGCGATGGACGCGGTGATGGACACCCTGTTCCGCCGCGCCGTGACCGCGGGCAAGCGCGTGCGCACCGAAACGCGGCTGCGCGGCGTGCCGCCCTCGGCGGCCCAGCGCGCGATAGCGCGCGCGGAAACGTTTTTCGGCGGCCTTGCGGGCAAACGGGCCGTGGTGATCGGCAACGGCGAAATGGGCCGCCTGTCCGCCGCGCTGCTGCGGGACGCGGGCTGCGCGGTCACGATCACGCTGCGCACCTACCGGCACGGCGAGACCGTGGTGCCCGCGGGCTGCGCCACCCACCCGTACGACGACCGCGCCGCCCTGCTGGACGGGGCCGATCTCGCCGTTTCGGCGACGACCAGCCCGCATCTGACCATCGCGGCGGAGCAGGTGCGCGCCATGAAACACCCGCCGCGTTTGCTGATCGACCTTGCCATGCCGCGCGATATCGACGGGGCGGCGGCGGGCGGGGGGGTGGCGGTTTGGAACCTCGACGATCTGGGCCGCGCGGCGGATGAAAACGCGGCGGACCGCGCCAGAGCCATGGAGATCGTCGGGGAGGAGCTCGCGGCGTTTGCCGAATGGCACGCTTACCGCCGGTCGCTCCCCGTGATCGACGAGGTAAAGGGTACCGCCCTGCGGCGCCTGCGGTTCGACCATGACTTTTCGGCGCTTTATGAGGAAAACGATGTGGACGGTCTGCTGGAGCTGGCGGTCGGTAAAACGGTCGATTTGCTTTTGGGCGGCATGAAGGAAGCGGTCAGCCCCGAGCGGCTGACCGACTGTCTGGCCCGTATGAGAAAGGGAATGAACGGATGATCTATGTAATCGGCCTAGGCCCGGGCGGCGCGGCGCAAATGACGGCGCGCGCGAAAAACGCCCTAGCCCGGTGCGACACCGTGGCGGGCTACGGCCTGTATCTGGACTTGATCGAAGAGCTGACGGCGGGAAAAACGCGCATCGCCACCGGCATGACGCGCGAGACCGAACGCTGCCGGCAGGCGCTGGATGCGGCGCGGGCGGGGCATACGGTGGCCGTTGTTTCCTCGGGCGACGCGGGCGTTTACGGCATGGCCGGGCTGGTTTTGGAGCTGGCGGGCGAGCGGCCAGACGTTGCGATCGAAGTCATCCCCGGCGTAACGGCGGCGCTTTCGGGCGGGGCCGTGCTCGGCGCGCCCATGACGAACGATTTCGCGTGCATCAGCCTGTCCGACCTGATGACGCCGTGGGCGGTTATCGAAAAGCGCCTGCGCGCCGCGGCGGAGGGCGATTTCTGCATCGCCCTGTACAACCCGATGAGCAAGAAACGGCGGGATCAGCTGCCGCGCGCCTGCGATATCCTGCTTGCCGCGCGCGCGCCGGAAACCGTGTGCGGGCTGACGCGAAACATCGGCCGCGAAGGAGAAACATATGATTTGTTAACGCTCCGCGAACTGCGGGACGCGGCGGTCGATATGCTGACCACCGTGTTCGTCGGCAATTCGCAGACCCGCGTGATCGCGGGCCGCATGGTGACGCCCCGGGGGTACCGGATCGAATGAGCGTTTTTGTTTTTGCGGGCACGAGCGAGGGGCGCGCGCTGCTGAAATTCCTTTCCGCGCGCGGCGTTTGCGCCACGGCCTTCGTGGCGACGGCGTATGGCGAGCAGGTGCTCGAACCCATGCCCGGCGTTACCGTGCACGCGGGCAGGCTTTCGCAGCCGGAAATGGAGCGGGTGCTCGCGGCGGGCGCCGTCTGTATCGACGCGACGCACCCCTACGCGAGCGAGGTCAGCCGCCTGCTCGAAGCGGCGTGCGCGAATACGGGCGCGGAATATTTGCGCCTTGTCCGTCCCGCGCTTACGCGGCAAGGGGCCGATACCGTGCCCGATACCGAAAGCGCCGTTCGCTGGCTGAACGACCACCCCGGCCGCGTGCTGCTGACGACGGGCAGCAAGGAGCTTGCCGCCTACACGGCGGTAAAGGGCTTTGCGGAGCGGATATATCCGCGCGTGCTGCCCACGGCGGCGGTGATCGAAGCGTGCGTGGCGCTGGGCTTTCCGCCCGCGCATCTCATTGCCATGCAGGGCCCGTTTTCGCGGGAACTGAACGCCGCCTTGCTGCGGCAGGTCGGCGCGGAGATTCTTGTTACCAAGGATACGGGCCGCGCGGGCGGCTTTGCGGAAAAACTTAACGCCGCGCGGGACGCGGGCGCGCGGGTGCTGGTCGTTTCCCGGCCGCGCGAGGAAGCGGGCCGCACCCTTTCGGAGATGCGGGACTATCTGACCGCGCGCCTTGGTCTCGCCAAGGCATTGCCGGAAGCGCCGCGCTTTCCGCTATTTGTTTCGCTCGCGGGGCGGCTGTGTGTGATCTTCGGCGCGGGGAAAATAGCGGCGCGCCGCGCTTCTGTCCTTCGGCGCTTTGGGGCGGAAGTGCGCGTGATCGCGCCCGAAAGCCCCGCGGGGCTTGCCCTTTACGCGGCGCGCGGGTACGAGCCGGGCGATCTGACGGGCGCGTTTCTCGCGGTCGCGGCGACGAGCGACCGGGCGGTGAACGCCCGCGTCGCGGCGGACTGCCGGGCCGCGGGCGTGCCGTGCAGCGTGGCCGACCGCGCCGGGGAATCCACCTTCTTTTTCCCGGCCATCTGCGAGGGGAACGGCCTTGTCGCGGGCGTGGTGTCGGACGGCGCGCACCACGAAAAGACCGCCCTCATGGCAAAGCGCATCCGCGCCGTATTGGAGGAAACCGATGAAAACGATTAAAATCGGCAGCCGGGACAGCCGCCTTGCGGTGTGTCAGGCGCAGGAGGTGCTGAACCGCCTTGGCGGCGGCACGCTCACCACCATGAAAACGCTGGGCGATAAGATTCTGGACCGCACGCTCGACAAGGTGGGCGGCAAGGGCCTGTTCGTCAAGGAGCTGGATCTGGCGCTGCTCGACGGGCGCATCGACCTTGCCGTGCACAGCCTGAAGGATGTGCCGATGGAGCTGCCCGAGGGCCTTACGCTTTTGGCCTTTCCGCCGCGCGCGGACGCGCGGGACGCGCTCGTTTTGCCGGAAAGCGGCGTTTGGGATCAAACGAGGCCCATCGGCTGCTCGGCGGCCCGGCGGCAGGCGCAGCTTGGCGCGCTGTTCCCCGAAATAGAGGTGCGGCCCGTGCGCGGCAACGTGCAAACAAGGCTTGCAAAGCTGGAAGCGGGGCAGTACGGCGCGCTGGTGCTCGCGGCGGCGGGGCTGCAGCGCCTTGGTCTTTCGCACCGCGTCAGCCGTGTGTTCACGCCGGAGGAAATGCTGCCCGCCGCAGGGCAGGGCATTCTCGCGGTGGAGGGCCGCGCGGGCGAGTGGGCGGAGGAGACGCGCCTTTTGGACGATGCGTCCGCGCGCGCCTGCGCCATGGCCGAGCGCGCCTTTGTCCGCACGCTGGACGGCGGCTGCTTTTCGCCCATCGCGGCCTATGCCGAAACCGAAGAAGGGCTGCTGCACCTGCGCGGCCTGTATGTAACGGGCGAGGGGCGCGCCGTGCGCGGCGCGCTGACAGGCGCGTGTGACAGCGCCGAAACGCTGGGCAGAACGCTTGCCCTACAACTCAAATGGGAAGCGGAGGGGCGCATATGACAGGGCTTGTCACACTCGTCGGCGCGGGGCCGGGCGATAAGGGCTTGCTGACGCTGGCGGGAGCGGAAGCGCTCCGCGCGGCGGAAGCGGTCGTATTCGACCGGCTGGTCGATCCTTCGATCCTCGCGCTCATCCCGGCGGGGGCCGAAACGGTCGATGTGGGCAAGCGGCAGGGCAGCCACCCCGTGCCGCAGGATGAGATCAACAGGGTTCTCGTCCGGCTCGCTGAAAGCGGCAAAAACACCGTGCGCCTTAAGGGAGGGGATTGCTATCTCTTTGGCCGCGGGGGCGAGGAATGCGAGTATTTGCGGGAACACGGCGTGCCGTTTCGCGTCATTCCGGGCGTTACCTCGGCGCTGGCCGCGCCCGCGTTCGCGGGTATCCCGGTCACGCACCGCGATTTTGCTTCCTCGGTGCATCTCATAACGGCGCACGCGCGGGCGGGCAAGCCGCTCGAAATAGATTTTGAGGCGCTCGTGCGCCTGCGCGGCACGCTGGTGTTTTTCATGGGTCTTGCGGCGCTTAGCGATGTGATGCGGGGCCTGATTGCCGCCGGTATAGACCCCGAAACGCCCGCCGCCGTCATTGAAAACGGCGCGCGCGCCCGTCAGCGCAAGGTTGTGGCGACGGCTTCGTCGCTCACGGAAGCGGTGCGCGCGGCCGATGTGCAAAGCCCGGCGCTCATCGTCGTCGGCCCGGTTTGCGGCCTGTCGGACGCGCTCGATTGGTTTTCGGCGCTGCCGCTTTTTGGCAAGACCGTGGCGGTGACAAGGCCGCGCGACCGGGCGGGCACGCTGTCGGACCGCCTGCGCGCGCTCGGCGCGGAGGTGGTCGAGTGCCCGGTGATCGAAACGCGCGAGATAGAGGACGGCGCGGCCCTTTCCTCAGCCCTGCGGGAAACGTGGAATTGGGTCGTGCTGACCAGCCCGGCGGGCGTGCCCGCGATGGTGCGCGCGCTCACGCGGCAGGGGCGCGATCTGCGCGCGCTTTACGGCTGCCGCTTCGCCGTGATCGGCAAGGGAACGGAAGCGGCGCTTGCAAAGCTCGGCGTTCGGGCCGACCTGTGTCCCGCGCGGTACGACGGCGCGCACCTTGCGCGCGCGCTTGTTGCGGCGGCCAAACCGGGCGACCGCGTGCTGCTGCTGCGCGCGAAGGAAGGTTCGCCCGCGCTGCCCGAGGCGCTCCGCGCGGTGGGCCTGCCGTTTGCCGATGTGCCGGTTTACGAGACCGTGTACCGGGAAGAGGGCGCGGAGGCGCTGCGCGCCCTGCTCGCCGCCGGAAGGCTCTATGCCGCGACCTTTACCAGCGCGTCCACGGTCACGGGCTTTGTCCGCGTGTGCGGCGGCGCGCCGCTTTCCGGCTTTATCGCCGTGTGCATCGGCGAACAGACCGCCAAAGCCGCCCGCGCGCACGGTATGCGCGTGCAAACAGCGAAAAACGCGACGATCGACGACCTGATCGCCTGCTTGATGGAGGGAAACAAACATGTTTAACGATACGATCCGCCCGCGCCGCCTGCGCGCTTCAGACAGCCTGCGGCGCATGGCGCGCGAAACGCGCCTGTCGCCGGACAGCCTGATCTGGCCCATCTTCGTGCGCGAAGGCACGCATATCTATGAGGAGATCCCCTCGCTGCCCGGCCAGTATCACTATTCGCCGGACGAATTGGGGCGCGCGGTCGAACGCGCGCGCGCGCACGGCGTTTCTCGCCTGATCCTGTTCGGCCTGCCCGAAGAGAAGGACGAGATCGGTTCGGGCGCGTGGGCCGAAAACGGGATTGTGCAGCAGGGCCTGCGCGCACTGCGCGCGCTCGACCCCTCGCTCTACCTCATCACCGATGTGTGCATGTGCGAATACACCTCGCACGGCCACTGCGGCATCCTGTGCGGGCACGATGTGGACAACGATCAAACGACCGAGCGGCTGGCGCAGATCGCGGTCAGCCATGTGCGGGCGGGCGCGGACATGGTCGCCCCCTCGGACATGATGGACGGCCGCGTGGCCGCCATCCGCCGCGCGCTCGATGAAAACGGCTTTGTAAACACGCCCATCATGTCCTACGCGGCCAAGTACGCTTCTTTTTTCTACGGCCCGTTCCGCGACGCGGCTGGCTCGGCCCCGTCCTTTGGCGACCGCCGCTCCTACCAAATGGACTGGCACAATGGCCGCGAGGCCATGCGCGAGTGCGCGCTCGACGTGCAGGAGGGCGCGGATATCCTGATGATCAAGCCCGCCATGTCCTACCTCGATCTGGTCTATCAGTGCAAACAGCGGTTTGAACTGCCGGTCGCGGCCTATTCGGTATCGGGCGAGTACGCCATGATCAAGGCGGCGGCAAAGGCCGGTCTCATCGACGAGTACGGCGTGATGTGCGAATCGGCCGTCGGCATGTTCCGCGCGGGCGCGGATATTTTGATCACGTACTTCGCTCCCGAACTGGCGGACGCGATGCGGAAAGGGGATATCGGCTGATGACAAACTCGGAACAGCTTTTTGAACGCGCCAAGCAGGTGCTGCCCGGCGGCGTCAATTCGCCGGTGCGCGCGTTCCGCGCGGTGGGCGGCAAGCCGCGCTTCATTGAAAAGGCCCTCGGCAGCCATGTTTTGGACGCGGACGGGCTGGAATACATCGATTACGTCGGCTCTTGGGGGCCGATGGTGCTGGGCCACAGCCACCCGGATATTCTCGCGGCCGTGCACGAGCGCATGCTCTCCGGCCTGTCCTTCGGCGCGCCGACGGCGCTCGAGGTCGAAATGGCCGAGCGCATGGTGGAAATGGTGCCGCATATCGAAATGGTGCGCATGGTCAATTCCGGCACCGAGGCCGTGATGAGCGCCGTGCGTCTGGCGCGCGGCGCGACCGGACGGGACAAGCTCATCAAGTTCGACGGCTGCTACCACGGCCATTCGGACGCGATGCTGGTCGGCGCGGGCTCGGGCGCGCTCACGCAGGGCGTGCCGGATTCCAAGGGCGTGACGGGCGGCGCGGCGCGGGACACGCTGCTCGCGCAGTATAACGATCTGGATTCTGCCCGCGCTTTGTTTGACGCCAACCCCGGGGCGGTCGCCGCCGTCATCGTCGAGCCGGTCGCGGCCAATATGGGCGTGGTGCCGCCAAAGCCGGGCTTTCTAGAAGGGCTGCGCGCGCTCTGCGACCAACACGGCGCGCTTTTGATCTTTGACGAGGTGATCACCGGCTTCCGGCTGGCAAAGGGCGGCGCGCAGGAGTATTTCAGCGTCAGAGCCGATCTTACTACCTTTGGCAAAATCATCGGCGGCGGCATGCCGGTCGGCGCGTACGCGGGCCCGCGTGAGCTGATGGAGCAGGTCGCGCCCTGCGGGCCGGTCTATCAGGCGGGCACGCTGTCGGGCAACCCGGTCGCCATGGCGGCGGGAATCAAGCAGCTGGAAATCTTAAACGAGCACCCGGACTGCTACGAGGTCATGGAGACCTCGGCCCTGTATTTGGCGAACCACCTGCGCGAAAGCGCCAAAAAGCATGGCGTGCCCATGCAGGTCAATCAAGTCGGTTCTTTGCTTTGCGCCTACTTTACGGCGGAGCCGGTCGATTGCTTCGCGGCGGCGCGGCGCGCGGATACGGCCCAATACGCCGCGTACTTTAACGGCATGCTGGCGCGCGGGGTCTATCTCGCGCCCAGCCAGTTTGAGGCGATGTTCGTTTCGAGCGCGCACACGGTCAGTGATTTGGCGTTTACCGTAAAGGCGGCGGAGGAAACGCTGGCCGAGATGCAGTAAAACTTTTGGAGGGCAACAAAATGGAGCGGCGGTTTTTCATCATAGGCGCGGGTATGGGCGCGCGGGACGGGCTGACGGGCGAGGCGAAGCGCGCGCTGGACGCGGCGGACGCGGTGTTTGCCACGGCGCGCCTTGCCGGCTTGCGCGCGGACGCGAAAATCTGTCCGCTCGGCGAGCTGGCCGAACGGGCCGTTTCATCCGGCGCGGCAAGCGCCGCGCTGCTCGTATCCGGCGATGTGGGCTTTTTCAGCGCCGCGCCCCGGCTGCGGCAGGCGCTGCTGCCGCACGGCGCGGTAACGCTCTTTTGCGGCCTATCCAGCATGCAGGTGTTTTGCGCGAAGCTTGGCATGGCGTACGAGGATGCGTTCGCCGTCAGCCTGCACGGGCGGCGCGGCAGCCTGCTCGGCCCTGTCAGCTATCATGAAAAGGTGTTCGCGCTCACCGGCGGGGAAAACCGCGCGGACGCGCTGTGCGCGGGGCTGGCCGAAGCCGGGCTGGGGCGCCTGACGGTGCATCTCGGCGAAAACCTCGGCGCGGCGGACGAGCGCGTTACCACGGGCACGGCCGCGTCGCTCGCGGGCGCGGGCTGCGGCGACCTTGCCGTGCTGCTCGTGGAAAACCCGGCGGCGGCGGACGCTTCCGCGCCCATCCGCGATACCATGCTCACGCGCGGCAAGGCGCCCATGACCAAGGAAGAGGTGCGCTGGGTCGCGCTCGCCAAGCTCGCGGTGCGGCCGCGCGATACCGTGTGGGATGTGGGCGCGGGCACGGGCGCGATGACGCTGGAGCTGGCCCGCCGCGCGCACTTGGGCCTGACCTACGCGGTTGAACGAAACCCCGAAGCGCTGGCGCTGCTGCGGGAAAACCGCGTAAAGCTCGGCGGGTACAATGTTCTGCCTGTGCCGGGCCTTGCGCCGGAAGCGCTGCACGCGCTGCCCGCGCCGGACTGTGTGTTCGTCGGCGGCAGCGGCGGGGCGCTCGCCGGGATTTTGCGCGCGGCGCGGGAAAAGAACCCCAAGGTGCGCGTCGCGGTCACGGCGGTTTCGCTGGAAACCGTGGGCGAAGCGCTGGGCGCGCTGAGGGAAGCGGGCTTTGCTAATATCGAAACGGTGCAGCTTGCGGCGGCGCGCGGGCAGACCGCGGGCAGCCACACGCTGATGCGGGCGAACAACCCGGTCTATCTGTTTACAGGGGGCGGCGCGCATGGCGAATGACGCGGCGCGGCTGCTCATTGGCGGCACGGGTTCGGGCTGCGGCAAAACCACGGTGACGAGCGCGGTTTTACGCGCGCTTGCCCGGCGCGGCGAAAAGCTGCACGCCTTCAAATGCGGGCCGGATTATATCGATCCCATGTTCCACACCGCGGCGATCGGCGTGCCCAGCCGCAACCTCGACCTGTTCTTTGTGAAGGGCAAAACGGCAAGGGCCATGCTGGCGGACTGCATCCCCGCCGGCGGCGTGGGCGTGGTAGAGGGCGCGATGGGCTTTTACGACGGCGTTTCGGGCGATACGGACGAGGCCTCCGCCGCCCATCTCGCGCGGGAAACGGAAACGCCCGCCGTGCTGGTCGCCAGACCGCGCGGTCAGTCGCTTTCGCTCGCGGCGGAGCTTTCCGGTTTTCGCACCTTTGGAGAAAACACGCTGGCGGGCGTTGTTTTAAACGACGTAACGCGGGCCATGTACCCCTATTATAAGAAAATAGCGGAAAAGGCGGGGCTGCGCGTATTCGGCCATCTGCCGCCCGTGGCCGAGGCCGCGATACCGGACCGGCACCTCGGCCTTGTCACGGCGGGCGAAATAGAGGATTTACAGCGAAAGCTCGACCTGCTGGCCGACGCGGCGGAGTCCTGCATCGATCTTGACGGGCTTGTGGCGCTCGCCCACCGCGCGCCGCCGCTTATGGACAAGCTTGAAACGCCGCCGCCTGTCACGGCGGGGGCGGTGCGCATCGCGGTCGCGCGGGACGAGGCGTTTTGCTTTTATTACGAGGATAACTTCGATCTGCTGCGCGCGATGGGGGCCAAGCTTGTTTTCTTTTCCCCCTTGCGCGACCGGGCGCTGCCCGCCGGGGCGGACGGCCTGTACCTCGGCGGCGGCTATCCGGAGCTGCACGCCGACGCGCTGCAAAAAAATAAAAGCATGCGGGAAAGCGTGCGGCGCGCGGTGGCGGGCGGTCTGCCCACGGTCGCGGAATGCGGCGGCTTTCTCTACCTGCACCAAACGCTGTGCGGCCGGGAGATGGCGGGCGCGCTATGCGGCGCGGCCGATATGACCGCGCGCCTACAGCCCTTCGGCTATGTGACGCTGCACGCCGCGCGGGACAATTTGCTTTGCCCCGCAGGCGGACAAATCCGCGCGCATGAATTTCATTACGCGGCGTCCAGCCTTGCCGGGGACGGCTTTACGGCGCGCAAGCCGAATGGCCGCGCGTGGCCCTCGGCGGTATCTTCGCCCACGCTGTACGCGGGCTTTCCGCATTTGTATTTTCGCTCGAATCCGCTTTTTGCGGAGAATTTTATCCGCCGGTGCGCGGGGATGGAGGCTAAACGATGAACATCAAAGAGTGCGCGGCGGCCATTCGCCCCCCTTGCGGGGAGAGCGAGCAGGCGGCTAGACGCCGCTTTTCCGATATCGCGATCCCGCTGGGCAGCTTGGGGCTGCTGGAGGACGCGGTCGTGCGGCTCGCGGGCATGCAGCGCACGGCGCGGCCAAAGCTCGCAAAGCGCGCGGCGGTGGTATTCTGCGCGGATAACGGCGTGGTCGCGCAGGGCGTGACGCAGTGCGGGCAGGAGATCACCGCGCTGGTCACCGAAAACCTCAGTAAAGGCAGCACCTCGGTCTGCTGCATGGCGCGCCGCGCCGGTCTGGACGTGGTGCCGGTCGATATCGGCGTGGCACAGCCCGTTTCGGGTGCGAAAATCCGGCAGCGCTGTGTGCGGCGCGGCACGGCCGATATGACGAAAGGCCCCGCCATGACGCGGGACGAGTGCGTCCGCGCGGTCGAGACCGGCATCGCCGTCGCGGACGAGCTCGCGGGGGAGGGGTACGCCCTTTTCGCAGCGGGTGAAATGGGCATCGGCAACACGACGACGAGCGCGGCGATCGCCGCCGTGCTCACCGGCGCGCCGGCCTCCGAGATCACCGGGCGCGGCGCGGGCCTCTCCACCGAGGGGCTAAAGAAAAAGATAAGCGCCATCGAGACCGCGATCGCCCTGAACCGTCCCGACGCCGCCGACCCGCTGGATGTGCTGCACAAGGTGGGCGGGCTGGATATCGCGGGTCTCGCGGGCTTGTATCTGGGCGCGGCGGCGCACGGCCTGCCCACCGTGCTGGACGGGCTGATCTCCTGCGTGGCGGCGCTCATCGCGGTGCGGCTGTGCCCGGCGGTTAAGGCGTATCTGATCGCCTCGCATGTATCCGCCGAACCGGCGGGCCGCCGGGTGCTGGAGGAGCTGGGGCTTTCGCCGCTCATCTGCGCCGGTATGCGCCTTGGCGAGGGCACGGGCGCGGTGGCGGGCGTGGCGCTCATCGATCTGGCCCTCGCGGCGTACGACAACATGCCGAGCTTTGCGGAGATCGGCATGCAAGCGTACCAGCCGCTCACCTGACCGCCATGCTGCTGCTCATCACAGGGGGCGCGGCCTCGGGCAAGTCGGCGCACGCCGAGCGCCTGCTTTGCTCTGCCGCGCCGGGGGACAAGCTCTACCTTGCCACCATGGAGCCGTTCGGCGAAGCGGCCCAAAACCGCATCGCCCGCCACCGGGCGCTGCGCGCGGGCAAGGGCTTTCATACCGCCGAGCGCCCGTTGGGGCTGGAAGACATGGCTTTTGAAAAATCGTATGACGGCGTTTTGCTCGAGGACCTCGGCAATCTGCTGGCGAACGAGATGTTCGCGCCGAACGGCGCGGGTGATCGGGCGGAAGCCGCGATTTTGCGCGGTATCGACCATGTGCGGGCGCACTGCGATACGCTTGCCATCGTGACGGACGAGATATTTTCGGACGGCCTCGCGTATCCGGCGGAGACGATGCGGTATATGCACCTGCTGGCCCGGCTGAACGCCGCGCTGGCCCGGCGCGCGGACGCGGTGTACGAATCGGTTTGCGGCATTTTGCTGCCCATAAAGGAGGGGAAGGACACTTGAAAAGCGTGGTAAGCGGCTTTCTGGTCGCGTTTTCCCTCTATTCGGCCATTCCCGTGCCGCAGGTGAATTGGGAAAAGAAAACCATGCGCTGGGCGCTGAGCTTTTTGCCGCTGGTCGGCTTGCTGATCGGCGCGGCGCAGTGGCTTTGGTTTGGGTTCTGCGCCAAGCATGGCGCGGCGGGGCTTTTCTATGCCGTGGGCGCCATGCTGCTGCCGCTCGTCCTTTCGGGCGGCATCCATCTGGATGGCTTCACGGACACGTGCGACGCGCTCTGCTCGCACGCGGACCGTGAAAAAAAGCTGCAAATCATGAAGGACCCGCACGTCGGCGCGTTCGGGCCCCTGTGGCTGGCGGCCTTTTTGCTGGCCGAAACGGCCTGTTTTGCCCAGCTTTACCAGAAGCCCGCGCTCCTGCCGTTCGCCCTTACGGGCTTTGCGCTCGCGCGCGCGCTCGGCGGGCGGGAGATCGTCGCGCTTCCCTGCGCCAAGGAATCCGGCCTTGCCCATCTATTCGCGGAGGGGAGCGATAAAAAAGCCGTCGCGGCGACGCTGCTGCTCGAAGCGGCGGTTCTTTTCGCCGCCGCCGTTCTTTGGCTGCGCGCGTCGCCCGGCGGCGTGGGCGCGGTTTGCGTGGGGGCGCTTGTTTTGCTGGCCGGGTATTGGCGGCATGGCAGGCTGTGCCGGGAGGTATTCGGCGGAATCACGGGCGATTTGGCGGGCTTTTTCATTTCGCTGGCCGAGCTTTTTTGCCTATTTTTCGCCGCTGTGGGAGGACTTTTGTTATGACCGTGCTGTTTACCGGGGGCGCTTATCAGGGCAAGGCGGCGCTGGCCAAGCGCCTGTATCCGGCCTTGCCGCTGGAAACGAATTTGCAGGACCGGGTCCGCGAGGAACTGGAAAACGGCCGCGACCCGATGGCGCTCAAAGCCCGCCTTTTGGGTAAGGCGGTCACCTGCGACGAGACCGGCTGCGGCGTGGTGCCGGTCGACCCGGCCATGGAGGGCTGGCGCGAAGCCGTGGGGCGGCTGTGCTGCGCGCTCGCCGCGGAGGCGGACGCCGTGGTTCGCGTGACCGCGGGCGTGCCGCAATGGATCAAGGGGGAAGCGCCGTGACCATTACCTTTGCCGTGATTCTCGGATTTTTGCTGGACGCCGCCTTGGGCGACCCAAAGGGCGCTTGGCACCCGGCCTGCCTGATTGGGCGGCTGGTTTCGCTGTTGGAGCGGGCGCTGCGGCGGCTGTTCCCCAAAACGCCGCGCGGCGAGACCGCGGCGGGCGTTTTGCTGTGGCTTTTGACGTGTGGGGTAAGCTTTGCGTTGCCCTTTTTCGCGCTGCGTCTGCTGTCCCGCCGGCATTTTTGGCTGGCCTTTGCGCTGCAAACGGCGCTTTGCTGGCTGCTGTTCGCGCGTAAAAGTCTCATGCGCGCGGGCGAGCATGTGCGCCGGGCGCTCAGCGTTTCGCTTGAGGAGGGACGAACGGCCGTTTCTTGGTACGTGGGCCGCGACACGGGCGAGCTGGACGAGGCGGGCGTGACCAAGGCGGCGGTTGAGACCGTGGCCGAAAACCTGACCGACGGCGTGGTTTCGCCCTTGGTGTTCATGCTGCTCGGCGGCGCGCCGCTCGGCATGCTGTACAAGGCGGTGAACACGCTCGATTCCATGGTCGGCTATCACAATGAAAAGTACGAGTACTTTGGCAAGTTTGCGGCCAAAATGGATGATATCTGCAACTTTATCCCCGCCAGACTGGCCGCCGTGTGTTTGATCGCCGCGGCGGGGCTTTTACGGTTTGACAGCCGGAACGCGCTGCGCGTTTGCCGCCGCGACCGGTCAAAGCACAAAAGCCCGAACGCCGGACAGACCGAAGCCGCCTGCGCGGGCGCGCTGCATGTGCAGCTCGGCGGGGATGCGAAGTATTTCGGCAAGGTGGTCAAAAAACAGGCCTTCGGCGACCCGGACCGCCGCATCGCCCCGATCGATATCACCCGCGCGTGTGATCTGATGACCATGGCGAGCGTGCTGGCGCTCACGCTGTGCTGCGCGGTGCGGCAGCTGCTTACGTGGCCGATGTAACAGATTTCGATCGAAACCACGCTTTCGATCGAGTATTCCGGCTGCGGCGCGCGCCTTTCAGGCACACTTCTACGCCGGTTTGTTAGCTCGTAGGCCTCAATCCATTGACCGACGCTGTGCGTCGATCAAATGCAAAACCGTGATACATGCTCAATGTCATTTAGATAAGGGAAACGCATAGGAAAAAACAAGGGGTTCACCGAGCTAGTAGGGCGCGCCGCCCTGTATAGCCCACATGGTATACAATATGTCCAAGCACATGGTATACAGTTTATGTGGCCCAATAAATGTGCTTAGAAGTAATTATACTCTCGCTGAGATTGATGGAAGCCACACGGAAGGAGCCATAGTGGAGGTCAACAGAATTCTCCCCCGAATCCGTAAGTTGGAGGTAGGTTCCAGCGAAAGCCTCAGAGAGATAGTAGCGATGCCTGCAAATGCTAACGTAGCCCTTGTAGTTGACTCTTCTAAGCCTAGCTCCATCAGGATAATCAGGTTCCGGAGGCTGCTGAAGGAACGGCCTGCTGCTGACTTTATAGTGCTTGGCAGGGACATCAAGGGCAAGCGCGGTGTGGGGACGTTCGTAGTTGTACTCATACTGCCAGTCGTCAAATGCCCGTTGCGCATCACATAAGTTAAGCATTGTGCGGTGCCTAAGCAATTCTTCCTTCAACGTACGGTGAAAACGTTCCTCCTTGCCTTGGGTCTGCGGGTGCATGGGGCGGCCATGGATCGGCCGGATGTTCAGACGCATCATCCACACATCGAACATGGTGATACCCCCCTTGCTGTCGCCCCAGAGCTTCCCATTATCGCACAACAGTTCATGCGGTAGACCGTACATCTCGAAAACTTGGACAAGGGCAGGATAAAACCTTTCGTAGGACAATGAGTCCTCAGCCTTTAGGCACAGAGAAAACCGGGAGTGGTCATCCAAAATCGTCAGTGGATAGCACCGCTGCCCATTGAGCATCGTAAAGTCGCCTTTGTAGTCCATTTGCCACAAATCGTTGGGGCATTCTCTGGCAAAGCGATTAATGGGCTTGTGTTTCTGGCTGATTTCCGGTTCGATTCGCTCGTTTCGCTTAAGAATATTGCCGATTGTGCTTTTACATGGCAGTTCTGTGTAACCTTTATTTTGCAAATATCGCTCCAGCTTTCTGGGCCCCCACGCCGGATGTTCATCCCGCGCGGACAATATCAGTTCTTGCGTTGCTGCCGATGTCTGGGTTCTTTGATGCGTCGGTGCCCGACCGCGGTCGGTCAGTTCCTCTCCAGCCTGAAACCTTCGTAACCACTTATAACCTGTTTTTCGTGTGATTTCGTGTTTTCTACATAGAGCGCTAAAACTTATCTCTCGTTGCTGCGCCTCCCTTACAAACGTTTCTCGTTCTGACTTTACTGTTTTCTCTTTCCACGGCATAAGCAATTCTCCTTTTCCCACTTATACCGTTATTTTACTCCTAAACTGTATACCATGTGCTTGGACAAACTGTTTACTATGTGACTGGGCTATACAGCCCTCGGCGCGCCGTTCTCGAAGGGACGTAACACTTCCTGAGAAACCATGTCCCTTCGCTCGGCCGTACCGGCCTGTTTCATGCTCTCACTTATCCCAGTGCTTCGCTCTCGGCGCGCCGAGGGCGGCGCGCCCTACTTTTTATGTGATGGCGTTACCATTTTGCTTTGCCTGACCTTATCTTAATGACATTGGTCACTTCGCTCCGCCGGACCGGCGTGTTTTTCGCGCCCATGTGGGTCGGCGCTTCGTTATTTGATAGGAAAGGGGTAAACTACATGCAATATCAGCACGGGGGCGATGTGTATTCCTATGCCGAAGGGCACGGGGGCGCGCTGCCGACCGATCTTTCGGCGAATATCAACCCCTATGGGCCGCCCGAAAGCGTTTTAGCAGCGCTGCATGACGCGGTGGCGTTCTGCGGCCGGTACCCCGACCCCTATTGCCGCGCGGCGCGGCGCGCGGTCGGCGCGCGGGAGGGGATAGACCCCGCGTGGATCTACCCCGGCAACGGCGCGGCCGACGTGCTCGACCGGCTGGCGCTTGTTTTACGCCCGAAAACCGCGCTGCTGCTCGCACCCACCTTCGCCGAATATGAGCGCGCGCTCGGCGCGTGCGAAACGCGCTTTCACGCCCTGCGCGAGGACGAGGGCTTCGCGCTGACCGAGCGCATCCTGACCGACCTTTCGCCCGCGCCGGACGCGGTGTTCCTCTGCAACCCGAACAACCCGACCGGCCGCGCCGCCGATCCCGCGCTGATGCGGAAAATCGCGGCGGTTTGCGAAAAAAACGATATCTGGCTGATCGTGGACGAGTGTTTTTCGGATTTCCTGACCGATGAAGCGCGGCATACGCTGAAGGATCTGCTGCCGCGCCATCAAAAGCTGGTGCTGCTGCGCGCCTACACCAAAATGTACGCCGTGCCCGGCGTGCGCTTCGGTTGGTGCATGACGGCGAACCGTGATTTGATCGAAGCGCTGTATCAGGCGGGCCAGCCGTGGAACGTTTCGGTGTTCGCGCAGGCCTGCGCGGTCGCGGCGGCGGGCGAAGCGGCGTTCGCGCGGGATTCCGCGCAAAGAATCGCGGCGGAGCGGGCGTTTTTAAGAACCGAACTGGGCGCGCGGGGGCTTTGGGTTTGCCCGGGCGAAGCAAACTACCTGCTCTTCCGCGCTCATGACGAGTCGCTTGCCGAAAAGCTTGCGGCGCGGGGCGTACTGGTGCGGGATTGCTCCAATTACCGGGGCCTCGCGCGCGGCTATTACCGCACCGCCGTGCGCGGGCGGGCGGAGAGCGCGGCGCTTCTGGCCGCGCTCGACACGCTGAACGAGGGAGGAATGGACGGATGGCAAAAGCGATCATGATACAGGGCACGGCGTCCAACACGGGTAAAAGCCTGCTGACCGCCGCGCTTTGCCGTATTTTTTGGCAGGACGGCCTGCGCGCCGCGCCGTTCAAGGCGCAAAACATGGCGCTCAATTCCTTTATCACGGCGGATGGATTCGAGATCGGCCGGGCGCAGGCCATGCAGGCCGAGGCCGCCGGTATCCCGCCCGATGTGCGCATGAATCCGGTACTGCTCAAACCGTCGAGCGACGTCGGCTCGCAGGTGATCGTGAACGGCGTGGCGCGCGGCCACTATACGGCGCGGGAGTATTGGGCCCAAAAAAAAGCGCTGATTCCCGCCGTGCGGCAGGCGTATGAAAGCCTCGCCGCCGAATACGACGTGATCGTGATCGAGGGCGCGGGCAGCCCGGCGGAGATCAATTTAAAGCAGGATGATTTCGTCAACATGGGCATGGCGCGGATCGCAAACGCGCCCGTGCTGCTCGTCGGCGATATCGACCGGGGCGGCGTGTTCGCCGCGCTGTACGGCACGGTCATGCTGCTGGAGGAGGCGGAGCGCGCGCGCATTCGCGGGCTGATCGTCAACAAGTTCCGGGGCGACCCGGAGATACTAAAGCCGGGGCTTGGGCAGCTCGAAGCGCTCACCGGCAAGCCGGTCGCGGGCGTGGTGCCGTGGACGCCGCTCGATCTCGACGAGGAGGATTCGCTGTCCGATACGCTGCGGCAGGACGGCGGGCGGGAGCCCTTATGCGTCGCGGTCGTGCGGCTGCCGCGTCTGTCGAATTTTACGGATTTTGCGGCGCTGGGCCATGTGCCGGGCGTTGGCGTGCGCTATGCCGCCCGTCCGCAGGAGCTTATGAACGCCGATCTGATCATTTTGCCCGGCACCAAAAGTACGCTGTCGGATTTAAAGTGGCTGCGCGAAAGCGGCATGGAAGCCGCGATTTTAAAGCGACACGCGGCGGGCGCGCCGGTGTTCGGCGTGTGTGGCGGCTACCAGATGCTGGGCGAAACGATCAGCGACCCCGAAGGGGCCGAGGGCGGCGGCGAAATGCGCGGCCTTGGCCTATTGCCGGTCGATACCGTGTTCCGCCCGGAAAAAACGACCGTGCAGGCGGCGGGCGCGCTGCAAACCGTAGCGGGCGCGCTCGCGCCCCTTTCCGGCATGGCGGTGCAGGGGTACGAGATCCACATGGGCGAAACGGTTCGCCGTCCGGGCGCGCGGCCGCTGGTCACGCTGCGGCGCGGCGAAATGGAAATAGAGGACGGCTGTCAGGCGGAAAACGCCTATGGCACCTATCTGCACGGCGTGTTCGACGGGGAGGGCGTCGCCCCGCGGCTGGCCGAAACGCTTGCCGAAAAACGCGGCGTCACGCTCGCCGCCGCGCCCGTCAGCGAGGCGCAGTATAAGCAAACGCAGTATGACAAGCTGGCGGATACCGTGCGCGCGTCGCTCGATATGGCGCTTGTGTACCGTATTTTGGAGGAAAACGCATGAACATGAATTTAACGCCCGCCGAGATCGAGCGGCGCAGCTTTGAGATCATCGCGGAGGAGCTGGGCGGCCGCACCTTCCCGGAGGGCATACGCGAGGTGGTGTGCCGCGTCATCCACACCAGCGCGGATTTTGACTATGCGGAAAACCTGCGCTTTTCGCCGGACGCGGTGGAGCGCGGCAAAGCCGCCCTGCTTGCGGGCGCGACGGTCGTGACCGATACCAACATGGCTTTCGCGGGCGTCAACAAGGCGGCGCTGCAAACGTGCGGCGCGGCGGCGCGCTGCTTCATGGCGGAGGAGGACGTTGCGCGCGAAGCGAAGGCGCGCGGCGTGACCCGCGCCGTGGTTTCGATGGAGCGGGCGGCGGCGCTCGAAGGGCCGGTGATCTTCGCCATCGGCAACGCGCCCACCGCGCTCATTCGGCTGCACGAGCTGATACGCGCGGGCGCGGCGTCGCCCGCGCTCGTGATCGGCGTGCCGGTCGGCTTTGTCAACGTGGTGGAAGCCAAGGAGTTGTTTGTAGGCGGCGCAACGCCGCATATCATCGCGCGCGGACGCAAGGGCGGCTCCAATGTGGCGGCCGCCATCGTCAACGCGCTGCTGTATCAGATCACCAAGCGGGAGGGATTCTAAAGTATGGGCAAAAAAGCATTGGCGGCGGTCAGCTTCGGCACCAGCTACCCGGAAGCGCGCGAGGCGATCAGCCGGATCGAGCGGGCGCTCGCCGCGGCCCGGCCCGAGCACCGGCTGTTCCGCGCGTTTACCTCGGGCATGGTGGCGGACCGGATCGAACGGGAAGAGGGCGTGCGCATTCCGAGCCCCGCGGCGCTCTTGGAGCGGCTCGCGGCGGAAGGGTACGACGAGGTGCTCTGCCAGAGCCTGCACGTGATCCCCGGGTTTGAATACGAAAAGCTGCAAAAGGCGATCGAGCCGTATGCGGCGCGGTTTAAAAAGCTGACGCTCGGCAAGCCGCTTTTGTGGGACACAAAGGATTATTTGCGCCTTTCTCGCGCGCTGCTCGCGCATATGCCGAAGCTTGACGCGGACGAAGCGTTCGTTTGGATGGGCCACGGCACCGACCACCCGGCGAACGCGGCGTACGCGCTGCTGGAAAACACCTTCCGCTTTGACGGGGCGGAGCGCGTGTACGTCGCCACGGTCGAAGGGTTCCCGAATTTCGATTATGTGCTGCGCCGCCTGCACCGGCAGGGCGTGAGCCGCGTGCGGCTGGCTCCGCTGATGGTCGTCGCGGGCGATCACGCGCAGAACGATCTAGCCGGGCCGGAGGAGGATAGCTGGAAGTCCGTTTTGGAGAGCGAGGGCTACCACGTCCAGTGCGATCTGCGCGGCCTTGGCGAATACGAAGAGGTGGCCGCGCTGTTCGCGGCGCATCTGCCCGCGTAAGAACGAAGCGCCCACGCCCGCGTCCCGGAATATTTCGACAAAAGCCGCGTAAAAATCCAAAAATACACTTGATTACTCCTTAAAAGAATGATAAACTTTTTTTAACAAGAAAAGGGTTCGTTAAAAACTGAAACCGTGAATAGTAAAACCGGGGAAATCCGGCGACACAAAGCTACAGGGCCTACCCTCCCTTTTGGGGAGCACGGCTGCCAGCTGCCGCACAAACAGGCGTCCCATGGGGCTGTTTTCTGTCATTGTGCAGAAAGCAGCCCTTTTTGCAACCTATTAAGCGGGAGAAAGAGAGATGGAGTGAGAGAGATGAAGGTACAAAAGCGATTTTTATCCGTTCTTTTGGCGGGCGCCATGCTCGTATCGCCGGTTCTGCCGGCGGCAAGGGCTGTGGACGAGCCGGCAAGGCGCGGCGAAACGGGTGTTCGAGGCGGCATCAGCGCGACGCTGCGGCTGGATTATGCCCAGAAGCTGGATGAGATCAAAGAGCGAAACGTCAGCGTCACCCTGATGAAAACGCAGGGCGGCAAAGTAACGGAAACGCTGGGCACCGTCGCGCTGGGGGACGGCGCGCGGACAGGGGCGCTCGACGCGGTTGTTTCCGCCCGCAATGCCGACGGCGGCGAGCTGGGCGGCGGCGAATGGCCCGGCTATCTGGACGTGTCCTTCGGCGATCTGCCGCGGGGAACATACAGCCTGCGCTTTTCCGGCACGGGGTATACGACCCATGAGCAGCCGGTCGATATGGATACTTACGCGCAGTCCGTCGTGCTCGGCACCGGCGACGGCACCTTTGGCCTTGGCGATGTGAACGGCGACGATAAGGTGGACGGCGCGGATTGGGACGAGCTGTCCGGCGCGCTGGGCGCCGTGGAAGAGGAGCAAATCCGGCAGTATGATCTGAACGGCGACGGCAAGATCGATATCATCGACCTTGCCTATATCAGCCGCCAGAGCCACGCCGAGGGCGAAGCCGAAACCTATAACACCGTGCTGCTCGCGCCGCCCGTGCAAGCGGAGGCGTTAAAAAACGAACTGGAACAAACGCTTGTTATAACGGGCGACGTTGCAAACCTGTTTCAGGAAAATACCGAACCGGTCAAGCTGACCCCTAAGGAGGACGGCAAGCTCGCCATCCCGATCGAGCTGGACAAGCCTGTTGATATGGAGGTGATCGAGATCGCGACGCCCGAACAGGACGGCGCGATACAAAAGGGCACCGTCATCGTCGAGGATAAGCAGGGAACAAAGACCGAATATCCCTTTGACAACACCCTGCCCGAGGGCGTGCACGCCATTGGCCGGTCGGCCGGGAGCAACGTGGTCACGATCAACCTTGGCGGTAAGGTGGCGGTTAAGAAGGTCACGATCTCGGTCACGCAGACCGCAAGCGGCAACTACGCCGTGGTCGATACCATCCGCTTTTTGCAGGATATCGTGCCGGAAAACCCCGTCGCGCCGAACAGCGTGGTCAAAACCGTGACCGCCGCGGAGGGGGACGCGCAGGTCACCCTGAAATGGGGCGAGCTGCCCAATGTAACGGGCTATAAGGTGCTGTGCAGCCTCAAGGAGGGCGGCGAGCCCAAGGAGCTGCATGTGGACGTGCCCACCGCCGTGGTAACGGGGCTTAAAAACCTGCAAACCTACGCGTTTACCGTCACCCCCACAAATGGAGAGTGGGAGGGCAAGCCGTCTCAGGTCGTCGAAGCCACGCCGCAGCCCGCCAAAGCGCCGGACGCGCCCGACATGGTCAGCGTGCAGGCGCTCGACGGCGCGCTGAACGTTACATGGGGCAAATCCAAGAACGCGACCGCGTACGAGGTCTATTATACGGATAAACAAAATGCTTCGGTAAAGGATTATGTCCGCGCGGGCGGCGCGCTCTCCGCAACCCATACGTCTGTTACCGGGCTAACGAACGATACGACGTATTATCTCTACGTCGTGGCCGTGAACGATGCCGGAAAAAGCGCTCCCTCCAAGATCGTGTCCGGCACGCCGGCGGCGGTCAAGTACGGCGAACCCGCGGGCCTGCCCACGCAGCTGACCCGTATCACGCGCGATCAGGTGCAAAGCATCGCGTTGAAGGATACCGGCAACGTCAGCACATCCAAGAGCACCAAACCCTTTACGACGGATTATCTGATGGATGGGGATTATCAAACCAACTGGACCTCGCAGTCTTGGGGCGACGGCAACTATACCCGCAGCAAGCAGCTCATTTACACCTTCAAAGACCCGGTGGATCTAAGCTATGTGATCTATGTGCCCCGGGCAGACGGCTATGAGAACTGCATGCGCCTGTACGGCGTAACGGTCTGGGACGAGGGCGACGACCTTGCCGGGCCGGGTACCGTGCTGGTTACGATGAACGGCAAAAACCAAACGCCGGTAAACGGTAAAATGGGCTCCGCGAAGGACGGCTACTTCGTCGCGCTGCCGTTCCCCGCGACCAAGGGCATCAAAAAGCTGGCCGTTGATATCGAGCAGACGGGGTACGGCGCGGTCGGCCTGTCTGAGGTCCTCTTCTTTGCGTACGATGAAACCAAGGATCTGGACAAGCAGATCGACGGCCTGTTTGAAGATCAGGCCCATACCAAGCTGCGCGCGGACGTGACGGCGCAGCAGATCAGCGATCTTTCCGCGGCGCTTGCCGGGGACGAGGGCTACTATCTCTATCCGAATACCATGAAGGACGAGCTGAAGCTGGCGCAGGAGCTGCTCGCCGGCCAGAGCGCGGGCGTGGTGCTGCGCGGCGTCACGGCGCGCAGCAGCAGCGCGGATTCTGCGAAGTACGGGCAGGGCGGCAGCGATCTGCAGCCGCTGGGCGCGGCGGCAAAGGCCGGGCAGGAGATCACGGTCTATGCCGAGGGCATTCCAGCGGGCGAAAGCGTCGCCCTGTGGGCAACGCAGTTCCACGCCGAGGCCGCCGCATGGCAGGCCAAGGTGGGCGAGCTGCAAAATGGGCGCAATGTGCTCACGGTGCCGCAGATCGGCAGCCAGACCACGCCGCGCGGCGGCAGCCTGTACTTTACCTATCATGGCGCGAACGGCGGGCAGATCACGCTGCACACGCGCCGGGCGACCGACGTGCCTGTTTTGGAGCTGGGCGACTGGTATACGCTGGACGAAGCCGGGCGCAAGGCGGTGCTCACGGCTTATATACAGGAGCTTACCGCGTACACCAAGACGATCGCCGCGAACGGCAAGCAAAACAACTGCCTGAACGTGACCGAGCTTTCCCTCCCCACGGTGCTGCTTTCCCTGCCCGCCACGGCCGTGATGGATAATACCGCGAAGGGCGGCGCGGAAGAACAGGTGCGGATCCTGTACGACAATGTGCTTGCGTGGGAACAGCTGATGCATATCGCCAAGACGACGCAGGGCATCGACAATACCTATGAAAAGAATGATATGACCTCCCGCCAGAATATCCGCTATATGCAGATGTTCGCAGGCGCGTTCATGTATGCCGCGGGCAGCCATGTGGGCGTGGAGTACGGCTCGTGCGGCGGGCTGGTATGCGGCAAGCCCGTGGACGATGCGACGGCAGAGAAAAACAAGCTGTTCGGCTGGGGCGTTGCCCATGAGATCGGCCATAATATGGACAAGCTGGGCAAGGCCGAATGCACGAACAATATCTACTCGCTCATGGTGCAGACCTTCGACGGTAAGGATAATACCCTGCCCTCCCGCTTGGAGGGCGGCAAGTACCCGCAGATCTTCACCAAGGTTGCGGAAGGCTACCCCGGCGCGTCGGGCGACGTCTTTGTGCAGCTCGGCATGTATTGGCAGCTGCATCTGGCCTATGACAATGGACAAAACGATGCAAACGGCCCCATGGATTTCTACAACCGCTTCTTCAAGAGTTGGAAAGCGGGAACGTACTTCGGCGATGCAACAAGCTACGACGACAAGGTGGCGCTGACCGCCGCCGGAACCGCAAACAAAGACCTGACCGAGTTCTTCACCCGCTGGGGCATGCAGCTAAGCGAAAGCACGAAAACCAAGCTTAAGGACTATGAAAAGGAGCCGCGCGCCATCTGGTATCTGGACGACAACAGCCGCCGCGACCGTTTAAACAGCGTGCCGCAGGGCGCCGGCAGCATTATTGCCACGGCGAAAAAAGAGGGCGATCATCAGGTGGTTCTCTCCATGCGCGCCGATATGACAGCGGGTAAGGTACGGGGCTATGAGATTCGGCGAAACGATACCGTGATCGGCTTTACGACTGAAACCACCTTTACCGATGTGATCGGTTCGGCCAACCACATGAACTTTGCCTACACCGTGCAGGCCTACGATTCGCTGGGCAACGCCATTGGCGACGCGGTGCATGCGGGGGATATCCGCGTGGCCTACGATAAAACGCTGCGCGCCGATCAGTACACGATCGACCGCGACGTAGACACCGTGACGGTCACCCTGACCAATGGGCCAACCGCCGTGTCCGGCGTCAAGCTGGTCAGCGAAAAGGCGCTCCCGCAAACCGGCGGCTACACCGTTACCGTGACAACGGAGCACGGCGATGTGGTGGCAAAGCAGGGGGATTACGGCAAGAATGAAGCGGTGGACGATGCGGACAGCTACCTTGCCTACTTTAACAAGCCCGGTACGGACTCCGCGGACAGCCGCATCTGGACGTATGATGCGACGAAGGTCGTCATGACGAATGTGCCGGAAAACGCGGCCGTACAGCTCATCAGCTACGCCGGGGACGACGTGGCCTTTACCGAGGGCGGCGCGGCAGGTATCCTCAGCGCGGATTATGTATACGGCACGGAAACGGATGACGTGATCAAAGCGGGCACGCTTGTGATCACCGGCACCTATCGCGGCGACCCTGTTTACAACACCCTGCGCGTTAAGGGCGAATTTACCGACAGCGCGCTGGATGCGAACGGGGAACCGCAAGAGAAAACCACTCTTCGCTATCTGGACGGTTACGCGCTCTTCTTCGCGGAGATACCAGAGGATAAGGAAGTAAGCGATATCAGCGACGGCGTCTTTATTTTCGTACCCAATGTGCAGCGGGAAGCGGAACTGCAAGGCGGGCAGTCGCACTGCGAGGGCGGCAGCCTGCTGCCCAGCCGCATGATGGCGGAGCTGAGCCGCACGGACGATCCAAATAGCGCGGAAAACCAGTACCTAACGGCCAGCACTAGCTGGATCAGCGCGCCCGGCGGGGATAACCTGCCCACCATAGAACTGAAGGGGGCGATGGAATAATGCGGAAACGGATTCTTTGCGCGCTGACCGCGTTGCTTCTTGTCTGCCCCCTGATGACGCACCCGGCCCTTGCGGCCGGGGCGCAGGGCGCGCTTACGCTGGCCTGTGCCCGCGAGGACGATGGGATCGTTCTTTTCGTGGACGGGCTGGATGGCAAAACCAATATCTATGCCGTGCAGCTCGATCTTACGCTGGACGGGCTGCACCCGGACGCCAGACTGATACCGGCCAGCGCGGATGTGCAGACCCCGGAAAAGAGCGCTATAACGGAAAATGGCAAAACACACCTGACCGTCTATCTCGATTCGCAGGTGCCAATAAACGAGGGGAAAACGCTGCCCCTCGGTACGCTGACCGCGTCAGACAGCGTGCCGCTGCCTGAAAAGGCGGAGCTGATTTTACTGGATCTATCGCTGCGAAAGGTCGCGTTTGCCGGCGCGCCCGCGGTCAGTTTGCCCGGCGGGGAGGATTCCGGCAACACCGGCGGCGACAGCGGCAGCACCGGCGGTGATTCGGGCAACACAGGAGGTGACAGCGGCAACACCGGCGGCGGCAGTACCGGCGGCGCGGGCGGTGGCGGCGGTTCGTCGGGCGGCGGAGGCGGCGCGGGCAGCGCCGCCGAAACAGCCGGTAGCAACGAAACCGTTTCCGCCGGTTCGCAGGGGCAGGCGATCCTGACCCAAAAACAGCTCGAAAAAGTAAAGACATTGACCGTACAAAGCGGGGAAGCCTCTGTTTTCCTGCCGGAGAGCGCGGTCAAGGCGCTGCGGCAGGCGGGGACGGACGTGACGCTGACCCTCACTGCCGACGGTGCGGAGGGGCAGAGCAAAACCACACGGGCGCAAACCGGCGGCGCGCCGGTATATGTCTTTTCCAACGAGGCGGGGGGCAAGTATGTTGCGCTCGGCGGCGGCGTACAGCTCACCGCGCCGTTTGCTGGGAAGGGAACGCCCGTGGCCTATTCGCTCGGCGCGAACGGGAACCTGTCCCGGATGGGCGCGCTGACCGCGCAAAACGGCAGCGTGACGCTGGAACTGCCATCCGCCACAGCGGTGGCTGTTCTGGATATCCGGCACCGCTTTGCCGACGTCGGCGGCTGGTACGAGGGGTATGTCAACACAATGGCGGCCAAGGGCGTCATGTCCGGTCTGGACGAGAAAACCTTCGCGCCCCAAAAGAATATGACGCGGGCCGAGCTGGTCACCACGCTGGCGCGTATCAGCGGGGGCAGCCTGCCGGAAGGCGCGGCTGCGGGCTTTGCGGATGTACCGGCGAACGCTTGGTACGCCCCCTATGTGGCGTGGGCGCATGAAAACGGCGTGGCGAACGGCATGACCGCAACCACGTTTGCGCCCGGCGGCGCGCTCACCCGTGAGCAGCTCGCGGTCATGCTGGTGCGTTTTGCCGGTATGCAGGGAACAACGCTTTCGCAGGAGCAGCAGGCGGCGGAATTTGCGGATGCCGCCACAGTATCCGGCTACGCGGCGGAAGCGGTGCGGCTGATGCAGCGTTCGGGCATCATCAGCGGCCGGGGCGATGGACGCTTTGACCCCAAGGGCACGGCCACCCGCGCCGAATGCGCGAAAATGCTTGCGGTCCTGATGGAAGAGCTCTGATCAAATAAAACAGCGGAGGAAAAACGCCGGTTCACGGTGTTTTTCCTCCGCTGTTTTTCGTTTTAAAGCAGGCTTTGCAGGTCGCCCAGCATTTCCTCGTCCGTAAGGGGGCAGCCGTGCCCGCCGAGCCGGATGGAGGGCTTGGTCTTGCCGTGGTAATCGCTGCCGCAGGTGACAAACAGGCCGGCGGCCCTTACCTTGTCCGCGTAAAAGCGGCGCTCATCGTCCGTGTGGTAGCTGCTGTACGCTTCCACGCCGTCAATACCGGTTTTGAGAAGCCCCTCCAGCAGTTCGTCATGGCCTTTCAGGTTGACGCCGGGGTGGGCCAGCACGGCGCGGCCGCCGTTCCGGTGAATCAGCGCGACCGTGTCCGGCAGCGTCGGAAAGGCAATGGGCGCGTAACAGGGCTTGCCCTGCGAATAAAAGTCCCAATAGAAATTGACAAAGGGATTATCCGAACGCGCGCCGCCCGGCCGGTAGGGCATAAGCAGCGGGTGCTCCGCGTATTCCGGCTTGCCCAGCAGCACCTCGCCGAACATTTCGCCCGTCCATATGCTCTGGTGGAACATGCCCTCGGCCAGCTTGTTCAGATCGGCTTCCGTGATGGCAAAGCCGAGCCGCCTCGTCGCTTCCAGCATGATGTGGGACGCTTTTTCGCCCTGCGCTTCGATGTTCTGCTCGATCCCGGCGAAATCCTCCGACGCGGCGTCGATCCCATAGCCGAGCACATGGAAATTCACGCCCGCAAAGGTGCAGTCGATCTCGATCGAGGGGATATAGGTGATACCGGCCGCCGCCGCGGCAGCCGCGCCTTCCGCGTTCGCGCGCGCGCAGTTGTGATCCGATATGGCCATGATTTTTATGCCGCGTTCCGCGCACTGCCGCACCAGCTCCGCCGGGGAAAACTCGCCGTCGTCGCTGTAATGGCTGTGCATGTGCAGGTCGATACATTCTCCGTGCATGGTAGGTGCCATCCTTTCTCGTTTCGTAAGCTTACCCTAAGCATAGCTTATTTTGCCGCTGAATGCAAGGTGGATGAAGCTGGAATCTCCCGTTTTTCGCTTTGCAATCGCCGCCGAATCCTGCTATACTGGTAATGCACGAAAATCCCACTGCGAAAGGAATAGGACAGCGATGAACATCACCAAACGAGACGTGCTGGAGCTGCGCCGCAGGCTGAAAAAGACCGAGTGCTCGATCACCCGGATCTGCGGCTGCTATGTAAACAGCGGCAAGCAGACCGTTCTGAAATTCGACGAGCCGTTTTTGGATCTGGACGACGAGGAGTTTTTTAAATACTTAGAGATCGCCAAGAAAACGCTTTCCGGTTCGCTCGGCGCGAACCTGCTGGAGCTGGAATTCGACCGCACGGACGAAGCCGTGGAGCGGCAGCAATATCTGCTCGCCTTAAAGCAAAGCAAGCTGAAAAACGAGGAGCTAATCGACCGGCTGTACGAGCAGATCATCGAGCATTACGCCTATGCGGGCAATTACCTCATTCTTATTTACCATGATGTGTACGACGTGATGACCAAAACCACGGATAACATCAAGGTGGACGAGTCCGAGGAGGTCTATGAGTACCTGATCTGCTCGATCTGCCCGGTCGAGCTGTCCAAGCCCGGCCTTGGCTACCGCGAGGAGGAGAACCGCATCGGCGCGCGCGAGCGCGACTGGGTGGTCGGCCTGCCCGATCTGGGCTTTGTCTATCCCGCGTTCAGCGACCGGGGCAGCGATGTCAACGCGGTGATGTACTATGTCAAGACCGGCAAGGAGTCCCATCCCGAACTGGTCGAGCAGGTGCTCGGCTGCATCAGCCAGCGCACGGCGGCGGAGGAAAAGAAGGTATTCCACGAGGTTATTCAAAACGCCTTTGAGGAAGACGAGGACGAGGCGGACACGGCCCTATTGAAGATACAAAAAACGATCAGCGGTTTGGTGCTCGAATCCGAAGAGGATGAAGAAAGCGCCCCCGTCAGCCTGACGCGCGAAACGGTTTCCGGCCTGCTGGCCGAAGCCGAGGTGCCGGACGAGGCGCGCGAGCGCATCGAGCGCTCCTATGTGGAGGCGTTTGGCGATATGCCGCCGGTGGCGCACAACATCGTCGATAAAAAAATGGCGGAGGAAGCCGCGCGCCGCGAGCAAACCATGGCGCTCCAGCAAAAGGTAGAGGTCTTGCAGCAGCGGCTGCAAGAGGCGACGGGCGACCGCGCGGACGGAGAAAACCCGCCGTGGGCGGACGGGCAGCACAAGGAGATCATTTTGCAGCTGCCGGAGGACAAGCTGGACGCGGTCGAGACCCGCGTGCTGGACGGCCAAAAATGCATCGTGATCCCGGTGGAGGAGGGCGAATCCGCCCGCATCAACGGCGTGGAAAAAGAAATATAATTTTTGCGTTGCCACATTGCGGATGCTTGTCCGCAATGTGGCAATTTCAATTCAAAAAAACTCTTGCTTTTTGATCAATTATCCGGTACAATAAAGAAAATCTATGTTTTGTGTTTATTTAGAAGGAGTGAGACTTTGTGTCGGCTATTGTTATGGCGGCTTGTCCCTAAAACAGAATAGTAACGATCTTTCGTGAATACTGTCGCGTGGGTTATCCACGTATTGCAGGGCACGTCTGGCGTGTCTTTTTTTGCGCCCATTTTGCGCAATCCGGCACAATAGATGAAATCCCGCGGAGACAGGCTGAAAGGTCTGTTTCCGCGGGATTTTTGCGCTCTTTTTTAGGGATAAGCGACATTTTGGAAAGGAGAATACCCATGAAAATAATACGCAATACGGGCTAGAGCGCCCGTCTCTCAGGAGGAGACCAAACATGAATATCAAAAAATACGGCTTTCCGTCATCACATATCAGCGGCCAGAACGGCACCCCGGCGCGTATCACAGCCGTGCACCGCGGCTTTTTTGAGATCGTCTGCGATTACGGCACGGGCCTTGCCGGCCTGAAAACCGGCGCCTACCGCACGGGCGGGGAAAATTTGCCCACCACGGGCGATTTTGTTCTGATCGATTGGCAGGCAAACGGTGAAAGCCGCATTTTGAAGACCCTGCCGCGCAAAACCTATTTTGCCCGTCTCGACCCATCCTCGTCCGGCCATGGCGAGCAGGCGGTAGCGGCGAATTTTGACTATGTGTTCCTGCTGCAATCGCTGGACCGCGATTTTAATCCGCGCAGGCTCGAACGGTATCTGACGCTTTCGTGGCAGTCCGGCGCTACGCCGGTCGTACTGCTGACCAAGGCGGACGGCACGGCGGACGCGGCGTCGTATCTCCGCGCCGTGCAAACGTCCGCGATCGGCGTGGAGGTATACGCGGTGAGCGCGAAAACCGGGGAAGGGCTGGATCGTTTGCAGCCTTATTTGCAGTCCGGCAAGACCATTGTATTTCTCGGTTCGTCCGGCGTGGGCAAGTCCACGCTGGTGAACGCGCTCGCGGGCGAGGCTGTGATGGAGACCGGCGGCATCCGTGAAAAGGATGGGCGGGGCAGACACACGACCAGCCGCCGCCAGCTTCTTTTGCTGCAAAGCGGCGTGATGGTGATCGACACGCCGGGCATGCGCGAGCTGGGGCTTTGGAACGCGGAGGGCGGCGTGGAAAAAAGCTTTGCCGATGTGGAACAGTTTTTGGGAAGCTGCAAGTTCAGCGATTGCCGCCACCAGAGCGAGCCGGGCTGCGCGATAAAAAAAGCCCTGCGTGCGGGCGAACTGTCCTATGACCGCTGGGAGAGCTACCAGAAGCTGCACATTGAAGCGCAGTACGCGGATGATAAGATCGGCTATTTGCGCCAAAAGGAGCAGCGCTTTAAGGAGATCGCCAAGCTGCAAAAAACGATGCTTGCGCAGGACTACCGGCACGCGCCCTGCACGGATAGCTTTATTTGCAAGGTATGCGGCGCGCCGGTATCGCCGCAGGATACGGGCAGCCGCCACCGCAACCATTGCCCGCACTGCCTGTCCAGCGTGCATTTGGATAACCGGCCCGGCGACCGGGCTTCGCTCTGCAAAGGGATCATGGACCCCGTCGCCGTGTGGGCGCGCGGGAACGAGGAATGGGCGCTGATTCACCGCTGCCGCACATGCGGCACACTGCATTCCAACCGCATCGCGGCGGACGACAACGAGGCGCTGCTGCTTGAAATTGCGAACAAACCGCTATCCGCCACGCCCTTTGCCGATCCGGATGAAACGGACGGCGCGTGGTAAGCGCGCGGAATCCCGGCAAAAAGAGCGTTTCAGATCGACAACAAAGGGCGTATCGCTAAAAAGCGATACGCCCTTTGTTATGCATATTTTTATGCATTGAGATTTGGTGCAAACGGCCTTACGCTTTCAAGGGGGAACATCGTGCGTTCGGCGACTTCTTCAGCCGATAGGCCCTGACGGAAAAAGCGTTTGATTACCGTATTCATATCCTCTGCAATCTCCACAATATGCATGTCCGGGTCATATATCCGAAAATCGCGCTGCCCCCATGGGTATTCCTTAATTTCATGCACCCATTGTAAGCCGGATATGGCTTTCATTGCGGCGTACGCCTCGTCCAGATCGGCCACTTCAAAATAGATTTGAAAGCTGTGCGACCGCGCCTTCACGCTATCCGCCGCCAAGCCGACGAGTTCGGCATACTCCTGTTGCAGAGAAAAACCTGCAAAAGCGACATGCGCGCCCATGTCCATGACGGCGGTTTGGTGTAGCGCTTTTTCATAAAAGCGCTTTGAGGCGGCGATATCCTTCACCGCTAAAAGGCAACCCTGATACTTCATTTTTCAATCCTCCTTTGAGGATATTGTAGGGTATATCTCCGTTCCGTCATAGTAAAAATCGGACATGGTCTTACAATACTCTTGCGGCGTTACGCCGCTGATCGCCTTGAAATCCTTATCAAAATGGGCTTGGTCGAAATAACCGGCTTGCTGCGACAAGGCGGCAAAATAGCAAGGCGCGCTTTGCATATGCTTTAATACATAGTTAAAGCGGGTCAAGCGCGCATAGTGTTTCATGTTCATGCCGATTTGGGCAAGAAACAAGCGGTTGAGCTGCCGTTCGCTGTAACCGGATCGCCGCGCCACTTCATTCACCTGCGCTTGTCCATGGCTGTCGGCGATCATGGCGGCGGCCAATAACAAAGCGTCCGAAACGACTGGTCGCTCCATCCGTTCATATAATATTTTTTCGCATCTCTGTACCAGCTCCGCTGTGGTTTTCGCCCTGACAAAGGCATGATGCAGCGAAGCGAAAAGCGCGCTGTCGATGTCGGCAAGCGAAAGGCGTTTGCCCGCGAGCGCCGCTTGGCTTTGACGCGTGATCTGGTACAGGCCATAGGGGGAAAGCGAAATGAGCAGCAGGACTTGGTAACGGTTGGGTTCCGCGCCCAACAAAACAGGGGATATGGATGCGCCCCACAGCTCGGCGGCGACAGCGGTCCCATCGAAGGCGAGCGACAGGGTTCCGCAAGCGTTCGGCATTAGCGTGTACCGCGCCGCAAACGTGTCGCTCTTTGGAAATACGACGTTATAATACTGGATATAATTCCGCAGCCCCACAGGAGAGGGGAAGAGCTGAAATTGCCTGTCATTTGGAAAGATCAAATCGTTTCCCCTTCTTCCTTAAAAAGTAAAACGGCGCGTTGCAAAATAAAAGAGTTTCCGTATGTCATTCTGAAACGAAGTGAAGAATCTCGCGCGAACGCGCGGGTTTTACGTAGGTCTCGCGCGTGCGCGCGAGATTCTTCGTCACTTTGCTCCTCAGAATGACATGTATTGGAACATTTCTTATTTTGCAACGCGCCGTTTTGGTCTATCGTTTTTAGATGCGGCAGCTTTCCAGAAGCTGATTTTTGACCTGCCAAAGGTTTTTGGAAAGGTCGACGAAATAGGTCTGCGGGTTCTCAAAGCGCTTGACCTGATCCCAAAGCGTTTCAAGTTCGGCGGCGCAATAGGCGCGGATATCGTCGATATCCGGGCATTTATACACGCAGCGGCCCTTTTTGAAAAGCTGCACGCGCAGCGGCCGGGCGGTAAAGTCGGTCACAATCTTCTGCTTCCATGTGTGGATGGGGTGGAACAGGGTATAGGGACGCTTTTCATCGATCGTTTCGTCGTGAATGGTGATCACATCGCCCACGGCTTTACCGGTTTGGTTATCAAACAGGCGGTAAACGTGCTTAAAGTGCGGCGTGGTGATCTTTTCAACGTTTTCCGATACTTTGATCTTGGGTACGACATCGCCCTCGGCGTTTTCGACCGCGGCAAGCTTGTACACGCCGCCGAACACGGGCTCGGACTTAGAGGTGATGAGCCGCTCGCCGATGCCGAAGGAATCGATCCGCGCGCCCTGCGTGATCAAATCGCGCACCAGATACTCGTCGAGCGAGTTGGAAGCCATGATCTGCATATCGGGGAAGCCCGCCTCGTCCAGCATTTCGCGCGCGCGAATGGACAGATAGGCGATATCGCCCGAATCAAGGCGGATGCCGCGCGGGCGGACACCCGTTTTTTCGATCATCTCCCGCGCGACGCGGATCGCGTTCGGCACGCCGCTTTTCAGCACATTATAGGTATCGACCAAAAAGACGCAGTTATCCGGATAAATATCGGCGTAAGCCTTGAAGGCGTCGTATTCGCAATCGAACATCTGCACCCAAGAGTGCGCCATCGTGCCGCCCGCGGGGATCTTATAATCCCGGTCGGCCAGCACGCAGGCGGTACCCTGACAGCCGCCGATGTAGGCCGCGCGCGCGCCGTAAATCGCGCCGTCGTAGCCCTGCGCGCGGCGGGAGCCGAATTCCAGCACCACGCGGCCCTGCGCGGCGCGGGTGATGCGGCTGGCCTTGGTGGCAATCAGCGTTTGGTGGTTGATGGTGAGCAGCACCATGGTCTCCACGAATTGGGCCTGAATCATCGGCCCCGCGACCGTAACGAGCGGTTCGCCGGGGAAAACGGGCGTGCCCTCGGGCACGGCCCATACGTCGCATTCAAACTTAAAATTGCGCAAATAATCGAGGAAGGCCTCGGAAAAGCAGTTTCGCCCGCGCAGATAGGCAAGGTCGTCCTCGGTGAAGTGCAGGTTTTTGAAGTATTCAATCAGCTGCTGCACGCCGGCCATGATCGCGTACCCGCCGCCATCCGGCACGCGGCGAAAAAACATATCGAAATAAGCGCGGCGATCGGCCATTCCTTTCTCAAAGTAGCCGTGCGCCATCGTAAATTCGTAAAAGTCGGTCAGCATCGTGAGATTTTTCTCGGTCATTACAGCAGTCCCCCTGCTATTTTTATTCATCCGGCGTATCTGTCTTGACATGCCATATTACTCTCATAATAGACCTTTTTGGACTAAAGTGCAAGACCAAGTTTGCGTAAAATGCCCCGCTGTGGGTTCAATGTCGTTTCGTGACGGACAAGCAAGCGAAAAAAAGGCGATAAACGCCTCGTAGGCTCCCCTCCGACGAGGGCATATGCGTAAACTTAAGCAACACGCGATCTGGCCTTCCCCCACGAGGGGAAGGTGGCGCGCGCCGTAGGCGCGTGACGAATGGGGGGCGTA